>JBNLBG010000025.1:0-34601 GCA_050303195.1 Allomuricauda sp. | reverse complement strand
AATTCCAGCACCTATGGCTCCACAATCGTCCAACATGTTTAATCGGAATTTTTGACTCATACCATCCCCACAAACGCCAGCTTCATATTGCTTCCTAAAATAGTTATCATGATCAAAACCGAAGCTCACATTCTTTTTTACGTACTCCTTATATTGCTCATCTTTAAAAGTTTCCGCTAATTTTAGAAATGCAATGTTCAAAACACCATTGTAGTATCTCCATTCGTTGTAAGGGCTTTTAACTATATAAGAACTAGTGATGGGAAGATTTTCAGAATTTTTATAGGATTCATTGGTCTCCTTGTTGACAATTTCAAAAGAGGTGTCGTCTATCACCTTACTTGCCACACTTCTCATTACTTTTTCTATGTTAAACCTTGGATCGGGATGGACGGATTGACCCAAAACCGGAACTAAATTGGATAAGAAAAAAAAGACCAAATACAATTTTGCTGTTTTCATAAACTTAAATTAATTAATGTCTAATTGATTGATAATCATTAGCATGAATGACGACTGGGTTATTCAACAACTATTGTTTTTTGAGTCAACACTCCTCCCTGTGATATGCTAATGACATATAGCCCCTCATTAAATAGTTGTCTAGGAATTATGACACTTTTTGTAGTGACTTCAGCTGTGTAAATTAATTTTTGACCAAATAAAGATTGAATAGTTATTCTTGAATGACTTGAAGTGCCAAGTTCAATGTTAAGATCTTCATTTTTTAAAGGAACTGGGAACACCTTTATATTTCCATTTACCAATTTATTATGACCTTTGACATATACATTACATTGGTCGGTAAAACTCCCATCGATGGTGGTAGCAGTGATTAAAGCATTTCCAGAAGATATCGCTTTTACCTTTCCATTTTGGTCGACAACAGCCACCAACGTATCACTTGAAGTCCAGGTCACACCTTCATTGTACACATCAAAGGGTAGTATTTTAACCCTTAGTTGTTGACTTTCGTTAGGTTTCAGGTATAAAACCGTTGGTGTCACCTGTATTCTCTTTACGGACTTTACCAGCTCATCCGCCCCTATATCATATCCTTTGCCAAAGGGTCTTTTTTGTTTGTCAAAATCAACCAAGACCTCAGCTAAGCTCTCCCCCTTATCCACTAACAATTCTCTATTCTCTTTGCTATTTTTCAAATGAAAATCATTTGCTTCAAAATCTATAAAACCGGTGGTTGGAAAACCTTCAATATTGGAAGACAGTTCCCCAGTAGCATCATTTCTTAGCTCAATAGCGGCATTGCAGAGATTGTTTTTTATGACAGCATTTGTGCCCGCGAATCGATATTCTATTGAGAACGGGTAGTTTTCACTCACAACCGTATTATTATAGACTTTGACACCATTGGCATTCTCCAAACCAATACCTATATCCCTAGTGGTATGGACCATATTGTTCTTTATAATTCCAGTTCCATGACCGAGATTGCCAAGCCCAAAACCTATTCCCCTGTCACAATTGATGATCCGGTTCCCTTCCACTAATGTGTTTTCGGCATTGTTCCAAAAATGAATCGCATGTTCGGCCAAACTGTTTTCTGGACTTACTATATCCCTAAACACATTATCCTTAACGATCCAATTTTTTCCCCCATGGCAGTCTATTCCGCCTATATACCATTGCGGGCCAATTCCGGCGGAATATTCAAACGAGCAATAACGAATGATCCCATTATCTCCTGTTATGTCCGGTGTTCCAGTACTGTACGACACTTTGACCATTTGTTGGTTTGTATCCACAAAGCGGATGTTATGGGCCAAAAAATTATCTGCGTCCGATTCACCTTTTACCTGAATGGCGTGTGTGTTTACCCACCCCAAAGTAACATTGGCAATAGTTATGTTATCCGCGAAAATTTGGAAAATTGAACTAATATTTCCGTTCATGCCCTTTCCTTTGATTATTACATCATCCCTATTGCCAGTCTTACTCCTTATCGTAATGTTATCTTTGAACAAACCTAAACCGTATGTAATCCACTCAACATATGAAGTATCATATTCATAGGTTCCAGATTCCAAAATTATGTCCACATCTCCAATAGAATTGGCATAAATGATAGCATCTAGGAGACCTTGCATATCCGAGACATTGATGATGGTACCGGATGGAGGAGGCAATTCATCATCATGATGATTGGAAAGAGCCTTCATTTGTGTACAAAATAAGAAGGCCATTAGTGGCAATATCCACTGGGCATTTTTGTAACTTGGAAGCATTGAAAGTAAATTTTTTTTCATAATAAATAGTTAAAAGGTTGAACAATCAATTATTATTTTGATATAGGATTTCCTCAGGATTCATCAACTCAAATGACCCATTTGACCTTAAGACAAGGTCGTAAAAGGCATATTCGAATTTATCCGCCGTATTTCTATGGCAATCACCCGTCATAGCCTCTGCCTGCAAGAATTCCACCTGTATAGGTATCCTTACAGGGTTTGAATTTGTAGGCTTTCTATTAAGTTTGATTTGAGCAGACAAACAACGTCTTCCAGTATTCATCGACCACTCCCGTATTTCATCAATAAAGACATCAGAATTGTAGTTGTCGGTGAGGGGAATCGCCGGATGCCAAGTTGCCGTGTCTTTGTCATCCAATGGAGAAGGAGTTTGTATCCAAATTGAGAACACCTCTCCCAACTCTGGCTTTCCATTTCCATTTCCACTCCCTTCTGTCACGGAATCAATTGAGAAAGGGTTGTTCCACCCATCCCATTGGTATTGGTAGAACTTCAGTTCCTCGGTTTTTCCATCAAAAATTTTGATGGAAAAATTAGTGGTTACAGGAAGAATATTTTTGACCACAACTTTTCTATAGTGTTCCCGGTTCTGGTAAACACCATTGATTATTGTATTGATCTTTATAAATCCAGTATTATGATAATCAGGTAAAAAAGTGCCTTTGCCAGTAAAAAAAGAATCGATTTTTAATTTGCTCAGTGCTGGAATGGTTACTTCCTTGGGCTGTTGGATTATTTCTATCAAATCTTTGTTCTCAGTGGAGATGTTAAATTGAACGGTTTGGGCCGTTGTTGATAGATTTGCCACTTCAAACGAAAACGTCTTGCTTTCACCGTCATTTAAATATAGATTTTCGTTAATGGTATCGGTAAGCACGATTACGGGAGGCTGAAGATCTTTCCCTACAATACCCAATTCTTCACCTAAACCTCCCGTTGATCGTACTACAATTTTCCCTTTTTCATCCGCTTCAATTGGTTCGGTGGTAACAGAACCCTCTTTATAGGAGTATCTGGACAATAAATATGTATGATAAGGTTTGTAGATGGCCGGGGTTGTTACGGTAATGTCAAAACTGCTGAGGTAGTTGGACCATGGAAGTCTCTCTCGGGTATAAATACCAAGTCCATTATTGGTCACATCATGAAGGTAGATCCATCCTTTCTCTTTCTTTTTGCTATTTACTACATATCCCCACACTTCAAAATCAGGATATAGATTAATAAAAGAGAAACAATCAGGATTTTGTTTTGATCGTGAGAAATGTTTCTTGTGGAAATCGAATTGCAAATCGACCCTTGCTGCATGGTGCATGCAGTAATCAGCCATGTAGAATTCATTTTCAAAGCCACCGCCCAAGTAAGTCAGATACAATTGTGACGTATAATATTTAAGCCAATCCTCGGTATTGGTAGAGTGGCGAAATGGCAATCCACTTAGATTTCTCCAAAGTTGACGAACATCGATTGTCGTGAGAAAGTCAGGTTCACCTACCTTATAATACTCGGGCGAATATCCAAATTCAGATGCACTGCTGAACAAGTGGGGATTGGTAGCCGCTACCCAAGTAGCCATTTGTCCACCCATTGAAAGTCCTGATACCGCACGATTTTGCGGCCCTACCAAAGTGTGGTATCTAACATCCACCACATTGATTAATTCTCTTATATAGTTAGAAAAATTGTAGCGATTGCCATCCCAATTATCCATCATCGATGGAAAGTACACCCCACAACCGGTCATTCCTGGAATTTTTCCATCCACAGCAATAATGATTACATCTTTGTTCGTTGCCTCATTTTCAAAGTCTGCATTATTTGGAAAATCATAATCAGGATCTTGAGGTCTATTTTTAGCTTCAGGAGGGGTCAACCCAAAAAATTGATAACTGTAGGCACCACTCTTTCTGTAACTACCTCCACAGCCGTGGAAAAAATAAATAACGGGATACTTCTTGTGCACATTTTCAGAATCATAATCCAAAGGAGTGAACACCCTAAAAAACTTTGTCATTCCAAAGCATGTACTGTAATAGCTCTCGTCTTTGTACGAATAGGTAAATACAGGAAACAGCACTAATAATAGAGCCAATTTTTTAATACTATATGCGGTATTGATACCCTTTTTACCCTTCATAAAAGGTTACTTGAATTAATAATTTTTTATGCCCCAAGTTTGCACTCCAATTCGATTCGACCTATTTAAAAGCCCAAATCTTGACTTTTAACAAGACCAGTCATTGAAGTGATGATAAATTTTAGAAAAGCATGACCTCTATTTTGTTTTGAATATTTATTGTCTTTTTAGGTATATTTCATTGCTAATATAAAAATTTAATAAGTAAATGCAATTATATGTAAATATATTTTTTCTTTTTATTTGTTATTTATTGATTAAATTTATCGCGATTAGATCAAAGTGGGTGGTTTACAATAAAAAATATCCAAAAGTAAATCAAGCATTTAGTTTAATTGTTTTCTTTTTAAAAATATAGAGTTTTGTAGTTTTACTTTCTATAATATATTGACTCTATTTTTATTTAATAATCATATAATGAAATAAATTAATTATTTTTTAATTATTTTTTTGAATAAAACGAAGCGTCGATAAAATGAGAAGAGTTAGATTGATTTCCTTAATGGCAGTATGTTTTTTACTATTTGCAGGATCAATTAAAGCAGAGATCATACTTCCCGCTATTGTATCATCAAATATGGTTTTACAACGCAATACCACAATTGTACTTTGGGGCTGGGCTGATACTAATGAGAAAATCGCCATAGATACTTCATGGTTGGATGGTCCACTTAACATACAAGCGGACAAAGAAGGTAATTGGCGTATTGAGGTGAAAACGACAAATAGCAAAGACCCTCAATCCATAGTGATCAGTGGCGAATCCTCATATCTTAAATTAGAAAATATATTATTTGGGGAGGTTTGGCTATGTTCCGGTCAATCCAACATGGAACAACCCATAAAAGGCTATGATGGACAACCCACATTTGGTTCCGCTATGGCCATTGCAAAATCCAATAATGCCAACTTACGTCTTTTCAACGTTGAAAGATCTGCCTCACTGGCACCATTAAGGGACATTGAAAAATTCAATGGCTGGGAGCAGGCTTCTCCCGGTAGCGTTTCAAGCTTTAGTGCCGTAGCTTATTTCTTTGGACAACAACTTCAGGAAATACTGGATTGCCCGGTAGGTCTGATACATACCTCTTGGGGAGGAAGTCCAGTACAGGCATGGATGAGTAAAGAGGTGTTGAGCTCCTTTCAAGAAGTCAATTTAAATAATGTGGATATCACAGAAGGGACAAACCATATCCCAACGGCATTATTTAACTCAATGATCAATCCATTGATTCCATATACCATAAAAGGTGCATTATGGTATCAAGGTGAATCCAACCGCAACGAACCTGAAAATTATGAAAAACTTTTTCCGGCCATGGTAAAAGATTGGCGATCACGCTGGGGAATAGGTGATTTTCCATTTTATTATGTGCAAATTGCCCCATATAAATATGGAGACAACGAGGTGTTTCAAGAGTACGACAATAGTGCGTTTATAAGAGAGACACAATTGCAATGTCTAGATATAATCCCAAATTCCGGAATTGCCATTTCCATGGACATAGGAGAGGAAAATTCCATTCACCCTGCCAAGAAAAAAGAAGTCGCCGATAGGTTATTGTTCAATGCGCTTAACCAGACCTATGGGTATAAATCAATAGATTGTGCTTCTCCTGTATTTGACTCCCAAGAATTAAAAGATGGGGGCATAATCCTGAAATTTAAAAATGCCGAGAATGGGTTGTATTCGTATGATGAGCTGACTGGCTTTGAAATTGCAGGGGAGGATAAAGTGTTTTACCCGGCCAACGCCAAAATTGAAGACCGAAGGAATGTATTTGTAAAAAGCAATATGGTTCCCAATCCTGTGGCGGTCAGATATGCTTGGCGAAATTGGATAATTGGGACTCTTTATGACACCAATCTTTTACCCGCTCCATCATTCAGGACCGACAAATGGAACGATGCCACACGAAGTGAAAAATAGGACGTCAACATCATTCAGTAGGACAAAAGGCACCAAGATATGTTCGTCCAATAAGAAATTTGATAACGTTCAAAGTCGAAGATAATTTTAAGTGCTGCCCGACACTATACTTTTAATAAAGCTTTCAATACATATAGACATGACTGATTTATATTTTACAAAAGGACACAAAAATCTATTATCATTGGCATTTTCAGGAGTATTCTTTTTCTTTATGGGATGTAAAAGGGATACGGGTGCGGTACAAACCTTAAATCTAACGAACATTTCCAGTATCACTTTGACTGATAGGGCCATATGTATAGCTAGGGAAGCGCTCAAGAAAAACAACAATTTAAATCTTTTTCCACTTTTAGTCAGCGGAAAGGACACCATTCCATCACAGGTGAATGATCTTGACGGCGACGGGGTTTGGGATCAGCTTTTCTTTGTTATAAACATAGAGGCCAAAGAAAAAAAAACGGTTCAGCTTTCTTGGGTTAGCTCTATCCCGGAATTTCCCTTAAAAACCAGTGTTAGATTTAGAAAGAGGGAAAGCAAAGACGAAATTGCAAAGCCCGCCAATGAAGAGATATTACTTGCAAACCAAGTTCCCGCAGCATTGGGATTTCAAAAATACCAAACGGATGGCCCTACTTGGGAGAATGATAAAGTTGGATTTAGGCATTACTTGGATGGTAGGAATGCCACCGATATTTTTGGAAAGAAAAAAGCTGAAATTACTCCAGAAAATGTTGGCATGGATAGTGTTGGTGTATTAAAAGACAATTACCACGTTATGCATCATTGGGGGAGGGATATCTTTCCTGTAGGTAATTCCATAGGCCTGGGGGGATTCGCGCTGCTTTCCGGAAATAAAGTTGAAAGATTGGGAATCCTATCCAAAGACACCCTTAGTAATATTGAAAAGACAATTTTTAAAATTGTTGGCACGGGACCTGTAAATTCTGTTTTAAGTTATGATTATCAGAATTGGAATTCTTCTTCTGGCCATGTTTACCAGGCACAAGAAGTAACTTCGATTTGGCCCGGAATTTATGGGTATAAAAAAACGGTTAGGTTGGAAAGGTTGAAGGAAGATGATTTATTACTTGTAGGGCTCTCCAATATTAACAACAGAAAATCATTGAAAGAAGTTAAGGTTGGAAATTTTGTTTGTCTTATTCAACATGATTCCCTAACCTATGATCGCAAATGGATTTTAGGTACCGCGATCATTGTTCCCCAAAAAGGGTATAATGGGTATATGGTTGCCCCCAAAGAGGGTCAGCTCACGGATTCCTATTTAGCAAAATTAAGAGTGGAAAATGGTGAATCAATAAGTTATTATGGTATAGCTGGTTGGGAACTGAGCCAGGATCCAAATTTTAAGGATCCTGCCCATTTCACTGATTATGTAACGAACCTTGCGAGCCAGCTTTCTTCAGAAGTAGTAGTTGAAATAAAAGAAAATTAGTAACAGTGTGAATAAGACAGTCTTTGTGGACCAATATGGCCGGATAATTGAAACCATCTTCTATTTGAAATAGTAGATGCCTTTCAATTGTTAATCGTGGCTTGCCTATGTTCATTTATTTCAGCGAAGGCGGTACACTTTGATCATTTTTTTCACCAAAACTTCAAAAGATGAAACGAAGGGAATTTGTCACCAAGGCCGGAATGGCAGTAGCGGGGATTTCTACTATGAACCCAACCAAAATAACCCCATTTAAAAGTGATGTGGTAAACATGGGAATCATTGGCACTGGCGCAAGGGGGGGAGGGCTCATCCCGCATATCAACGACATACAGGGCCTTAGGGTGGCCGGGTGTTGCGATGTGCTGCCCTTTAGGTTGGAAAGCGGGCTGTCCCAGGTCAACGGCAAAGCTAAGGCGTTCAAGGATTATCGATCACTTCTTGACGATAAGGACATCGATGCCGTATTGATCGCCACCCCGTTGAGCAGCCATGCCCAGATTGCGCTGGACGCCTTGGATGCCGGAAAGCACGTGTATTGTGAAAAGACCATGGTGAAAGGATATCCCGCAATAAAGTCCCTGGTGGGGAAGGCATCGACGTCCAAAAACATTTTCCAGACCGGTCACCAATACCATAGTTCCCGATTGTATACCCATGTGGTCGATTTGATACGGGACGGGAAAATTGGAAAGATTACCGCTCTTGAATGTCAATGGAACCGGAATGGAAACTGGCGTAGACCGGTCCCGAGCCCAGAATATGAGCGGGCGATCAATTGGCGCATGTACAGGGAGTTTTCGGGGGGATTGTTGGCAGAACTTTGTTCCCATCAACTGGATTTTGCCAATTGGGTGCTGGAAGCCGAGCCGTTACAGGTAATGGGCGATGGAGGCATCGACTATTGGAAGGATGGGCGTGAAACCTTTGACAATGTCCACATGATCTATACCTATCCTAATGGAGTCCGCGCAAAATATACCTGCCTGACCAGCAATTCAAGGAACAACTATTTGATCAAGGTGTTCGGGGACAAGGGCACGATCACCGTAGATCACACCAAAGCTTGGTTCTATCCAGAGAAACAGAAGGAGAATCGGGAAGTTGGCGAGGTCGATGGCGTTTCAGGGGCCACCATCAAATGGGACGAGGACAATGGCATTCCCATTGAAGTGAACCATATGGATCCAAGCAAACAGGCATTGGTTGACTTCAGGGGGAGTATCTTGAACAACAGCATACCCAAATCCAATGTGGTAAGTGGTGCCAAGGTGGCCATTTGCGTTCAAATGGGATTGGATGCGCTATACAACAAGGCCATTGTGAATCGGGATCCAAACATGGTGCGCATGTTAAAATAGTCCATGTCAGTATCGCTTATAGCAGAAACTATTGGAAGTATTCCTTGACACACCTTTTGCTTCAAGGGTACATCCACTTAGGATTGAGCAATAAAAAACATTCTCAATACTTGTTTACCAAAACAATCACGAAGAAGTTTATGGGTCTTGGCCATTTTGCTCAAAGCGGTTTTAGTGGAAATGTTCAAGTATTCGGCAATTGCCAAGTTGGAAAGCCCTTCTTTTGTGCTTAAAGTGGATAGGATGGTCATTGTGAACCATCCATTGTTTTGATATAGTGGATTGTTTTCAATTGTTTATTGGCCGCTAAACTATGCTCATTTATTCTGGCATGGGGCATGATACCATCGTTTTTGCCCTTTCCCCATATCGTAGGCAAATAAATCATTCTCCGCAGCTCCAGGAAAACCGGCATCCTTCATTTTGCAATGTTTTCCCTTACATCAAGAGTGATTGCACCCCCTGAACTTAAAATCCCATGAATCCATATGTGCCTTAGAACGGTCTATGTGTGCTCAACGATTCGGCCTTTCCTCCCCCACTTATTCCCAAATCTATGACAATGGCATCATAGACCATGGCTTTTTGAGCGTCGATATTGAAATATGTCATTTGATGTTAATACAGACAATCTTACAGTAAGAATGAATTTGTAAAGGTTCAATTCATAATTAGACAATTGTTTGATACCGTCCCCGAACCTCATATCTTTTGTTCAAAATTGATGGCATCACGGTCCTTTGAAAAAACATCTTTAAATAATAGTAAGCTTGACTTTTTTGTTTCTTATTTACAACAAATTATCACAGAATTAAACACAAAAGAAAGTATATATAAAAAAATATTTGTGTATTATTGTTTAATCTTTGTCTAGATGAATTACACGAAACAAATAAAGAATGTTTTAGGGCTCTGCGAAGTGCAACAAATGGCAATCCATCCAAAAGGGGAATATTTGGCTGCCTGCGTACGATGCACAAATTGGGCCTCCAATGAATACGATCATCTGATTATGATGAAAGGACCCAACGACAAAAGTTTTCATGAAATTTGCCGGGGAACGGACCCTAGTTGGTCCCCAAATGGGGCGTATTTGTCCTTTCTTTCTGAGAACGGCGAGGCATATACCTATTGTATGGAAACCCAATCCAGAAAAAAATGTTTCACAGTCTATCCCTCACACTACTTCATCAACCATACTGTAAAACAATCAATGATATGGGCCCCTGATTCCAATTCCATTGCCTTTGTATCGGCAAGTGGGCCAAACCAAATGGATCAGGAACCAAAAATTGAGAGCACGGGGCTCCTCTATCGTACCAAAGGGGGCAGGGGAAGAACCTTGTTCGCCGGGCAGGAGCCCATGGATATTTACATCTATGATATTCAATCCGAATCAGTGGAACAGATGACGAAGGTCACTGGACATATCCATAATTTAACATGGTCACCCGATGGAGGTTCCATTGCCTTTTTAGGCAATTTAACGGAAAAGGCCGATTTCAATCAGAATGTATCGATTTGGGTACTTGACCTAAATGAAAGGTCCACTGAACGGTTGCCCGTGCCCACTCCCTGTATTTTGGATGTACAATGGTCCCCTTGCGGAAATCACCTTGCGTATTTGGGTATTGAGAACGCTTTAGCCACCAATGACAGCACCATGGAAGATACCCAATTGTATACCTGTGAGAGCAATGGGGACAATGCAAGGGTATTGAGTCAAGAGGTTGACCGCCGAGTGATGCAATTTGAATGGTCCACGGATGGTAAATCCCTCTTTTTTATGGTAGAATCCCACGGAAGAACCCCAATATTAAAGGTAATGACAGGTGGGGAATCGCCATATTCAGTATTTGAACACCATGATAGACTTCATGATTTTACCATGGATGACAGAGAGAATGTAATCCATTGCATCAGTAGCGGGATAGCTCAACCACCAGAAATTCTGGAACACAGACTGTCAGATGAAAATCATTCCCATCTCTCTACATTTTCTAAAAATGATCATCTTGCCCCCCAATACCACAATTCAGAGGAATTTTGGTTTCTCGCAAAAGACGGAGAAAAGATACAAGGCTGGATAACGAAGCCAAATGACCTCAAAAATCGACAACAATGTCCACTTGTTCTTGTGATTCATGGTGGGCCGCACAATATGTTTGGGTTTGAATTTGAGGACAGAGTACAGATACTTGCCTCCGCAGGGTACGCAGTATTGCGCATCAATCCAAGAGGTAGCAGTGGCTATGGCCAATCCTTTTCCGCGGGCAACAGAAATGATTGGGGAGGAAAAGACCATGAAGATCTTATGTCGGGACTGGATCATTGCATTGGACGCCATCCTTGGATTGATGCGGACAGACTTGGGGTTACTGGACAAAGCTATGGAGGTTATCTGACCAATTGGATCGTTACACAGACCAATAGGTTTAAGGCAGCAGTATCTGATGGCGGCATTAGTAACCTTATAAGTTTTAGTGGCACTTCTATCTTTCATTCCTTGGTAGAAGCCGACTTTGACGGTGATATTTATAACAAATATCCTCTTCTATGGGATAGATCTCCGTTAAAACACATCAAAAATGTGCAAACGCCCCTACTGCTCCTCCATGGTGAGATCGATTATGAAGTACCCTTGGGACAGAGCGAGGAATTCCATCGGGCTTTGGCTAAATGTGGCAAGAAGTCGAAGTTGATCTTCTATCGAGGTGAAGGCCATGGGTGGCGTCCCTCTCTAAGGCCCAACAACAAGTTGGATTTATTCAGGAACATGCTGCAATGGTTCGATGAACATTTGAAAAAATAGCTGTTAAACGCATTAAACAAATTAGAAGAATTTACGATGAAAATAAAAAATTGGCTTGTTTATGTTATTGTGCATGTTGTGTTCTTGGGCGTTTGGGGCGCCCTAATTGAAATCCCCGAAAAGCAAGGTTTTCCGGCCACCCTTGGTTATGTGGTTTGGTCTTTCACAATGATTCCCATGGCGTTGGTTGCCCTAAACAATATTGATTGGAAATTTGAACGTGACCCCCGTTCCATTTTTTTGGGTAGTTTAACCGGAATTCTTGGAGCTGCAGGACAATTGGTGCTCTTTATTGCCCTGGAAAAGGTGCCGGCCTACATTGCTTTTCCGATACTTTCATTGACGCCGGTAATCACCATACTAATGGCCATAATTCTTCTGGGTGAGCGCACCAACAAGCTTGGTGGCATTGGAGTAATACTCGCTGTAATTTCAATCTTGCTCATGTCCTATCAATCTCCTTCTGGAGAAATTGAACAAAATGGGTACCAATGGTTGGTCTTGGTTCTGATTCCACTCTTTTTTTGGGGCATACAAGGGTATGTTATGAAGTTTGCCAACAAAACCATGAGGGCTGAAAGTATTTTTTTGTACATGACTCTCTCATCATTGCTATTTATACCGGTAGGCATGGGTATGACCAACTTTGATGAAGACATCAATTGGGGAGGCTCTGGAATGGTATTGGCTCTTGGCGTCCATGTTTTGAATGCCATAGGAATCCTTTGTTTGGTGTACGCTTTTCGATATGGCAAAGCAATCATTATAGCCCCAATGACCACCGCCCTTTCACCTGTACTTACCGCCGTTATTTCCATGGCTATCTATACAACCATTCCTTCCAGCATTGTTTTAATCGGCATTTTTTTGGCCATCATTTCAGCAGTTGCAATGTGCCTGGCCGAAATAAGAATGTCATCAAGAATTGCCTCAGGCCACAATGTAGGGTGAAAATTCAGTTTGAAGAATCAAACTATGATCAATTCCACGTTGTTCTTGACCAATAATTCCTTGTATGCCTCTTCAATTTGATCATCGGTGATGAGCTTGTCCACTTTGTCCAAACCGCAAATCAAGGCATGCCCTGCCCTTTTAAATTTCGAAGAATCGGCAACCACAATAATTTCTGCGGCGATATCTATCATAATCTGGTTGAGAGAAGCCTCTTCAATAAGGTGCGTGAAAACCCCTAGGCTCGGATTGATGCCATCCACTCCCAAAAAAAGCTTGTTACAATAGAGCTGCCTAAGATTACGTTCGGCCATTGGCCCCACAAATGACATGGAAAGCTCATTGAGTGTACCTCCAGGCATGAGCACCTTTAAATTTTGATACTGCGAAATGTTGTTGATGATATTAAGCGCATTGGACACAACAGTCAACCTATTGAACGACCCCAAATGGTTGGATATTTCAAGGGTTGTAGAACCGGAATCCAGAATAATGCTGTCCTCTTCCTTAATCAAAGAGACCGCCGCCCTGCCTATTTTGCGTTTGGCCTCAATGTTTATATTCCTTTTTTCAGCAACACTTAGGGCTATATTGTTTGTTTTGAAGGCCCCACCATGGGCCCTGATCAAAAGGTTGGATTTTTCCAAATGATCAAGGTCATTTCTTATGGTGACCTCACTTACTTTCAAGAGCTCACTCAACTCTTTGACATTCACTTCCCCTTTATTATCCAATTCGGACAGAATAGCCGATCTTCTCTTAACAGTTTTGTTCATACGAAAAAATAACGATGTATTTACTTACAAACGTAAATATACGGAAAAATATAAATTTCATTTGTATTTGTAAGATGATACTCATTACACCAAATCAAATTTATTTTCTAGAAACTATTATGATTGGATTTTACATGGACCCTTCAGAGATGATAGTACGCTCAAACAAACCAAATACATCGTTATTATTTTAGCATCCTTCCTGAATTATAGGTCGAAATCATTTTATTTCTCAGAGACACATCACATTTATCTGAAAGATCTTTTTAGGGCAACGGAATTTGAGGTATGAAGAGCTATAAACTCACGCAACGCTTCGGAGGTTTTTGACCATTTCCAGTTTTTTTGAGACCAATTGGGTGACTTTATCGGTCGCTATTGGAAAAATCTTTCTTAAATCAATCTCCCGGTTATTGGTCAAGGCATCCTTAAGGCCGCCTGTAAAGGCATCCTTTATTTCTGTTGCCAAATTTATTTTGCAAATCCCGTGGCTTATCGCCTCCTGTACCTGATTTTCCGGAATACCTGAGCTGCCATGTAGCACAAGTGATGCTGGGGTGACCGCTGCAATTTCCGCGATCAGCCCATGTTTGAGGTCTGGTAACTTATCATAGAAACCGTGGGCAGAACCCACCGCTATGGCCAAGGCATCAACTCCTGTTTCCTCTACAAATTGTTTGGCCTCCGAAGGTCTTGTAAAACCCTCTCCGTTCTGTTTCTGACCCAACTTGGCCACATAACCCAATTCGGCCTCCACGTGGGCACCATAATTTTTGGCCATTGCAACAACCTTTTTGGTCAATTCCACATTTTCAGTAAAAGGCAGTTCACTGCCATCTATCATCACAGAGTCAAAACCAATTTTCAGACAAGCCTCTGCCAAAGTATAGGAACCACCATGATCCAAATGGATCCAGCCCTGCACCCCAAAATGTTCCAAACTTGCCCTTCCCAATTCATAAGCAGGCTTAAGACCCATATATTCCAAAGAGCTCTGGGTGAGTTGTAGTATTATAGGTTCATTGGCATCACTGGCTGCCCTTAATATGCCATGCAATGTCTCTAAGTTATAGTAATTTGTGGCCAACAGCCCCCTTTTGTTCTGGGTATACTTTGTTATTATCTCTTTTATTGTCTCACCTGTTCTCATTGACTGTTTTTGAGTATTTCAATATTCTGTCTGAGGGTTTCCTTGTCCTTGAAAGCACCTGTTCCCCCTTTGCCCATTGTGCTTACCGCCCCCATAAGGTTTCCTTCTTCCAGACAATCCTCCAAAGTCCCTCCTTCCAAGAATTTCTTGATAAAACCAGCATTAAAAGAATCTCCAGCTCCAATACCATCGACAAAAGCGGGATTATGGAAAGTGGCCCGCTCAATGGTTTGGCCTTCTTTGCCAAAACCTATGCTGCCGTTTATCCCTCTTTTAAGGGCTATTATATTGGCATAAGGACGCACTACATCGATAGCGTCCAAATATGAAGATGTGCCGGTAAGTGCCAATAATTCAGCTTCATTAGGCAGGAACAGGTCCACATGGGGCAGACAGGTCTTAAAGTCAAGGTCCCATTTTTCACTGGGATCCCATTGCATATCCAAAGATGTGCTCACCCCAGCTTTTTTGGCCTCCTGAAATATATTGGAAATATCGGGCAATAGGTTCTCTTGCATAAAAATACTGGAGATGTGAAGGTGCCGGAATTCTTGTATGCTGTTCCATGGGATATCTTCCATCGACAGAAGGGGCATAGTGCCCAAATAGGTTACATTGGCACGATCTTGGTCATAGCTCATAGCTACGGTAATTCCCGTATCGGTTATGTCCGTTTCTTTAATGAAACTGGTATCAACAGATTTCTTGTTCAGTTCCTGAAGAATGTACTTACCAAAATAATCCTTGCCCAAAATGCCACAAAAAAAGGTGGCAAGGCCATTAACAGCACTATTACAGGCCATGATTGCTGAAGAACCGCCCATGGTAAGGCACATGTCCTCCGCTAATATCTCTTTTCCGATTACTGGGAATTCTTGGATTTGATTAAGGATCAAATCGACATTCAACTCCCCCACGACCAATAAATCATAATAAGGTTTGTGCATACTACTTTTGATTTTTCCATGTCAGGCATGGAATTCTTAACATCCTTTAATTTAAATCATTCCATTTTTCTTTACAAACCCTATGCAATACCGCATAATGGATCTTTTTAATTTTAATTGTTGGACGATTGATTGTTCATTGTTATGCATTCATTGGATTTTATGGGAACCAGTCAAGATGTTGATCTCGGATAGATGGTAACCCCTTGTACCGTTCGAGATATGATGCCCTCTGGAGAGGGATTGTCTGGATTGAGTTTAAAATTTAAGGACATAGAGAAACCGACCAGCTGTCCAATCAATGTGGCACTCAGCACATGGAATGGATTTGCCTTGTTCTCCATTAATTCAAAAGGAAAAAAGGTTTTGGCCCTATGTTCTCGTCTAGCATTAAAAACTATTACCGGATTTTTGGGACCGGTTTCATAAATGCTGTTCAAAAGGTCATTTTCATACTTAAATGCATGATCGTCATCGGAAAGTAGGTATACAATTAAAGTGAAACCATTAATCACCACCCTAGGTCCATGCCGAAAGCCCAAAAAAGAATCATATTTGCAAATGACCTTTCCATTGGTCAATTCTTGGAGCTTTAACTGACATTCCCTTGCCACACCCAACATTGGTCCTGAGCCAAGAAAGACAGCCCTTTCTATTCTATGGTTTTGTAGCCATTTGTCCAGGTTGCTGTACTGGTTCAACAGTTTTTCACCATCATTAATGGCATTTTGCAACAGTGAGAAAGAATGGGCATTTGTTCTTTGGACCATGACAAGCAGAATGGAAAGTAGCATTGCAGTAAAACTACCGGTCATGGCCAACCCCTGATCATTAGTGGTTTCTGGCAGTATCAATTTAAACAGGGACAAACATTTTGGATTTGCAGATGCCAGTTCACTCTGTCCATTGCAGGTAATAATCAAATGATGTGCTTTTTTGCAGTGCTTTTCTGCCACTTGTAGCACCTCAAGACTCTCAGGACTATTGCCTGACCGTGCAAAGGAGACCAAAAGTATGGATCGGTCCAATGACAGGTAATGATCGGGAAAGGTTATAATATCTGTTGATGGAATTGCCATTGTGATTCTTTCAGTGGCTTTTTGGATAACTCCTTGGACAGCATTGCCAATAAAAGCCGAAGATCCCGCCCCGGTCAAGATAATAAGAACATCTTGTTGTGCAATTATCGGCTCCAAGAATTGGTAGATCTGATCTTTAATTCCATCGATGTGCTTATATACCTGTTTCCAAAGCAAGGGCTGTTGAAAAATTTCCCTTTCAGTACAATAATCTGATGTGTGTTCCATAAATAGCTTTTTAGGTTCGGCATGGGACCGATTGAAATGAACCAAACACTTCTTTTTCAACACCATTGAAAAAATGGAGCTCAATTCTTTTGTTTTCTCCAGTATACTTTTAAGTAACCAATTCCAAATATGGCGATCAGTATTAGTCATTGATTTAGTGAACGTTAACCGAAATACATCTCCCATTTATCGGTGATCGCATGACCTTTACACGACATATCCCATATCATTACATGAGCAAATATATTTAAAACAAACAAAAAGAAAAAAATTAATTTTGTTTTATTTGTTTATGGTGATTATTTATATATATTTGCTAAAATGATAACATATTGTTAATATTAATAACCATACCATGAAACATTTTTTGTGCTATCTATGCATTACATTTGGAATGCATTATATGACCGCAAGCTCCATTGGTTTGCCTTCATCTTCCGGAGATCAGGGAATAACAGTTTCAGGAGTTGTCCTGGACGAAAACGGCGATCCACTACCCGGAGCCTCGGTTGTTGAGGAAGGAACCAAGAATGGGACAACCACTGACTTTGAAGGAAATTTTAAATTATCGGTAGAAAGTACCTCATCCCTGATTGTCGTAAGCTATTTGGGCTATAAAACAGAATCGGTACAAGCTTCAGAGTCGTTCATGACCATTCAAATGGAATTCGAGGCGGAGGCCTTGGATCAAGTCGTTGTTACCGCCTTAGGGATAAGCAAAAAGGCAAGATCTCTATCTTATGCCACGCAAACCGTTGAAGCTGAAGAGCTTACTCAGGTCCGTGACCCAAATAATATCATCAACAGTTTTCAAGGTAAAGTGGCCAACGTTGTAATTACTCAAAGTTCTGGTGGCGTGGGCAGTGGAGCCCGGGTTGTTTTGAGGGGAAATAGTTCCATAGATGGAGACAACAGTGCACTGATCGTTGTGGATGGCGTGCCCAACACGCTGGCCACAAATATTAATCCAGATGATATTGAGTCCGTTAACGTGCTGCGCGGTGCCTCGGCCGCTGCACTTTATGGTAGTCAAGCAGGTAATGGAGCGATTATCATTACCACCAAGAAAGGCTCCAGAGGTGGATTTAGGGTTGATGTCAATTCTGGACTTGTTCTGGAAACTCCTTTTGCACTGCCTGACGTCCAAAATAAATATGGTCAGGGAAGCAATGGAATGATCAATTCCAATGTAGGTGATAGTTGGGGAGCTTTGATGCAAGGCCAGGAATATACAAACCACCTTGGAGAAAATGCCATCTACAGTCCTCAATCGGATAATATCCGTAATTTTTTTAGAACAGGTGTCAGC
Organism: Allomuricauda sp.; assembly: GCA_050303195.1. Taxonomy (GTDB): domain Bacteria; phylum Bacteroidota; class Bacteroidia; order Flavobacteriales; family Flavobacteriaceae; genus Flagellimonas. Next base: position 16,198 of record JBNLBG010000025.1, on the reverse strand, counting down.
CTGAACAATTCCATCAGCGTTTCAGGTGGGTCTGAAAAAATGCAAAGTTATTTGTCCTATACCAATAGCAAGGTTGAGGGGATCATTCCTGAAAACGATTTGATAAGCCACACAATAAACCTTAGATTTTCAAACACGATTAGTGAAAAACTTTCCACCGATGCCAAGATAACCTATTTTAATAGGGAGATAAACAATATGCCCAGGACTGGGGAAGGTAACACTCCAGTATTGGACATATACCAGATTCCAAGAAGCTTGAGCAACGAGGTCGCCAAACAGTATGAAACCTTTGACGCACTGGGCATTGTAACTCCTGCGGCCTGGCCATCTACAGTATCCAATGTCTATGGGAACCCATATTGGGCAATCAATTATGATGTAAGGGACCAAAAGCATGATCAGGTTGTTGGGTATCTTGCATTAAAATATAAGCCAGTAGATTGGTTGAGCATAACCGGAAGGGCCAACCTTGATAAGTCTTTCCAAACTGTTGAGACAAGGGTGAACCAAGGAACATTTTCCTGGGCCCGACGTGCCGGAGGTTATTATTCCCAGTCAAAATCCACCAACACCCAAACTTGGCTGGACCTACTTTTGGAAGGAGAAAACAAGATCGTGGATAACCTTGTCATCAATTACCAAGCGGGAGCTATTTACCAAGATCGTGAATTTGCCCAAATTTCGAGTGTTGCCGACGGTCTGAACATTGCCAATAAATTTTCTATAAATTTCGCCACTGATGCCCAGAGCAGTTCGCAAGGAAACAGGGTAAGGACGAACTCTTTGTTCGGGCAGTTCAATTTGGCATACAAAAATGAGCTTTTTCTTGAGGGAAGTCTAAGAAATGATTGGGATTCCCGGTTGCCGGCCCCACATTCCTTCCAGTATTATTCATTGGGAGGGTCTGCGGTCCTTTCGGATATTTTATCCCTGCCAGAGGAAATAGACTTTCTTAAACTATACCTTAGTTATGCCGAAGTGGGTAACGGGGGGCAATTTGGTTTGCTCAACAGCTCCTATTCTTATCGACCCGGAGTCGGAAACGGATATTTAAGCCGAAGCACAACCTTGCCACTACCCAATTTAAAACCGGAAATTGTACGAAGCAGGGAAATTGGTCTTGAAAGCCGCTTTATCAATAATCGTCTAGGCTTCAATCTGACATACTACAAAAGCAATGCCTTCAACCAATTGTTATTGATAAACCTCCCTAGTGGAACTGGGTATCAAAACCAATACATCAATGCTGGGAACATCCAAAACAGTGGTATAGAATTGGTGCTCAACAGCACACCGATACTCACAGATGATTTTAAATGGGATATGGACTTCAACATATCGTTCAACAAGAACAAAGTAGTGGAGATCAGTGACGACCTCGAAGTGGTGTACCAAGCCGGATTTATAGATTTCGGGGGGCGCCCGCAAATCAAAACCGGGGGAAGCTACGGTGATTTGGTGGCCTGGGGCTGGAAAAAGGATGATTCAGGTAATTATGTGGTTCGGGCAGACGGTACTCCTTTGACCACTCTTGTAAACGGGGAACAACCTGAAGTGATTGGAAATTTTAATCCAGATGCCATGCTGGGGCTTACCAATACGTTCAAGTACAAAAACTTCTCATTGAGGGCGTTGATCAATGGCCGTATCGGTGGGGAGATCATTTCAGGGACAGAACAGAACCTTTCCTTTAGTGGTATAACCGAAGCCACTTCTCATTTCAGGGATGGCGGCTGGAACCTTGGAGGTGTCGACACCGATGGCCAGCCGGTAAATGAGACCATCACGGCACAACAATTTTGGCAAACGGCATCCTTTAAGCGCTTTGGGGTCGGTGAATTCTTTGCCTACGATGCCACAAACATTAGAATGCGAGAAATCACCTTGGGATATCAGATTCCTTTGGAATCCAAGGTGATAAAATCCATGAAAGTATCATTGGTGGGAAGAAACCTTTTCTGGATATACAGAGGAAAAGCACTGTTGGATATTCCCGGCATACCTGAACGCAAGCTTTGGTTCGACCCAGATGTCAGCCTCTTCAACGGAAATGGCTTTCAGGGTATTGAATATGGGGCTTTCCCTTCCACAAGAAGCCTTGGACTCAACTTAAATATCACCTTTTAATATAAAAATTGCAAAATCATGAGAAACTATCATAAAGTTACCATCTCCTTTCCGGCCATACTATGGGCCATCGGACTCATCATGCTGTGTTATTCTTGCACATCGGATTTTGAAGAAATCAATACGGACAAAAACTCCGTGGCCACAATTGGACCAGCTGAATTACCTTTCCTTTTCACGAGGGCCTTAGCAGCTATTGTCCAAAATAACCAAGTAACCCAAAACCTCTATTCGGATCAATATGCGCAGTATTTTGCCAACACCACGACATATTTCCCAACGGACAGGTATGTGATAGATTTTAGTTGGCTTCAGGGACTATGGAATCTTCAATATACCACAATAGTACCCCAGTTGCAAACAATTTTTGAGTCAACAGATCCGGATTCGGCAGAATATGCCCTGGCCAACATCTGGTGGGTCTATACTTTTCACCGGGTAACTGACTATTGGGGGCCTATCCCATATTCCTCCGCGGGCATTCCAGGGAATTCCGTACCATACGATTCGCAGGAAATGGTCTATGATGATTTCTTTAAGCGATTGGATGCAGCAGTCAATTCTCTTTCAAGCAAGACAGGCGAAGTGCCTTTCGGAAGTTTTGATGTTATGTTCCAGGGAGATGTGAACAAATGGATCAAATTTGCCAACTCCCTTAGATTGCGACTTGCAGTAAGGATCTCCAATGTAGATCCTGTCCGGGCCAAATCGGAGGCCGAAGCAGCCTACAATGCCGGTGTGATGGAAATCAGTCCTGATGATGATGCCCTTACAGAACGAAATGACCTCGATTTTAACGCTCTCTCCCGAATGTCTGGATGGAATGAGTTCCGTATGTCGGCCAGTATGGAATCTGCCTTAAAAGGATTTGATGACCCTCGGGTTTCGGAATATTTTACCCCTGCCTTGGAAACGGGCACTTATGAAGGACTCCGTAACGGATTGTCCACGGCCCAGGTAACCGAGCCTGAAAATACAATTAACGCCAATTCACGCACAGGACCAAGATGGGCTGCCCCAGCTTTTGGGGGGATTCCGGAGTATTTGTCCACACCGAACATTATAATGAGTTCTGCCGAAAGTTATTTTCTCAGGGCCGAAGGTGCCCTCTTGGGATGGAACATGGGCGGTACGGCCAAAGATCTTTATAATGAAGGAATCAAACAATCCATGATCCAATGGGGCATTACCGATAATGCTGTAGTGGATGCCTACCTTAACAGTGCAAACACCCCTATTGCACCCGAGGATTATCTTGATTCTCCCGCGCTTTCCATGGTCCCTGTGAAATTTGATGAGGTAGATGAAGCCATTCAAAAAGAACAGATTGCCATCCAAAAATGGATTGCCCTCTTTCCTGATGGATGGGAAGCATGGTCCAGCAACAGGAAAAATAGATATTTAAAGCTTTATCCTGTTGCCAATTCAGATAATCCGGACATTACGGATCCCAGTACCCAATACATCAGAAGGGTCCCGTTCTTGATCTCTGAATATGAAACAAATGCAGGGGAAATGGACCAGGCGCTTCAGTATTTGAGCGGCCCGGACAAAATTACCACCCCGTTGTGGTGGGATAAAAATTAAAGCCACTAGGGTAAAAAATGAGGATATTAAAAGTTCAGGGAATAATATTGTTGCCCATTATTGCAATATTCATTGTGGCAATGTTCCCTGGTTTCTTAAAGGAACATGGAACCATGTTCTCCAAATTGGACTCCGTTGGGATTCAATTTCAAAACACCCTTTCAGAAACCAACAGTTTTAATATCCTCAATTATCCCTATTTTTATAATGGAGGGGGTGTGGCCATTGGGGACATAAACAATGATGGTCTGGCCGATATTGTTTTTACGGGCAATCAAGTCAAGAACAGGCTATATCTCAATAAAGGTGATTGGAAGTTTGAGGATATCACCCAAAAAAGTGGAATTTCGGACAAAGATGGCTGGTCTACCGGAATTACAATGGTCGATATAAACTATGATGGCTTACTGGACATCTATATATGTCGTAGTGCCGACATAAGGTCCTCATATCGAAGTAATTTGCTGTTCGTCAATAACGGTGACCTGACTTTTACTGAAAGTGCCCATGAATACGGACTTGATGATACGGGTTTCAGTACCCAGGCAACATTCTTTGATTATGACAGGGATGGCGACCTCGACTGTTTTGTAATCAACCATTCCATCCAATTCTACGGTGCCGGGGAACAATTTAAATCATCTAAAAGAGATCGGTACGATGCCAGATATGCATTTCGACTGTACAAAAATACCGATGATCATTTTGAGGATGTAAGCGCCGAAGCGGGCATAGTCTCCAATCTTCTTACATCGGGCCTTGGGATTTCCGTTGCAGACCTCAACCAAGATGGTTGGCCGGATATTTATGCTTCAAACGATTATAATGAACCTGATTATCTATTCATGAACCAAGGCGATGGAACTTTTAAGGAAAGTCTCGCCAACTCAATGGACCAAGCCTCTCTAAATTCTATGGGAACGGACATTGCAGACATCAACAATGATGGGTTAATGGATATTTTTAGTCTGGACATGGCCTCTGAGTTCAATAGGGAACAAAAACTTCGGAGTGGGCCCGATAATTTCACCAAGTTCCAGACCCTTTTCAATAGTGGTTTCTACTATCAATACGGCCGTAACATGCTCCATTTGAACAATGGGGATGGAACCTTCAGCGAAATAGGTCAATTCTCGGGCATATCACAAACGGATTGGAGTTGGGCCGCATTGTTCGCAGATTTTGATCAAGATGGACAAAAAGATTTGTTTATCAGCAATGGGTACATGAGGGATTATACCAATATGGACTTCATAAACTATAAGGTCAATCAAGTTCTAAGGCAACGCAAGGGCGAGGACATCGACAACCTTTCTGATTTCATAACCCAAATGCCGGTACACAAAGTATCCAACTATATGTACCGTAATAAGGGAGGGGCATTGTTCAACAATGTGGCCAATTCTTGGGGCCTTGGGGGAAAAACCATTTCAAACGGTGCAGCCTATGGCGATCTGGACAATGACGGAGATTTAGATCTAGTAACGAACAACATTAATGAAATAGCGGGAATCTATAGGAACAACAGCAAACAGATTGCTCCTGCGAACCACTTGAAAATTGGCCTTGTCTCAAGTTCAAAGAACACCTTTGGAATTGGCACTAGGATTACGGCATATGCCCAAAACCAATTATTTTATCAAGATTGTCATTTCACAAGGGGATTCCAATCTTCAGTAGATCCCATCGTGAACATTGGTCTTGGAAAAAACCAATCATTGGATTCATTGGTTGTCCAATGGCCCGATGGAACAACTCAAGCGATGTACAATGTTGAATCCAACCAAACGATTGTCATTCAACAAGAGGACGCAACGCTCCGTGAAAACATAAAAAAAGAAAAAAAACAGCCACTTCCATTGTTGACGACCACAGAGATAGATGGATTGGCACATCGAGAAAATAGCTTCAACGATTTTGATGTTCAGTCCTTATTGATACAGACCATGTCTGATTTAGGGCCCTGCATTGCGAAAGGCGATATTGATGGTGATGGCATTGACGAAGTTTATGCCGGTGGTGCAAAAGGCCAGGCCGGGGCCATTTATTCACTGGATATTGCCAAAACTCCAAAAGCAATAAAGATTCAAGAATTTGAAAATGAAAAGGAGAGGGAAGATACGGCAGCAGAATTCTTTGATGCGGACGGTGATGGAGATTTAGACCTGTATGTAGGAAGTGGGGGTTACGAGTACAGAGCAGGGGATCCAGCTTTGCAAGACCGGCTTTATTTTAACAACGGCAAGGGATATTTCGTCATATCAGAAAGTGCCATACCGAAAATCTATCAGAGCACGTCATGCATTGGGCCAATTGACTTCGATCAAGATGGGGACACCGATTTGTTCATAGGCGGCAGAGTGGTGCCCGGAGCATATCCCAAAGCACCAAAAAGTAGCTTACTTGTAAACCAAGGAGATGGCCGTTTTGAAGATAATATTTCCGTACTCGCCCCCACCTTGGAACACATTGGAATGGTAACGGATGCCGAATGGCTTGATATAAATGGGGATGGAATGCAGGATTTGATATTGGTCGGGGAATGGATGCCTATAAAAACGTACCTTAATCTAGGAAAAAAAATTGTGGATCACACTGTGGATTTTCTTGATAAATCGCCCTCTGGTTTTTGGAACTCATTGGATTTGGCGGACATGGATGGCGATGGCGACATGGATATGATAGCGGGCAATTATGGCCGTAATGCTCTTTTTAATGCATCTGAAAATGAACCAATGCGATTGTATTTCAAGGATTTTGATGAAAACGGTTCCGTGGATCCCATACTCTGTTACTATATAAATGGAATTTCCTATCCAATGCCCTCAAGGGACGATTTGGTGGGGCAGCTACCAGGGCTGAAGAAAAAATTTCCGTCCTATGGGGAATACGCATCGGCAACAATAACGGACCTTTTCAGTCCGTCTGAATTGGACAGTGCGGAAATATTTGAAATATCGTCACTTGAGAGTACCTATTTTGAAAATATCGGGACCTCGTTCAAGGCCCATGCCCTACCCGATGAGGCCCAATATGCACCAGTTTATACCAGTATTGACCTTGATGTTGATAATGATGGCATTAAAGACCTCCTTTTGTTCGGGAACCATTCAACCAATAGGATAAAGTTTGGCCGGCAACGGGCAAATCATGGTGTATTGCTGAAAGGACTGCCGGACCATAGTTTTACCTATGTTCCACAACATTTATCTGGTCTGGATATTAGAGGTGACGTGAAGGCTGCCAAAAAAATTTCCCTTGGAAATGAACAAGGCGTATTACTTGGTATCAACAATGCCAAGGCAAAATTAATTTCAACAAATAAAAAAAATAAGAATGCAACAACCATTTCGCAGAAGGTGCTATAGAGGCTTACCAATCCCCCGATGTTTTAAATTGGCGGCGGCAGTAATCATGTTAGGACAAACCTCCTGTGCCCAAAACAAGGCAATTACACAGGACAATATAAGGTTCGTTCCATATATGGGATATGAAGAAGGACATTCCACCTGGGGGTCCATTGGATACAATCCCCTGCTCAAAACCGTGAACATTGGGGTAACCAACCATAAGGACAATGTGGGGCTTTTTGAATATGACACCCGTCTGGACACTATGCAACTGAAAGGTTTTATAAAGGACCTGGGGCACCTCAGGGAATTCCAATGGCAGGGGAAAATCCATTCCAAGCTGGTGTTCGACAAAGAAGGAAATGGCTTTTTCAGTACGGATGGTGGTGAATCAAGAGAGGAGTTTTTGATGAACCATCCCCATGGTTACAGGGGAGGGTTCATGATGAAATGGAACCCCGTCTCAAATACCATCACAAATTTGGGAATGAGCCTTGAATATGAAAGCATAAAGGACATAGAACTGGACCAAATCAGCGGTCTTGTATATATTGTAACCTATCCACAGGCCCATTTTATGGTTTACAATGAGGCCAAAAACACGCTTCGCGACTTTGGACGGCTCGCCAGTGCCCACGTACCCAGGATATTGTTTACCGACAAATGGGGAAATTGCTATTATGTGGATTGGAGGCAACGCCTTGTGAAATATGAACGAAAATTGGATAAACTGGTTTTTTCCGATACGAGCTTGCCCGCTTTTGAGGGGACTCCCGGTATCCATATTATAACCGGTATCACAGCTTTTGGCAAGGATGAAAAGAAAGATATCATCTATTTGGCCACTTATGGTGCAAAAATACTGGCTTTCAAGCCAACAGAAGAAGGCATCGGGCAAATTGAGGACCTTGGCGGTCTTGCGGACACCGGGGATGCGGAAATGTGGAGGCCCTACTGTCCCAACCTTGCCGTTGGCAACAATGGTAAACTCTACTATTTTGTGGGAGGGCATGGCAACTTTGTTAAAAAGGACAGGACCCTTTTCTTTGAATTTGATCCAGAAACAAAGACCCGTAAGATCCTTTACGAATATCCGATCAGCGAAATATCCGAAGTAACGGGTAGTGATGTAAGGGACGAGTATGGCAACCTCTATTTTGCAGGTCGTCGTAAACACGTGGAAGGAGTGAACGATGACAGCAAGCCATTTTTAATAAAATTCAACCCAGAGAAAAAAGTAAACCCATGAGGAAGAACACCTATAGCGCATTGGCCATTTTGTGTGCATATATACTTACGTTGGCAAAGATTCACGGACAATACGAATTTTTTAGTCCCAAAGGATCTTTTGCCATTGAGGTATCGCTTCCCAGCACCAAGCTAAAAAGACTGCCGATCTACCGTAATGCCATTACCTCCTTGTCCGTGGTGGACAATTATATTGTGGGGGGGACGTCGGCCGATAAGGGATTGACCCCTTACCTGTTCACGGCCTCCATAGTGGATAAAAGGATGACCTTCATCTATGATCTAAATTTGCTCATTCGCGACCAGAATGCCATTCTTTCGGGTTTTTGCAAGAACAAAAAGCAAGAACTGTTTGCGGGCACAATGCCCCTTGAAAGTAATTCCAACATAACATCGGATGGCCACCTCATCAGTATCAAAGTGGGAGCAAAAGGTGATCTAAACGTCGTGGACCTTGGGGTCCCCGTGCAAGGAGAAGGAATTTTTGGGCTCACCCTTGACCTAAAAAAAGAGGTGCTGTACGGTATTTCCTTCCCCTCCGGTAAATTTTTCAGTTTTGATATCGCAACTGGAAAAACAGAGGTTTATGAAAATCTTATGCCAAACAAGGAAGATATGGAGCGTTTTCAACAATTCGCATTGGGTCCTGAAAATTACCTTCCAAAAGCACTTATAGTGAGCAAAGAAGGCCATGTTTATGGCAGTGCCCCGGTCAATAAAATATTCTATTTTGATCCCAACTCCAGGACCTTTCACATTTTGAAGGAAGAAATACCCGATGTCTGGGGCAGACGAGCTTTAGGCCAGATTGAAAGCTGGGCCATGGATGATACAGGGATCCTTTATGGTGGGAACGCCGCAGATGGACAGTTGATCAAAATTGATCCATCCACAGGAAATATGGTCAACCTTGGGAAGCCTATTATGATGAACCACATAAAGGGATTGGCTTTCGCTGCGGACGGCCAATTATATGGTATTGCCGGTGGTGCTCCCGGATATTCACATTTGTTTGGTTATGATACAAAGGAAGGCTTTAAGGACTATGGAAATCCACAGTTCGACATGATCGCTCCTGGTATTGAACAGGGTATAGCATGGAGAGGATTTCAATTGGGGACACTTGTGGCATCCAGGGATGGGAAATATATTGTAATGGGTGAAACAGAAAGCCTTAGCCAATTATTGGTATTCCCTATCGATTTAAAAAAATGAGACACCTAATCAATGATATTGAGCATCAAATAGTAAACGACTTATGACGCGAAAACTGGTTTTAGTTTTTTTGGGATTATGGATAGCGTTCGGTTGTACGGACAATACCGTAAATACTTCGGATACAGATGAAACATGGTCATTGGGAATTCTACCGGCTTCTGTGAGATTCGATCCAGCAACCAAAGAGGCTATCGAGTATAGACATATAACATTAGATAAACAAGCCAATACCAACAAGCCAAAATTACTGGTGGACAATTGGGTATACAAGGATGGTATTGCCTCAATTTATGGCGCTAGGGGCGAGTATGTCTCTTTTCAAGTGGTCATTGACAACGGGACACAGGATCTCCTAAAAAACATATCAATGGAACTGGCACCGTTTGCCAATGAAAACGATACTTTGGAAATAAGACCTGAACTGTTTTTGGAATGGGCCGTGGAAGTAAAGACACCAAGCACAGGATATCCAAAATCATCCTTGAAAGAGGGGTGGTATCCCGATGCACTCATACCAATTGAAGAAATCCAGATGGACTCATCCAAAGTTGGCAATAGATGGACCTATCCATTGACATTACCGGATTTCAATAATGGAATAGACCATCAAAAGGCTCTAATTTTTTGGGTTGACCAATACCTGCCCATTAACCGGAAAGATGCCAAGCCCGGCCTGTACACCAGTACAATCAAGGTCACTGCCAACAATACGGTTAGGGAAGTGCCCATAAAACTGGGTATTTGGGATTTTGCCCTGCCCAATGAGAACAAGCTCAAAGCTGCCCTACAACAAGAAGGCTTCCTAAGTCAAATGGATGAAGGGCAAGAGTTGCAGATATACCAATTGTTCAAAAAGAATCGAATCGCACTCCTAGACCCAACCTATAAGCCCCAGCTTTCTCCTACCGCGGAAAAAGGCTTTACCGTGGATTGGGATTCTTTTGATTCAAGATTGGAAAAATATTTTTCTGGAGAGGCATTTACAAAGGCTTATGGTTACCCCTATGGACCTGGATACGGAGAACCTATTGAGATTTTTACCCTCCCCTTTGACGTATATGGAAAGCACCATACAAGAGGCTGGCCCGATGTAGGCAATTTACAAGAAGAACAAATCCCAGAAAACGAGGAAACCTACGTACAGGTAATCCGAAGTGTGCACGATCACCTTGAAAAAATGGTGAACACTGACAAAACAGAACTTACCGTTTATTTGAACGGCCTTGACGAGTCGTACTTTCCAGAAGCATGGAAACGTATGGTATATTATGGAGAACTTTTCAAAAAAGAATACCCTGAGGCTCGCTTCAGGGTTGATGGCGCCTACACCGATGAGGCTTTGGCGACAATCGGAAAATCCATTTCGGCATGGGGCTCCCATACCATAGAATATGATATAGAGCGTATTCGCAAATATCAGCAAATGGGCATCAAAGACTGGTTGTATGGTCCATTGATTTATGAAAGTCCTGTAAACAGTTGGGTGGGAAGCTGCACTTTTATAGACCTACCTTTGGTGAATGATAGGGCCATTAGTTGGAGTTGTTGGAAATACGGCACATACTCATGGCTCAGTTGGGGCATTGCCGCTGGATGGTCCCATAGCTGGTACGACCCAGAAACGTGGAAGGATTTTTACAAGGAGGATTCAGAATCCGACCCGGAGTTTACCTTTAGAAAGTTCAATGGGAATGCATCGCTCATTTATAAGCCGGGCATTGTTCCCAATGTAAACGTTCCTTGTCCGTCCATTCGTCTAAAGACCATGCGTAATGGTGTACAGGAATATGAATATTTGAGATTACTGTCGACTCACCAAGGAAAAGAACTCGCCGATTCCTTTGTGGATAAATTGGTGAAAAGGCCTTTTGGGCAAAAATCGATCGGCACCATTGAAGTGTGGAGCTACGACCCAGAAAAATGGGACCAAACCCGTATTGAATTGGGTAACCAAATAGAAAAGGTAAATGCCAAAAAATGAACCGAACGATGCCCAACAAAAAAGAACATACATACAAAGTAAAGCGGTCCATACCCCGTGGTAAATTTTATACATACTATATTTTATTTGTGCTCATTGCACCAAAAATAGCCTTGGGACAAGAGGTCCTTATCAAGGAGTACCAAAAAACACTTTTGACCTATCCATATTCCGACCCCAATCCCGTGCCCAGTATTGCACTGGATCAAGACATAAACCGATTTTACCCCTATTACTATTTCGATGGGTATACAGATCAGGGAGAGGAAAAATCATGGAAAGTGGTGCAGATGGAGAATCCGTTCATTGAGGTGTCCGTGTTCCCGGAAGTCGGCGGAAAAGTATGGGGGGCACACGAAAAGTCCACAGGAGATGCATTTGTTTATGACAACAGTGTCGTGAAGTTCAGGGCAATCGGTATCAGGGGGCCATGGACCAGCGGTGGGATTGAACATAACTTTGGTCTGGATATAGGCCACGCACCATGGGCCGCAGGCAAGGTGGATTACCTGACAACCACGGAAGACACTTACCTGAGTACCTATGTAGGCGGGCTGGACCTTGCATCAAGGACCAGATGGTCCGTGGAGATTCGATTGCCCAAAGATGGTGCCTACTTTGAGACCAATAGTACCTGGACCAACCCAAGACCCATATCTCAATCCTATTTTTCATGGGAAAATGCGGCTTTCAAGGCCTCGGATGATTTGCGTTTCTATTTTCCGGGAAACCATCATATAGGCCATTCCGGGGAAGCTTCAAAATGGCCCATTTCCGACGACGGAAAAGATCTCTCATACTATCGAAACAACGGTTTTGGAGGCCATAAGTCATACCATGTATTGGGTACGCTCTCGGAATGGTTTGGAGGATATTGGGAAGACCAACAATTGGGGTTTGGACATTTGGCACCTTATGACGAAGCACCGGGTAAAAAGATTTGGTTATGGTCCCAGGCGCGGAGCGGTGGTCTTTGGGAAGACCTGCTCACCGACTCCGATGGACAATATATCGAGGCTCAATCAGGCAAAAAGTTTAATCAGGCACTCTCCGATAGTGGCGACGGCACCCCGTTCAACCAGAAGATGTTCGGCCCCCTATACACCGACTTAAAGAACGAGGTTTGGTTGCCCATAAAAAAGACAGGGCGCATAGACGCCATCTCGGATTTCGGCACCTTGGCCCTGATAAACAAAGATAGTGGACTCCATATCGTATTTAACCCTATCACTTCAATAGAACGGGAGATAAGGGTTATGGTGAATGATTCCTTGAGATATACCAAGCAATTGAATTTAAGCCCTATGGAAAATTTTGAAACCACCATTGCATCTGTGGATCATACCAAAGTGACCAACCGAACAAAGATTCTCTTGGGCCAAGATCTCCTATTCGACTCTACCACGGTAAATGCTGAATTTGAAAGGCCCCTCATTTCTCCTGAAAATTCTTCGCCGACATCAGCAGAATATTATTTTCAGAGGGCAGAGGATGCCAATGCAGTTCGATCCTATGAGGAGGCCATCAGCTATTATAATAAAACATTGGACAAGGCATCGGACCATCATCAGGCTCTCACCCAAATGGCAGAACTATATTTGAGACTTGGGCAATGGGACAAGGCCTTGCAATATGTCCGGCAGGTGTTGGCACTGAACACATACGACGGTGCGGCCAATTTTGTAATGGGCACTATACTTTTTGAGAAAGGTGAATGGGATCAAGCCATTGAATCGTATGGCATTGCTTCGGCCATGATGGAATACCGTTCCGCCTCATATCTCCAGATCGCCATCGTATACCTGAAAAAGGGAGCCTTTGAAAAAGCCATTGACTATGCATTGAAATCATTGAGGTATGATGCCAACAACTATCGGGCGATGGAACTACTGATAACCCTGTACAGAAAAACGGATCAAACGGAAAAATGCAAGGCGTTGGTTGAATCAGTACTGAAACGGGATCCCTTAAATCCGTATGTGAGATTTGAAAATACCCTGATAAATTCCGACCAGGGGTTGTACAAAAAGTTTCACGATTTATATCAGAACGAAATGCCCCAAGAAACATTTCTTGAACTGGCCATTACATATGCAAACCAGGGAAACATTGTAGAAGCCCTAATGGTCTTGGAGCAGGCCCCTTCCCACCCCATGGTACATTATTGGAAAGCGTACCTGCTTACCGGTTCTGATACCGGAGCCAGTAAGCAAGAATTGGCCATGGCCATTGAAAGTTCCCCTTATTTGGTGTTTCCATTTAGAGTGGAAAGCATACCGGTACTTAAATGGGCCTTGTCCAAAATGCCATCATGGAAAACCGGCTATTACTTGGGACTTATCCATTGGAGCAAACTTCAACTGGACAAGGCACTCGAATTGTTCAATGGCATTGGTGATACATCGGATTTTGCATCTTTCTATATAAGTAGAGGACTTTTAAAAAGGAAACTGGGCATAGACCATGATAGTGTCCAAGGAGATTTGAACAAGGCTGTTGAGATAGCCCCAAAAGAATGGCGTACATGGTATTTTTCCATAAAGGGCAGCTACGAAGAGGGCCATTTGGAGATAGCGCGTGAAAAAGCAAAGATTGCCCATCGAAAATTTGTGGACAATTCAGTTGTTTCCATTCTATACGCCAAGGTATTGAACGCTTTGGGCAAATATACAGAGGCAATCAAAGTATTATCGAACATTTTGGTGTTGCCCAAGGAAGGAGCTGAGGAAGCACACATTCAGTTTGAAATTGCCCATATTGGGGAAGCACTGGAATCCATTCGTAACAAACAGTGGTCCGAAGCAGTGGAATTATTGAACGAATCCAAAAAATGGCCGGAAAACCTCGGGGCTGGAAAACCTTATCGCTACGATTATCGTTTTCAAGATTACTTGATTCGATATGTATTGGATAAGTTGGGCAATGCAACACTGGCCAAGAAAGCCGGGGAAGACATCCTCAGTTATAGAAAATCACGGGAACAATTATGGGAACTCAATACATTCGGCACTTTTTTTGAATACCAAATTTTAAAGGAACTGGGCATGGATGAAGAGTTAAGGTTGCTGAAGGCCGATCTTACCAAGATTCAGGAAAAGGAAGCTGTTTCCCATTCGGGCACCGCCGGCCCATTGTCCAAGATCGAATGGCTCAATTCAAAAATAAATAATGCCCCTGAAGACAAGGACATGGGTAGGTATGAACAATTTTCAAAATCCAATTTTCCCAATAAGGATATCCTCTTTTTTAAGGCATTGGATATTATTGAAAAATCCAATGGCACTTAAATAAAGTATGGGACTGGTGGTAAACTAAAATTATCGATAGGCCAATGAATATCATATGGACAAAAAATGAATCCTTTAAAAGAACATCGTATCGGCAAAAAAACAAGTATAATTATTTTAAGTTGTTTGTTAGTTAGTTTATTTCAGGGGGGGAGATTTCCCCCTTTTTTTTGAAGGCACTAAAATGTTTAAGGGATACTATGTCTGAATAAAATTCTAGGAAAAAAGCACATTCTGTTTAATGTATGAAATATGAAAACACCCAATAAGATCAAGATTCTTGTACTCCTAATTCTATGTTTGGGTCAAGTCTATTTTGTCGTGGGACAGCAAGAGAAGACCAAAATACTGATTGTGACAGGAGGTCACGATTTTGAAAAAGAGCCATTTTATGGAATTTTTGACTCCATTCCTTCCATTGCCTATGACACCCTTGGCCAGCCCAAGGCCAATCAATTCATAGCATCCAAAAATGTGGACAAGTACGATGTCCTGGTGTTTTACGACATGTACGATTCCATAGCACCGGCGCAAAGAAAAGCCTACTTTGATTTACTGGACAAAGGCTATCCGATGATTTTTCTGCACCATACCTTAGGGGCATACCAAAGTTGGCCGGATTTTCTAAAGATATTGGGGGGACAATCCTGTAAAACCCCAACGGTAGTTGACAATGACACCCTGTTGTTCAGCTACGAACATGATGTTAAGATACCAATCCATGTTTTAGAGGGTGATAATCCAATCACCAAAAATATTGATGACTTTGAAATTGTGGATGAAGTTTACAAAGGAGTGAAAATGTTGCCAAATATCATCCCTTTGCTCAGTACCTACCACCCCAATAATATGAAATATGTGGCTTGGATCAATCATTGCGGAAATTCCGATATAGCTTATATACAACTTGGACATGGTCCATCAGCCTATTCCAACCCAAGCTTTCGCAAGCTCATAAAACAGGCAATAGAGTGGGCTGCAAACCAATCCAATGCCCTTAAGTCAAAGGCTGGTTATTGACTTGTCCAGAGAGTTTTGGGCTTACTCATACGAATACCTAAATAAATATTTCGAGACAAATGATACATGCATTGAGATTTTGCTTTCTAATAATGGTTACACTATCGTGTTCTGCACAGGAAAATATTCCACTCCACCAAAAGGACAAATCCCCAATTGGAGGGACAATGATATTAGGGAGAATATAATCGAATATACCTCAGGTGGAGCGGTTCGACGATTTATCACACAAGTTACCCAGCCCGAATTGACAGTATATCCACCTGATTATAAAGTAAGTACAGGGATAGGGGTAATCATTTGTCCCGGAGGGGCCTATTCCCAACTGGCCATGGATCATGAAGGGCATTATATGGCAATGAAATATAATGAGAATG
>JBNLBG010000024.1:2835-34631 GCA_050303195.1 Allomuricauda sp. | reverse complement strand
TTGTATACTTTACAGAATGTTAAATTAAGGATAGGGTCTTTGATTATTTTGTATATTTAATAGATATAACTACTTATGCGTGAGTAAATTGAAAAAATATAGGCTTTTTTTTGTGCTTCTTTTAGCATTGGTGCCTCTTTTGGTAATGGCGCAAGGATTCAAATTGCCCAAAGGCCAAAAATTCCAAAAGATCAAGTTTGAGCTGATTAACAATATAATAATCGTTCCTATTGAGATTAATGGTACTGAACTGAAGTTTGTGTTGGATTCGGGGGTAAGCAAGCCCATTCTTTTCAATCTTTCCGATCAAGATTCAATTCCCATCAACAATGTTACTGAAGTAACCGTTAGGGGATTGGGTGATGGAGAGCCCATGAAGGCTTTGAGTTCATCTGGAAACACATTCAAGTTGGGAAAGGCCAAAAACTATTCCCAGGATTTGTATATAGTTTTAGACAAAGGCATTAATTTTTCTACTTCATTGGGCATACCTGTACATGGAATTTTGGGGTATGAGATTTTTAGGGATTTTGTTGTTGAAATCAACTATAATTCTCAAAACATCAAACTTCACAACCCAAGGTTGTTTGAACGTAAACGAGACAAAAAATCACAAACACTTCCTTTGTCCATAGAAAAAAGGAAGGCCTATGTGGAGGGAACGGTGTTGATGAAGGATTCCGAGAACATACCGGTTAAATTATTGGTGGATACGGGCAGTAGTGATGCACTTTGGCTTTTCCATCAACCTGAAAAAGGATTGGAAATACCCGAAAAGAATTATGAGGATTATTTGGGCCGAGGTCTAAGTGGGGATATTTTTGGAAAGCGTACCAAAGTAAACGGTGTAAAGATTGGAAATTTTGAGCTCAAGGATGCCAAAGCCGCCTTTCCATATCGTGAGTCCTTCGGATTTATAGAAAATTTAGGAGATCGAAATGGAAGTGTTGGTGGTGAGATTCTCAAACGGTTCAACATTACATTTGATTATCAGAATGGACTGGTCACCCTAAAAAAGAACGGGAATTTTAGAACCCCATTCCAGTATAATTTGGCTGGAATTGACCTACAGCATAATGGATTAAGATACATTGCCGAAAGTATTGCAGGTTTGGACGGGGTAGTACGGGAAGATAATAACTCATCCTTTGGTAATGTGCAGATTCTATTGGAAAACAAAACCCGTTTGAGTCTGGTCCCAGAAATCATTGTATCCGGAATCAGGGCGGGAAGTCCGGCAGCAGAGGCTGGACTGAAAGAGGGGGATGTGATATTAGCTGTGAATGGCAAAAGTGTTCACCGCTATAAACTACAGGAAATCCTTAAAATGCTTAATGAAAAAGAAGGAAAACGAATTAAGGTACTCATAGAACGGTATAATAAGGACCTATTGTTCACTTTCGTACTGAAAAAGGTCTTCGATGACGATTAAAAAAGTAAAAGCCCTGAAATTTTCAGGGCTTTTTCAATCAATATAATTTTCTTTCCACTTATTTGGCTCCTTCCGCCTTAACCGTTCCTTTTATCTTAAGAACCTTGGTAGGTGTATCGGCATTGGAAGTAACAGTGATGGCTTTTCTGATAGGGCCAACCCTGTTGGTGTCATATTTTACCTCAATCTGACCTGTTTTTCCAGGTAGAATGGGGTCTTCAGGCTTTTTAGGGATGGTGCATCCACAACTAGATTTAACATTGCTGATGACCAATGGTGCTGTTCCGGTGTTGGTGAATTCAAACACACGAACTCCATCACTCCCTTTGGCTATTTCACCATAGTCAATGGTCTCACTCTTAAACTCAATTTTAGCAGTTGCGTCTTGGGCATAAATTCCTAAGGAAAGCATCCCAACAAACAACATAAGTACAGTTTTCTTCATTTTTTTGGTTTTTGGGTGAACTTCAAATGTAAATGATTTAACACCTGCATCCAAAATTCTTTTGTTATGTAATAACGTTACTTATTTTTGTTTCGTATTTCTGGATTGGCCTATAACCGAAGAATAGCATTAATTTAACATTACGCTTTCCTTTTAATAAACCAATCCGTATCCTTAAAACAAAAACTATACCGAAATAATGGAAATCCCATCAAAATATGAGCCCAATAGGGTGGAAGGGCATTGGTATGCCTATTGGACGAAACACAATTTTTTTAGCTCCAAGCCCGATGATAGGGAGCCCTATACCATAGTAATCCCACCACCAAACGTAACCGGTGTCCTGCATATGGGCCACATGCTTAACAACACCCTTCAAGATGTTCTCATCCGAAGAGCAAGGCTTTTAGGAAAGAATGCGTGCTGGGTGCCTGGTATGGACCACGCTTCCATTGCAACAGAAGCCAAAGTGGTGGCTAAGTTGAAGGAGGAAGGCATTAACAAGGCCGATCTTTCCCGAGAAGACTTTTTAAAGCATGCATGGGACTGGACCAACAATTATGGAGGTGTTATTCTGCAGCAGTTGAAGAAATTGGGTTGCTCTTGTGATTGGGACCGTACAAAATTCACTATGGATGACGATATGTCAGCCTCTGTGATCAAAGTTTTTGTGGATTTGTACAATAAAGGACTGATTTACAGGGGATACCGAATGGTAAATTGGGATCCTGAGGCAAAAACCACCCTTTCTGATGAAGAAGTAATTTACGAGGAACGCCAAGGAAATCTGTACTATCTGGCCTATGCCATCGAGGAATCTGATGAAAAAGTCATTATTGCAACCACCCGTCCCGAGACCATTTTGGGCGATACGGCCATCTGTATCAACCCCAATGATGAAAGATACCATCATTTAAGGGGAAAGAAGGCCATTGTGCCCATTTGCAATCGTGTTATTCCCATTATAGAGGATGAATATGTGGACATTGAGTTTGGTACCGGATGCCTAAAAGTGACCCCTGCCCATGACGAAAATGATAAAAACTTAGGGGACAAACATAATTTGGATGTTGTTGATATTTTCAATGAAGATGCTACCCTGAATTCCTTTGGGCTCCATTATGAAGGGAAAGACCGTTTTGCAGTACGAAAGGAAATTTCCAAAGAATTGGAAGAAAAAGGCTTTTTGGTCAAAACCGAACAGCATTTGAACAAAGTAGGTACTTCGGAACGTACCAAAGCGGTGATAGAACCCAGATTGTCTGACCAATGGTTCTTAAAAATGGAGGAATTGGCCAAACCCGCCCTTGAAGGGGTATTGAAAACCAATGACATCAAGTTTTATCCCAAAAAATTTGAGAATACCTATCGGCATTGGATGGAAGGTATCCGTGACTGGAATATTTCTCGACAATTGTGGTGGGGTCAACAAATACCAGCCTATTATTTTGGGGATGGTCAGGACGATTTTGTGGTGGCTGAGACCAAGGAAGAAGCACTTAAAATGGCCCAAACCAAAAATCCAAAAGTTACAGCATCCGATCTTCGCCAAGATCCAGATGTTCTGGACACCTGGTTTTCTTCTTGGCTATGGCCCATGAGTGTTTTTGGCGGTATTTTGGACCCTGACAATGAGGAGGTGAACTACTATTACCCCACCAATGATTTGGTCACCGCTCCCGATATTATATTCTTTTGGGTGGCACGTATGATTATGTCCGGGTACCATTACAGGGGCAAAAGACCTTTTGAAAATGTATATTTCACCGGACTTGTAAGGGACAAACAACGTCGGAAAATGTCCAAACAATTGGGTAATTCTCCTGATGCCTTGAAACTTATTGAAGATTTTGGAGCCGATGGTGTCCGCGTTGGACTTTTGTTGAGTTCATCTGCGGGGAACGACATTATGTTTGACGAAGCCCTTTGTCAGCAAGGAGCCAACTTTGCCAACAAGATTTGGAATGCGTTCCGTTTGATAAAAGGGTGGGAGGTTGCGGATATAGAGCAACCCGAAGCTTCTAAAATTGGAATTGAATGGTATACATCCAAGTTGAACCAGACATTGACCGAAATTGAGGACCATTTTTCAAAATACCGAATTTCAGATGCGCTTATGACTTCTTACAAATTGGTTTGGGATGATTTCTGCTCTTGGTTGCTCGAAATTGTAAAACCGGCCTATCAACAGCCCATTGATAAGACTACTTTTAATGCCGTTATCCATCTTTTTGAGGAAAACTTGAAACTGCTACACCCCTTTATGCCGTTCTTGACCGAAGAGGTATGGCAGCATATTGCAGAACGAAGCCCAGAAAATGCGTTGATTGTGGCCAATTGGCCAAAAGCAGGAGAAGTAAATTCATCACTGATTTCGGATTTCGATTTTGCCACTGAGGTGATTTCAAGTGTACGGACCATTCGAAAGGAAAAAAACATTCCACAGAAAGATGCCTTGGAACTGTTTATGCTCAATGCTGAAAAAGTAGGTGACCAGATGGATGCCATCATCAGGAAATTGGCCAATCTTTCAAAATTGGAATCCGTAGATTCAAGTTTAGATGGTGCCTTGACCTTTAGGGTGAAAAGTAACGAGTACTTTATTCCTATGAGTGGTGCCATTGATGTGGAGGCTGAGATTCAAAAGATTACCGAAGAGCTCAAGTATACCAAAGGTTTCTTGCAATCGGTTCAAAAAAAGTTGAGCAACGAACGCTTTGTTAACAATGCTCCAGAGCAGGTTGTGGCCATAGAACGCAAGAAAGCCGCCGATGCTGAGGCCAAAATAGAGACCTTGGAAAAAAGTCTCGCAAGTTTGAAATAGAATAATTCAAAGTCTTCCCAAAAGTGAAAAATCTCAACAGACGTAATTTTATCAAGAAAACATCACTGTCGGCCGCTGCGATATCCGTTATTCCAAATTATGTGACTACGGCAAGTGAAAGGCCCATCAGTGCTAAATACATGGGAGGATTTAGAGCGCCAAAGTTGGGAAAAGTCCGCGCTGCATTCATTGGAGTGGGGGCCAGGGGAGGAACCCATGCCAAGTTTTTTGCCGCTTTGGATAATACGGAGGTAGTGGCCATCTGTGATTTGTATGAAGATTTGGTCAAGGAAAAGACACAATGGGTAAAAGAGGCTGGCGGAGCTGACAAGCATATAAATATAGCCCAATATTGGGGCGATGAGGACAAATGGAAAACCATGCTGCAAGAAGTCCGACCAGATGTGGTTTTTATTGCCACCAACTGGAAAAATCATGCACCAATGGCTATCGCGGCTATGGAACACGGCGCACATGCCTTTGTTGAGGTTCCTATAGCCGTTACCATCCAAGAAATGTGGGACATTGTAGATGCCAGTGAGCGAACCCAAAAGCACTGCATGATGATGGAAAATGTGAACTACAGCCGTGATGAGCTGATGTTCTTGAATATGTGTAGACAAGGTGTTATTGGTGAAATATTGCACGGTGAAGCCGCATATATTCACGAACTTCGCTGGCAAATGGAGGAGCAGGAACGTGGCACAGGTTCATGGCGAACCTATCATTATGCCAAACGAAATGGAAATCTCTACCCGACCCATGGTCTTGGGCCTGTGGCACAATATATGAATCTGGCCCGGAGTGAGGATACCTTTGGAAGTTTGGTCTCGTTTTCAACACCATCAAGAGGTCGGGAGCTATATGCCGAAAAAAATTATCCAAAAGACCATAAATGGAACCAGTTGGATTTTAAGGGAGGGGATTTAAATACTTCCATCATAAAAACCACAATGGGCAAGACCATCATGGTGCAATGGGATGAAACCAGTCCTCGACCCTATTCAAGGTTGAATCTGGTTCAAGGGACAAAAGGTATTTTGGCCGGATTCCCAACACGGGTTGCCTTGGAAGGAGGAGTAGAAGGATTGACCAAGGACCACCATTCTTGGGTGCAGGGTGAACAACTGGAAAAATTGTATGAAAAATATGATCATCCGTTATACAAAAGATTAAATGAAGCAGCCAAAGGAAGTGGCCATGGCGGCATGGATGGAATCATGATGTATCGCATTGTGGAATGTCTGCTTCAAGGGCTTCCATTAGATCAAAATGTGTATGAAGGATGCCTTTGGAGTGCTGTTTCACCATTAAGTGAACGTTCTGTTGCCAGTGGAGGTGCACCCCAACCTTTTCCTGATTTTACCAGAGGTAATTGGAAGGATACCGCCGCATTAGAAATTATAAACTGAAAATTCAAATGATTCAAATTCAAGTTCCAGCACGCATCTGTTTTTATGGTGATCACCAAGATTACCTGGATCTTCCCGTAATTGCAGGTGCTATCGACCGCTACATAAGTTTATCGGCGGAAGCCAACTCAGAAAGGGTGTTTGCCATAAAATTGCTCGATTTACAACAAGAAATAATCCTATCACTAGATGATGATTTGGAGGATGTTCAGCAGGGAGATTATTTCCGAATAGCAATGGTCATCCTCAAACAAAATGGATTCCAATTCAATAGGGGATTCGATATTGAAATATCAGGGAATATTCCTGTAAATGCTGGTTTGTCCAGTTCCTCTGCACTTGTGGTCACTTGGATTCGTTTCTTGCTGGCAGCAAGTGAGAATCAGAAAAAAGTGAGCGATTTTCAGATTGGTCGTTGGGCCTATGAGACCGAGGTTGTATTTTTTAACCAGCCCGGTGGACTTATGGACCAATACACCATTGCCCAACGTGGGTTGTTGTATATCGATACAAAGACAGGAAAGAGTACCCAACTTAATAAGAATCTCGGGAAACTTTTGGTGGCTGAATCCGGCTTGCCTAAAAAAACTTTAGAGGTTTTGAAGAACGCTACTGTTTTTGCCCAAAAAGCGGTGCAGTCCGTCAAGAAAGTAAATCCGGAGTTCAATTTGGAAAAAGCCGGACTTGAAGATTATAACAAATATCTGAACGCGGTACCCAACGAATTTAAAGAATATTGGTACGCCGCTATCCATAATTATCATATAACTCTGGAAGCCAAGAAAGAGTTACTAAAAAGTAAGCCAGATATCCAAAAGTTGGGTAGTTTAATGAATAGTCACCAGCAGATTCTTAAAAATCAGATTCAGAATACGCCTGATAAAATGGTGCAGATGATGGATGCTGCACGAAAGGCTGGAGCCATAGGTGCAAAAACCATCGGTTCCGGTGGCGGAGGTTGTATGGTGGCCATGGTAGGGGATGCAGATTCCGAAATAATAAAGGAAGCTTTCCTGCAAACTGGGGCAAAAGCGGTGTATGAAGTAGAAATAATCGATTGATGGATATAGAAAACACGAGTTTGATAATCATGGTTGGGGGTGCTTCATCCCGCATGCGAAAAAGTTTAAAGAACCTTGCGGAAAATACGGGGGTAATGGATAACATCCCTCACAAAAGCCTCATTCCCGTAGGAATGAACCCACGACCGTTTTTAACATATTTGGTACAAAACGCTGTGAATGCAGGTTATACACATGTGTATCTTATAACAAGCCCCGGCAACCAAGCCTTTAAAGATTTGATTGAAAGCTCCTTTTTCCCCACCGGAATAGAAGCTCATATTGCAATACAGTACACACCGGAAGGAAGGGAAAAGCCTTTAGGGACAGCGGATGCCTTGCAGCAATGTTTAGATCAATATCCCGAATTGAAACAAGGTACATTTACCGTCTGCAACGGCGATAACCTGTATTCAGTGGGTGCATTAGAGGACTTAAGGTTGTATCGGGATGCTCCCAACGCACTCATCAGCTATGGAAGTTCAGGTTTTGAATATTCAGATGAGCGAATTGCCAAGTTTGCGGTCATGGCTATTTCTTCCGATGGTTTTTTGCAGGGAATTGTTGAAAAACCAGGACAAGAGAATATGTCACAGTATAAAGATGCTTCTGGAGAGCTTCGGGTGAGCATGAACATATTCAGTTTTTCGGGAGAAAGTATTTATCCCTATTTAAATAACTGCCCCATTCATCCCGCAAGAAACGAAAAGGAACTTCCCGTGGCCGTTGCTAATTTAATCCGGGAAAACCCCAAGAGTGTGCTGTGCATCCCTCGCTCCGAGCATATCCCAGATTTAACGGATGCAAATGATATTCCACTTTTCAAAAATTTGCAGTAACTTATATCCAGAATGTTACGTCCGGACTTTTAGGACTTTTAATACTTTTTGAGCATGGAAACCTACGCCACGGCTTTGTTGTATGCCACCCCTTTTTTTCTGGGGTTGGTTCTTTTTGAAATAGCGTATGGCCATTTTGTCAAGAACCAGAAGCATAATGTAATGGATACGGTAAGTAGCCTTAGCTCTGGACTCACCAATGTGGTCAAAGATTCACTGGGCCTTGTGGTCATTTTGGTATCCTATCCCTTTTTGTTGGAGCATTTGGCCCTTACCGAAATCAAGGCGACATGGTTGGTATGGCCGGTTGCCTTCATTGCTTTGGATTTTGCAGGATATTGGAACCATCGGTTGAGCCATCACATCAACTTTTTTTGGAATCAACATGTTATCCATCACAGCAGCGAGGAATTCAATTTGGCCTGTGCTTTACGACAGCCCATTTCCAATCTCTTGGGGTATTTTGCGCTCTTGCTCATTCCGGCAGCACTGTTGGGGGTTCCTCACCAAGTCATTGCCATTTTGGCGCCCATCCATTTATTTGCCCAGTTTTGGTACCATACCCAATACATTGGGAAGATGGGATGGTTGGAATATGTGATTGTGACTCCGTCTCAGCATAGGGTACACCATGCCATCAATACGGAATATATTGATAAGAATTTGGGGCAGATTTTTTGTGTTTGGGACCGAATGTTCGGTACCTTCCAAGAAGAACTGGATGAGGTGCCACCCCAATACGGGGTATTGAAACCTGCACAGACCTGGAATCCCATTGTTATCAATTTTCAACATATATGGCGATTGATAAAGGACGCTTGGCGGACAAATAGTTATTGGGACAAACTTAGAATTTGGTTTATGCCCACAGGTTGGCGCCCTTCGGATGTAAAGGAAAAATATCCTGTGAAGACCATTGAGGACGTCTACAATTTCAAAAAATATAAACCTGAATCTTCCAAAGCACTGAAGGCGTATTCCATTTTTCAATTGGTGGTTACCACGGCCATGATGCTTTTCATGTTCTACAGCTATTCCGAAATTGGTTTCAGTGGACTGTTATTGTTCGGAGCCTTTGTCTTTTGGAGCGTTTACGGGTATACTACCTTGATGGATAGAGCAAAATATGCGGTTTGGATTGAAATTTTAAGGGGATTGGCCGGCTTGGTTTTGGTTTTTTTGACGAATGACTGGTTTGGACTGAATGTTTACTGGTCCATTGGGGTTTATTTTGTGGCATTTTACTTAGTGACCACCATTTTTGGAGGTATCTATTTTACCTACTTTGAAAAGTCCTTCGCTGCTCCCAAATTAGTTTCCTAAAGGTCCCGTACCTCTTTGTTCACTAATTCAATATATTTTTTCATGGCCTCCTTTGCGCTAATATTTTTTGCTTGGAACAAGGCATTGGCCTTGAAAGCATTGATAAGTGGAGTCCTGCTCCCAGGATTGTCATAGTTCCTGTTGGCAATTTTAAAATAGGCATACAGTTTCAGTAGAAGATCGGCAGGAAGCGGTTCGGTGTACCCATTTACAAAGGCCACCGCATCATTAAACTGCTTATTTAGTTCCTCATCAATCATCATCATCTTTTCTAAAGGAAGCAATACACGTTTTGGCACCTGTTACCTTTTGGCCCAATTTTACGGTAATGTTACAGTTTAGGGGCAACAGTAAATCCACACGGGAACCAAATTTAATGAATCCTGCATCTTGACCCTGGGTTACTTGCTCGCCTTCTTCGGCATAATTTACGATTCGTCTGGCCATGGCACCAGCTATTTGTCGATAGCCTATTTCACCAAATTTTGGAGTGTGGAGCACTACTGTGGTACGTTCATTTTCAATACTCGACTTAGGATGCCAGGCGACTAAATATTTTCCGGGATGGTATTGAGAATAAGTTACAGTGCCGCTGGCTGGGTACCGGGTAACGTGCACATTTACGGGCGACATAAATATGGAAACTTGGCGACGTCTGTCCTTGAAATACTCAGGTTCGTAGACTTCTTCAATGACCACCACTTTTCCATCCACAGGAGCCAAAATTTCATCAAAATTGGGTGTAACCAATCTTCTTGGATTTCTAAAGAACTGCAATATGGCAATGAGAAGGACTAGGGCAGCGATTTGTACCGTAAACCGAATCCATTCCACTTCAATATAGAATTGTGCGGCAATGATGGCTGCCACGACAATAAAAAAAGTGAAGATTACTATTTTCTGTCCCTCTTTATGAAACATACGAGAATAAATTAAGTACTAAATAGGCGAACGGCGCAGCAAAAACCAAACTATCCAATCTATCCCAAATTCCACCATGTCCCGGTAAAATTGCCCCGCTATCCTTTACACCTGCCATTCGTTTGAACTTGGATTCCAATAAATCCCCCAAACTGCCCGCTATCACTATTACAGTGGCCAATATCATCCATTCCGTCAAGGATAATTGGGATTCATAACATGACATGATGTATGCGCACGCCAATGCAAAAATAAGACCTCCCAAAGAACCTTCAATGGTTTTTTTTGGAGAAACTGAAGGATAGAGTTTTGTTCGGCCCAAAGTTCGGCCCACCAAATAGGCAAAAGTATCGTTGACCCAGATGAGAATAAATATGCCCATGATGAGAAATTGGGCAAAATTATTTTCTTTATAAGGAATCATGGTCAAGAAAATAAACCCACCGCCAATATAAAAAACGGCAATCACAAACTTTTGAAAGTCCGAGAACTTTTTGGGCCTTTTGGAAAACAGGAACATGAGCAAGGCTACATCCACTACAAGGGTAAGGAGCATTAAAATGGTAATGGCCGCGTCACCTTGTACCAAATAGATAAAGGTCCACCAAAGTGTCAAATAGGCGACAAAAATGTAATACCCCTTCAAACGGACAATCCGCTTAAATTCGTAAAGACACGCCAGACCAAATGCCATAAATAGAAAATCAAAGGCATCTGTACTTAAAAAAACAGACCCCAAAAGAAGCACCACATAGATGACCCCTGTAATGGAGCGCCTAAGAATTTCTTTCATGTAATCAATAATCTTCTAAGAGTAAAAGATATACATTTTTTGAAGCACTTCCGTAGGAAAGGAAATCATCTTTGTTTTCCGGTGTGGGTTGAAAGTGTTTTAAAGTGGTAATATTGTTGGGAATGTTTTTCTGATAGCGCTCCTTTATGATCTTTAATGCTTCGCTGATGGAATCCACCAATTGACTTGTTGTGGCAAAGACAATCAGATTTGAAGGGAGTTCGTTCAACTTTTTTTCCTTGATTTGGTTGGAGCACACTAAAATGGAACCATTGTGGGCCACCAAATGCTCGCAAGTGGTAAAGAAAATATCGCTTTCTTGCCTATTGTGGGTGAATTCAATATTTTCTGAAGCAAACCGCGTTTCCAACTGCGGATTCATGGAATAGAAAAGATGATTCTGCCAATCATTTTCTGAAATGATGTTTTTTAAGGCCTCTGAAACTTCGGAGAAGTCCTCACAGTAAATGAACTTGCCACCATTTTTCTTGAAGTAGATGGTGAACTTTTCATCTACGGGAATTTTTAAATCTGGCATATGCTCTCCACGGGTTTCCAAAGTTTCCTTGGAAACCTTTTTTCCTCCTCCAAAAAGCTTACTAAAAACTCCCATTTATGGTATCAAGTGCGTTTTATCAATGTCAAATTAAAACTCTTTTAATTGAACTTGAATCTTATTTTGCTGTCTCCAATTCTTCTTTTTCGAATGGTCTCTTGCCAAAAATCTTTTCCAAATCGTCCTTAAAGATAACTTCTTTTTCCAAGAGTCTTTCAGCAAGTTCCGTAAGCTTGTCCTTATTGTCGGCCAATAATTTTATGGCTCGTTGGTACTGGGCCTCTATCATCTTCGATATTTCCAAATCAATCTTTTGGGCAGTTTCCTCACTATACGGCTTGGTGAAACCATATTCGTTTTGTCCGGACGAATCGTAATAGGTAATATTCCCCAGTGCTTCATTGAGACCATAAATGGTGACCATGGCCCTGGCCTGTTTGGTCACTTTTTCCAAGTCGCTCAAGGCTCCAGTCGAAATTTGATCGAATATGACTTTTTCAGCCGCTCTTCCCCCCATGGTAGCACACATTTCATCCAACATCTGCTCTGGACGAACAATCAATCGCTCTTCAGGCAAGTACCAAGCTGCTCCCAAGGATTGTCCTCTAGGTACAATGGTGACTTTCACCAAAGGTGCGGCATGTTCCAACATCCAACTCACCGTGGCATGGCCTGCCTCGTGATAAGCAATGGTCTTTTTCTCTTGCGGGGTGATGATTTTGTTTTTCTTTTCCAATCCACCCACAATTCTGTCCACTGCATCAAGAAAATCCTGCTTGGTGACCGCTTTTTTCTCCTTTCGGGCAGCGATTAGGGCAGCCTCATTGCACACATTGGCAATATCTGCACCGGAGAAACCAGGGGTTTGCTTGGCCAAAAAGTCCAAATCAAGGGTTTCAGCGGTTTTGATGGGACGTAAATGCACCTCAAAAATTTCCTTTCTTTCCCTAAGATCGGGAAGGTCCACGTAAATCTGACGGTCAAATCGTCCGGCACGCATCAAGGCTTTATCCAAAACATCCGCCCGGTTGGTGGCTGCCAAAACAATAACATTGGTATTGGTGCCAAAACCGTCCATTTCGGTCAATAATTGGTTCAATGTATTCTCACGTTCGTCATTGGACCCTGTAAAGTTGTTTTTTCCTCTGGCACGCCCAATGGCATCAATCTCATCAATAAAAATGATGGCAGGCGATTTATCCTTGGCCTGTTTGAACAAATCCCGTACCCGAGATGCACCAACACCCACAAACATTTCCACAAAGTCAGAACCTGAGAGTGAGAAAAAGGGTACTTTGGCTTCACCGGCCACAGCTTTGGCCAACAAGGTTTTTCCTGTTCCGGGAGGGCCTACCAATAAGGCTCCTTTCGGGATTTTACCACCCAGTGACGTATACTTATCAGGATTTTTAAGGAACTCCACAATTTCTTGAACTTCCTCTTTGGCCCCTTCCAATCCGGCAACATCCTTGAAAGATGTACGTGTATCTGTTTTTTCATCAAAAAGCTTGGCCTTGGATTTTCCAATGTTGAAAATCTGGCCTCCTGCACCACCACCAGCGCCTCCGGACATTCTCCGCATCAGATAGATCCAGATACCGATGATCAGGGCAAATGGGAGCAAAGAGAGCAGCAGTTCACCCAGAACATTGGATTCTGTATCGAATTCAATGATGGTATCCAGATTGTTCTCCTTTTTTATTTCGGTGATTTCATTTTGAAATATCTGCAGATCGCCATAGTCCAAGACATATTGAGGTACCAAACCTGTGGAGGGGAGTAATGGTTGTTCGGCCACTCCTTTGTGCACATCTTTTTTTAGGGCTTCTTCGGTCAAAAAGACCTTGGCCTGGCGTGTATTGGTAATGATGATAATTTTTTCAATATCACCATTGCGCAAAAACTCCTGAAGCTCTGAAGTGGTTGTTTTTTCGGTATTTGTAAAGGTACTGCCTCCAAAGAATTGGAAACCGATTATTAATGCTATAACTATACCATAAATCCACCACGAACTAAAACGAGGTTTCTTAGGGGTATTATTTGGGTTATTTTCTTTTGCCATTTTTTTTTTAAGAATTGTAGCTGCTCTCCACCATGGTTACTTTGGCATCTCCCCAAAGTCCCTCTATGTCGTAGAATTCCCTGATGTGTTTTTGAAATACATGTACTACAACATTAACATAATCCATTAAGACCCATTCTGCGTTCTCAGAACCCTCTATGTGCCAAGGCTTATCATGTATGGCCTTGCTCACGGTCTTTTGAATGGAGGAGACAATTGCGTTTACATGCGTGTTGGAAGTACCATTACAGATTATAAAGTAGTCGCAAACAGTATTTTCGATTTCCCTAAGATCAAGTAGATTTATGTCAACTCCTTTAACTTCTTCAATCCCATGTAAAATTAAGGCAATCAGTTCATCTGCGCTAGCTTTTGTTTTCTGCATCCAAAAATTTTAGTTTTTACAAAGTTATATTTTTTTTGCTTTCTTAGCCCTAGATTTTAACATATCATAAAGGCATACCACATTGGGAGAGCTACCACAAATAATCAAACTTGATGCCACGGACTCTACAAATTTGTATTTAAAGGATCTTTTACGTTCCAAGAATGCGGCGGACAACACCGTGGTAGTGGCCAAAAATCAGTTGAAGGGCAGGGGGCAAATGGGTTCTTTTTGGCAGGTTCAAGGGGGTAAAAATTTGACATTCAGTATTTTAAAAAGGTTTGATGCACTGCATGCCACGCATCAGTTCAATTTAAACATTTGTGTTTCCTTGGCCATTTGTGATGTGCTCAACGAAGTTTCCATACCCAATGTCAGTGTAAAATGGCCCAACGACATTATGTCAGGTTCACTGAAAATATGCGGAATTTTGATAGAAAATATTATGAAAGGACAGTGGGTACAACACTCCATTATTGGAATTGGACTGAATGTGAACCAAACTACCTTTGAAAATTTGGACAAAGCGGGCTCATTGTCCTTTGTAAGTGGGCATTTTTTTGATTTGGATGAGCTTTTACAGCAAATTTTGGAAAGATTGGACCACCGTTTACAAGGAATAGAAGAAAAAACAGTGACCCAACTTTTGCCTTCATACGAACGTTTTTTGTTCCGAAAGGACAAACCTTCCACCTTTACGGATGCCCATGGCAAAATGTTCATGGGGTTTATCCGAAAAATATCCAGTTCAGGCAAATTGATTTTGGAACTGGAAGACCAAATTTTTAAAGAATTTGACCTAAAAGAAGTTTCTCTGCTTTACTGACCAATTTTATCCATATTGGCGGAAAGGGTCTCCATGAAATTGGTGATTGGTGATTTGATCATCATGGCCATCATGGCATTGAACTCCCCTTCAAAACTTAATGCAACTTCACTTTCATTATCCCCCAAGGAAGTGATGTCGCCGGTCAAAGTAAACGGAAGTTTATCACTAGCTGCTCCCAAAACCACTTTTTCATGGGGTGTTTGTTCTTTGAGCCTAAGGGTGATTTCCGGCATACCTTTTAGGGCAAACTTGAAGGTTTTTTCATCCAAAACCTCAAATTTGTCAATATTATGGGGCATAAGGGTCTCAAAGTTTTTGATATCGGTTAGAAAATCAAAAACCTCCTTATCGCTCTTGGCTACTTTCTTTTTAGGGACTTCAATGTGCATGTTTGAAGGATTATTTCCATTGCTGTGGATTGGATTTCCACTGCAAAAGGGTATTCAACTGTGATTCTTTGATGTAATGGGTTTCGGAGGCTTGCTCAATCAAGTGTTCATAGTCCGAAAGCGTGTGCAATTCCACTTCTTCTTTCTCAAAATTTGTGGTCGCCACAGGAAATCCGTAGGTAAATATGGCCAACATACCTTTTACATTGGCACCATTATCTTTTAAGGCCCGAACGGCATTGAGGCTACTTTTTCCAGTACTGATGAGGTCTTCAATGACCACCACACTTTGACCCGATTCCAAATTGCCTTCAATCTGGTTCTGCCTTCCATGGGATTTTGGCTCTGGCCTTACGTAAATGAACGGTAATCCCAAGGCTTCTGCCACCAAAATGCCAATTCCAATGGCCCCTGTGGCCACACCGGCGATGATATCGGGTTTCCCATAGAGGTTTTCCACCTGTTTGGCCATCTCTTCCCTGACAAAATTTCGGATTTCCGGATACGAGAGCATTATCCTGTTATCGCAATAAATTGGGGATTTCCACCCCGAAGCCCATGTAAATGGATTTTCGGGTTCCAACTTAATTGCATTAATTTGTAAAAGCAGCTCTGCTGTTTTTTTAGCGATTCCCTTATCTAAAACCATTGCGCAAATGTATGAAGTTTTTGTTAATGAGTCTCCATTGATTTTAACAAACAAGCGCCCAAAAGATTCCAATGGAAACCTCTTTTCCTTAGAAGATGATTCCGTTACAAAAGCCATCGAATTATTGGCCAAAGGAAAGCTGGACAAGGCCTATTTCTATCATCCCGATATCTTAAAATTGATGAAGATGTTCAGGCACAAACTACCTGTTGTGGTTGCTGGAGGAGGTTTTGTGACCAATAAAAAAGGGAAGGTGCTCTTCATTTATAGAAATAAAAAATGGGATCTTCCCAAAGGGAAGGTTGACAAAGGAGAATCCATAGAAGATGCCGCCATTCGTGAAGTTGAGGAAGAAACTGGGGTAAAGGATTTGGTTATAGAGAAATTCTTGCGGACAACCTACCATATTTTTAAGAGAGGTGGGGAATATCGATTAAAGGAAGTGCATTGGTTTGCCATGTCCACATCGTACAGAGGAAAATTAGTGGGTGACAAGTCTGAAGGGATTGTGAAGGTAAAATGGAAAGGCCCCAAAAAAACGAAGAAGGCCCTAAAAAAATCCTACCATAACATTAAAATCCTCTTTGAAGAAAATCCCAAGCCTATTGCTTAGGTAGGATACCCGCAGCTTCACTGTTCTTGGTAATACGATAGACCGGATAATTGAGATAGGCATCCTCCAAATATTTGGATTGATGGAAAATCCAGTCCAATTGGGCATACCAATTTTCTGAAAACTGTGGGTCCAACTCTTTTTTGAGCATAAAATTTTGCCGTAGTACCGAGTCCTTTTGAAGCATTTCCAAGGCAATGTCCTCAAATACATAAGGTGAAAACCCTTCTTTTTGCTGAAGTACGGTATCAAAAAAATTCCAGTTGAAGAAAGAATCCGCTCCTTGGGGTTCCAGAGTTTCCAAGATATACCGGATTCCCGTTTGCTGTGTTGGAACTACAACATCACCCGCCCTAAAATGCATCTTCTTGGTATGCTTTTCCACTTGTGTATTGTAATGGAGATAATGCCCCTCATATGGCATATTTCTGGTTTGGTAATCCGAAATTTTATAGGCTTCGATGGAAAGTGTAGTATCCTTTTCCAGTTTAAAATAATTGATTTTGTTGGCATCCAATCGGTCCATGACCTTTTGCCAGCCTTGTTTTAGAATGTAGGCGGCAGGTACCGTAATCGTATCCGTAGGATAATAATAATCCCGGTACACGGTCTCTTTGGTAAAAGGTCTGTCCCGGTCATACTTTAACCGAGGAAGTCCCGTGACCTCACTTTGCAGACGATCTGCTTCAAAACCTTTAAAATTGAGGACAGAACTCTGCGTGGTGTCCACCTGCCAATTAAAATAATATTCGGAGCGTGAAAGATTGTGGTCCATAGCCTCTTTGCGAAGCGATTTGATGGTATCATGGTCTTTTTCCACAACATTGATCAAGCTTTCCATAAGCTGGTAGGTGCCCTCTACCCGTTGTTTGTAAGGTTTAAGCATGTGGGTCTCTACCATGAGCCCCAAGGTGTTCCATAAAGTGGTGTACCCTGTGGAATATCTGGGATGATCCATAAATTGACTGAACCCTAGTTCGGGCGGTACATTGAACACATTTACATAAGGGGTGATGTCCAAGTCCTTTTCGCCCAACGAACTTTCCAAGTTGGGCATGAATTCTTCGTGAAGAAAAACGCCTAATTTACCACCCAATTTGTTGTGCTGGGTGAACAAGTGGGTCAATGTATATTGGTAATCTGCCCCATTGCTCACATGATTGTCAATAAAAACATCGGGTTTTACCAAATGGAAAATATCAGCAAAACTCTTTGCGTTTTTTGTGTCCATTTTAATAAAGTCCCTATTTAGATCGTAGTTTTGGGCATTTCCCCTGAACCCGTATTCCAAAGGTCCGTTCTGGTTGGCTCGGGTGTTTGAGTTTCTGTTGAGTGCCCCACCAATATTGTATATGGGAATTGTGACTAAAATGGTTTTTTCAGGGCTTTTCAGTTTTTCCGTCGCTAAGTCCCGATATAGGAGCATGGTGGCATCAATACCATCACTTTCTCCCGGATGGATGCCATTGTTGATAAGGATAACGGACTTTTCCTTTCTGACGTTTTCAAAATTAAAATCCCCGTCTGGGTTAAAAGTGACCATATGCAAGGGATATCCACTATCTGTTTTGCCAATGGTGTGAATGTTGATTTCCGGAAAATCACGCGCCAAATTAATATAGAAGGCAATGGTTTCCTCATACGTTGGGGTTTCTAGGCCATTGGAGGTCTCGTAAAAGGTTTGGTACGAAGCTACTTTATCCTCGGTTTTTGTTTCGCAGGACATAAGCAGTACCAAAACAGCAAGAAAGATTAAGTGTTTCAAGATAATAGAAGCTCTTTTTGAATTGTAAAAATTCGTTTAAAGCTTAAAAATACGGAATATTATGATCAGGAGGCAAGATGGATACAATCCAAATCTGATGACTCGATTTTAAAGATGGGCTTGTTCTTAAAATTCAGAACGTGCGTGCATTTGACTTTTGCCTCGTTCCATTTTTGATAATCCAAGGGATCTATGGAAGATGTGATCATATTGATAATGATTTTCTCCTTAAGTCCTAACGCCATGATTTCCTCCAAAAAGTCCCAACCATCCATAATGGGCATATTTATGTCCAAAAAGATGACTTCAGGGATTTCACCTCCCTCATCCTTCCTTTGGATCAGGGCATCCATGGCCTCTTTTCCATTTTGAAAGATTTGGATATCGTCACAAAGGGCAACGGGTTTCAACATTTTCCGTATTCCGAATACGGTGATGGGATCATCGTCCACAATAAATATGCTACTGACCTTCTTCATTAAAATACACATTGAACGTAGTACCTTTATCTACTTCGCTACTGACTGTTATACTTCCGCCCATGGCTTCTATTTGGTTTTTTATGATGTAAAGACCAAGCCCCCGAGCCTCTTTATTGTTATGGAACGTTTTATACATCCCAAATATTTTACCGCCATATTTTTCTAGATCTATTCCTAAGCCATTATCTGAAAAGCTAAAAATAACAGTCTTGTCGTGTTTGCTGGCATTCAAGCTAATGACGGGGTTTCTATTAGGGTTCTTGTATTTGATTCCATTCGTCATTAAATTAAGTATGATGCTGTCCAAATAAGCCGGAACACTGTGTACAATCAAGTCTTTAGGAACATTGTTTTGGATTTTAGCTTTATGTCGCTCCAGCAAAGCGGAAAGAATTTTTTCTATCCTTTCAATGCTCCCATGCAATTTCAGTGGTTTTTTATCCAGATTAACGTTGGTGTTGATGTCTATTATTTGATTTAGGTTTTCTAGAGTTTCCATAAGATCATTTGAAGCACTGGACAGCATGCCTACAATACGTTCTTTTTCGGACTCGTCCTCTTCCTTGGTTAAGAATTCTAAAAGCATTGAGAAGTTGGCAGAGTGTGATCTAAGGTTGTGTGAAACAATGTGCGCAAAGTTGATCAGCTTTTTGTTTTGGAGTGAAGTTACATTGATGAGGTTCCTGAGCTGATCTTCTTTCTTTTTTAGCCCAGAAATGTCCATACTAATACCGATAAGCCCATTTACCTTGCCGTCTAAATCAAAAAGAGGAATTTTTGAGGTTAAAAAATGGGTGGTCTCCCCATCTTTTCTTATACACATGGTTTCTTTTCCGATCATGGGTTTCAAAGTGCGCATCACTTCCAGATCTTCGTCCCTTGATATTTTGGCAATCTCATTATCATATAGATCAAAATCTGTTTTTCCGATCAGTTCCTCTTGACTTTTTTCTAAATACTCGCATTCAGCCTTATTGACTAAAATTTTTCTGGAATCTATATCCTTGACAAATATGTTCAATGGAATGTTATCAATGAGCGTGGTCAAAAGTTGTTGATTTTCCTTTGTTTGCATTTCAGCCATCACCTGATCGTGAATATCTTGGAATGTACCAAAGACTTTAACGACGGTCCCATTCTTTTCTATCGCTTTACCAGAAGCTTTTACCCATCTTTCCTC
The DNA here is from genome assembly GCA_050303195.1 of Allomuricauda sp. Taxonomy (GTDB): domain Bacteria; phylum Bacteroidota; class Bacteroidia; order Flavobacteriales; family Flavobacteriaceae; genus Flagellimonas. Next base: position 14,671 of record JBNLBG010000024.1, on the reverse strand, counting down.
ACCTTTTGCAGTTACAATGACCAATTTCTCACTAAATGGAACACCGTTTTCCAAGGCTCGGTGAAAGAGCATCGATATCTTGTTTCTGCTATATCCTTGTTTGTAGAATGAAATAGCTTCGTTCACTTTTGGTTCGTACGAAGCAGGTACTTGATGTATTTTCTTGGTTTCTTCGCACCAGAAGAGCTGTTCGGTATCTAATTCGTATTCCCAACACCCTACTTTAGCAACTTCAGCTTTGGTTTTCAGTAGGTTAAGCATTCTATCCAGCTCCTTTTCCTTTTGTATTTCTTCGGTGATGTTATGGGTTTGAACAATGGAGCCGATTAAATTTTCCTTCTCGTCGTACCAAGGGGTGAACGTATTTTCATACCATAATTCTGAAGAACTCTCACCTTTGCTGAATTTACAGGTTTGTGCAGTGCTTTTTCCAAGACATTGCTTAAGGCTTTTACCACAATCCTCATTGTAGTTCTTGAACAGATGATAGACAGAAATACCCATGGCATCTTTGGGACTAAGCCCAAAAGTGTGCAACCAAGAATCCGAAGCATCGATAAGAATGCCATCGACGCCCACAAGCGCTGTTGCTGTGGGAAGTTGTTTCAGTAAATAATGTTGGGCAATGCTCTCAACTGCTTTCAAAATACGGGGTTATTAGGGAAACTTTCTTACAATTAAGAAATTTCTGACTAATATAAAGTACTACCTTAGTATTACTCACTAATTGTTGTGAAAAGGGTTGAAAATGTTGTTTTATTGACAAATGTCAATGTTTAACATAATTGAAGATGGCAGATTTAACCTACTAAATAATGGAAAGGTTCCTAAATGACATCCAAAATCAACGTTTTACTACAACGGTATCCGGGACTAAACCTGTGTAGTCGCCCCCATTTCGGATAACATCCCTGACAATGGAGGAGCTTATGTAGGACTTGCCCGAGGAAGTCAACAAAAAGACGGTTTCAATCTCTGAAAGTTTTCTATTGGTATGGGCAATGGCCTTTTCAAACTCAAAATCTGCTGGGTTGCGGAGTCCCCTTAAAATAAAATCGGCATTGATTTTTTTACAGAAATCAACCGTCATGCCCTGATAAGTAAGCACTTTGATCTTGGGTTCATCCATAAAAGCCTCTTCAATGAACTTGGTGCGTTCTTCCAAGGAAAACATATATTTTTTATCGGCATTGATCCCAATGGCTATCACGAGTTCATCAAAAAGTGTGATGCCCCTTTTTATGATGTCATAATGACCTAGGGTCAAGGGATCAAAGGAACCTGGAAAAATGGCACGTCTCATGGCTGGCAAAGTTTGTTTAAAAATAAGGATTTTCTATCGTAAAGCCTCTTCAATGGCACTGGCAAACAATTCCTCCAATGATATTCCAGCTTCTTTGGCCTGTTTGGGCAGGATGCTTTCTTCGGTGAGCCCTGGGGTAGTGTTCACTTCCAGCAAATAGGGTGTATCGCCAATGAAGATGAACTCACTACGTGAGTATCCCTTCAGCCCAAGTGTCTTATAAATGAATTTCGCCCAGAGTCTCACATTGATTTCTTGTGTTTTGGAAATCCGGGCAGGGGTTATCTCTTGGGATTTTCCCTCATACTTGGCCTCAAAATCAAAAAAATCATTGTCGGAAACGATTTCTGTAATGGGCAGGACAGTGACCTGATTTTCATAGGTGATGACCCCCACTGAAACTTCCGTGCCATCCAAAAAAGACTCTATAATGACTTGGTCATCTTCCGAAAAAGCATTGGCAAGTGCAGTGTTAAGCTCTTCTTTTTTGTAGACCTTGGAGATTCCATAACTGCTGCCGGCCCTATTGGCCTTCACAAAACAGGGCAGACCTACCTTGTCAACAATGGTGTCCTCATTTACGGTATCCCCTTTATCCAAATAATAGGAAGTGGCGCAGTGCACCCCGTACGGTTTTAGTGTGCTCAACAAATCCCTCTTGTTGAAAGTAAGCGCCGCTTCATAGTGGTTACAAGAAGTTTGTGGGATGCCTAAGAGTTCAAAATAGGCCTGTAGCAGACCATCTTCACCAGGCGTGCCATGTATGGCGTTAAAAACACAGTCAAAATAGATGGTAATACCATCAAGTTCTATACTAAAATCGGACTTTTTCACAGGAAATTCCTCATCTGCATCATTCAGATAGACCCATTTCTCCTTGGTGATGATAATGCGATATGGATTATATTTTTTTTTGTCCAAATAACGATACACCACAGTACCGCTCTTTATGGAAATTCCATATTCGCTGGAATAGCCGCCCATTACAATGGCAATATTTTTTTTCATTGGCTTGTCGAATCGCTATGCCAAAATAAAGAAAAAAGGACTGGCTTTCCTATATTTGCCCACATAAGGCATTTTGCATGAAACAATTTTTGAACTTTTTAAAAAGCAAGACATTTTTCATCCAGCTCGGGTTGGCCGTTGTGGCCATTGTGGTTTTGGTCCTTTTAACCTTACAGTGGCTAAAGGGCACTACTAATCACGGTGAATTTGTTGAAGTCCCCGATTTCTCCAAAATGTCCGTATCAGAAATGCGAAAAGCGGTGGTGGATGCTGGTTTACGATACCAAGTGCTGGATTCATCCGAATACAATCCAGATTATCCCCGTTTTTCCATTTTGGAGCAAAACCCAGATGCCGGAAGCAAGGTCAAGAGCAACCGTAAGATTTATTTTACGGTGAATCCATCAGGATATAAAAAGGTGACCGTTCCCGATATCATCCAAGTTACCCAGCGTAATGCCTCATCCATGTTGCGTGCTGTTGGACTTGAAGTGGAACGGGTGACCTATATTGATGAACTTGGTAAGGACATGGTCTACAATATAAAGCACAAGGGAAAATACGTTAAACCCGGTGACAAATTGCCGAAAACCTCCAAGGTTGAACTGATCTGTGGCAATGGAACCATTCCTGGCAGTGCACGTGTTCAGGCTGATTCCCAAGAGTAATGGACGATTCGGAAAATCAAGAGCTATCCCAAGACGAACTTTTTGAGCATTATCGGTTTGTAGCCTCAAAAGGTCAAGAACCTTTGCGTGTGGACAAGTTCTTGATGAATTTCATTGAAAATGCCACTCGAAATAAGATTCAGCAAGCGGCCAAAGAAGGCCATATCTGGGTAAATGGCTCCATCGTCAAACAAAATTACAAGGTAAAAGCAGGGGATGAGGTAAAAGTGCTATTTGAGCATCCGCCTTACGAGTTTTTGCTGACCCCGGAAAACATTCCTTTGGATATTGTTTATGAGGACGACGCTCTGCTGGTGGTAAACAAGCCTGCAGGAATGGTGGTGCATCCCGGTCATGGAAATTATTCAGGTACCCTTATCAATGCGTTGGTATACCATTTTGACAATTTGCCCAACAATAGCTCCGAAAGGCCCGGATTGGTGCACCGGATAGATAAGGACACCTCTGGACTTTTGGTGATTGCCAAAACCGAAACGGCCATGACCCACTTGGCCCAACAGTTTTTTGAAAAGAGCAGTGAGCGCGAATATGTAGCCTTGGTATGGGGAAATGTTGAAGAAGATGAAGGTACGGTGGAAGGCCATATTGGGCGTAATCCAAAGAATCGACTACAGATGATGGTCTTTCCCGAAGGAAACGAAGGCAAGGAGGCTGTGACCCATTACAACGTTTTGGAGCGATTTGGCTATGTGACCTTGGTTTCATGCCGATTGGAAACCGGACGAACCCACCAGATTAGGGTGCACATGAAACATATTGGTCACACCCTGTTCAACGATGAGCGTTATGGAGGTGATAAGATTTTAAAAGGAACCACCTTTACCAAATACAAACAGTTTGTGGAAAATGCCTTCAAGGTTTTGCCCAGACAGGCACTGCACGCCAAGACCTTGGGTTTTGAGCATCCGGTAACGGGAAAATTTATGCGTTTTGATTCTGAATTGCCCGAAGACATGGTCAATTGTATTGAAAAATGGCGTGGATATGCCAAACACTACGAATCATAGTTTCCCTCAATCTTAAGATTGAAAACCTCTGTAGCTTATCTTATTGAAAAACCAAAAACCTCGCTATTTTTACGGAAAATAAGTTTTAGATGAAAATTGTAGTCTCGCCGGCCAAGTCGCTCAATTTTGAAGCCGCTTTGCCCACATCACAATATAGCCAACCCCAATTTTTGGAACAGTCCAAAAAACTGAATGGCATTTTGAAGAAGAAAAAGCCCAAGGCCTTGTCCAAACTCATGTCCATTTCAGACAAATTGGCGGAATTGAATTGGGAACGCAACCAACAATTTTCATTGCCTTTTACCACAGATAATGCAAGACCAGCAGTGTATGCCTTTAATGGTGATGTGTATCAAGGCCTGGATGCCTATACCATTCCAGAAAAAAAGTTGGATAAATTGCAGGATACCCTCCGTATTTTATCCGGACTTTACGGAATTTTAAAGCCCTTGGATTTGATACAGCCCTACCGCTTGGAGATGGGTACCCAATTGAAAGTGGGGCGAAAAAAGAATTTGTATGAATTTTGGCAAAAGCAACTCACAGACCATCTAAATGAGGAATTGAAAGATGGCGAATTGTTCATCAACCTGGCCAGCAATGAATATTTTGGTGCCATTGACGAGAAGAAACTCAGAGTTCCTGTGATAGCTCCAATTTTCAAGGATTGGAAAAATGATAAGCTTAAAGTCATCAGTTTTTTTGCCAAAAAGGCCAGAGGTTCCATGGTCCGATACATTTTAGATACCAATGCCAAGACCTTGGATGACATCAAAGGGTTTGATTATGATGGGTATATGTTCAGCCAAGAGCACACTCTTAAGGAAAATCAACCCGTATTTATTCGTTAAGGCTAAAAATTTCTCCCCAACAATTCGGGGGAACTTCTTTCAAAAAACAAGACAAGGTGTTAGGTTTGTGGAGCACCTGTCTTAAATTGTGATACACCTAAATTTAATCCCAAGGTCTAGTTTTTATCCCGATCTTTGGATGTTCAATTATTAATTAGAACACTAACACCGAAATCCATGCAGCAGTCCAGACGATTAGAAGAGTTTAAAAAATCGGTCACCAATAAATTCAACATATACAATAGCCTGTTTTTAAGCTTGCCCTACAAGAATATTGAGAATGTGGGAATGCTCATCCCTCTTTTGCTCGACCAATGTGAAAAAGGGCTCAAAGCAGGGAAAGACCCTCAAGAGATTTTGGAGGTGTTTTTTGCCAATTTTGCCAATATATCAGATGAAAGGGAACGATTGGATTTTATGTTCCGAATCATCCAGTATGTAGAACGACAAGTGGTGTTGTACGATAGTGTTGAAGATTCTGCTTTTTCAAAATTACAGCAGTACAGTAATTCGTTGACCATTAAAGACTATTTTGAGCTGGTGAACCGGACCAAGAATTGGGATAAGGTCTCCAAAAAGCTCTCTACGTTTAGTGCGCGGATTGTCCTTACAGCCCACCCGACCCAATTTTATACACCGGCTGTACTGGACATTATTGCAGAACTGCAATCACTGATTGATGAAGACCGAATCTACGATATTGATGTAACCTTACAACAATTGGGGCTTACATCGTTGGTCAATGCTAAAAAGCCAACTCCCTTGGATGAGGCCAAAAACATCATCTATATTTTACGCAACACCTATTATGATGCTGTTGGAGAGCTCTATCAGTATGTGAAAAGCAATATTAGGGACGATGATTTTGAAAACTTCAATATCATCAAGCTTGGGTTTTGGCCCGGCGGGGACAGGGATGGCAATCCTTTTGTAACAGCAGGCATTACCAAACAGGTGGCTGATGAGCTTCGACTTACATTGATGAAATGTTACTACAACGAGTTGAAGGAACTCCGCAAAAAACTGACATTTAAAGGTGTACAAGAACACATCAATGTATTGAGCGGCAAACTCTACAAAGCCATGTTCGACCCCAATGCGCACATTTCTTACGAGGAAATCATTGAACATTTAGGCACGATTCGGGAAAAATTAATTGCCGATTATCATGAATTGTACTTGGACCTTTTGGACCAATTCACGGATAAGGTGCATATTTTCAAAACCCATTTTGCCACCTTGGATATTCGTCAGGACCACAGCAAACACCTATTGGTGGTGGAAACCATCCTAAAGCAAAAAGGGGCTATCAAGGAAAGTATCTCCGAGTTGAAGGAAAAGGAACTCATTAAATGGCTGTTGAAGGAGAACATCACCTTGGATCCAATTGATTTTGACGAGGACATTGTAAAAGATACCATCTCCAATATTCAACAATTGGCAGAGATTCAGGCAAGAAACGGTGAAGATGGCTGCAATCGCTATATCATCAGTAATTCTGAGGATATTTTTGCAGTTCTGTTCGTATTCGGTTTGTTCAGATGGTGCGGTTGGGATGAAAAAGACATCACTTTTGATATTATTCCCCTATTTGAGACCATGAAAGGTATGGAAGCTTCGGAGGAGGTCATGCAGACCTTGTTCGATATACCAGTTTATCGTAAACATTTGGAGCGAAGAAAAGAAACCCATACCATTATGCTGGGCTTTTCAGACGGCACAAAGGATGGAGGCTACTTAAAGGCCAACTGGTCCATCTTGAAGACTAAGGAAACCTTGAGCAAGGTGTGTAAAAAGAATGGTGTAAAAGCCATTTTCTTTGACGGTAGGGGAGGACCACCGGCAAGAGGTGGGGGCAAGACCCATAGATTCTATGCGGCCCAGACCAAGGATGTGGCCAATCACGAAATCCAACTCACTATTCAAGGGCAGACCATTACCAGTACTTATGGTACCAAGGAACAGTTCATTCATAACTCGGAGCAATTGCTCACTGCCGGATTGAGCAATAATCTTTTTGGAAAAGAATTGGTTATTTCCGGAGCACAGCGCAAGTTGATAGAGGAACTCTCAGACCTCAGTTTTGAAAAGTACGATGCGCTGAAGCAACATGACAAGTTCATTCCATATTTGGAACATCGAAGTACCTTGAAGTATTACACCAAGGCCAATATTGGAAGTAGACCGGGCAAACGTGGCAATAAGGCAAAATTGACACTTTCCGATTTGAGGGCCATTTCGTTCGTGGGTTCTTGGAGCCAGTTAAAGCAAAACGTACCCGGATATTTTGGATTGGGAACCGCAATTGCAAAGCTGAAAGAAGAAGGGCGGTTGAATGAGGTAAAAAAACTCTACAAAGAGGTGCCATTTTTTAGGGCGTTGATGCACAACAGTATGATGTCCCTGGCCAAAACCAATTTTGATTTGACCAGCTATATGAAGGAAGATCCAGAGTACAGCGAGTTTTGGAACATTTTGCACGACGAATTTGAATTGTCCCAAAAAATGCTGCTACAGATTTCAGGTCTCAAAATATTGATGGAGGACGAGGAAGTTTCACGGGAATCCGTAAAGATCCGGGAGAAAATTGTACTGCCATTGTTGGTCATCCAGCAAAATGCGCTGTATCACATCACACAAAATTCAAAATACAAGGATTTGTACGAGAAGATTGTGACCCGGTCATTGTACGGAAATATCAACGCAAGTAGAAACTCGGCCTAAAGTTGGGTTCTAATTCAGTACGGTGGGCAAGAAACCATTTCTGCATACACATCCTTATGAGCCTTTTCTATTTCCAGAGGCCACAAAATTGATTGTGGGTACCTTGCCTCCACCTCGATTCACCACCGGTGAATTGAGAAGGGAAGACGTGGATTTCTGTTATGGAAGCTGCAATGGGATGCTTTGGCCTATTTTGGATCACATTTTTGAGCTGAATCTCAAATTTGAGAATACCACCGAAGCGATTGCACAACGGGAACACTTTCTTCGGAAACAAAAAATAGGGGTCTGCGACATTGTCCACAGCGCTGAGCGGGATAAGATTGATGCGTCGGATTTGGGAATGCAAAATGTAGTGTTACGGGATTTGGTGGGATATCTGCGAGAATACCCAAACATTCAGACACTTCTCTTTATGGGAGGGAATAGTAAAAATGGGCCCGAGTATTTTTTCAGGAGGCAATTGAAGGAACACGGTCTTCAGTTGGAGGTAGTTTCTGATCAGGTGCCACGTATCCACCAAGTTGAGATAAATGATAGAATGGTCAAAACCGTTTCGCTAACGGCTCCCTCTGGAGCGGCCAACCGTGCCGTGGGGAGCCTTCCGTTATATAAACACCTCAAAAGCAAAAATCCTGAATTCAACACCTTTGATTTTAGGGTCCTGCAATACCAGGATTTTTTTAAAAATTGAAGAAAAACACCTTCAAAACACGAGTATTCGTCAAACGGTAAGGGGTATTGGTCAATTTTTGAATCAATTTTACGTTCTACTACGTATATTCAAGGAAACCCAAAAACAAAGTCATGAAAAACTTACTTAGGATTACAATTGTTCTATGTTCAATCGGTATGATTGCTTCTTGTAAAGTAAATCACGGAACTGTCAGAAGTAGTACAGCACCGGGGAAAATCAAAAAAGCCACTGGGGCCAAAAGTGCTAAGGCATATGCACCAGGCCAACAAAAGAAGAAAAAGAACAAAAATTACTAGACGTACTTACCATCTAAAAATTGTAATAGATATTCCGCTTCCAAAAAGGAAGCGGTTTTTTTATTCCATTCCTGAAGTTAAAATCCCATAAAATGCTTTGATACCATACGCCAACTGCCCAATCTTTAGGTTTTCATTGGGACTGTGTTGGTTGTTATCCGGATTCACCATGGGAACAATAAAGGCTGGAATCTTCAACTCATTGATAAAAGGCGCGATCGGTACGGTGCCACCGGTAGTACGAATTTGAATCACATTTTTTCCAAAGCTATTCTGTAGGGTATTCACCAAAAATTTTCCGTAGGGATTGTCCAAATCCGTGCGGAAAGCATTGGTTACGCTTCCTTCGGTCACCGTGATCACCTTATCATGGGCCATTCGCTCCTCTTTGGTAGGAACATGGTCAAATACTTTGAATCCTTGTTTGGCAATATGGTCCTTCACCAATTTTTTTAAACGATTGCCGTCCGATTCCACCACCAAGCGAAGATCTAATTCCGCAGTGGCGCTTTCCGGTACAATGGTCCGGGCCTTGTCACCAATCCACCCAGAACCCAATCCGCGAATGTTCAAGGAAGGGTATTGCAGGGCTTCCTGATAAAATCCCCCCACTTTTTCCGCAGATTTAAACTGAAGTTTATCTGAAATCTCAGCATCGCTGTCGGGAACACTTTTTAACACTTCCATGGCGGCATCTCCAATGGAAATCCCATTATAATAACCCGGAATGGTCACTTTGCCATTGGAATCTTTCATGCTGGCCAGCAATTGCGCCAATTGAAACCCTGGATTAGGGGCATAATTCCCGTAATGTCCACTATGCTGGGGTTTTACGGGGCCGTAGGTGGTCAAGGTCAATGTTGTGATGCCTCTACAACCATAGACCACGGTTGGGTCTCCCGAAGCATGGATTGGACCATCGGCAATGACCAAAAAGTCGGCCTCCAATAATTCCCGATATTGTTTAACCGCCTTGGGCAGTGGTTTGCTACTTTTTTCTTCCTCTCCATCCAAAATGACCTTCACATTGAACGGAATTTCCTTCCCATCTTTTTTCAAAAGGTCGATAGTGTTCAGTAACATGATGATGGGGGATTTATCATCTGAAGTAGAACGACCAAAAAGTCGCCAGTCGTAATTGATATCGTCATCCAATTCATCAAAGGAAACGGTTTTAAAGCCATCGTCATCGGGAGCTTTTAACACCACTTCATATGGATTGGGCTGATTCCATTTAGATGGGTCAACCGACTGTCCATCAAAGTGCATATAAATGAGTATGGTGGGTTTGGAATCATCCACAGGTAATGCGGCAAAAAAGAGGGGCATGTTCTCCGTGTCCAGGACTGCTGTATTAAAACCGCGTTCCCCAAACTTTCGTTTTAACCAGAACACATTGTCATCAATATCATCGGCATTTAATGCGTCATTAGGAATGGCAATGAATTCCCTAAGTTCAGTGATGGCCGAGGCCACTTGCGATTTCACGGCCATGTCGTCTTGGGCGGAAACTAAGGTGGAAATGAGTATGGAAAGTAAAAAGGCAGCTTTTTTCATAGTTTGAGTTCAGTTTTGAGGGTTGAAAATTAACGAATTTGATTCATAAAACCGTCAATTTGAGCCATACCATTTTAGGAGGAATGTCAAATGAAAAATTTTGGTCTGTTAAAGCCTAAAAAAATGACCCCAACAGTATAAATCTGCTGGGGCCTTCTTAAGATTTCTTCATCTTTTTCTGAGAGGGACAACTTATTTTTTGTTTTGTTGTTTTTTTATGGAAATATTATCAAAATCCACTTTGTTTGTAGTTTGATTTACATTTCCTGTAGGGTTGGTGGGATTGTTCTGTTCCACTTTTCGCTTAAATTTCTTTTTATCTTTAATTACTCCCATGTCTTTCTTTTTCTTGATTCATTTTAAGATAACAGATAAAGTGGCGAAACTCCGTTAATCCCTTAATAAAACTTTGTTAGCAACTGTTAATCCAAGGTCAAGACGACTATGATTTGGTTATTTCCTGATGCTTTTTACAAAGTTGTCAATACCATGAACCCCATTTTGCGTTAAATGCTTGATAAAGGCCGAACCAATGATGGCACCCTTGGTTTTCTCCGTTGCTTGCTGAAATGTTTCGGCATTGCTGATACCAAAACCCACAATCTGGGGATTGTTGAGGTTCATGGAGGTAATGCGGTTAAAATATTGGGTTTGTTCCGCGCCAAATCCCTCTTTGGTACCCGTAGTGCTGGCAGAACTCACCATATAAATGAAACCTTCTGAAGCTTTGTCAATGGCCCGGATACGTTCCGCACTGGTCTGTGGTGTAATCAAAAAGATATTGATAAGCCCATATTTTTTAAAGGTAGACTCGTATTCTTCTTGATAGACATCCAAAGGTAAATCAGGTAGGATAAGCCCATCAATTCCAATTTCGTGGCATTTTTTGCAAAAATCCTCTACGCCATATTGAAGCACAGGGTTAAAATAGCCCATCAAAATCAAAGGAATGGAAACCGTTTTTCGGATATCCTTCAATTGTTCGAAGAGCAGCTCGGTGTGCATCCCATTTTTCAGCGCAGCGGTGGAACTTTCTTGAATGGTGGGGCCATCGGCCAAGGGGTCACTGAACGGCAATCCAACCTCAATAAAATCCACCCCGCTTTGCTCCAAATCTTGGATGATTTTAACTGTATCGTTCAATTTGGGATAACCCGCTGTGAAATATATGGAGAGGAGTTTTTTATCCTCTTGTAGTTTTTGTTTGATTCTGTTCATAAAATGAGATTTGTTTTGTCATTCCGCACTTGATGCGGAATCCATTTTCAATCTTATTTTGGATTCCTGCTTTCGCAGGAATGACATCTATAGTTTGAAATAATCAATATAATTCTGTAAATCCTTATCGCCGCGCCCAGAGAGGTTGACCACAACCACATCCTCCTCCTTGAACTTTCGATCCTCAAAAATGGCCAAGGCATGTGAAGATTCAATCGCAGGAATGATACCCTCCAATTGACAAAGTCCAAGTCCGGCAGTCATGGCGTCATCATCCGTAATCGAAATAAATTCCCCACGACCCGAGGTGTACAAATGAGCATGCAAAGGTCCAACCCCAGGATAATCCAATCCAGCGGAAATGGAATAGGGCTCCGTAATTTGTCCATCTTGAGTTTGCATCAACAAGGTTTTGCTCCCGTGGATGATACCCACTTTGCCCAACACCGATGTAGCGGCACTTTCCCCAGAATGAATCCCTTTTCC
>JBNLBG010000024.1:0-2825 GCA_050303195.1 Allomuricauda sp. | reverse complement strand
GTTTTGCTCCCGTGGATGATACCCACTTTACCCAACACCGATGTAGCGGCACTTTCCCCAGAATGAATCCCTTTTCCAGCAGCTTCCACAGCGATGATTCCAACATCAGGCTTATCCAAAAAATGATAATAGGCCCCGGCGGCATTGCTTCCTCCGCCCACGCAGGCTACCACATAATCCGGATTCTCCCGGCCTTCTTTTTCTAGGAGTTGGGCTTTGATTTCTTTGGAGATTACCGATTGAAATCGTGCCACCATATCGGGATAGGGATGAGGTCCAACCACGGAACCAATAATATAGTGTGTGTCCACTGGATTATTGATCCAATCGCGAATGGCCTCGTTAGTAGCATCTTTTAGTGTCCTACTTCCTGATTTAGCAGGACGTACCTCGGCGCCCAACATTTTCATGCGGGCTACATTTGGGGCTTGGCGGGCAATGTCAATTTCACCCATATACACCACACATTCAAGGCCCATGAGGGCACAAACGGTTGCTGTGGCCACGCCATGTTGACCCGCACCAGTTTCCGCAATGATTCGGTGTTTCCCCAATTTTTTGGCCATCAAAATCTGCCCAATGGTGTTGTTCACCTTATGCGCTCCTGTATGACACAGATCTTCCCGTTTCAGGTAGATTTTGGTCTTGTATTTTTCGGATAGGCGCTTGGCAAAATAGAGCGGGGTAGGCCGACCTACATAATCTTTCAGCAATTGCTGGAACTCATTCTGGAAGGGAGGCTCCGCCATGATACGGAGGTAGTTTTGCCGAAGCTCTTCACAGTTGGGATACAGCATTTCCGGGATAAAAGCCCCTCCAAATTCTCCGTAATACCCTTTTTCGTCAGCGTGATAGCTCATCATCTATCCTAGTTTTAAATTCTTTAATTTTTTTGATGTCCTTATGCCCCGGTTTTGTTTCAAATTTACTGTTCACGTCAATAGCGTGACAGTATTTTGACTCTGGTCGGTACAAGAAGGTCAAGATTTCATCAATATTTTCCAATCCAATTCCCCCACTCAGGAAGAAAGGCTTTGTGGAAGGGTAATCTTCCAAAACCTCCCAATCAAATGCGTACCCGTTACCACCGGGCAATTTACCTTTGGTGTCAAACAAATAGTAGTCGCACACATTCTCATAGGGTTCCAAGACCGAAAAATCAAATGAATCGTCTACCCCAAAAACTTTGACGACCCCAATACCGAGATTTTTGAGATGATCACATAATTCTGGGGATTCTTGACCATGGAGTTGCACCATCGTAAGACCATATTGGGCTACCTTTTGCAAAATTTCTTCAACCGAAGCATCCACAAATATCCCGACCCTTTTAATTTTTCGTGATATGGAAGGAAGCACGCCACCAAGATAGCGAGGTGATTTTTCCCAAAAAATAAAACCCATATAATCCGGTTGTAACGTTTCAACCTCCTCGGGGTTATATTTCATGCCACAGACTTTTAGTTTCATATTTTTTGCTTTTGTCATTCCGAAATGAGTCCCTAAATTTTTCGGGACAATCGAGGAATCTCATGGTAGATTTCTCACTTTGATTTCGACTGCGCTCAATCTGACAGTTCAGAATGACATTATTTTTTTAATTCATCAATAAACTTTTTGGCACTTTCACCAGGGTTATCCGTCTTCATAAAATTCTCTCCAATCAAAAAGCCCCGATATCCATACGGTTTGAGTTCTTGAATGGCCTCAATGGAGCTGATACCACTCTCCGAAACCTTTACAAAATCATCCGGAATATGTTCCGAAAGGGATTTGCTGGTCTCCAAACTCACCTCAAAGGTCTTTAGGTTCCGGTTGTTCACTCCTAACATATCCAAACTGGGCATGATGGATTTTTTCAATTCTTCTTCATTATGGACTTCCAACAGCACATCCAATCCCAACCCTTTTGCAGTTTCTGACAGCGTTTTTATTTCTTCTCGAGATAAAATGGCGGCAATCAACAAAATTACATCGGCACCGTAGGCCTTGGCCTCTACAATTTGGTATTCATCAATAATAAATTCTTTGCGAAGCAAGGGAATGTTCACTGAAGCTCGTGCCAACACCAAATCGTCCAACGAACCGCCAAAATATTTACCATCGGTAAGGACCGACATGCCACAAACCCCAGCTTCGGCATACCCCTTGGCCACATCTTGTACATTCAAACTTTGGTTGATGACAGATTTGGATGGGGAACGCCGTTTGTGTTCCGCAATAATTCCGGTTGTACTGTTTTTGAGTTCGGAAGCCAACGAAATGGAGGTGCGTTCCATAAGCACGGAATGTTCCAATTGGGCAACCGTGATCAACGTTTTTTTTAGGTCGATCTCTTTGCGTTTGTCAGCTACTATTTTGTCTAGGATGTTCATTTTTACTTTGTCAATTCAATACTGTTGTGTGATGCTGAAACGAGTTCAGCATGACGGTATTCTCATTTTGTCATTCTGAACGCAGTGAAGAATCTCATATAATCTCTCGACTGCTCCTTCGACTACGCTCAGGAGACAGTTTGAGATGACACTAATTCTTACTCAATTCCTGTAATTTCTTCAGCGCTTCCAATCCTTTTCCACTCAACAATGACTCTTTAGCCTTTTCAAAACCCGCTTTTGGGGTCAAGCCTTCTACGGTGGCGATGGCCACACCTGCATTGGCGCAGACCACGTTATTTTGGGCGTCCGTGCCTTTCCCATGCAACACATTCAAGAATATTTGGGCTGATTCGGCGATGTCCTCGCCACCAACGATTTCCTTTTGGGAAATTTTGTTAACCCCAAAATCCGCAGGGGCCAACATGCCTTCAGAATTATTAGAAATGG
>JBNLBG010000023.1:0-35445 GCA_050303195.1 Allomuricauda sp. | reverse complement strand
TCTGAAGGGTGAATTTGATTCGGCTTTGTTGGACAAGGGAAAGTATCAGGCGCAGGTGGAGGATATCATAAAACTGAGTGTTGAAAAAATCTACCAATCCGTTGTGGTGGTTGATAAGGAATTGGCCGGGTATAGAATAATTTCTGATTTACTGGATATGTATACCACGGCTTTGATCAATGCCAAAGATGGGAATGCCAGCAATTATGATCGATTGTTGATCAAAAGCCTGCCTGAAAATTACAGGAATGCGAACACCTCAATCTACAAGATCTTGTTGGACACCAGCTGTTTTGTGGCCAGTTTATCGGATAGTGCCGCGGTGCACATCCATGATAAATTGACGGGGCGAAAAATCTAAAAGCTAAAGAGCAGTCCCACACCCAATAATTGTTTAAATTGAATTCTTGGTATTCCGGGGTCTACCACCGTGCCATCATCTGCGACCACTTCGTCAAATTTAATATCATCATCATAAATTAGGTGGGTGCCAATATTGGCATTAATATGGTCATTGACCTTTAGGTTAAAGTTCATCTCCCAATCAACATCAATGTTTCCAAAACTTCGAACATAGTCCGTATACAAGCTTATTCTGTGGTTCAGTAGTACATTCCGTACAATTTCTTTTTCCCATGTGTTGGTGATGAGAAAACCTAGTTCCAAAAACAGCTGCTTGCCTTCTTCCACACCAAATGCGCCCTGATTTGAAAGGACCTCATCCAAAACAAAAGTGGATTTCATGGTGGCAGGGGAAATATATAGGTTGAACTTGTCTTTCGGAGGAATGTACGATGTACCAATACCCACAAAAAGATATCCGGGAGACATGAACCTAGAAATGGGGTTTTCCCTATCGGGGTATTTAAAACCATTGGAAAACTGGGTGTTAAAATTTGTCTTGACTGAATAGTACCAATTGGTGAGGGTATCTTTTCTAAAACTTATGGTGGATGACAGCCTAATTTGATCATCTGTTTTTCTAAGCTTTCGTCCTTCCTGTGCATTGAGTCCATATCGAAGTATGGCTTCATTGTTCCAATTTAAGTATCTGAACTTATAGTTACGTCTAAATCGCATACTGGCCAAGGCAGAAACGGAATTGTCCCCCCCTGCGTTCCAGTTTACAAAGGAAACCTCGTTGATGTTCAATCCAAACTCATTGACTTTCTCCCAAAATGAGGTTGGCTCAAAACGCCTGTACCACTTCCGTACTGGTTTTATTCGGTTTAAAACGGCTCTGGGGTCCGTGAGTTTTGCTCCCCTTGTCAAATATTTTAGCTTGACATCTTTAATGCGAATCACCTTAAAAACATAATCCGTACTATCAGCTTTTAGTTCAAAAACCTTATAAGGGGATACTTGTGCCTTAGCTGTAAGGAAAACGGCAAGGAATAGAATTAGAAAACAGTTTAATCGCATTGGTTTAAGGTTGATTTTATATAGGAATGAATGGCATCAAAATCTATACCAGCCAGTTGATGTGTCTCGGGTATTGTTCCCTGCGCAACAAACTGGTCTTTAATGGCAAAAATTTTAACGGTTTTTGTCCATTGCTCCTCGTTGGCAAATTCGAGCACTGCAGAACCAAACCCACCCATTTTGCAGCCATCCTCTACAGTGATGATATGATCGTATTTTTTAAAAATAGTACGGAGGGTGTTTTTGTCCAAAGGTTTTACAAAGCGCATATCATAATGGCCTATGGTTTCCGGATTGTCCAGAGTTTCCAACAACCTAACAATTTCGTTGCCTATATGACCAATGGTAAGTAAGGCTACCTTAGAACCTTCACGTAAACAACGAGCAGTACCTAGTGCAATGGGCTCAAACTTGTTTTTCCAATCCAAAGTCACTCCCCGTCCTCTAGGATACCGAATGGCAATAGGACCTTTTAATCCCATTTGGGCCGTGTACATGATATTTCTGAGTTCCATTTCGTTCATGGGAGCGAATACGGTGAGATTGGGGATACATCGCAAATAGGCCAAATCAAAAACCCCGTGATGGGTTGGGCCATCTTGACCCACCAGTCCGGCACGATCCAAACAAAAGATTACCGGAAGGTTTTGTAGGGCCACATCGTGGATCACCTGATCGTATGCCCGCTGCAAAAAGGTAGAATAGATGTTGCAAAAAGGAATAAGCCCCTGTGTTGCCATTCCCGCAGCTAAAGTGACCGCATGTTGTTCTGCAATGCCCACATCAAATGCTCTATCGGGCATTTTGTCCATCATGTATTTTAAAGAACTTCCCGTTGGCATTGCTGGGGTGATACCCACTATTTTTTTATTTTTTTCAGCAAGTTCAACCAAAGTGAGCCCAAAAACATCTTGGTATTTTGGTGGTTCTGCTTCTTGGGGTTTTTTAAGACGTTCCCCAGTAACTTTGTCAAATTTGCCTGGGGCATGGTAGACGACTTGGTCTTCCTCTGCTTTCTTAAGTCCTTTTCCCTTGGTGGTGATTACATGTAGGAGCTTGGGACCTTCCACATTTTTCAATCGTTGCAATTCGTAGACCAAAGCTTTCACATCATGTCCGTCCATAGGTCCCGAATAGGTAAGGTTCAAGCATTCAAAGATATTTTCATCCTTGGCAGTACCTTTTTTTACATTGGTGAGATACTTTTTGAGAGCACCCACACTGGGATCAATACCGATAGCATTATCATTAAGGACAATAAGGGCGTTGACATCCGTGACCCCAAGATGATTGAGTCCTTCAAAGGCCATTCCGCTGGCTATAGAAGCGTCGCCCACAACGGCGATATGTTGTTTGGACGGCATTCCCTTTAATTTTGAAGCCATGGCCATGCCCAAAATAGCGGATATGGCGGTTGAGCTGTGCCCGGTACCAAAATCATCGTACTCACTTTCACTACGTTTAGGGAATCCACTAATACCGCCCAATTGGCGGTTGGTTTCAAAAATTTCTTTTCGCCCCGTCAATATTTTATGGCCGTAAGCTTGGTGGCCCACATCCCAGATAAGCTTGTCATTAGGGGTGTCAAACACATAATGTAGCGCAATGGTGAGTTCCACCACCCCCAAACTGGCTCCCAAGTGCCCCTCTTTGGTAGAGACAATGTCAATGATAAATTCTCGAAGTTCTTGGGCGAGTTTGGGCAACTCATCCAATGACAGTTTTTTGAGGTCTTTTGGGGAACCGATATGTGCTAAAAGCTTTTCCAATGATTAAAAAACAAAAGTACCTATAATCGGTAAAATTATTTTATGTGTAGCTTAGCCATCTCATAAAATCCTAAAAATAATTGTGGAAAATCCATTTGATGACACCTATTTTATGAAGAAGGCCCTTCAAGAGGCAGAAATTGCTTTTGAAAATGGGGAAGTTCCTGTTGGGGCAGTAATCGTGGTGAACAATAGGATTATCGGTAGGGCGCACAACCTTACAGAGCGATTAAAGGATGTTACGGCCCATGCCGAGATGCAGGCCATTACGGCGGCAGCCAATTTTTTAGGGGGAAAATACCTGCAGGGGTGCACACTTTATGTTACACTGGAGCCCTGTCAAATGTGTGCCGGTGCTTTGTATTGGAGCCAGATTTCCAAAGTGGTGTACGGGGCAGCAGATTTGGAACGCGGTTTTAGTGTGATGGGAGGACATTTGCATCCAAAAACGGAAGTTGTTGGGGGCATTTTGGAGCATGAGGCAGCAGCATTATTGAAACGGTTCTTTATTCAGCGAAGAAACTTGAACTAAATAAAAAACCCCCGGATAAAGCCGAGGGTTGGTCAAAATCAAAATAAAATATTGTTATCCGATTACCTGCACTTGGGCAGCAACTCTTCCTTTTCTTCCTTCTTCTTCTACGTATTCTACTTTGTCGCCTTCGTTCAATTCTACTCCGTTCAATGCAGTTACATGAACAAAGATGTCTTTTCCTGTTTCGTCGTTGGTAATGAACCCATAACCTTTGGATCCATTAAAAAATTTTACTGTACCGGTCATTAAAAAAATAATTTGTTAAAACACTAAAATATACTTTTTTACGTCGCATTGGATGATTATAGCATTAAATCTTTGAAAATTATTGATTCCCAGTATTTTTGACCTCTTTATCTCTCATTTTCTTAATATTATCTTTGGTGAGCATGTAATCCTTCATGTTTTTCCGCTTGCTCTCTTTGTACAGGAAAAGGGGCATGGCCACCAGAAAAAGCCCCACAGTTCCCAAACCAATGTATTTTTGAGCTGAACTGGCTTGTTCTTCCGAAAGGGAAAACCCGTAAACAATCGAGGAGAACGAGAGTAGGGTTATGAGAACAATAACATATTTTAGTTTGATTTTCATTGCGTATAATTGATCAATTTTCTGCGATAAGCCGTCAACAATTTTGATTTTGATATGAACCCTTCATATTTTCCATCCTTGATGACAGGTAAGTTCCAAGCACCACTGTCCTGAAACTTTTTCATCACCTGTTTCATCGTATCCTTACCATAAAAGATATGTTCTGGAGGGGCGTGCATCAGATTTTTTACATAAACGGTATCATAAAGTTCTGTATCAAACATGAATTGTCGAATATCGTCCAGGACAATAATTCCCATCAATTTTTTATCATCATCCAAAACCGGGAAAATATTTCGTTTGGACTTGGATACGGATTGGTGCAGCATTTCGCCTAAAGACATATTGGGATGAACGGGCTTGAAGTTTTTTTCGATCACATCATCAATTTGCATGAGCCCCAACACCATTTGATCTTTATTGTGGGAGAGCAATGCGCCTATTTTGGCCAATTCTTTGGTATAAATGGTATAGTCCAGGGCATTCTTGGTTATCAGATAGGATATGGAAGCCGTAATCATCAAGGGAACAAAGAGCTGGTACCCCCCCGTAATTTCGGCAATCAAGAAAATGGCGGTCAGGGGAGCGTGGATTACCCCTGCAATCAAGCCTGCCATGCCAATAAGGGTGAAATTACTTTCAGATACCGAAAACCCAAGTCCCAGATTGTTGATCACCTTGGCCACTACATTGCCCAGGGCACTTCCCATGACCATGGTAGGAATGAAAATTCCACCGGCTCCACCCGCAGCAAAGGTGGTGGTCATAGCGATGGCCTTGAAAATGGTAATCCCGAACAAGAGTGCAATCACCACCCAAATACTGCTTGTATAATCATCAAAAGGGGTTTTGCCCAGTGCCTTTAAGTGGTTGCCCTCCAATAAACTGTTGATAAAACCAAAGCCTTCACCATAGAGCGGTGGAATAGCATAGAGCATGATCCCAATGGCAATGCCGCCTACCAAAAGCTTGTATTTTGGACTTTTAAAGCGTTTAAAAAAAGTAAGGATGGCAAAATACATCTTGGTAAAATAGATGGAAGCAAAAGCGGTTCCCACTCCCAATAAAATATAGAAGGGGGTATCATTTAATTGAAATCCTTCGGATAATGAAAAGCTAAAAAGAACTTCGTTTCCCAAAAAGAAATAGGAGGTAAGCACCCCTGAAATTGAAGCCAACAACAACGGAAGCATGGAGAGCATGGTCAAATCCAAGGTAAAGACCTCCACCGCAAAAATGATGGCAGCAATGGGCGATTGAAAAATGGATGAAATGGCCCCGGCCGAGGCACAGGCCACCAAAAGGGAGCGTGTTTTTGTGTCAATATGGAACAACCGACTTAAGTTGGAGCTTATGGCGGAACCAGATTTTACCGCGGGGCCCAACAGTCCCACGGAACCCCCAAATCCAACAGTCAGCGGAGCTGTTATCAGAGGGGTGTAAATGTCCTTGACCCCCAGTAGTCCCCCTTTTTTGGAGAGCGAAAAAATAATGGATGATACCGCATGTTGAAGCGGCTTTTTCTGAACGAACTTCACATAGAGAAAAACAAAGGTCAGCCCTATGGTTGGAAGAATGAAATACAATTGATTCTCTGAAAAAATGATTCCCATTTTTAATAAGGACTCAATGAAGTAGGTAAAGTTCTTCAAGGTAACTGCCACCAATCCTGCTAAAAATCCAACGACCAAGCTCATAAGGTGGACAAAGGTCTTATTGGAGATATTTTTATATCGCCATTTCAGAAAACGGGTCAGAAGTTTTTTCCTATTGTAGGGCATTGGGGTCAATGATACACTTAAATGTATTAAAAAATCCCGCTCTTGGCGGGATTAACATGCTTTAAAGATCCAACTTTAGATGAAGTTCTTTTAATTGTTCATCATCAACGGGAGCAGGGGCATCAATCATAACATCCCTGCCACTGTTGTTTTTTGGGAAGGCAATAAAGTCGCGAATGGTTTCCTGTCCGCCCAAAATGGCCACCAATCGGTCCAAACCAAAGGCGATTCCACCGTGGGGCGGAGCACCGTATTGGAAGGCATCCATTAAAAACCCGAATTGGGCCTTGGCCTCCTCAGGAGTAAAGCCCAAATGCTTGAACATGGTGGCTTGTACCTGTTTATCATGAATTCGAATAGAACCTCCACCAATCTCATTTCCGTTGAGCACCAAATCATACGCATTGGCCTTCACGGCACCAGGGTCGGTCTCCAAAAGTTCCAACTGACCCGGTTTTGGTGATGTGAACGGGTGGTGCATGGCGTGATAGTCCCCAGTTTCCTCATCCAATTCCAATAATGGAAAATCCACTACCCAAAGCGGGGCAAACTCATCCGGTTTTCTGAGACCGAGTCGGGTTGCCAATTCCATACGAAGTGCACTGAGTTGTGTTCTGGTTTCATTGGTCTTTCCAGAAAGCACACAAATAAGGTCTCCCGATTTGGCTCCGGTCACTTCGGCCCATTTTGCCAAATCTTCTTGGTCGTAGAATTTATCGACTGAAGATTTGTAGCTGCCATCTTCGTTGCATTTTACATAGACCATACCCTTGGCACCCACTTGAGGACGTTTTACCCAATCCACCAGCGCATCAATTTCTTTTCTGGTATATTCGGCAGCACCTGGAACGGCAATTCCTACTACTAATTCAGCGGTGTTGAAGACATTAAAGTCCTTGTGCTGTGCTACGGTATTCAATTCCCCGAATTGCATTCCAAAACGGATATCGGGTTTATCGTTGCCATACAAACGCATAGCGTCATCAAAGGTCATTCTTGGGAACTCTTCAATTTCCACGCCTTTGATTTCTTTCAACAGGTGTTTGGTAAGGCCTTCAAACGTATTGAGGATATCCTCTTGCTCCACAAAGGCCATTTCACAATCTATCTGGGTGAATTCGGGTTGACGGTCTGCACGAAGATCTTCGTCCCGAAAACATTTTACAATCTGGAAATATTTGTCCATTCCGCCTACCATCAGCAATTGCTTAAAGGTTTGGGGAGATTGGGGCAGGGCATAAAATTGGCCCTCGTTCATTCGGCTTGGCACCACAAAGTCACGCGCACCCTCAGGGGTGGATTTGATGAGATATGGTGTTTCAACATCAATAAAACCTTGGTCGGAAAGATATTTACGTACCTCCATGGTTACCTTAGACCTAAAGATGAGGTTGTTCTTTACCGGGTTTCTTCGGATGTCCAAATAGCGATATTTCATACGGATATCCTCACCGCCATCCGTTTCGTCTTCAATGGTGAACGGAGGTAGAAGGGATTTGTTGAGAATGGTGAGTTCACTGACCAATACCTCAATTTCTCCGGTTGGAATGTTGGGGTTTTTGGAGGTTCGTTCAATAACCTGTCCCTTGGCTTGGATAACAGTCTCTCTTCCAAGTTCACGGGCTTTTTCCAGGAGCTCTTGGGAGGTTCGTTCCTCATCGAATACCAACTGGGTAATTCCGTAGCGGTCTCGTAGATCTACCCAAGCTACAAAACCTTTGTCCCGAACTTTATGGACCCAACCGCTCAATACAATTTCCGAACCGATATGTGATGCCCTTAAGGCTCCACAAGTAGTATTTCTGTACATCTTATTTGTTCTGGTGGGCAAATTTAATAGGAATACCGAAATCTATGGTTAGATATAAGGAATTTCTGCTGAGGGGGCGATTATTTTTAGAGGTAGCCACCAAACTTTATGACTTTGTTGGGTGATGTTCATCTAACTTTTTCTTAACTTTAAGTTTACATTGAGGCCGCTATATATCAAAAATACGTCGATTTTATCGATAAGATGTAATTATTGTTCCAATGTCAAAACATAATATATAATTGGTTTACAGATTATTACAATTTTAATGTTAAGTTAATGTAAATTAATTGTTACATTAATATTTATTTAATGTAAAATTTAAATACATTTGTGTCGTTATTGATTGATAAAGAATGTTTTAAAACCCATAAACTATGAAGAAAGCAATATTTATTTTGGCAGTGATGTTTTCGGTTTGTATGTATCCACAAGATACGGAGCCGACTTTTGAAAAAGTGGGGAAGATGGTAAAAGCTACATATTTTCACGAAAACGGTGAAATAGCACAAACAGGCTATTTAATGAAAGGTAAATTACACGGCGAATGGCTAATGTATGATGTAAATGGTAAAAAACTTGCCTCAGGCACATATGAAAATGGAACAAGAGTCGGTAAGTGGTTCTTTTGGGAAGGTGATATTTTAAGAGAAGTGGATTTTACAGACAATCGTATTGTCAACGTAAAAAACTGGAACCAATCTGAAGTTGTTTCAACGGAGAATTAAGCTCAAAAGGAATTTAAGAAAAAGCCCCGACCATTGGTCGGGGCTTTTTTATTTATATGCGCCTTTTACTCGGCTACTACTTCTGGAGTACTATTTTTAATCCTCCAGCTTTGGATTCTTATTTTAAGTCTGTAGCTTATATTGAACAGCACCGGTACAATGATCAAGGTTAGGAATGTGGCCACGATCAAACCAAAAATAACCGTCCAAGCCAGTGGCCCCCAAAATATAACATTGTCTCCACCCATGTACACCTGTGGGTCAAAATCAGAGAACAATTTTACAAAATTGATGTTCAGCCCTATGGCCAATGGAATCAATCCTAAAACGGTTGTAATGGCCGTTAGCATTACCGGACGTAAACGCGCTTTACCCGCTTTGATTATAACACTGGTAACATCTTCCCGGTTCAACAGTTCATCATCAGATACACCCAGTTCCACTTTTTTACGATCAATGAGGATTTGGGCATAATCCAATAAGACCACACCATTGTTCACTACAATTCCTGCTAAGGAAATGATACCCATCATGGTCATCATAATCACAAATGGCCATCCCGTTATGATCAATCCCCCAAACACTCCAATAAAACTTAGGAATATGGCCATCATGATAATGGCTGGTTTAGAAACACCTCCAAACTGGAAAACTAAAATCAGCATAATCAACCCCAGTCCGGAAAAGAAAGCGCCCATTAAAAATGACATTTGTTTATTCTGCTCCTCTATCTGGCCGGTGTAATCAATCTTAACACCTTGGGGTAGGCCTTTGAACTCCTGCATTTCATTCTGAATTTGATCAACAATGGCCGCCGCATCAGTAAATCCTGGTTTTAGAGCAGAATACACTGTGACTACACGTTTGGAGTCCACATGTTTAATGGCACTAAATGAAGAGTTGTTCTTCTGACTGGCCACAGCAGAAACAGGTATCTCCTTTATTTGGCCATTGGAAGCATCCCTAAAAATAATATTCTGGTTGAACAAGGCGCTGGTATTGTAGCGGAGGTCTTCATTGAAACGGACATTAATGTCATAATCCTCACCGTCTTTTTTATAAATACCTGCTTTGTCACCAAAAATGGATCTACGCAATTGTTGGCCAACCTGCGCTACGGAAACGCCCAGCTCTCCGGCTTTGGCCCTATCAACTTTAACCTGCATACCCGGCTTGCTCTTGTTCACATCAATTTTTAGCTCTTCAATACCAGCTATGTTTTTACTGTTGATGTAATTGCGCATCCGTTCTGCTGTACTGATTAAGGTGTCATAGTTTTGACCCTCAATCTCTATATTGATGGGGTATCCTGCTGGTGGACCAACGGCATCTTTTTCAACCGAAATGGTCACACCGGGATAAACTCCAGATAACGTATCTTGAATCTGTTGACGCAGCTCTTCAGTATCCAATCCATCCCTATATTTAAATTCGCGCATGGAGAGTGTAATCTTTCCACGATGGGGCATTTCCGCAGCTGAACCTCCCTCAGTAAAGGGGTTTTCTGCTCCTTTACCTACTTGGGATACACTGGATTGCACCAAAAAGTTGAAATCCCCTTTGTTGTACTTGCTCCTTCCTGTGACGCCATAGACTCTTTCCTCGATGTCTTTGGTGATTGCATTGGTCTTGTCAATATCGGTTCCCTGCGGATATTCGATGTACACGTATATTTCATTGGGCGTGTTATCTGGAAAGAATTCCACCTTGGTCCGTTGTGATGCTAAGGACATTATGAAAAAACCAATTGATAAGATCAAAAGCAGGAATATGAGCCCAGTGTACCAGTATACATTTTTACCCCTAAGCGCATGCTTCAACCTACGCTCGTACCAATTTTCCAATTTGACCAAGCTATTGGTCTGAAAGCGACGTGCCCAAGGTTTCAAGAAATATTTGTAGATCCAGAACATGATTCCGATGACTACCATCAAGGTGCCCAATCCACGAACAGCTCCGCCCACAATATAGATAAACAGACCAAAACCGCCTAAAATTATACTAAGCCGAATCAATTGTTTTCGGGTCAATTGTTTTTCGCCCACCTGCATAAACTGGGAGACAAGCATGGAGTTCATAAATATGGCCACGAACAATGAGGAACCCAATACAACCGATAGGGTAATGGGGAAGAAAATCATAAATTCACCCATAATACCCGGCCACATTCCCAAGGGAACAAAGGCCGCCACAGTGGTTGCCGTAGATATGATAATGGGAATGGCAATCTCCCCAATACCTTTTTTGGCGGCCTCTTTTCGGGACATGCCTTCTTGATCCATGAGTCGGTATACGTTTTCAACGACCACAACCCCGTTGTCCACCAGCATTCCCAATCCCATGATCAACCCAAAGAGGATCATCGTGTTCAGGGTATAGCCCAAGGCCGTTAGGATCATGAAAGACATGAACATGGACATGGGTATGGCAAAACCTACGAAAAGGGCATTTCGGAATCCTAGGAAGAACATCAAGACGGTCACCACAAGGATAATCCCGAAAATAATGTTGTTGACCAAATCATCAACTTGGTTCAAGGTTCTGCTGGAAGAATCATTGGCAATGGTCACTGTAAGGTCTTTTGGAAAGTAATTTTCCCTAGCATCATCCACTAATGCCCGAATCTGGTCAGAAGCCTCAATGGTATTTTTTCCGGACCTTTTTTTGATATCCAACATTACCACGGGCGAACCATGTTCCCGGGCATAGGTGGTCTTGTCCTCCTCTTTAAAGGTAACCGTAGCGATATCCCGCAGATAGATGGCGCCATCCTCAGACTTTACCACAAAGTCCTCCAGTTCTGATGGATTTTCGATCTCACCTATGATACGAATGGTCCTGCGTTGGCCACTGGTGACCAAATTACCGGCAGACATGGTCATATTTCCATTGGAGATGGCCGAGATAACGTCGTCAAAATTGACTCGGGAAGCCATCATTTTGTAGACATCCACCGCCACTTCAACTTCTCGCTCTTGTGCGCCCCGGATATCAACCTCCTTAATTTGTGGAAGATCCTCAATCTCGTCTTCCAGATATTCGGCAAATTCCTTCAATCTTTCAACCGGATAATCTCCCGTTAAGTTCACGTTCATGATCGGGAACGACTCAGCCAAGTTGAGGTCAAATACATTGGGCTCTACTTTAGCACCATTAAAAATGGGCCAGTCTTCACCTGCTTTTTCGGTATCGACCTCATCCTTTACTTTTTGTTTGGCATATTGTACGGAGATGTCCTCATCAAACTCAACAATGATCATGGAGTAGTCCTCTTGAGAGGTTGAGGTGATTTCTACCACATTGCTGATGTTTTTGAGCACATCCTCCAGAGGGTCCGTAACCAAACGCTCCATATCCTCGGCGGTGTTGCCGGGATAGACGGTGCTTACATATATTTTGGTTTCTGTGACTTCAGGAAAGTCTTCCCTGGGCATGGCAAAATAGGAAGACAAACCTATAATAAAGAACAACCCGATCATTACATAAATCACTGACGGATTGTCTATGGCCCATGATGAAAGGCGAAATTCTTTGTTTGCGTTCTTTTTAGCTTTTTCCATTTTGGTCAGTTAGTTTTTGGCGGTTACGGTTGAATCTATCGCTTTCACGTTCTGGCCATCCCTTACACTACGGGCACCCTCAACAATAACCTGACTTCCGGCGGTTATACCTTCAAGAACTTCTAGAAAATCGCCTTGGGTCTTACCGGGTTTAATGACTGATTTTTTGGCAACCATTTCACCGTTTTCGTCAGCAATGATATACACATATTGTTCACCTTCCGCATTTTCCGAAACAACACTTTGCGGAATAAGAATGGCATTTTCATTGGTGTAATCATTGATTTTTACCTGAGCTGTGAGGTTTGGTTTTATATGTCCACTCTTATTAGGTACTGGAATCTCTGCATTAAATGAGCGGTTGCTGGGGTTGATGAAATTACTGGTCTGCCGTACTTTGGTCGAAACGGTTTCTCCTAATACTGGAAAATATACATCAACTATTTTACCTATGGTAACATTGGGTAAATGTGATTCTGGCACTTCCACATCAATATACATATCCGATAGGTTCACAATTCGGAACACCTCAGAACCGGGACCGGGCGATACCACAGTACCTTGGTCTTTGATGACATCATCGATGATACCAGCAAAGGGAGCACGAATGGTGGATTTAGCAACTTGGCTTTCCAACTGTTTAACAGCACTCTGTTGGGCCTCATAATTGGTCTTGGCTTGAAGGAACTGGATTTCGGAACCAATATTTTGCTCCCAAAGTCTTTTTTGACGCTCAAAAGTGGTTCTGCTCAACTCCGCTTGGGTACGTAGTTGTGCCAATTGGCTGGAAAGTCCGCCATCATCAATGGAAGCCAAAACCTGTCCTTTGGAAACTTTCTGACCTTCCTTCACGTAAACACGGTAAAGCGTACCGGCCATTTCTGGGTAGATGAGTACGTTTTGGTCGGTCTTTACATCTCCCTGCAATTCCAAAAAGTGATTGAATTCCTCGGGTTGTACCGTAAGGGTGGAGACCAATGGCAATTTTGAATTGTCATCCAACTCAGCAATGGCCTCATCCAATAGTTTCACTTGCCCTTCCAAAGCTTTAAGTTCTTCGGTAAGAGAATTGCGTTTTTCACGGATTTTAGTGATGTCCTTTGTTTCCAAAACGCCTTCAACGGTGTTCTTGCCTCCACCACCGCATGATGCGATGAGGATTCCCAATAGTGATAGTTGAATTATTTTTTTCATGTGATGTGGTTTCTTGATTATTGATTTAAAATGGTTTCCAGTTCGGTCTTTTTGTTGATGACATTGACCATGGATTGTAAATATTCCTGTTGAGTGGTGTACAATTGGGTCTGGGCCTGTCGTAACTCAAAACTGGTGGCCAAACCTTCGGAATATTTAATTTGATTTTTATTTTCAATGCGTTCGGCAAGCTCCAAATTCTCTTTTGAGGTGCCATACTGTTCAACGGACAGAATGTAATCGCTCTTGGCACTTTCCAACTGAAGCCGAATCTGTTCTTGTGCCTCGGTCAATTGGGTCTTGGCCTTTTCCAAGGCAATTTTGGCCCGTTGGGTGCTGGCACTTCGCCCAAAAGAACTAAAAATGGGAATGCTCAGGTCCACACCCAATACTGAAGAACCAAACCATTGCTGTCCACTGCTCAAAAAATTAAAGTTGTCACTAAAGGAATTTCCTCCATAGTTGACAAAGGCATTAAGAGTGGGCAATGCTCTACTTTTGGCCAGTTTTAGCTCAAAAAAACGTTGCTCTCTAAGATTAGTGGCCAATTTATAGTCCACATTGTTCTCAATATTGAAATCGGTGTCCAACAACCCCAAATCAATTTGCTTTTGGGTAAGGACATCGAGATCCTCGGTCAATACCGTCGGAGATTCCGTTGGGAGTCCTAGGACCAAATTGAGCATTTGCAGGGTGATTTTTTCCAAACGCTGGGCATTTTTCAATTGGTTGTCCACAGAAGAAAGCGTAATCTGCAATTGGTCCACGCTTTCTTCATCACCCAAACCATTCTCATAGATTCTTCGGGTCTCGTACAGATTTTTTTCCAGAGTAGCCTTGTTCTTTTCTGAAATCAATACACTTTCTTGGGCCAAGAGCACATTGCCATAGGCTTCCACTACAGCTTTTCTGACATCAAGGTCTGTTTTCTCCTTGTTGTTCTGGCTGTAGTCCAGGAAAGTTTTGGTAGCCTGTACGCCCACAATGTAAGAGCCGTCAAAAATTTGCTGTTTCAATGTAGCTGAAGCCGAAGCGGATTGCGGCTGACCAAAAACAACTTCTTGATAGGTTCCCGGTTCACCACCTGGAAAAAATTCCGCCGGTATCTGAGATACCGGTTGCTTCAACTGATTTCGATAGGTGACATCTCCGGTAATTTGCGGAAGTCCTGTAGCAATGGTCTCCCATTTCTGTTTTTGGGCATCCACCAAATCCCTGGAAGCATTTATGGAACTATAATTATGCTCCAAAGCATATTGAATGGCTTCATCAAGACTGAAACTGGGAATAGTGTCCTGTGCTGATGAGAACCACGGCAATAGTAATAATAGACTGATTAGGGTTGTTCGCATTTATTCTTGATTTGAATTGATGATTGAGTTTAGTATTTTTCTTCCCTTTGGGGTAACAATGCCCCTAAGGTGGTATTCCAAATAATAGTCCATGAGCTGGGGCATGGAGAAGATTTGTACGGGGAAAAGTTCATTGTCCTTGATGCAGGTTGCCCCACAAAAATAGATTCGGGATATAAATTCAACATTAAGGTTATCTCGGTAAATCCCCATCTCCATACCGCGGTTTACATTGTCCATGACACATCCTTGCATCACCTCAAATTGTCGCTGCTTTAAAGTGCGACTCAGTTTGGGATAATATTTTTGTAATTGGTATTGGGGGGATGATTTTTCATCCTTTAAATGCACCATCACAAACTTTTTGATCTCATAGAGTTCCTCAATGGGGTTCTTTTGTTGTGCAATGATCTCATTTATACCTTCAGAAATCACACAGAACAAACTGGTAGTACATTCTTCCACCAGTTCAGTCTTATTCTGAAAATGGGAATAAATCGTCTTTTTGGAAATCCCCATTTCATAGGCCAAATCGTCCATGGTCACACTCTTAAAACCTAAATTTAAGAACAGCTCCGTTGCCTTTTGTATAATCTTTTCCCTCATAATAAGCGGCAAAAGTAACTCAGGAAACTTTAAAAACAAAAAAAGTTTCCAAGGTTTTACATTTTTTTAACGACTGCTTAAACCTTTATTTTTCAGTGGGGCCAACCAACAATAAAATGACGATAATGGAAATCTTTTTTGGACTGGATCGTAGTTTTGGACCGTAAACTCCAAAAAAAGGATCTGTACTGACGCTTGTAGCGTTCTTGGATGATGTTCTTTTTACTCGGTATCATGATTGTCGTTTTTGATTCGTTCCACGTATGCTTTATAGGCATTTTGCCCTTCTTCTTTCCAGAATTGCTCGTAGTGTTTCCACTGATCAAAGTCCCTTCGCATAGTACTACATCGATGTGTCGCTTTAAACTTCTTTTTGTGACTGGAATGACCTTTGTTTTTTCCACCACCGCCTCCAAAACCAAACAGCAGCTTCGCCAAAACAAAGATGCCCAGCGCTTGCCAATAGGTTATGGTAGAAAGACCGAATAGGTCGGGCATGAGCCAGTTCCATAGCCACATAAGTGCATAATTGGCCAGTAAAAACAGGGTTACCCCCAAGATGATCATGGCAATTACCTTGACCACCTTTTTTACATAGTGCTCCACTTTTCGCTCCACTTTTTTCTCGAAGTCTCTTGAATGTTCCATAACTACATGCTTTTTAATTCTTTTATATTTTCTAGATTCTTTAATAATAATGACATGGCACGGTGTCTTCGCGACATTAATGTACCCGTTGGAATACCAGTCCTTGATGCGATTTCCTTATAGGAATATCCTTCAAAATCAATGGCGATGATGATGTCTCTGTATGCTGGTTTCAGCTCCATCACGGCATTTTTCAACGCTTTTTCCAATTCTGGAGAATAGGAATTGTCCGCATCACCATAAAATACCTCGGCAAAATCCCGCCATTGGCGATCAATGTCCTCACTGGGGTATTTTCGTTCCTTTTTGCCGCGCATAATATCAATGATCCTATTTCTGATGGCACTGTACACAAAGCCCCCAATATTGTTTATGGGCAAAATGTCATCAGCCTTTGAGAACACACGTAAGGCCACGTCCTGCACAATGTCCTCCGCATCACGTTCCGAGGTGTCGCGGATCTTGGACTGCACATACGCTCTCAATGAATGATATTCTTCATTGAAAAATGTGGTTAAGTTATTTCTGTTCTCTGTTTTGGCGGCCATTCAAAAAAGACTGGTTACTTGCTTCATCTGTAAAGACGAAGCTTTTCAAATCTATTGCATTTTTAAGGTAATTTTTTTCAGGATGGGCTTTTATACGGTTGGATGCTTTTGTTTTCCAGGGAATTATAGGATTTTGATATTTTTTGGTTTTTTGAATGTATTTTTGGCGCTATGGCGGACATAGATATTATTGACGAGTACCGGGCCTCTTTTGTTTCATATCTTGAAAAAAGAATCAAGTTTGCCGAGCCCCAAAACCTCTACGAGCCCATACAATATATATTGGGGCTGGGCGGAAAACGAATGCGTCCCATACTTACCTTGATGACGGCCGAAGCTTTTGGTGGAAAAATGGAAGATGCCCTAGATGCGGCGTTGGCCATAGAAATGTTCCATAACTTTTCTTTGGTGCATGATGATATTATGGATGATGCTCCATTACGACGTGGAAAAACAACGGTGCATGAAAAATGGGATGTAAACACCGGGATTCTTTCTGGAGATGCCATGCTGATTCTGTCCTATCAATTTTTAGAAAACTACCCGGCCGAAACGTATAAAAAGCTCACAAAACTGTTCAGTAAAACAGCTCTGGAGGTGTGTGAAGGACAACAGTACGATGTTGATTTTGAGACTCGGGATGATGTGACCATTCCCGAATACTTGAAAATGATTGAGTATAAAACCTCGGTTTTGGTCGCCGCTGCGATGAAAATGGGCGCCCTAGTGGCCAACGCATCCCAAAAAGATGCCGATGCCATTTATGAGTTTGGTCGAAATTTGGGTATCGCTTTCCAACTACAGGATGATTATTTGGATGCCTTTGGTGACCCCAAAACGTTTGGTAAACAAGTAGGGGGAGACATCATGGAGAACAAAAAGACCTATTTGTACTTAAAATCCTTGGAAAAGGCTTCAAAGGATGATAAAGATGGTCTATTGCACCTGTATTCCATTAAACCTGAGGATTCCTCGACCAAGGTGGAGGCGGTAAAATCTATTTTTAAAGAAGGTGGTGCGGTTGAGGAAACCAAAAAAGCCATCCAGAGTTATACACAGAAAGCGTTTGATGCACTTGCAGAAACTGATTTACCGGAACAGAACAGGGCATTGTTAAAGCAATTTGCTAAAAGTTTGATGGACCGAACCGTTTAAAACATCCGTTTAAAAAGAGCTTTGATAAACGGCATGGGTTTGGGCGCTGTTACAATTTTAAGTTCTTCCCACAAATTGGTTTCATTTTCAAGGAACTTTAAAATCAACGAAGCCCTTCTTCTTTTGAACATCGACTCAAAAATCTCGCGCCCCAAGTGATTGTTCTCATGCAAAATATCAAGCAAAAGCATATCGTAGAATAAAAACCTGCTTTTTTGGTGGAACTCGGTCAACGGCTTTCCCGATTTTAGGTGTTCTATTAATTTAGGCACTTGCTGACTTGTATTGTAGAACGTATAGCCGGTACTCGGTTTGGCCCATCCTCCGGCCACCCCAAAATGAAATAATCTTTCCGTATTGCGTTGGTGAAACGGATAACAGGTCATGGGAATGCTACCAAATTCGGTCTCCAAAATGGAGTAAGGGGTGTTGTCGTACTTTTTTTTGATATACGTTTTGATGGCTTCCTCATATTCCATTTTTTCCAAAAGTTCCTCCGAAAACAAGGTGTATTCCACCAAAGCTTCTGTTTTGGAAAAAGGAAGCACGTACATAAAACGGGTATTGCCTTGTTGGGGAACGGAAAAATCCATAAAAGTGGCTTCATCTGGATTGAAGATGGGATGTTCTGTTTTTACGAACCAACCCAAAAAATGCTGTTGCAACACCGGAAACTTCTTTTGTTTTAAAGGGAGTGAAGTATCATACAGGCTGGAAAATACCGTTTGTCCAATATATTTTTGGGAGGACGTGGTCACCAAAACTTCGCTTTTTTGCTCTTCAATATCAGTCACTTCTTCCTGAATCCAAGTGATGTTGGGGTAGGCTTTTACCTGAGGGACATAGTGGCGGTAAAAATCAATACCCTTGAGCATTTTATACGTGTAGGGTGCAATAGAAGTGGATTTTTCCAAATTTTGTCCCGCTACATAAACGTTGTTCCAAGTTTTGTGGATTAAAGCATCAAATTGACCTTTACCTTCTTCCCAAAAACACCATGTACGGTTGTTTTTCGCTTTGTCATCCTTATCCAACACCAAAATGGATTTGGAGGCGAAGAACTCGTCCTTACCCAAGGCATTGGCCAATAAAAGGCCAGCGGCTCCGGCACCTAAAATGATATAATCGTAGTGGGACATGCCTCAAAAATACGCAAAGGGCGACAGTAGTGCACTATTGGGAAAGTTTTCGGTCTTTGGCAATCTCACCAATGTGGTAGTAGGCCACAATTTCTTCAATCAATCCACCTTTCATATAGTACCATTCGCTTACATCCAAGCTAAAATCACCTTGGGTTCCCGTGTAACGAACACAGGCATTGTTGGTGCCATAAAGCGCATCATGGAGTTTGAATTGGTAGCCTAAAAACTTGTCCCTATTTTGTTCCACTAGAGCGAGGTACTCTTTTTTCCCGTCTATGGTTCCAAAGGGACTGGTATGCTTAAAGTTATCCGATATGGGGAGGTTGTAAAAATCTCCATTTTCCCATTTCAGGAACCAGTCTGATACCAATTCTTTCGAGTTCATTGGATTGAAATATGACTAAAGTTAAGAATAGGATATCAAATGACCTTGATTTGTTGGGATTTATGCACTCTTGCGAGCTATCCCATGTGGCCCAAAAGCACATACACTGCCAGCGTGGCCAACACCAAAAACAAGCTAAACCCCTTTGCGTATTTCCATTGGGTAACATCAACCACACCAATATCCGTGATGCTAAAGGTATTGACTCGCGGTGACCAGCGAGACACTAGTAGCATGACCCCAATGTTCAAGACAAACTCAATGCCCCAAATATGAACATAGTGCAAATCCACTTGGAAGACAAAATTGGTAAAAATGTAAAAGACCAATCCAAATAGCAATCCTGCTTTGGCTCCCTTTGCGGAAACTTTCGGTAGAAAAAAGCCGGCCAAAATTACCGTGGCCATTGGAATAAAAAAGATGCCATTGAGCTGTTGCAACAACTGGTAGAGTCCTCGAGGCGCATGGGCAATAAATGGGGCAATACCAATAGCAAAAATTGCTAGTAAGGCCGATGTGGTTTTTCCCATTTGCACCAATCTTTTTTCACTGGCATCTTTGTTCACGTATCTTTTGTAGATGCCCAAACTAAAGATAGTGGCCGCACTGTTCAAGGCACTGTTAAAGGTACTTAAAATGGCACCCATCAATACCGCCACAAAAAAGCCGGTCATCCAAAAAGGAAGCACTTTTTTCACCAAGCTGGGATAGACCAGCTCTTTTTGGTCATAAAACGTATCGTTGAAATAGTAATAGGCAATGATGCCGGGAAGAACAATGATGAGTGGCACCAAGATTTTTAGCAGACCCGTATAGAGCAACCCTTTCTGGGCTTCCTTTAAATTGACAGCTCCCAACGCGCGCTGTATGATGGATTGATGCATGGTCCAAAAATAGAGTTGGTTGATGATCAATCCAGTGAACAACACCCCAAACGGCATAATGGCGTCGCGGGAACCTTCGCCCACGGAAACCTCATTGCTAATGACGTTGAATTTCTCTGGAGCTTTTTCAAAAACCATTCGCAAACCTTCAAAAATATGTCCATCTCCAATACTCCAGAGCGCCAAAACAGGAATGGAAATTCCCGCAATCAATAGGCCAAAACCATTTATGGTATCGGTATACACCACCATTTTTAATCCACCGAAAATGGCATAGACAGCACCAATGCAACCAACGGTCACCACCGTTAACCAAAGTCCTTCGTTTTGGGTAATGCCCAGTAGCCCGGAAATATCAAAAATCTGTTCTATGCTTATTGCACCAGAATATAGTACAATGGGCAAAAGGGTGGAAACAAAGGAAATAATCAACAGAAAGGCAATAATGGTTCGGGTGAGTCCATCAAAACGTTTTTCCAAAAATTCAGGGATGGTGGTCAATCCCATTTTCAGATAGCGAGGCGCAAAGTACAGAGCGGCAGCCACCAATGCCAAGGCCGATGTGACTTCCCAAGCAATAATAATGCCCCCATGTTTGTAGGCATCGCCGTTCATGCCCACCAAATGCTCGGTGGAAATGTTCGTCAATAGCAGTGAACCAGCAATAACCACACCGGTTAGGCTTCGACCCCCCAAAAAGTAACCATCTTGGGTGGAAAGCTTGTCCTTTCTTAGTTTCCAACTAGAATAGGCGGCCACAAAGGCCGTAAACACAAAAAAACTGATGAACTGTACCATCCGCTAAAACCGAATCGTATCAGGTAGATATTTAGCGGCCAAATCCTCATAATAAGGCCGAAGCTCCTTTACATTGGGCCGCACCGGTGCCTTGGTGTACAGGTCATACGGATTAAATTTTTCGACCCACTTGAACATTTCGTGGTCGTGTTTGTCCATCAAATGGTCATAAGCATGTTCTCTATGTTGGGCATAAAAGCTGTGGTAGCGAATCATATAGAGCCCTTCTTCGGGCAGATAATCCTTCATCACATGATAGAGGTACTCATCGTGTCCCCAAGACATATGAACATTGCTCAAACCACAATTTTCTTTGTATACGCCCAACTTTGTGCTGTATTGCTCGTTGTTGCTATCCGGATTGGCTTCAAAGAATTCTGGGTAGACTATTTTGTCCGAAAACTGGCAGCCTACCGGGAAAGTATCCCCCACTACGGCCCATTGCGGTTCGCCGAACAAGCAGAGCACCTTGCCCAAATCGTGAAGGAAGCCTGTCAACACAAACCAATCAGGATGCCCATCGGCACGGATGGCCTCCGAAGTCTGCAAAAGATGCTGGGTCTGGTCCAAATCAATGTCGGGGTCGGAATCATCTACCAAAGTATTCAAGTATTCAACGGCATCCCATAATCCCATTTCCCGGCGATTCAGGGAAAGGAACTCCTTTTCCTTCTCCAGAACAAAATCATAGGTTTGGTAGGTATGGTTCATGCGATAGAATTCCTTTACGGTATCCCGGGCAGGGTCGTCGTAGTTTCGGAATTCTTCTTTGGACTTACTTGTTTTTTCTGGGTAGCGTTCCAACAAATCATCTTCCCAAAGCTCCATCATATCGTGGGCTTCTTTCTTTTGTTCTGGGTTTAGTTTCATTCTATGCAAATTAAGGGTGTGCGCCCTATTGCGTTAAAAATAGACATTTTTTTGGTTATGAAACTAAAAGACGGTGTATCTCAGGCCAAAAAATCCACGAATGCCTTGGTTGGGACCATACACATAAGTGGGGTCAAACGTAAGCGCGTAGGGGTTGTCCGGGGTGGCCACTGCATTACCATTACTATCAAACGTTACTTCCTTGTCAAAAGGGTCGTTGGCGCGGGCAATGATGAAAGGATTACCGCGATTTGGAGTCCAATCCAACAAGTTCTTAATACCCCCATACACCTCAAAATTGTTCAATCCTTTATAGGTGAATTGAATATTTTGAATGCTCCAGGTAGGGGAATATTCCTTTCTAGGGTCTAACTCACCCAAAAGTGGCAAACGCATGGGGCCGTAGAGATTTCCGGTATAGTCCACAGCCAAATTTAAGCTGCGAAAGGTATAGGAAAGATTCCAAGTGGCCGTAATGCTCTCGGTTAGGATTTGACGTTGGCTCACACCATTTTCTGTATTACTTACATCTTGCCAAGTAGCACCCACCAAAAATTTGATTCCATTGGGGAATGCGACATCCACATTGGCACTGATTCCTTGTGAAACTGATTTTCCATCCAGATTGTCATAGATAATTTGGTTGGGATTGGTATCATAATCGGGCAAAATAATATTGGAAAAATGGGTGTAGAAAGCAGAGGCATCCAACCCAATAAAAGTTCCATTATCGCTATAGATTTTCTTTAAATAATTGAGATTGATATTGGTGGAACGTTCAGGTTTCAACGCTTCTGTAATAATCACTTCCCGTGCACCCGTGAGCGCTGCATGTTCTTCGGTAAACAAGTTCACGACCCGGAAGCCCGTACCAAAATTTACCCGAAAAATGTCGTTATCGGAAACCTTCCATTTGTAAGCGGCGCGAGGAGTAAAAATATTGCCATGCCTTTCATCATAATCATAACGCAACCCTGCTAAGAAGGAATGTTTGGGTGCAAAGCTATATTCGTCCTGTACGAATAGACTGGGTATCCAAATATTGTCCGGATCAGTGGTGGCAGTGGTATTGTCATCGTAATAATTGTACCGTACCGCACTCCCGAACAATAAGTCGTGTTGGCCCATAGTTTTGTCCCAAGTCAATTGCGCAAAACCAATACGCTGGTCCGCCAAGTACTCCGTATCGCCATACACCGAGTTTTGATTGTGGTCGTTATAGGAAAACGAAAGAAGAAATTTTTCTTCCAACGGCAATTGGTATTTTCCCAACACTTCCCATCGGCGGGTGTAAATGCTTTCCCCATAGATTTCATCCCCTCCTCGATATTCGGGAGTCCATTGTAATTCACCACCCCAACGATCCTCGTAGAAAAAACGCCCTGCAAGAGAGAACAATCGATTATCCTTTCGTTCAAAATCCCACTTTTGGAAAATGGAAATACGATCTTGGAGCGTAAGATCGGTAAAGTTGTCCCCGTTATTATCTATGGGATTGTCATAATTAAAATAGTTGACACCTAAAAGGAGGTCTGTTTTTTGACCTACATCAATTTTACTGCCTATATCCAGATTGTACTCACCCCAACCCGTGGCAAAGCCATCGGCAAAAAATTCTGGGGCGCTCAATGCATTTTTGGTGATGATATTGATCAATCCACCCACTGCTTCGCTGCCGTAAAGTGAGGAAGCAGGACCTTTCACAATTTCAATCTGTTCAATCAATGAATTGGGAATACCTGTGAGGCCATACACCGTTCCTAACCCACTTACAATCGGCATTCCATCGATGAGTACCAAGGTGTAGGGGCCTTCCAGCCCATTGATATGAATATCGCCCGTATTGCACACATTGCAATTGATTTGAGGACGTACCCCGTTTACATTCTGCAGCGCATCAAAAACGCTCGCCGTAGGATTCTTTTTCAGAAAAGTAGGGGAGTAGACTTCCACCGGCACAGGACTTTCCAAGCGACTTACGGGCTTCAGGGTTCCGGTTACCACCGTTTCTTTTAAACTTTCAGCCGAAGTTTCCAGTTGTATATTAATGGTTTTGGATTCTCCATGCCCAACACTCACCTTTGTTTGATAGGGCTGGTATCCCAAAGAAGTTACTATCAAAGTATAATCACCAGGGGTAATGTTTTCCAAGGTGTAAAAACCATCAATATCCGTGGCCGCACCCCTATCGGTGCCTTTTAGCAAAACATTTACCAGAGGCAATGGTTCTCCGTTGCTGGTCACCTTTCCGTTCAAAGATGTTGTTTGGGCAAAGCAACAGTTGCTTATTAATACTATCCACAATAGGGCGAGATGTCTACAAAATGATTTCAATGAGTATAAAATTAAATTTAGACAAAACTAAAAATAGATTTTGTTAAATAAAAATGTATTTTTGAAAAATTTTTTTGATGACCCGATCTGAGGAAAATTATTTAAAGACCATTTTTCATTTAGGCGGTGGTGATGCTAAATCCATTACTACCAATGCCATCGCGGAGCAAATGGAGACCAAACCGTCTTCTGTGACCGATATGGCCAAAAAATTATCGGAAAAGGGATTGGTGGATTATGTGCGTTATCAAGGCGTCTCTTTGACCAAAACTGGAGTGAAAACAGCTTTGTCCATCATCCGAAAACACCGTTTGTGGGAGGTTTTCTTGGTGGAAAAATTGGATTTTAGCTGGGATGAGGTGCACGAGGTGGCGGAGCAGTTGGAACACATCAAGAGTGAAAAGTTGATTGACAAGATTGATGAGCTCCTCGATTTTCCGAAACATGACCCGCATGGTGACCCCATCCCTACCAAGGATGGGAAATTTCATGAAAGGGAGGAAAAACTGCTCAGCGAAATGCCTATCAATTCGCAAGGCGTTTGTGTTGGGGTAAAGGATTCCTCCGTACCCTTCCTAAAGTTTTTGGACAAGAACAAGATTGCTTTGGGCAACACCATAAAAGTGGTGGATAAGGAAGATTTTGATCATTCCCTGCATATTTTAATGGATGGAAAGGAATTGCGGATATCACATCAAATAGCCTCTAACCTTTATGTAAAAAAGAACGATTGATGGAACAAATAATACACTATTTTCAAGAGATTGACCCCATTTTGGCAGCTTTGTATGCCACCCTTTTTACGTGGGGTTTAACAGCACTTGGGGCAGGCCTTGTGTTCTTCTTTAAAAATGCCAACCGTGCCGTTTTGGATGGTATGTTGGGATTTACCGGAGGTGTAATGGTCGCGGCGAGTTTTTGGAGTTTGTTGGCTCCTGGAATTGAAATGAGCCAAGGTGAAGGCTTTATAAAAGTGGTTCCAGCTGCGGTAGGTTTTTTACTTGGAGCCGGCTTTATTTTTGGATTGGATAAGGTTTTGCCACACTTGCACATCAATTTTAAAATGAGCGAGGCCGAAGGGGTAAAAACACCTTGGCACAGAACCACCTTGCTCACCTTGGCAATTACCTTGCACAATATTCCTGAAGGATTGGCCGTAGGTGTGTTATTTGGAGGTGTGGCTGCCGGTTTTGAGGGAGCCTCCATTGGTGGGGCCGTTGCTTTGGCCCTAGGTATTGGACTTCAGAATTTTCCCGAAGGATTTGCGGTGGCCATGCCCTTGCGCAGACAGGGCCTCAGTAGGGCAAAAAGCTTTATGTATGGTCAAGCCTCTGCTTTGGTAGAACCTATAGCCGGGGTGCTTGGTGCTTGGGCCGTATTGACTTTTGAGCCAATTCTTCCATACGCACTTTCGTTCGCTGCAGGCGCGATGATTTTTGTGGTTGTAGAAGAGGTAATTCCTGAAACGCAACAAGACAAATACACCGATATCGCCACAATGGGCTTTATCGGTGGATTTATCATTATGATGACCTTGGATGTGGGGTTGGGATAAAGACTACCCTCCGATCAAATCAAAAACACCTTTAGTCAAGAACTGGTCCGTTTCGTTAAACCTAGTGCCCATGATTTCAGTAAAGCCGTTAAAGGTACTACCTTGTTTTACGGCTACCCTTTCAAAGGAGTAGTCCTCTTCTTTCTTCTCGATCAACTTAAGTACATAATGATTGCCTTCTGATTCAATTATGGCTTCTTCGGGCAATGACCAGGTCTTGGTGGTATCGGTCATGATCATGGCATCCACGAACATGCCGGGCAGAAAATTGGTATCTTCTTCGTGTTCCAAATGCCCGTGTACTTTTATGGTTCGTTTGGCATCGTCAATAGAGGTTCCAACCAAATGTACCTCTGCATTGAATGCTTGTTCTGAGGCTTCTGGAATTCGAAACTGAATCTTTTGTCCCTTTTTCACTTTTAGGATATCTTTTTCAAAAACGGTGAGCTCCAAGTGTACATGATCGTTGTCCACAATTTCCAAAATTTCGGTGGCAGGGGAAACATAGCTTCCTTTAGTCACATTCATTTTGGTAATGCTTCCCGAGATAGGAGCATAAATTGCAGCCTTTGAGGAAATAGTACCCTGTTCCACTTTATTTGGAGAGATATTGAGCATTTGCAATTGTTCCCTCAAACCCTGATAGCGAGCCATGGCTGTTTCATAATTGCTTTTGGCCCGAAGAAAATTCTTTTGCGAAGCGATTTTTTCATCAAAAAGGGTCTGGTTTCTATCGAACTCCGCTTTTAAGAAATCCAATTGATTGTACACCTCAAGATAGTCCTGTTGCATTTGCACAAACTCTTGATTCTCCAAGACCACCAAAAACTGCCCTTTTTTTACTTGGTCCCCAACAAGCAGTGAAGTCTGTTTTACAAAACCGCCCATAAACGCGGTAACGCTGGCTCGGTTTTCTGGTGGAACATCGATCATTCCCGAGGTCTCCACCATTTTGGGAAAGGTTCTTTTTTCCATGGGACCCAAGATCAGGTCATTAGTGTCAAATTGATTCTGAGTAACTACAATCCCAGCTTCAGCTTGTTCTTCTGAAGTGGATGTTTGGTTGTTTTTATTGCCACAGCCCATCAACAGAAGGAAAACAGTGACGAATTGAATGATATGCTTCATTGTTATAATGTTATTGTCAAATAATTAATGGCGATTACGGTTTGATTGTACTGGTTGAGGACATCCAAATAATTGAGCTGGATGTCATACGCATTTTCCAAACTTTGTATGTATTGGAAAAAGTCGATTTCCCCATTTTGAAAATTTCCGGAAGCCGCTTTTAAGATTTGATCGGAAAGGAGACCACCCTCATCTTCATAGTAGGAGAGTTCTTTTTTCTGTTGTTCCAATTGTCCCAACAAGGTTTTGTGCCGTTGATACATCGCAACAGTAATTTCGGTGTTTTCCATTTCCGTAATCTTGGTCTGTATCTTGGAAGACTTTACCTTGCTGCTATGACCAAAGAAGAAAATTGGGATCCGCACACCCAGTTGAATACCATACAGAGATGTTCCCAACCCTTTGTTGGTCCCTTGAAAATACTCCAGGTTCAGATCGGGTAACAATCTGTTTTCCTCCAGGCTTTTTTGAGCATTGCTCAGCTCTTGGCGGTTGTCCAAAAATAAGGCTTCTGTTTGCAACACCCCTTGGGCGTTCAATACCATAAGTTTTTCTGGTTTTTCCGCTACAATGTCCAAAGTATCCCCACTTTGCACCAAACTCACAATTTGGCCATAGGTGGTTAAGATTTGCTGTTTGATTTTAGAGTAAGTATTTGCAATTTGGCGTTGTTTGGCTGTAGCTGTCACCTTTTCCAGATAATTGGTCTCACCTAGTTCGAACCGTCGGTTGGCCGCGTGGGCAAATTTGCTGTAAATACTATCAAGCGTACGGTAAAGCTTTACTTTTTGGTTCAATGTCTGATATTGATAGTACGCATTGCTCAGCGATTGGTACAATTGCTTTTTTTGAATCTCATACGATGATTTCTGTAACTCATAATTCGATTTTTGAAGCCTGTTTTTGGCACCATATACAGTTGGAAACTCGAACTGTTGTTGCGCCCCAAAAACTTTGAGGGGCTCCCCGTTGAGCGCTAGGTTATTTTCATCATATTGGTAGTAGAGACCTGTTTTATCAAACTCAAAAGCAGACCCTTTAAGCGTTTCCGCTTGAGTTACCCTTAAAGAACCTGCATGGATGCCCTTGTTGTTTTCCAATGAAAGGGCCATCAAATCTTCCAGGTTCAGTTTGGTTTGTGAAAAACCCGAAAGAGAAACCATTAGCAGCATAATTGTTACTGCGTTCCTTTTCCTCATTCTTCTTTCTTTTCTTCTTTTTCTCATACCACGGAATTTGATGTTGTGGGTGTAGGCATATAAAACCGGCAATACCACCAAGGTGAGCATGGTGGCCGTTACCAATCCACCGATGACCACGGTAGCCAGAGGGCGTTGTACCTCGGCACCTGCGTTGGTGGATACGGCCATGGGCAGGAAGCCCAAAGCTGCGGCAGAAGCTGTTAACAACACCGCACGGAGCCTGTCTTTTGTTCCTTGTTTAATCAGGTCTTCCATAGAATCAAAGTCTTCTCCCTTAAGTTCCTTGAAGTGTTCGATCAATACAATTCCGTTCAGTACGGCAATACCAAAAAGCGCGATGAACCCAATTCCTGCAGAAATACTAAAAGGCATATCCCGTAACCAAAGCAAGAGTACACCTCCCACCGCAGAAAGTGGAATAGCTGAGAAAATAAGCAAAGCTTCTTTTACTGATCCAAAGGCAAAATAGAGCATAATAAAGATGAGCAAAAGTGCAATGGGCACTGCCACGATCAATCTGGCTTTTGCATTCTGGAGGTTTTCAAATTGGCCACCATAGGTAATACTATATCCTGGAGGCAATTGTATGTGCTCATTGATCAATAGCTGAACATCGTCCACTACGGATTGAAGGTCTCGATTTCTAACATTGATTCCAACCACGATTCGTCTATGGGTATCATCTCGCGAAATCTTGGCCGCCCCTTTTTGATAGGTAATCTCGGCGAGCTCGCTCATTGGAATTTTTCCACCGTTGGGAATATCCACATACAGATTTCTTAGGTTGGAAATGTCTTTTCTGTTTTCCGAATCCAATCGTACGGCCATATCAAATTGACGTTCGCCCTCAAACACACTGCCCACAATTTTACCGGCAAAGCCCATGGCTATCATTTCGTTCAAGTCTGCAATATTGAGACCATGGCGCGCAATTTTGGCGCGATCAAAGGACACGTTCATCTGTGGCAGACCTTCCACCTTTTCCACCACGATGTCGGAAGCTCCTTCCACGTCTCGGATGAGGTCTTTGATTTCATTGGCTTTTCGGTTCAAGATCTCCAGGCTTTCACCAAAGATTTTAATGGCAATATCGGCTCGCACCCCAGTAATCAATTCATTGAAACGCATTTCAATCGGTTGGGTAAACTCTACCTCCATTCCTGGAATCACTGCCAGAGCCGCTTTAAATTTATCTGCTAATTCGTCCTTGGT
Source organism: Allomuricauda sp. (assembly GCA_050303195.1). GTDB lineage: Bacteria > Bacteroidota > Bacteroidia > Flavobacteriales > Flavobacteriaceae > Flagellimonas. The sequence continues at coordinate 6,238 of JBNLBG010000023.1, read as the reverse complement.
TTCAGCAGAGACCCATTCGTTTTTGGGTTTAAGGGAAATAATTACATCGCTTTCCTCCATGGACATGGGGTCGGTGGGTACTTCCGCTGCACCAATACGACTTACCACTTCATCGACTTCTGGAAATTGATCCAACAATAACTGTTCAATTTTAGTGGTCGTTTCCGCAGTTTTGGCCAAGGAGGTTCCTGTTTTTAAAATGGGTTGGATTACAAAATCCCCCTCATCCAAAGTGGGTACAAACTCGCCTCCCATGGAAGAAAAGAGTAAAATGGCTCCAACCAACAATGCCGCAGCAATGGACAGCACCAATTTTTTGCTTCTCATGGCCCATTCGATGACGGGTTCGTATTGTTTGTTGATCCAGTTGACCAAACGGACCGATATGTTTCTGGAAGATTCCTTAGAGGGCTTTAAAAACAGTGCTGAAGCTACGGGGACATAGGTAAAGCACAGCAAAACAGCTCCCAACAAGGCAAAACTAAAAGTCATGGCCATCGGCCTGAACATTTTACCTTCCACACCGCTTAAGGATAAAATGGGGATGAATACAATTAAGATGATGAGCTGCCCAAAAACTGCAGAATTCATCATTTTTGTTGCGCTCTTTAGGGTAATATTATCTTTGATGGACTGTGTTTCCCTTTTGCCCAAAGAGGCAATTTCTGTTTGCTTTAGGGTAATTTGAAAAGCAATATATTCCACAATGATGACGGCGCCATCTATTATAATTCCGAAATCAATGGCGCCAAGGCTCAACAAGTTGGCATCTACCCCAAAAATGTTCATCAAAGTCAGGGCAAACAGCAAACAGAGTGGAATTACCGAAGCCACTACAAGACCAGAACGCCAATTACCCAAGAGTAATACCACTACAAAGATTACGATTAAGCAACCCAAGACCAAGTTTTCGGTCACGGTGAACGTGGTCCGTCCAATGAGCTCACTACGATCAAGAAAAGGGTTGATATAAACTCCTTCGGGCAGTGATTTGGAAATAGCTGCAACACGCTCCTTAACGGCCTCGATTACCCGTTTGGAATCGGCATCTTTCAGCATCATGATCTGGCCGAGCACTTTTTCACCCTCACCATTGGCTGTAATGGCGCCAAACCTTGGAGCGCTTCCATAACCAACTTTGGCTACATCCTTTATATAAATAGGGATGCCATTTCGGTTGGTCACTACAATATTTTCAATGTCCTTTAAATTACCGACCAATCCCTCACCCCTTACAAAGTAAGCTTGGTTCACTTTTTCGATATATCCACCGCCGGTTACACTGTTGTTTTTCTCTAGAGCGGAAAAGATTTCTTTTGCAGTTATGTTAAAAGCATTCAGTTTTTGGGTTTGAATGGCCACTTCATATTGTTTGAGGCGACCGCCCCAAGTATTGACCTCCACTACACCTGGAATTCCAGAAAGCTGACGTTTTACGATCCAATCCTGAATGGTCCTTAGTTCCGTTGCATCGTACAGGTCTTTATAATCCGGTTCTACATCCAAAATGTATTGATAGATTTCTCCCAATCCAGTTGTGATTGGGCCCATTTCTGGGCTTCCAAACCCTTTGGGTATTCGGCTTGATGCAGATTTTATTTTTTCGGCAATAAGCTGTCTAGGCAAATACGTACCCATATCATCTTCAAAGACGATGGTAACCACAGACAACCCAAATTTCGATACCGAACGGATTTCCTTGACACCGGGAAGGTTTGCCATTTCCAGCTCTACGGGATAGGTAACAAACTTCTCCATATCCTGAGTGGATAAGCTATTCGATGTAGTCAGCACCTGTACTTGATTGTTGGTTATATCGGGCACGGCACCAATGGGTATTTGAGATAACGAGTACAACCCAACCAAGGCTATTGCGGTTGTAAAGAGAAGAACAATAAACTTGTTCTTTATACTAAAGTTGATAATTTTTGAAAACATGATTCATAGAAAATAAGAGCATTATTAAATAGAATAAGGCTTGTAAAAGTGTTCAGTGAAAACTGAAATACTATGAATTATGTGTGTTTTGGAGGCTGGAAAGGCCCATCTCCCCAAACAAGGGAGTAGGACATCTGATAGTGGAAATTTCCTTTGGTCGCTACGGGCACCTCAGAACGGGAGTCGATAAAGTTGTCAGGTTCAAGAACAAAAACCAAAGGTTGTGCGCATTGGGTTTGATGTTGAAAAGGTAGTTTCTCATGTTCATTTTGATGCTTTTCGCTGTGCGAAGCTTTGAGTTCTCCGTAATGTTTGGAAACAAAAACCATGAAGTTGTCACCATATTCCTCATTATGGAACTGGTAATGCTCAAAAAGCTGCCCAAGTTCCACCAAATCCTTAAAATGGATGTTGGCACTTTGTAGCAAAATGAGCAGGGATATCCCTATGGTTACAATTTTATTCATCCTGACACGTAAAATTAAGCATAATACGCTGTATGATAAATGACCGTGCTTAATTTAGAATTAATCTGATTTTATAAGATTCACTGCCCAATGTTTAAAATTATGGCTTGATAGGGCTTCATTTTTAGAGAATTTTCAAAGAATTCAACATCAGAATAATTATTGATCAATATGGAATGGTTGCTCCAATCATCTTTGAGTTTTATTTCCGAAGTTTCTTTAGAAAAGTTTAACAGGACGAGCACTGTTTTTTCTCCCAAAGCCCTTGTATAGGCATAAATATCAGGATGTTCCGGTGCTACAAGTTCATATGCGCCATAAATCAGAATGGGATTTTCTTTTCGGAGCTCTATCATTTTTCTAAAGTGGTTCAGTACAGAATTTGGATCGGAGTTTTCATCTTCCACGTTGATGTCGACATAATTGTTATTCACAGGAAGCCATGGAGTTCCGTTCGTAAAGCCTGCATGTTCAGAATTGTCCCATTGCATGGGTGTTCTGCCGTTGTCTCTCGAACTAAAATTGAGCCTTTTCATAAAAAGTTCCATATCCTCTCCTTCAGATAGTGCTTTTTGGTACCCATTGATTGCGGCTATATCCTGATACTGCGATATGGAATCAAAATCGATGTTGGTCATGCCCAGTTCATCTCCATAATAGCAATAAGGAGTACCCCGCATGCTAAGTATAAATGTATTCAAGAGTTTAGTAGAGGCGCTCCGGAACTCGTCGCTATGGTTGCCCCACCTACTTACCATTCTTGCTTGGTCGTGATTGGATAAAAATATGGAGAGCCAACCATCTTGGGCAAATTCTTTGTCCCATTTGGTAAACACCTCTTTCATGGTCTTCAGGTCGTATCCTTCATATTTGGGAATGTCCACACCTTCAAAGGCGTAGGCCATGTTCAATTCGTTGCGGTCTTGATCCACCAGTTTGTGGGCATCCTCAAAATTCCGACCTGCTCCTTCGGCCACGCTCATCACATTATACTTGCTGAACACTTCTTCGTTCATTTCCTTCAAGTAGTCATGCAACCCATCTTGCATGGCATAAAACTGAATGAAATCTTTCTCAAACCCATCTGGAAACTTGGGATAAGTGGTGTCTTTGGCAGCAAACTGAAAAGCATCCAAACGGAATCCGTCCACGCCTTTGTCTGCCCAAAACTTCATAATGTCGTAGACTTCCTGGCGTACTTTGGGATTGGACCAGTTGAGGTCGGGTTGTTTTTTGGCGAAGTAATGCAAATAGTAAGCGTCGGTCAGTGAATCGTATTGCCAAGCATTTCCTTTAGCATCGAACAGACTGTACCGATATGGTGGTTCGCCCTTTTCGGCCGGCCACCAATGGTAATAATCGCGATAGGGGTTATCCCGTGAACTTCTGGATTCTTTAAACCATTCATGCTCGTCACTGCTGTGGTTCACCACAATGTCCATCACTAATTTGATGTCCCTTTGATGCATTCCGGCGAGCAAACTGTCAAAATCAGCCATAGTGCCGAATTCTTCCATAATATCCCTATAGTCGCTTACATCATAACCGTTATCGGCATTGGGAGAAGTGTAGATGGGATTCAGCCAAACGGCTGTAACACCCAAACTTTTGATGTAATCCAACTTTTGAATGATACCTTTTAGATCGCCGACGCCATCACCGTCCGAATCTTTAAAACTACGTGGGTAGATTTGGTATACTATGGCTTCTTTCCACCATTTGGCATTTTTTATGGGCGGATTACTCTTTTCATCGGGTTTTTCTTTACAGGAAAAAACAATTAGAAAGAAAGAAGAAAGTATCACTTTTATCAAGGAACGGTTCATACCAGTTAATTTATGTACAGATATCCTTAAAGGTAACGATTTGCTCTAAATTGTTTGCGGTCGGAATTAAACTAATCCAGACATATGGTTCCAACTCCATTGTCCTGTAAAATTGCAAATGGTGGAGTTATGAGCTAGGGTTATCTTCTTCGAGCCATGTTTTTCTGCCATCGCCTTGAGTAATGTTTCCTTGTTATTGGGTCTCTCCCATACAGATATTAACCACATTAGGGCGGTTGAGATTTCACCATGAAAAATTGAACTGAGTCGTTAGTCAGCCCCCAACTTACTGACACTTTTTGAATAGATTACAGGCAAATCCCAGTTATGATAGAGGCAATCAAAATCTGATACATCAAGAAATAAAAGCCAATGCGGATTGGTACACATTGGCCTTGTGAAGATAGTTTGCGAATTAGAAACTTAGGCCATCGTTGTTTTCCCAACGGGCAATAAGACCCCATCCATAAAAATAGCTGGTCAATCCGATCAAGATTTCATTTTCACCTTCTTGCAGCGGAATGGTAATGGTGGTATTTTCTATGGTGCACCGTCCGCGAGGCTCTTTCATGCCAGGGGTACCGTAGTAGTTTTTGTCCACATACAAAGACTGCCCGTTGATAAAGACCCAAACCTCATCGCTAAACCCAAAATTCAATTTTTTCTTTTGAATTTTATCTGAGGTAATGGTGGTTTTTAACCAAGCCAGTTTGCGTTTGCCACGTTCGGTACCACCGTATCTTCTGGTGAGATTCACTAGGGACCTTCGGTCAGCCTTTATCGGTTTCCAAACAGCTGTGCTATCCAATAGTGTAGAGTCAATAGTCACACCGGAATTGAACGAAATTTGTGTCATCAAGTCTTTTCCAAAAGGAAAATCAACGGGGTCAGTGACCCACCAGTTTCGTAAGTAGCGAGAATCGTTGGATGTGGGATCATAGCCTGCTGTGGAGGGGATGTCCTCCGTAGCATGGGGTGTCACTTTCATATTGGCGTAGATTACATTACCCGAAAGACCAATGCTACCCGACTTTGTCAACCCTTCCAAAGCAGGGACCCAAAGGGTCACATTTTGCATATCGTTTACATACACCCGCATCTGATTTTCAGAAATCACCATTTTAACATGGTTCCATTTGCCTTCATACAATTGGGTAGCAGCTTGATAATCGTCTGTGAGATCCCAAAGATTCACCTTATCCATAATGGCAGCATATTGCATGTTGGTTCTGCGCTGGGGTTCCAGTTTACCAAAATAGCGTAGATAAAAGATTTCGGCATTTACAGTATCCTTGTCTACGTGAAATGTGATTCCAGGAAATCCCTGACCCTTAAGCTCAACATCGTACTCAATGGTGCCTGTGGAAAAGTCAAAATCCTTCAGCATTAAGTTAATAGGGTTGTCATCTGTACTTTTAGCGGCTGTAGTGGATTTGTAGGAGATGAATTCCACATTGTCGGTTAGGGGAGACCAATACTTTTCCGAAAAAGGAAATGATAAGGTTTTGTTTTGTTTCGGGGTCTGTGCATGCAACGTAAAACCGAAAGCCACACACAGCATTCCCAATGCCAGTTTTTTTAACGAATTGTTCATTTTTTAATGATTTTGAATTTTACAAGTAAATTTGATTTGGATAAAAGTAAATGGTGAGGCCTCCCGAGGCCCCATGTTTACTTGTTCAATCTTGATTAATCCTGTTCAACTTAGGTTCGCCTGCACTTGCTTTTTAGATTTATGGAAAAATCAAAACAATATATGATACAAGGTCTAGTAATGCAGATTGAACAGCAGCTGGGTTGGGGCAGTGGTGCGGAATGGAGCAACAAGGATTTTGAAGCATTGAGCGACCTGATTTTTGATGCCACCAAGAAACGCTTGAGCGTGACCACCCTTAAAAGGATCTGGGGGCGGGCAGAGTTAGTGGCCAACCCAAGTGCTGCGACTTTGGACATTCTTTCGGAATTTGTTGGATACAAAAATTGGCGTGAGTTTGCCAACAGTGCGCC
>JBNLBG010000022.1:0-37964 GCA_050303195.1 Allomuricauda sp. | reverse complement strand
AACATGCCCTCTGAATTATTGGAAATGGTCTTGGTGTCCCCGGTCAATGAAATCTCATCGTACCCATCCAAGGCATGCAAGACTGTAAATTTTTTATCGGTATTCTGATAGAGATACCCATACATCCGGGCCAACTCCAAATTAAATACCCCTACCATCTGGTTTTTCGGAAAAGCGGGGTTCACCATAGGCCCCAACATATTGAAAAAGGTCTTTACGGCCAATTCCCTTCGGATAGGACCTACATTTTTCATGGCAGGGTGGAACAGAGGAGCGTGCAACACACAAATTCCCGCTTCGTCTATAGATTTTTTCAGAAAATCAGCATCATTGCTGAATTTGATGCCTAAAAATTCCATTACATTACTACTCCCACATTTAGAGGAAACCCCATAGTTACCATGTTTGGTCACCTTAATACCAGCTCCAGCAGTTACAAAAGAAGCCAAGGTGGAAATATTAAAGGTGTCCTTCCCGTCACCACCGGTTCCACACAGGTCAATGGGATCGTAATCGGATAAATCCACGGCAACACAAAGTTCCAGCAGGGCATCCCGAAAACCTTCCAATTCTTCAATGGTAATGCTGCGCATCATGTAAACGGTAAGGAATGCCGCAATTTGCGAAGGGTTGTAATCGCCCTTGGCGATGTTCACCAAAATCTGTTTGGCCTCTTCCTTAGGCAGTATTTCGTGGTTTATAAGTTTATTTAATGTCCCTTTCATTCTGATAGTATTTAATTGCTAGTAGTGAGTATTGAGAAGTTTCTCACTACTAAATTCTCATTTCTCAATACTGGTTTCCAACCAATTTTTTAGCATTTGTTTTCCTTCTGGGGTGAGTACGGATTCGGGGTGAAACTGAACGGCGGTCACATCATAGGTTTTATGACGAAGCGACATGATTTGTCCATTTTCATCCAATGAAGTGACCTCCAATACATCGGGCACATCCGTATCCACTACCCAAGAGTGATATCGCCCTACCTTAATTGTTTTAGGCATTCCTTTAAAAATAGGGTCATCTTTGGTCACAGTAATGGAGGTATCCACCCCGTGGTACACCTGATCCAGGTTGACCAGAGTTCCGCCAAAGACCTCACCAATGGCCTGCAATCCCAAACAAACCCCAAAAATACGCTTGTTAGGGGCATAGGTCTTGATAATCTCCTTGAGTAATCCCGCTTCATCGGGAATTCCAGGACCAGGGGATAACACAATATAGTCGAACGGCTCTACTTCATCCAGCGTGAGTTGGTCGTTCCGTTTTACGGTCACCTCACAATCCAAATCCTCCAGATAGTGCACCAAATTGTAGGTGAAACTATCGTAATTGTCTATCATTAAAATCTTTCTTCCCATGCTTAGATTGTTTCGGCAATTTCCAAGGCTTTGTTTAAGGCGCCCAATTTGTTATAGGTTTCCTGTAGTTCGTCTTCTGGATTGGAGGCAGCCACCAATCCTGCACCGGCTTGGTAATAGAGTTCATGGTTTTTGCTCAAAAAGGTGCGGATCATGATAGCATGGTTAAAGTTGCCTTCAAAATCCATAAACCCGATAGCTCCACCGTAATACGCACGACTGGTTTTTTCATACTTTTCAATGAGTTGCATGGCCATATGCTTTGGTGCACCGCTCAAGGTTCCTGCCGGGAAGGTATCGGCCACCACTTGCATGGTGGTAATGTCTTTTTTCTTTTGTCCGGTGACCTTGGACACTAAATGAATGACATGCGAGAAATATTGCACCTCGCGATAGGTTTCTACATTGACGGTGTTTCCGTTTCGGCTGAGATCATTTCGAGCCAGGTCCACCAGCATCACATGTTCGCTGTTTTCCTTGTCGTCCTTGGCCAATTTTTTGGCCAATTCGGCATCTTTTTCGTCATTTCCGGTACGTTTGTAGGTGCCTGCGATGGGATGGATTTCAGCCTTTCCTTCTTTTACAATGAGTTGGGCTTCGGGCGAGCTCCCAAATATTTTAAAGTTGCCGTAATCAAAATAGAAGAGGTAAGGGGAGGGGTTGATAGAGCGCAATGCACGATACACATTGAATTCGTCCCCCTTAAATTTTTGTGTAAATCTTCGGGACAGTACCAATTGGAAAACATCACCACGCTGACAATGTTTTTTGGCCAGTGCTACATGCTCTTTGTAGTCTCCATCTTTAAGATTCGATTCCGGTTCGCCTTCCCTTGAAAAATTGTAAGACGCAAAATTCCGAACGTTGAACAGCTGCTCAATCTCATCCACATTGCTTTCGGTATTGTAGCAATGGGCAAAGAGGTAGGCTTCGTTCTTAAAATGGTTGATGGCGATGATATTTTGGTACACTGCGTAGTATATATCAGGAATACGGACCGAATCTTCTTTTTTGGAAATCTCCACGTCTTCAAAATAACGCACCGCATCGTAGGCCATGTAACCAAAAAGCCCGTTGTAAATGAACTTGAACCCATTTTGTTTTACAGAAAACTGCTGTCCAAAGTTATGGATGACCTTGGTGACATCAGTTTCTGGGGTGATTTCAGTGATTTCCTTTTTGCCATCCGGAAACCGTTGTGTAATGGTTTCATTTTCCACCTTAATATAAGCGATAGGATTGCAGCAGATATATGAAAAACTGTTGTCGTTGGCATGGTAATCACTACTTTCCAAAAGAATGCTATTGGGAAATTGGTCCCTTATCTTTAGATAAACACTCACCGGAGTAATGGTGTCTGCCAAGATTTTTTTGTAATGTGTGGTTAATTTATATTCCATTTTAGCTATAAAAAGAAAAAGGCCTGTCGTGATGACAAGCCTCTTGTATGGTTATAATGGGGACTTAGCTCACGACATTTTCCGTAAGTTAATCCACCACCAAGTATTTACTGTTCTATTGTTCATTGTGTCAAATATAGAAAGGAAAATTTAACCAGCAAACAAAGTTTTGTTTTAAAATTAAAAATCCCATTCAAGAAGTTCTCGAATGGGATTTCCACACACTAAACATGAGCTGATTACATCTGCAAATCCACTACCAAATCAAATTCATCATAGATCAATTTGTCTTTGGCCGTACCGATGATACCAGAACTATACTTTATGTCGTATTTAGTTCGGTCAACTTTCAAAGTTGCGGTCGCTTTGTTTCCGTAAACAGACACATCAAAAGTAATGGGCTTTGTGATTCCTTTAATAGTAAGGTCTCCGGTAACTTCATAGCTATTTTTACCGGTTGACTCTACTTTGGTGAAAACCAAGGTTGATGTTGGGTTGGCCGCAGTTGCAAAGAAATCCTCGGAATTAAGGTGACCATCCAATTTGTTTTTGTAATCGCCTTCCAAATCGGTGGTGTTGATGGAGGACATGTCCACCACAAACTCACCGCCTACCAATTTTTCGCCGTCAAATTCAAGGGCGCCGGATTTCAATGTTACGGTTCCGGTGTGCGATCCACCAAATTTATAGGCTTTCCAAGTGACTTGACTTTCTTCGGCCTTTACTTCTTTGGTTTCTTTTTCAGTGGTGTTGGCGATTGCTGATAATCCCACTACGGTGGTCAATACCAAACTTAAAACTCTCTTTTTCATGGTTGTAATTAATTTCTGTTTTTAGGGTTAATGATTAATTTATATATGTGTAACTAATTCTTCTTTTGATTTTCTCACTTTGGGCAAATGTTGGGTCTCATCATCTTCCGAACGGTACCCTACCGCCAAGACAACGGTTGCATTCAGGTTTTGATCGTTAAGTCCCAAAATCTCATTGTACTTGTCGGATTCAAAGCCCTCCATGGGGCAGGTGTCTATTTTTAATTCTGCTGCGGCTTGCATCATATTGCTAAAGGCAATGTAAACCTGTCTGGCCGTCCATTCTTTTTTGGTTTCCGAAGGAAGTCCCAATAATTTGGACTTCATAAGGTCAGCATACCCTTTAAGATTTTCCGTGGGAATGTGCCTGGTTTCGCTGGTATTTTCAATATACTCATCAACCAATTCCTCACCAAAATCAGTAGTGTTGGCAAAGACGATGATATGTGAGGCATCCGTAATTTGGGATTGATTCCAAGAAGCGGGCCTAAGTTGCTCCCTTAACTGTGGATCGGTTATGACAAACAAATGATAGGGTTGCAAACCGTATGAGGATGCGCTCAATCGTGTGGCTTCAAGCAAGGTTTCTAAATCTTTATCCGACACTTTTTTTGTGGCATCGAATTTTTTTGTGGCATAACGCCAGGTTCTATGTTCTAAAACAGTATTCATGTATTTAAAATTTATCTAATAGGTGGTTTAATTCTTCCAATTCTTGTTTTGTGAAATGTTGCACAATTTTATTTTCGGTTTCCACCATAACTTTGTCCATCTGGGCTAGGGCTTCCGAACCCTTTTTAGTGATCACTATTTCCACTTTACGCCGGTTTGAGGGACATACACTACGGTCAACATATCCTTTCGCCAAAAGCTTGTCCACCAAACGGGTGGTATTGCTCATTTTAGTGACCATGCGATCATTTAAGGTAGACAGATTGGCGGGTTTTCCCTTCTGACCCCTTAATATGCGGAGCACGTTGAATTGTTGGAGTGAAACCTCGAAAGGCTTAAGAGCATTACTGGCCAGCTCATATATTCTATTGTGCACTAAAGTGATATGAATCAAGGTCTTACTTTCCAACGGCATCTTCTTTGAAGTCTTTATGATTTCCTCGACATTCATGTATAAACAATATTTGTATATACAAATGTATGGTGATCTTTCAGTTTCAACCCAATTTTTAACAGATAAAATTTTGTTAAAACGAAAATGGAGCCGTTCCCATTGTGTATTTTTAAAGTGTAAAATTCAGATAATGAAGAACTTACTAATGATTGGGATGGTGTCCCTGATTGTATTGTCCGGTTGCGGAAATAAAGAAGAGAAAGAAAAAGTAGAAGATACTACTACGGAATCGCAAATGGCCGATAAACAATCTACAAACCAAAAAGCCGTTAAATTTCCCATATATAATTTTGAAAGTTTTGAACCCTTGCTATATAAAAAGGACAATAAGACCTACGTGGTCAACTTTTGGGCCACATGGTGCAAACCTTGTATTGCTGAGCTTCCCTATTTTGAAAAAGTAAATGCGGAACAGAAAGGTAAAGTAGAAGTTATTCTGGTAAGCTTGGACATGCCCAATATGTGGAAATCCCGGTTGGAACCTTTTGTGGAAAATAGAAAATTGCAATCGGAAGTGATCATTTTGGATGATCCCAAACAAAACGACTGGATTCCCAAGGTGGCCGAAGAGTGGGGTGGAGGCATCCCTGCTACCTTAATATATAATAAGGATAAGCGTAGCTTTTATGAGCATGGCTTTACCTACGAAGAATTGAATACGGAGTTAAATAAATTTTTAAACTGACACCACATGAAAACACTTAAAATTTTAGGATTATTCGTTTTAATACTTTCCTTGGGTGCGTTTTCCATCAAACCGGACCCAATGGCAGACGGTTATAAAATTGGCGATATGGCCACAGATTTTTCCCTGAAGAATATTGACGGGAACATGGTCTCTCTTTCAGATTATGAAAAAGCCAAAGGATTTATGGTCATTTTTACTTGCAATACTTGCCCTTATGCCCGGGCTTATGAGGATAGGATCATTGCCCTGGACAAAACATACAAGCCCAAAGGAGTGCCCGTAATCGCTATCAACCCCAACAACCCTGAGATTCAATCTGGGGACAGTTTTGAAAAAATGAAACAGCGCGCCGCTGCTAAAGGCTTTACATTTCCCTATCTTTTGGATGAAGGTCAAAAAGTTTTTCCACAATATGGAGCCAAACGCACGCCCCATGTGTATCTATTGGAAAAAACAGCACAGGGCAACGTGGTACGATACATAGGTGCCATTGACGACAACTACCAAGATGCCTCAAAAGTTGAGGACGCATTTGTGGAGGATGCAGTGGATACCATGCTTGCCGGACAAGAAATTGAAGTAAAGACCACCCGTGCCATTGGGTGTACCATAAAAGTATAGCGGTAAATCACAAAATTAAATGGATTTAAATCCGAGGGTAATCCTCGGATTTTTATTTTTGCAGAACACAAAAGCAATAAAAATGTCAGATCTATCACAAGAAGAATGGGCCGAGCAACTGGAAAATGATGACAACGCGGTTATTTTGGATGTTCGCACCGAAGAAGAAGTTGAAGAAGGGTATATTCCGGGAGCCATAAACATCGATATATATTTGGGACAGGAGTTTGTTGATGAACTTGAAAAGCTGGATAAGTCCAAAAGTTACTATGTGTATTGCCGATCGGGAAACCGAAGCGGTCAAGCTTGTGCCATTATGAACAGTATGGGTATTGATAATGCCTACAACCTGGAAGGTGGCTTTATGAACTGGGAAGGCGAGATAGCAGAATAGTAGTATGGAACTTGGATGGGTCATAACGGAGTTGGAACGAAACCGAAAGGTTTTCAGGGAAACCTTGGCCGATATGCCCCAAACTCTCATCAATTGGAAGGGCAATCCAAAGGATTGGTCTTTTTTGGAGATCATCTGTCATTTGGTGGATGAGGAAAAAGAGGATTTCAGGGCCCGTATAGAACATGCTTTTAAAAAACCCGGAACGCCACTTAAACCTATTGACCCAGCAGGTTGGGTGAAAAGTCGGAATTATAATGGACAGGATTTCGAGAAAAAAGTACAGCAATTTGATAAGGAAAGGCAAATCTCCATTGCCTGGTTGAAGACTACAACGGATTTTAATTGGGACAGTTCCGCTCTTCATCCGGAATATGGAGCCATGCCCGCACATTCCTTTTTATACAATTGGTTGGCGCACGACTATCACCACATTCGCCAAATCAATGGGATTAAATACCATTTTTTAAAGCAAAATTCTGGTGATTCTTTGGAATATGCTGGAAATTGGTAGGGTTTTTTCTATATTGGTCACATGAAGGAAGACTTGCTCCATTTTATTTGGGGGCAAAAAAAGCTTCATGGAAGACAACTTACCTCAACTGCCAACGAAGCTATTAGCATTAAGGCCCCGGGAGTCCCAAATCAGTATTCAGGTCCGGATTTTTTCAATGCCAAAATTGAAATTGATGCCCAAATGTGGGTGGGCAATGTGGAAATCCATTTGAAATCTTCGGATTGGTATGCCCATAACCACCAAACGGACTTCAACTACGACAATGTGATTTTGCATGTGGTCTGGGGGGATGATATTGCCGTTTTCAGAAAAGATGGTTCTTTAATTCCTACCCTGGAACTCAAGCATTTTGTTTCCAAAAAATTGTTGGAGAACTATCAACGTTTATTGGAAAAGCCAAACCCAAGTTTATCAACTGCGAAAAGGATTTTGCAGAATTGGATTCCTTTTTGGTGGAACATTGGCTGGACCGGCTTTACATTGAACGATTGGAGCAAAAGTCGGAACGTATAGAGGAGCTGCTCAAAAAATCAAACAATGACTGGGAAGGTGTGTTGTTTACCCTGTTGGCCAAGAATTTTGGCTCCAAGGTCAACGGCGACTTCTTTTTGGATAGAGCCATGCAATTGGAGTATTCCATCATAAGGAAGGCAAGCACGACATTAGAGGTTTTAGAGAGTTTATTGTTTGGCCACTTTGGACTTTTGGAGGTAGATGATTGCACCGACCACTATTTTCTGCAACTTCAAAGTGAATATAAATATCTCAGTAGAAAATTTGATTTGCCCTCTGTCTTGTCCAAACCTGAGTTTTTTGGACTTCGCCCGCCTAATTTTCCAACTATTCGCACATCACAATTGGCCCATCTCTACGCGAAAGAGCAGAATCTTTTTGCCCTTATTTTGGAAGCAAAAACGTTAGAGGACCTCTATTTTATTTTTGAGATTACTACAAGTTGGTACTGGGATGATCATTATACTTTCGGAAAAATATCCAAAAAAAGCAAAAAGAAACTTTCCAAAAGTTTTATTGATTTGCTGGTTATCAATGCCATTGTTCCCCTAAAATTTTGTTATTCCAAACATATTGGGGTTGATTGGAATGATTCCCTAATTTCCTTGGTTTCAGATATAAAGAAAGAGCGGAATTCCGTTATCAAAAGCTTTGAAAATTTGGGGGCCAAAACCAAGAATGCGATGGAAAGTCAAGCCCAGATTCAACTCTATTCCAACTATTGCGCTAAAAATAAATGCCTGCGGTGTGCCTTGGGTGCATATTTATTGAACAGAAATACATAATTTTAGACATGGCTTTGTTCTACGACACATTATATTACTTTCAAAAACGGGGCTTTGAGGTCTGTAGGCGAATCGCCGAACGTTTGGGTATACGCGCTAGGGTGGTTCGGACCACTTTTATCTATTTGACCTTTGTTACCCTGGGTTTTGGTTTTGCCCTTTATCTTTTTATTGCATTTTGGTTGCGGATCAAAGATTTGGTCTATACCAAAAGAACTTCTGTATTTGACCTTTAATTATGATCAGACTCTTACGTTCCAAAATAGTGCTAGCCCTTTCCTTGATGGTGCTGGTGCTTTCGTTTGGGGTGATTGGGTACAAATTGCTGGCGGGCTACACGTGGATAGAAGCTTTTTACATGACCATAATCACGGTTACCACGGTGGGCTTCTCCGAAGTTAGGCCGCTGGATGCTGATGCAAAGATTTTTACCGTATTTTTAATCGTAACAAGTGTCTTTATCTTTGGTTTTGCCATTTCTGTGGTTACGGAGTACATATTGGCGAGAAACTCAATTGAAGCATTAAAAAAGAAGAGAGTGAAAAAAGAAATAGATAGCCTTAACAATCATGTTGTAGTTTGTGGTTTTGGTAGAAATGGCATGCAGGCCGCGGATAAATTGATGGCCTACAAAAAGCCGTTTGTTGTCATAGAAAAGGATAAGGAAATTATTGAACGCCATGAGAGTGAGGTATTGTTTGTGGAAGGCGATGCCAATGAAGACGAAACCTTGTTGCAAGCAGGTATTGAACGGGCCCACTATTTGATTACCGCTGTACCCGATGATGCGGCCAACCTATTTATTGTCCTTTCGGCCCGTCAATTGAACAAGAACCTATTTATTATTAGTAGGGCATCCCAGGTTACTTCCCAGAAAAAACTCCAATTTGCAGGGGCCAATAAGGTGATCATGCCCGATAAAATAGGAGGCGATCACATGGCATCTTTAGTGGTAATGCCCGATTTGATTACGTTTATGGATAAACTTTCCGTGGAAGGAGAGCATACCACCAACCTGGAAGAAGTGGAGATTGAAGACTTTACGGGTCAGGTGGATTGTAACTCATTGCGCGATTTAGATCTTCGCCGAAAAACAGGATGTACCATAATTGGGTACATTGATCCTGATGGGAAATATATCATAAACCCAGAAGCGGATCTTAAACTGGAACCCAAAGGAAAGGTCATTGTACTTGGAAGGCCGGAACAAATACGTAAACTCAACGAAATGTTCCAGATAGGGTAGTTAAAAAATTGTAAAATTTGATAGCGTTATTTTTTTTTTGGATATTGCCGACTTCCAAAACTAACTAATACCGACATATGAAATATTTTCTTACCCTTTTCGCCCTTGTTTCACTGACTTTGGGGTATTCCCAAGAATTGACTGTAAAGGGCAAAACTTATAATGTATCCAATAATATCAACGACGGGGTCATAGAACTTACTGTGGAAGGCGGAGTTGAACCCTATTCCTATAAATGGAGCAATCAAAGTACACCGCTTACCTCCAAGAGAGCTCAAGGTTTGGTCGAGGGAATTCCTTACAGTGTAGTGGTTACCGATGCCGCTGGTAATTCCGTTACCCAAGAATTTAAGGTTGAAACAGAATCGATTACAGAAGTTTTCAACGGAACAATGACTCCAGCAGTAGGTGCATTGGGGGCTGTCTTGTTTTGGGACCCTTTTGCAGCCATCGGTATTTATGACCCTGTGGCATATGCAGACGTTAAACTTATAGGAATCCCAGATTGGAGCAACGAAACCCAAGACCGTTTTGTGCTCAAACAATGGTTGAAAGGAGAGGGACAAAGTGTTTCTGTGGGAGATGACATTGCAATCATTACCAGTGACAATGAAGGTGATATTACCATTAAGGCCACTGCAAAGGGAAAGTTGAACCATAGCGTAGAGGAAGGAAAAGTTATATACAATTCTGAAAATCTGGAACATGTTATTGAACAAGGGGCCCATTATTTTGCTGAGATAAAATACGATGAGCCCGTTGCCATGGTGCATCCCAACGGAGACCCCATTGTCAAGGGAATTCCCTTTATTGTGATTTGGCTTTTTTTCGGGGCATTGTTTTTCACCCTACGAATGGGCTTTATCAACATTCGTGGCTTTAGACATTCCATGGATTTGGCAAAGGGTAAATATGATGACCCAGATGCACCGGGACAAGTGACCCATTTCCAAGCATTGGCAACTGCCGTTTCTGGTACCGTTGGGCTCGGAAATATAGCCGGTGTGGCCGTAGCTGTATCCTTGGGTGGAGCCGGGGCTACTTTTTGGATGATCTTATGTGGTTTGTTGGGTATGTCCTCCAAATTTGTGGAATGCACCCTAGGAGTGAAATACCGTGATATTTTGCCAGATGGAAGAGTATTCGGAGGTCCTATGAACTATCTCCGCTACGGGCTTGAAAAACGAAACTTGAAAGGATTTGGAAAAGTATTGGCAGGGGTTTTTGCAGTGCTTGCTATTGGAGCTTCTTTTGGTGGAGGAAATATGTTCCAAGCCAATCAATCCTTTGAACAACTTGCAGGACAATTTCCAGCCCTGGCCGGTAATGGCTTCTGGTTTGGGGTGGTTACGGCCATTCTTGTTGGGGTTGTTATTATTGGGGGAATCAACAGTATTGCACGAGTAACTGGAAAAGTGGTGCCGATTATGGCTTCCATCTATATTGTGGCAGCTTTGGCCGTGATCATAATGAACATACAGAACATTGGACCCGCATTTTCTGCCATTGTGGACGGTGCTTTCAGTCCTTCTGCACTAAAAGGAGGAATTATAGGGGTCTTGGTCATAGGATTCCAACGTGCGGCATTTTCCAATGAAGCGGGTGTTGGTTCTGCAGCAATTGCACACAGTGCCGCAAAAACCAACAATCCCCCATCCGAAGGATTTGTAGCATTATTGGAGCCTTTTATTGATACCGTTGTGGTATGTACTTTAACAGCTTTGGTGCTTATTTTTACAGGTATGCACGAGGTGGAAGGTATGGCTGGAGCACAATTGACTTCCGATGCTTTTGGTAGCCAGATATCTTGGTTCCCTTATGTTTTGGCAGTGGCTGTGTTCCTTTTCGCATTTTCCACCATGATTTCATGGTCTTACTACGGAATGAGGGCCTGGACTTATCTTTTTGGAAAGAGCAAGCGTTCTGAAATGCTCTATAAAATGTTGTTCCTGATATTTGTTGTGGTTGGGGCTTCGGTAAGTTTGGGAGCTGTTCTTGACTTTTCCGATATGATGATCTTGGCCATGTCCTTCCCCAATATTATTGGTTTGTATATCATGTCTGGTGAAGTGAGGGCAGACTTGAACAGCTATCTCAAAAAATTAAAGTCCAATAAGCTTTATAAAAGAGCCGTCGTTGTCGCTAAAAAATAAAGAATACGAATGAAACAACAATCCCACTTCAAGTTCAACAAACAAGAACGAAGTGGGATTTTCTTTTTGTTGCTCATTATTTTTGTTTTCCAAGGGATATATTTTTACGTAAAAGCGAAGCCTTTTAACGGAAATCCCAAAGTGGAGATCAACACCTTGGTCCAATCCCATTTGGACAGCCTTAAAAATACTATGGCAAAGGATTCACTAAAGGTGTTTCCCTTCAATCCCAATTACATAACGGACTACAAAGGATATACATTGGGAATGTCCTCATTGGAAGTTGACCGACTATTGGCCTATCGAGCAACGGATAGGTTTGTAAATTCAGCTGAAGAGTTTCAGCAAGTGACGCGGGTATCGGATTCACTGCTCGCGATTATGGCACCGTATTTTAAATTTCCAGACTGGGTGAATCAGGAGAAAAATAAACCTGAATTTGTTGCGTCATCACAAAAAGAAACCACCACAGTTCTTCGAGATTTGAACAAGGCGACTGCTGAGGAGCTTAGAACGGTAAGCGGCATTGGTGAAACCCTTTCCAACCGAATCATAAAATTTAGGGACAGGCTTGGAGGGTTTTTGGTCAGCGAACAATTGTATGATGTGTATGGGCTGGAACCTGCTGTGGTTAAAAGGGCTCTGGAACAGTTTCAGGTAATTGATGTGCCAAGTATTCAGAAAATCAATATAAACAATGCTGCTGTGGAACAGTTGGCCCAATTGATTTATATTGACTATAATTTGGCCCGTGAAATTGTCTCATATCGTGAAACCCATGGGGCATTTACCACATTGGACGAATTAAAGGGGCTTAAGTCGTTTCCAGCCGATAGGATTGAGAGAATTAAGCTATATTTGAGCCTATAAAATTGCATGAATGGTTACGGAGACTTTATCCACATTAAACTTTGATTATTCGGAGACCCAGAAGATGGTCGCTGAATCTGCCAAGGAGTTTGCGCAGCAGTACATTTTTCCCCATGTTATGGAATGGGATGAATCCCAAACTTTCCCAATAGAAGTCTTTAAAAAGGCTGGAGAGTTTGGTTTTATGGGGGTTTTGGTTCCCGAAGAACTGGGAGGCTCAGGTCTTGGATATCATGAGTATATTGCCATTTTGGAAGAAATATCCAAAGTGGACCCAGCGATCGGACTATCGGTTGCAGCTCACAACTCACTTTGTACAAATCATATTCTATCCTTTGCAAACGAGGAGCAAAAGCAACGCTGGATCCCAAAATTGGCCACAGCGGAATGGATTGGGGCCTGGGGTTTAACGGAACACAATACCGGTTCGGATGCTGGTGGAATGAATACCACAGCTGTAAAGGATGGTGATCACTGGGTCATTAATGGAGCTAAGAACTTTATCACCCATGGAATTAGTGGGGACATCGCAGTGGTGATCGCCAGAACAGGTGAAAAAGGCGACAGTCATGGTATGACCGCTTTTGCCGTTGAAAAAGGAACTCCCGGATTTTCCAGTGGAAAAAAAGAAGATAAACTGGGCATGCGGGCCAGCGAAACCGCAGAATTGATTTTTTCTGATTGTAGGATTCCAGATGCCAATCGTTTGGGTGAAGTAGGGGATGGCTTTATCCAATCCATGAAGGTGTTGGATGGGGGGCGAATTTCCATTGGGGCTTTGTCACTTGGAGTTTCTAAAGGCGCTTACGAAGCGGCGTTAAAATATTCCAAGGAACGGGTGCAATTTGGGAAGCCCATTAGTCAGTTTCAAGGTATATCCTTTAAATTGGCCGACATGGCCACAGAGATTGAAGCATCGGAACTTTTGTTGCATAAGGCCGCATTCTTGAAGAATGAGGGTAGACCCATGACCAAGTTCAGTGCCATGTCCAAAATGTATGCCTCCGAAGTGTGCGTAAAGATTGCCAATGAAGCTGTCCAAATTCATGGCGGCTATGGGTATACCAAGGATTTTCCAGTGGAGAAGTTCTACCGTGATGCAAAGCTCTGTACCATAGGGGAAGGCACCACCGAAATCCAGAAACTGGTGATTTCCAGAAATATTCTCAAGTAATTTGTTTGGTACTACTTTTTAAATGTATATTTGCCGACCAAAATATAAAAGAAAGGAGGTTGTAGCCCATGTTAATAATACCTGTTAAAGAAGGAGAAAACATCGATAGAGCTTTAAAGCGTTTCAAGCGTAAGTTTGATAAAACTGGTACCATGCGTCAGTTGAGGACCAGGCAACAGTTCACAAAACCTTCAGTGCAACGTAGAGCTGAAATTCAAAAAGCACAGTACATTCAAAGCTTGAGAGATCAAGAGGAGGTGTAGTTGACTTTTTTCACAATACATTAGTATATCCCGCTTCCAATTAGGAGCGGGATTTTTTGTTTTAGGCGTTTGACATAGTTCTATTTGTCTACCTTTGGGATATGTCCTTAGAAGCGTTCATATCCTATCTGCAATTGGAGAAAAACTATTCCCAGCACACCATTCGGGCCTATGAGAGGGATGTTATTGAGTTTTCTGCCTTTTGCGAGGAAAACCATGCTGAGCAATCCATAATCGATATTGGCTACTCCATGATCCGGAACTGGATCGTGCATTTGTCCACCAACGAAGTTTCCAATAGGACCATCAACAGGAAAATATCCTCCCTTAGGGCTTATTACAGGTTTCTTTTAAAGGTTGGGCAGATATCAGTTTCCCCTCTAAAAAAACATAAAGCACTAAAGACCGATAAAAAGGTTGAGGTTCCTTTCTCTGAACATGAAATGGAAGAAATTCTTAAGGAAATACCTTTTAATGATGATTTTGAGGGAGTCCGGGACAAGCTTATTATAGAACTGCTCTATGCAACCGGTATCCGAAGAGCGGAATTGGTTGGCTTAAAGCTAACAGATATTGATTTTTCCACAAACACACTAAAAGTATTGGGTAAGCGGAACAAGGAACGAATCCTTCCATTGCTCCCCTCTACAATTACCCATTTAAAAGCCTATTTGGAAAGTCGCTCCAAGCTTGAAGAGGTAAAAAATTCGGCTTTTCTTTTATTGACCAAAGGGGGGCTTAAAATTTACGAAACACTTGTTTATCGTACCATAAATAAGTATTTTAGTTTGGTGTCTCCCAAGGTAAAAAAGAGCCCACATATTTTAAGGCACACCTTTGCAACGCACTTGCTGAATAGGGGGGCAGATTTGAATTCAGTAAAGGAATTATTGGGTCACTCCAGTTTGGCATCTACGCAAGTGTACACACACAATAGTATAGCCGAGCTCAAGAAGGTACACCAAAAGGCCCATCCAAGAAACAAGAAATAAAGGTTCTTGTATTGTTTAACTTCACTGCCGCTAGGCAGTACTAAAACTACGTCTTATGAAAGTAAATGCGCAATCGGTAAATTTTGTAGCTGATGGTAAGCTTCTCGATTTTATCCAAAAACGAATGGATAAATTGGAATTGTTTTATGATAAGGTCATTGATTCAGACATTTATTTGAAAGTAGAAAACACTAGTGCTAAAGAGAATAAGATTGTGGAAATTATGGTCTCGATTCCAAGAGATAAGATTGTCGTAAAAAAACAATGTAAGACCTTTGAGGAAGCAGTGGATTCAGCATGTAGTTCCTTGGAGCGACAATTGGTAAAAAAGAAGGAAAAACTTAGGGCCAAGGTTTGATCAAAATTTTTGAAAATTTATTTTGATTAAAAAAATAAATCTATACATTTGCAGTCCGTTAGAAATAGCGGACTTTTTTTATGGACGAAAGGCGGTAAAACGCCGATGTAGCTCAGCTGGCTAGAGCAGCTGATTTGTAATCAGCAGGTCGTGGGTTCGAGTCCCTCCATCGGCTCGTAAGTTACTGAAAATAAGGCGGGGAGATACTCAAGCGGCCAACGAGGACAGACTGTAAATCTGTTGGTTTTCACCTTCGCAGGTTCGAATCCTGCTCTCCCCACAAAAGTTGTTCGCTGAACAACGGGAAAAGAGGTTATTTTGAAATGTTGATAACTTTTTGGGCAAATGCCCAATAAAAAATGCGGGAGTAGCTCAGTTGGTAGAGCGTCAGCCTTCCAAGCTGAATGTCGCCGGTTCGAACCCGGTCTCCCGCTCTAAGACAAGATTGTCATTCCTGCGAAGGCAGGAATCTCTTCCTTTAAAAAAGGAAATTTTAAAGGTGGTTGATTCAACACTTTACGCCGGTGTAGCTCAGGGGTAGAGCGTTTCCTTGGTAAGGAAGAGGTCACGGGTTCAAATCCCGTCATTGGCTCAAAACGATTTGTACACTAATATAAACTAAGAATTAAATTATTTTAAAATGGCAAAGGAAACTTTTGATCGTTCCAAACCCCACTTAAATATTGGTACCATTGGACACGTGGATCACGGTAAAACAACATTGACTGCTGCTATTACCACTGTATTGGCAAACGCTGGTTTGTCAGAGCTTAGAAGCTTTGATTCCATCGATAATGCTCCTGAGGAGAAAGAAAGAGGTATTACCATCAACACTTCACACGTTGAGTACCAAACTGAAAACCGTCACTACGCCCACGTTGACTGTCCTGGTCACGCGGATTACGTAAAGAACATGGTTACTGGTGCTGCTCAGATGGACGGTGCCATTTTGGTTGTTGCTGCAACTGATGGACCTATGCCACAAACTCGTGAGCACATCCTTTTGGGTCGCCAGGTAGGTATTCCACGTATCGTTGTTTTCTTGAACAAAGTTGACATGGTTGATGACGAGGAACTTTTGGAGCTTGTTGAAATGGAAGTAAGAGAATTGCTTTCTTTCTACGAGTACGATGGTGACAATGGACCTGTTATCGCTGGTTCTGCATTGGGTGCATTGAACGGTGAGCAAAAATGGGTTGACACTGTAATGGAGTTGATGAAAGCAGTAGATGAGTGGATCGAGGAGCCACAACGTGAAGTTGATAAAGATTTCTTGATGCCTATCGAAGATGTATTCACCATTACCGGTCGTGGTACTGTTGCTACAGGACGTATCGAAACTGGAATCGCGAATACGGGTGATGCTGTTGATATTATTGGTATGGGTGCTGAGAAATTGTCTTCCACCATTACTGGGGTAGAGATGTTCCGTAAGATTTTGGATAGAGGTGAAGCTGGTGATAACGTAGGGATCCTTTTGAGAGGTATTGAAAAATCCGATATCAAAAGAGGTATGGTGATCTGTAAGCCAGGTTCTGTTACTCCTCACGCTAAATTTAAAGCAGAGGTGTATATCCTTAAAAAAGAAGAAGGTGGACGTCACACTCCATTCCACAACAACTACCGTCCTCAGTTCTACGTTCGTACAACTGACGTGACTGGAAACATCAACCTTCCTGATGGAGTAGAAATGGTTATGCCTGGTGACAACTTGACAATCACTGTTGATTTGATTCAACCTATCGCGTTGAACGTAGGTCTACGTTTCGCTATTCGTGAAGGTGGTAGAACAGTAGGTGCTGGTCAGGTTACTGAAATTCTAGATTAATCATTTACAGTAAATAGTACACTAAAGGGTGTCCCGATTTTCTCGGGATACCTTTCGGTGTAATTATAAACGGGTGTAGCTCAGTTGGTAGAGCACTGGTCTCCAAAACCAGGTGTCGGGAGTTCGAGTCTCTCCTCCCGTGCAACAGAAAGATAAAAGCACAGTGGGGCGAGAAGTTTATCCCGAGCGTAGTCGAGGGAAGTCTCTCCTCTCCCGTGCAACAGAAAAGACAAAAAGCATGATGAGATTGAAAGTCTCTTTGAAGCCTGTGCCGATCGCAGCCGAAGCATGCAAGAAAATACAAATATTATGTTCACTTACGTAAAGGAATCATTCGAGGAATTAAAGAACAATGTTACCTGGTTGG
Source organism: Allomuricauda sp. (assembly GCA_050303195.1). Lineage (GTDB taxonomy): Bacteria > Bacteroidota > Bacteroidia > Flavobacteriales > Flavobacteriaceae > Flagellimonas. Next base: position 20,496 of record JBNLBG010000022.1, on the reverse strand, counting down.
ACAGGGATAAGGCTTCTAACCTGATGGTTATTGTGGCAGTTTTTTCCATTTTGTTTGCTTTGGCAACATGGGGCGTTGATTCACTTTTCAGTAAGTTGATCGGTTTGTATTTTGATAAATTAATAGGGTAGTAGGTATGTCTGAGGTTCTGGAGAAAAAATGGTATGTGGTAAGGGCTGTAAGTGGTCAGGAGAACAAGATCAAAGGCTACATTGAAAGTGAGGTGGAGCGTGCTGGTTTTGGTGACTATCTTGAAGAGGTTCTTGTGCCCACCGAAAAAGTTGTACAAATCAGAAATGGAAAGAAAATCAATAAAGAAAGGGTTTACTTTCCTGGATATATCATGATTAAGGCCAATTTGGGTGGTGAAATGGTGCACATTATCCGTTCCATTACCAATGTCATTGGCTTTTTAGGAGAAGTTAAAGGGGGTGATCCCGTTCCTTTGCGAAAATCTGAAGTGAACCGTATGCTGGGGAAAGTGGACGAGTTGGCGGTCAATACAGACAATGTGGCTATTCCATTTGTGTTGGGAGAAACGGTTAAGGTTATTGATGGTCCTTTCAACGGATTCAATGGAACTGTTGAAAAAATCAATGAAGAAAAGCGTAAGCTAGAGGTTATGGTGAAAATTTTCGGAAGAAAGACACCATTGGAGCTCAGTTATATGCAAGTTGAAAAAGTATAGATAGAAAGATGTTAGAAGCTAGATATGGGATATGAGATTCTCAATACTGGCATCTAAAATCTCAAGACTATAAATAGAGCTGTTACATATATATAAAGCTGTGTTGCTTCCAATTGACACACTTTAAATTTAATTAGAAACAATGGCAAAAGAAGTAGATAAGGTAGTTAAATTACAAGTTAGGGGAGGTGCTGCGAACCCATCGCCACCGGTTGGACCCGCCTTAGGTGCTGCTGGTGTTAACATCATGGAGTTCTGTAAGCAGTTTAATGCACGTACACAGGACAAACCGGGCAAAGTATTGCCTGTTGTTATCACCGTTTACAAGGATAAGTCTTTCGACTTTGTTGTAAAAACACCACCTGCGGCAGTTCAATTGTTGGAAGCGGCAAAGATTAAAAAAGGATCGGGCGAACCTAACAGGGTAAAACCAGGGTCAGTAACATGGGATCAAGTAAAGCAAATCGCCGAAGATAAAATGGTCGATTTGAATGCTTTTACCGTGGAGTCTGCAATGAGTATGGTTGCCGGTACGGCAAGATCTATGGGTCTTAAAGTATCTGGACAAAGACCTTTTTAAAATCTTAAAGCAATTATAATGGCAAGATTGACAAAAAAGCAAAAAGAGGCTCAGGCCAAAATAGAGAAGAACAAACTCTATTCCTTGGATGAGGCATCTTCTTTGATAAAAGAAATTACCAATGTAAAATTTGACGCTTCCATTGACCTTGCGGTTCGTTTGGGTGTAGATCCAAGAAAAGCAAACCAAATGGTGCGTGGCGTTGTTACCCTTCCTCATGGAACAGGTAAGGATGTAAAAGTTTTGGCATTGGTGACCCCAGATAAGGAAGCAGAAGCTACAGAAGCTGGCGCAGATTATGTTGGGTTGGACGAATATTTGGATAAAATAAAAGGCGGTTGGACTGATGTTGATGTTATCATCACCATGCCAAGCGTTATGGGTAAATTAGGTCCATTAGGTCGCGTTTTGGGACCTAGGGGATTAATGCCCAATCCAAAGACCGGAACCGTAACCATGGATGTGGCCAAAGCTGTATCTGATGTGAAGGCCGGTAAGATTGACTTTAAAGTGGACAAGACGGGAATTGTGCATGCCGCTATCGGTAAAGCTTCATTCTCTGCAGATAAAATCGCAGGAAATGCCAAGGAATTGATTGATACCTTGAATAAGCTTAAGCCAGCTGCTGCAAAAGGAGTGTATATGAAAAGCATCTACATGTCCAGCACTATGAGTCCCAGTGTTCAATTAGATCCAAAAGCAGTTTAAGTAACTGGTAGTTCAATATTTTAACTATGACAAGAGAAGAAAAAGCAACAGTAATAGAAGATTTGACTGCACAGTTAGCTGAAAACGCCAATATTTACTTGGCAGATATTTCAGGATTGGATGCCGTTGCCACTTCTAACTTAAGAAGGGCATGTTTTAAGGCCAATATTAAACTTGCGGTTGTTAAGAACACCTTGCTTGCAAAAGCAATGGAAGCCTCTGATAAGGAATTTGGTGAACTTCCCGGCGTATTGAAAGGAAATACATCCATGATGTTTTCCGAAACTGGGAACGGGCCTGCGAAACTTATCAAGGACTTTAGAAAAAAATCAGATAAACCTTTGTTGAAAGGAGCCTTTATTGCAGAGGCTATCTACATCGGTGACGAGAATTTGGAGGCACTTGTAAATATCAAGTCCAAAGAAGAAGTTATCGGTGATATCATCGGATTGCTGCAATCACCAGCCAAGAATGTTATTTCTGGACTTAAATCTGGTGGCGGTAAATTGGCCGGTATCCTTAAGACATTATCTGAGAAAGAATAATTCGCGCACAATAAACTAAGTATATTTTTAAACATTTTTATTAAACGATAGAAAAATGGCAGATTTAAAAGATTTTGCAGAACAGTTGGTTAACCTAACAGTAAAAGAGGTAAATGAGTTGGCCGACATCCTAAAAGAAGAATACGGTATTGAGCCTGCTGCTGCTGCAGTAGCTGTTGCTGCTGGTGGTGGAGCCGCTGGTGGTGATGCTGAAGCCGCTGAGGAAAAATCAGAATTTGATGTAATCCTTACAGCTGCTGGAGCTTCTAAATTGGCAGTCGTAAAATTGGTTAAGGAATTGACCGGTCTTGGACTTAAAGACGCTAAAGATATCGTTGATAGTGCACCTAAAGCTGTTAAAGAAGGTGTTTCTAAAGACGAAGCAGAAGGCATCAAAAAATCATTGGAAGAAGCAGGAGCAGAAGTTGAGCTTAAATAATTTGCTTTTACCATAGAAAGTTTGGTTAAGGTCTTTCCATTTTTGGTTAGACCTTAGCCTATTTATATAAGGAGTGTATAGAGCCGTACACAGACCCACATAATATTCACGATCAAAATTTGTCCATTGATGTTCACAAACACTACTGAAAGAGTAAATTTCGCATCTGCTAAGAACATACCGGATTATCCGGATTTCTTGGACATTCAGATAAAATCCTTTCAAGACTTTTTTCAACTTGAAACCAAATCTGATGAAAGAGGAAACGAAGGTCTCTACAACACCTTCATGGAGAATTTTCCAATCACCGATACCAGAAACCAGTTTGTACTTGAGTTTTTGGATTACTTTATAGATCCACCTAGATATTCCATCCAAGAATGTATTGAACGTGGACTTACCTATAGCGTTCCCTTAAAGGCACGTTTAAAATTATACTGTACCGATCCAGAGCACGAAGATTTTGAAACCATCGTGCAGGACGTGTACTTGGGAACAATTCCATATATGACTCCTAGCGGAACCTTTGTGATCAATGGTGCCGAAAGAGTAGTGGTTTCCCAGTTGCACAGATCTCCAGGGGTTTTCTTTGGACAATCCTTCCACGCGAACGGTACAAAACTGTATTCAGCCCGGGTAATTCCTTTCAAAGGATCTTGGATTGAATTTGCTACAGACATCAATGGCGTAATGTACGCTTACATTGATAGAAAGAAAAAGTTGCCGGTAACCACCCTTTTCCGTGCCATTGGCTTTGAAAGGGATAAGGATATCTTGGAAATCTTTGACCTATCTGAAGAAGTAAAAGTTTCCAAAGCCGGACTTAAAAAAGTATTGGGCCGCAAATTGGCCGCAAGGGTGTTGAACACATGGCATGAGGATTTCGTGGACGAGGATACAGGAGAAGTGGTTTCCATCGAGCGAAACGAGATTATCCTCGATCGTGACACCGTTTTGGAAAAAGAGCATATCGATGAGATCATTGATGCCGATGTGAAGACTATTCTTCTTCACAAGGAAAACAATGCACAGTCAGACTATGCTATCATCCACAACACATTGCAAAAAGACCCTACCAACTCTGAAAAAGAAGCGGTAGAGCATATCTATAGACAATTGCGTAATGCCGAGCCACCAGATGAAGAGACTGCTCGGGGCATTATTGAGAAATTGTTCTTCTCCGATCAGCGTTACTCTTTGGGTGAGGTTGGTCGTTACAGAATGAACAAGAAATTGGGCTTGGACATTGGTATGGACAAAGAAGTGCTTACCAAAGAAGATATCATCACCATCATCAAGTATTTGATCGAGTTGATCAACTCAAAAGCGGAAATCGATGATATCGACCACTTGTCCAACCGTCGTGTACGTACGGTAGGCGAGCAATTGTCCTCTCAATTTGGCGTAGGTTTGGCGCGTATGGCACGTACCATCCGTGAGCGTATGAACGTTCGTGACAACGAAGTGTTTACTCCGATTGACTTGATTAACGCGAAGACCCTGTCTTCTGTGATCAACTCATTCTTCGGAACTAACCAGTTGTCTCAGTTCATGGACCAGACCAACCCATTGGCAGAGATTACCCACAAAAGAAGATTGTCCGCACTAGGACCAGGTGGTCTTTCCCGTGAAAGAGCCGGATTTGAGGTGCGTGACGTTCACTATACCCACTACGGAAGATTGTGTCCTATTGAGACCCCTGAAGGACCAAACATTGGTTTGATTTCTTCACTTTCCGTTTTTGCCAAGGTGAACAATATGGGCTTCTTGGAAACCCCTTATCGTAAGGTGACTGATGGAAAAGTGGATACGAAAAACCATATCTACTTGAGCGCAGAAGAAGAAGAGGGAATGAAAATAGCCCAAGCCAACATTCCATTGGCGAAAGATGGCACCATTGAACGTGAAAAAGTAATTGCCCGTGAAGAAGGTGATTTCCCTGTAGTGGATCCAGCTGAAATCCAGTATACGGACGTTGCTCCTAACCAGATTGCATCCATCTCCGCTTCCTTGATTCCATTTTTGGAGCATGATGATGCGAACCGTGCCTTGATGGGTTCTAACATGATGCGTCAAGCTGTACCATTGTTGCGCCCTGATTCACCTATCGTGGGTACCGGTCTGGAAAGACAAGTAGCTACCGATTCCCGAGTATTGATCAATGCCGAAGGCGATGGTGTTGTGGAATATGTTGATGCACAGAAAATCACCATTAAGTACGATAGGAGTGAGGAAGAGCGCTTGGTAAGCTTTGAAGAAGATTCCAAGACCTACAATTTGGTGAAATTTAGAAAGACCAACCAAGGTACAAGCATCAACTTGAAGCCCATCGTTAAAAAAGGCGATAAGGTAAAAAGAGGTCAGGTGCTTTGTGAAGGATACGCTACCGAAAAAGGCGAACTGGCCTTGGGTAGAAACATGAAAGTTGCCTTCATGCCTTGGAAAGGATATAACTTTGAGGATGCAATCGTAATCTCAGAAAAAGTGGTTCGCGAGGATATCTTTACCTCTATCCATATTGATGAGTACGCCCTTGAAGTTAGGGACACCAAGCTGGGTGCTGAAGAGTTAACCAACGATATTCCAAACGTTTCAGAAGAAGCGACCAAGGATTTGGACGAGTATGGTATGATCCGTATCGGTGCCGAGGTGAAGCCTGGGGATATTTTGATTGGTAAGATTACTCCAAAAGGTGAATCTGATCCAACTCCAGAAGAAAAACTGTTGCGCGCCATCTTTGGGGACAAGGCCGGTGACGTTAAAGATGCTTCCTTGAAAGCCTCTCCATCATTAAGTGGGGTTGTTATCGATAAGAAATTGTTCTCTCGTTCCATTAAAGACAAGAGAAAACGTTCCGAAGATAAAGAGGCTATCTCAAGATTAGAGATGGACTACGAAGTGAAGTTCCAACAGTTGAAAGATGTCTTGATCGAGAAATTATTTGGGTTGATTAACGGTAAAACATCGCAAGGTGTTATCAACGATTTGGGTGAAGAAGTACTTCCAAAAGGAAAGAAATACACCATTAAAATGTTGAATGCCGTTGATGATTTTGCCCACTTGGTTGGTGGAAGCTGGACAACAGATGATGCTACCAATGCTTTGGTGGCCGATTTGTTGCACAACTATAAAATCAAATTGAACGACATTCAGGGTAACCTAAGAAGGGACAAATTTACCATCTCCGTAGGGGATGAACTTCCTGCAGGTATCATGAAGTTGGCTAAGGTATACATCGCTAAAAAGCGTAAGCTTAAAGTTGGTGATAAAATGGCAGGTCGTCACGGTAACAAAGGTATCGTGGCCCGAATCGTTCGTCAAGAGGATATGCCGTTCTTGGAAGATGGAACTCCTGTGGACATTGTATTGAACCCACTGGGTGTACCTTCAAGGATGAACATTGGTCAGATCTATGAAACCGTTTTGGGTTGGGCTGGACAGAAATTGGGTCGGAAGTATGGAACTCCAATTTTTGATGGTGCTACTTTAGATCAAATCAATGAGCTTACTGATGAAGCTGGTGTACCTCGATTTGGACATACACACCTTTATGATGGTGGAACTGGTCAGCGTTTTGACCAAGCTGCTACGGTTGGGGTGATCTATATGTTGAAATTGGGTCACATGGTAGACGACAAGATGCACGCACGTTCCATTGGACCATACTCCTTGATCACACAGCAACCCTTGGGTGGTAAAGCCCAGTTTGGTGGTCAGCGTTTTGGTGAGATGGAGGTATGGGCATTGGAAGCCTATGGTGCTTCATCTACCCTACGTGAAATCTTGACAGTTAAGTCAGATGACGTTATCGGAAGAGCCAAGACCTATGAATCCATTGTAAAGGGCGAAACCATGCCAGAACCTGGATTACCAGAATCTTTCAACGTATTGATGCACGAACTTAAAGGTTTGGGCTTGGATATTAGATTGGAAGAATAGAACACTATATACATTAATTATATCATCACCATATTGTTATGGCTAGAATAAAAGATAATAACGCACCAAAAAGGTTCAATAAAATTTCCATAGGATTGGCCTCACCAGAGTCAATCTTGGCCGAGTCCCGTGGCGAGGTATTGAAGCCTGAAACTATTAACTATAGAACGCACAAACCAGAGCGTGATGGATTGTTCTGCGAGCGTATCTTCGGTCCTGTTAAGGATTACGAATGTGCCTGCGGAAAGTACAAGCGTATCCGTTATCGCGGTATTGTTTGTGACCGTTGTGGTGTTGAAGTAACGGAGAAAAAAGTACGTAGAGATCGTGTGGGACACATCAATTTGGTGGTTCCTGTGGCACATATCTGGTACTTCCGTTCACTGCCAAACAAAATAGGTTACCTTTTGGGATTGCCTTCCAAAAAGTTGGATATGATCATTTACTACGAAAGGTATGTGGTCATCCAGCCTGGTAATGCCAAAGGTCCAGAAGGAGAGGAAATCCAAAAAATGGATTTCTTGACCGAGGAGGAGTATTTGAACATTTTGGAGTCCATTCCTTCTGAGAATCAGTATTTGGAAGATACCGACCCCAATAAGTTCATCGCCAAAATGGGTGCCGAGTGTTTGATCGAACTATTGTCCCGAATCGATTTGGAGCAATTGTCGTACGAACTTCGTCACAAGGCCAACACCGAAACGTCCAAACAACGTAAAACTGAGGCCTTGAAACGTCTTCAGGTTGTGGAAGCTTTGCGTGAATCGCAGGATAACCGTGAGAACAATCCTGAATGGATGATCATGAAGGTAATTCCCGTGATTCCCCCAGAATTGCGTCCATTGGTGCCATTGGATGGTGGTCGTTTTGCCACTTCGGATTTGAATGACCTATACCGTAGGGTAATTATCCGAAACAATCGTTTGAAGCGTTTGATGGAAATCAAGGCACCTGAAGTGATCTTGAGGAACGAAAAACGTATGCTTCAAGAAGCAGTGGATTCCCTTTTCGACAACACTAGAAAAGCCTCTGCGGTTAAAACAGAATCCAACAGACCATTGAAATCCCTTTCTGATTCCTTGAAAGGGAAACAAGGTCGTTTCCGTCAGAACCTATTGGGTAAACGTGTGGATTACTCCGCTCGTTCCGTAATTGTGGTTGGACCCGAAATGAAATTGTACGAATGTGGTCTTCCAAAAGATATGGCAGCCGAATTGTACAAGCCTTTCATTATCCGTAAGTTGATAGAAAGAGGTATTGTTAAGACCGTAAAATCTGCCAAGAAGATTATCGACAAAAAGGAACCCGTAGTTTGGGATATCCTTGAAAACGTCCTAAAAGGACACCCCGTATTGTTGAACCGGGCCCCCACATTGCACAGATTGGGTATCCAAGCGTTCCAGCCAAAACTTATTGAAGGTAAGGCGATTCGTTTGCACCCATTGGCCTGTACCGCATTTAACGCGGATTTTGATGGGGACCAGATGGCAGTTCACTTGCCATTGGGGCCAGAGGCCATTTTGGAAGCTCAATTGTTAATGTTGGCTTCACAGAACATCCTTAACCCTGCCAACGGTTCTCCAATTACCGTTCCTTCCCAGGATATGGTGTTGGGATTGTACTATATGACCAAAGAGAAGAAGTCCACTAAGGAAGAACCTGTTTTGGGTGAAGGACTTACCTTCTATTCATCCGAAGAAGTGGAGATTGCCTTCAATGAAAAGAAAGTGGCGTTGAACGCTGGTATAAAGGTAAGAACCAAAGATTTCAATGAAGCAGGGGAGTTGGTCAATCAAATTATTGAAACCACTGTAGGTCGTGTATTGTTCAACACCGTAGTGCCAGAACAAGCAGGATTCATCAACCAAGTATTGAACAAGAAAGCCCTTCGAAACATTATCGGGGATATTCTAGCCGTTACTGATGTTCCTACCACGGCTGAATTCTTGGATAAGATAAAGTCCATGGGATATGATTTCGCTTTCAAAGGAGGGTTGTCCTTCAGTTTGGGAGATATCATCATTCCAGCGGAAAAACAAGATATGATCAACGATGCCAATGAGCAGGTTGATGGTATTATGATGAACTATAACATGGGTCTTATCACCAATAACGAGCGATATAACCAGGTTATTGATGTTTGGACTTCTACCAACGCCATGTTGACCGAATTGGCCATGAAGCGAATTCGTGAAGACAAACAAGGATTCAACTCGGTGTACATGATGTTGGATTCTGGTGCGAGGGGATCCAAAGAGCAGATTCGTCAGTTGACCGGTATGCGTGGATTGATGGCCAAGCCTAAAAAATCTACCGCTGGTGGTGGAGAGATTATTGAAAACCCGATTCTTTCCAACTTTAAGGAAGGATTGTCCATCTTGGAATACTTTATCTCTACCCACGGTGCGCGTAAAGGTCTTGCGGATACCGCATTGAAAACAGCGGATGCAGGATACTTGACTCGTCGTTTGGTGGATGTTTCCCAAGATGTGATCATCAATATTGAGGATTGTGGAACGCTTCGAGGAATTGAAGTTGAGCCATTGAAGAAGAACGAGGAAATCGTTGAATCTTTAGGAGAAAGAATCCTAGGTAGGGTTTCCTTGCATGATGTATACAATCCGTTGACAGAGGAATTGGTGCTTAAAGCAGGCCAAGAAATCTCTGAAGCTGATGTGAGAAGAGTTGAAGCTGCTCCAATTGAAAAAGTTGAAGTACGTTCAGCCTTGACTTGTGAAGCACCTCAGGGAATTTGTGCAAAATGCTACGGTAGAAACTTGGCCACCAATAAAATGGTGCAACGAGGAGAAGCTGTTGGTGTTGTAGCTGCGCAATCCATCGGTGAGCCTGGTACTCAGTTGACCTTGCGTACCTTCCACGTGGGTGGTATTGCAGGAAACATTTCCGAAGACAACAAATTGGAGTCCAAATTTGATGGTATTGCCGAAATAGAGGATTTAAGATTGGTTGAAGGAGAGAACAGTGAAGGAGAAAAAGTCAACATTGTCATTTCCAGAACGTCAGAAATTAAGGTTGTAGATGCCAAAACAGGCATTACGTTGAGCACCAATAACATTCCTTACGGTTCTCAGTTATTCGTCAAGAATGGCGCTAAAATCAGCAAAGGAGCCTTGATTTGCCAGTGGGATCCCTATAACGGTGTTATTGTTTCCGAGTTTACAGGTCAAATAGCCTATGAGAATATTGAGCAAGGGGTTACCTACCAAGTGGAGATTGATGAACAGACTGGTTTCCAAGAAAAGGTGATTTCCGAATCAAGAAACAAAAAATTGATTCCAACCTTATTGATCAAGGATGGTAAGGGTGAGACCCTACGTTCTTACAACTTGCCTGTTGGTTCCCACTTGATGGTGGACGATGGTGAGAAAATCAAGGAAGGTAAAATTTTGGTGAAGATTCCACGTAAATCTGCCAAGGCAGGGGATATTACCGGTGGTCTTCCAAGGGTAACCGAGCTGTTTGAGGCCCGTAACCCATCTAACCCAGCCGTGGTTTCTGAAATTGATGGTGTTGTTTCCTTTGGTAAGATCAAGCGTGGTAACCGTGAGATTATCATCGAATCCAAAACCGGAGAGGTGAAGAAGTACTTGGTGAAACTTTCCAACCAGATTTTGGTTCAGGAAAATGACTATGTACGTGCGGGTATGCCATTGTCAGATGGTTCTATCACCCCAGAAGATATCTTGGCCATCAAAGGACCTTCAGCCGTTCAGCAGTACTTGGTGAACGAAGTTCAAGAGGTGTATCGATTACAAGGTGTGAAAATCAATGATAAGCACTTTGAGGTCGTGGTAAGACAGATGATGCGTAAGGTGAAGATTGAAGATTCTGGAGACACTACTTTCTTGGAAAATCAATTGGTGCACAAAGACGACTTTATCAATGAGAACGATGAGATCTATGGTAAGAAAGTTGTTGAGGAAGCCGGAGATTCAGAAAGATTGAAACCAGGTCAGATTATTACTGCCCGTGAATTGAGGGATGAGAACTCTATTCTAAGAAGAGAGGACAAGACCTTGGTAACGGCAAGAGATGCGGTTGCCGCTACGGCCACTCCAATCCTACAAGGGATTACCAGAGCGTCGTTGCAGACCAAGTCATTTATCTCTGCCGCATCGTTCCAGGAAACCACAAAAGTATTGAATGAAGCCGCCGTTAGCGGTAAAGTGGATACGCTGGAAGGATTGAAGGAGAATGTAATTGTTGGACATAAGATTCCCGCCGGTACCGGTATGAGGGATTATGATAGTATCATCGTAGGATCCAAAGAGGAATACGATGAAATCATGGCCCGAAAAGAGGAATTCAAGTTCTAATTTAAAATAAGCAAAACCCTGGCCTCACCGTCAGGGTTTTCTTTTATCATTTTGAAACGTAAGTATTAAGTATAATGGCTGATAAAGAAGATCAGAAGCAAAAACAGATCAATATAGAGTTGGATGAGAAGACCGCGGAGGGAATCTATTCCAATTTGGCAATTATCAATCACTCTGCATCAGAGTTTGTGGTTGATTTTATTAGTATGATGCCCGGTGCTCCCAAGGCTAAGGTGAAGAGCAGGATTGTCCTTACTCCCCAGCATGCCAAAAAGTTTTTAAAAGCATTGAATGATAATGTGGCCCGTTTTGAAAACGCGCATGGCCCCATTCAAGATTACGAACAACCTCACATCCCATTGAATTTTGGACCGACGGGAGAAGCATAAAAAAGGCCCTGATTTTTGATCAGGGCCTTTTTTGTATCCGTTATTTTAACCAGCTTTTCTTGATTCCTTGTTTTGCAAAGAAAATAAGATAAAGCCCTATAATGATAACAATAATGGGCATGGTGTAGGTGGAGGGACCAAATGCTTCTACCGCACCTGAAATAAAAAGCCAGTGAATAAACTGAGCCATTGCTGTTATCAATGAAATAACAAAAAGTGGGCGCGCCCATTTCTTTCGGAGCAAAAGGCCAATTGATCCAATAGCTCCGGTAAAAACTGCAAGGGCAAAGGCTGCCGTTGCCCAAGCGGGGATGCCTTCAAAAACCTCACGTTGGGTTTGGTCTAAACTTTCCAAAATGGCCACTTGGTTGAATGCCTGATAGAGATAGTTGTAAACACCCATTAAATTCCATAGAAGCGCAATAACGCTCACCACCCAAAACCAAGTAGGTGGTTTTACTGTAGTTGTCATAGTAGTTTGTTTTTATTGGTTGTGACCTACAAAATACAAAAAAAGGTCAATTGTAAAGCTAATTTATTGTCTTTCAGTAAAATATATCCTAAATTTATTTGGTTCCCATAAAATTTGTTGAGGCGGGGTTATTAAGGCCTTAGGTTTTTAAAAGTATTCAAAGCTATTGGTATGAAAATGAATAGTAAAATACTGTTAGGGTCATTCTTTTGTATACAACTTGGAGGTTTTTTAAATGCCCAAAGCAGTAATGATTTTAGTTATAGTTTGGGGATCTCATATGGACATCCCTTTATTGGACCTATGAATCAAATGGCTAGACATTTGGAGGACAATGGATTTGGAATTACTGCTCCTGGTTTTATTTTTGGACCTATTAGCTATCCAACAAAGTCAGGACCTAGAAGGGACTTGAATTTTTCCTACGCATGGAGCATACAAAACAAGAAGGAAATTGAAATTGAATTTAACCTTGTTGATTTGGGTAAGACTATGGGGTTAAATGAATCAGGACAAATTTTAGAATTTGGTTTTGAGAGCATTACAATTGGCGTAAACTATCGTTTTGGGTCAAGACTTACCAAATTAAGCATTGGACCAGCACTTATGTTTAACAAAATGTATGCGGTTCAAATTGAAAATTATAGAGAATCGGGAAAGAGAATAACCAGTAATCCGTTTACCATAGGGATTAAGTCCAAGGTATTGATTTATTTGTGGAATAGAAGAGTAACGTATAGCAATATTGGACTTTCATACCTGCTTTCATATCCTACTGAACAAGGCCCTTTTCCTTTGAATGAAAATTCTGGTTCTCAGAATCAATTGGAAGAAACAAAGATAAACTTTGCTTATGGTTCTGTGTTTTTTTCCTTAGGGTTTAAGATTTAGGGGTAATTATCATTCAAACTCTGAAGTGTAGTGCAATTTTACCGAAGGATATTTCTGTTGGGTCATTTGTAAAGAGAAAGGTGAGTCTGCCAAAAATACCAACTGACCTTTTTTGTCCGTTGCCAAAAACTTTTGTTTTACCCGTTTGAATTCTTGGAACTCTTCATTCTTCGCATCTTCGGGTTCTACCCAGCATGCTTTATGTACGGGGAAGTTTTCATAAGTACATTTGGCGCCATATTCGTGTTCCAATCGATATTGGATTACTTCATATTGCAGGGCACCTACTGTTCCGATTACTTTTCTTCCGTTCATTTCCAAGGTGAACAACTGGGCCACACCCTCATCCATGAGTTGGTCAATGCCTTTGTACAATTGCTTGGCCTTCATGGGGTCTGCATTGTTGATATACCTAAAATGTTCTGGTGAAAAGCTGGGAATACCTTTATAATGTAATTCTTCCCCACCGGTCAAAGTATCTCCAATCTTAAAGTTACCAGTATCGTGAAGGCCCACAATATCACCGGGATAAGAAACATCCACGATTTCTTTCTTTTCGGCAAAAAATGCATTGGGACTGGAGAACTTAAGCTTTTTCCCCTGCCTTACATGTAAATACGGAGTGTTTCGCTCAAAAGTGCCCGAAACCACTTTCACAAAGGCCAATCGGTCACGGTGTTTGGGGTCCATATTGGCATGGATTTTAAAAACAAACCCAGAAAAATCCTTTTCGTTGGCTTCTACCAAGCGTTCTTCTGCCTTTTTGGCCCTTGGGGGCGGAGCAATTTCCACGAAGCAATCCAAAAGTTCACGTACCCCAAAATTATTCAATGCAGAGCCAAAGAAAACGGGCTGTAGTTCACCTTTTAAATAGGCTTCTTCATCAAAATCAGGATAAACTCCATTGACCAATTCCAGATTGTCCCGAAGATTTTCAGCAGCCTCGGTTCCAATAATTTTTTCAAGTTCGGGGCTATCAATGTTATCAAAGGCAATGGTTTCCTCGATGTTCTTTTTACTGTTTCCGCTAAAAAGATTGATGTTTTTCTCATAGATATTGTAGATGCCCTTAAAATCATAGCCCATGCCAATGGGGAAGCTCAAAGGAGTTACGGTCAAACCTAATTTTTGTTCCACTTCGTCCAAAAGGTCAAAAGCATCCTTTCCTTCCCGATCTAACTTGTTGATGAAGACAATCATGGGGATATTGCGCATCCGGCAGACCTCCACCAATTTTTCGGTCTGTTCCTCCACACCTTTGGCCACATCGATGACCACAATCACGCTATCAACAGCGGTCAATGTCCTAAAGGTATCTTCAGCAAAATCCTTGTGCCCGGGAGTATCCAAAATGTTGATTTTCTTGTCTTTGTAGATAAAAGCCAAGACGGATGTGGCCACAGAAATTCCTCTTTGCCGCTCAATCTCCATAAAATCACTGGTGGCGGACTTTTTTATTTTATTGCTTTTTACAGCCCCAGCCTCCTGAATGGCCCCTCCAAACAAGAGAAGTTTTTCGGTCAAGGTGGTTTTACCCGCATCAGGGTGAGAGATAATCCCAAAAGTTCGTCTTCGCGCTATTTCCTTTTCAAAATCCATCAACAAAAATTTCGGCAAAAATAACGTAATTCTAGGTTTTGGGGCACATTTCCAAAAAGAATGACAATTGTTGATAGTATTGGAAAAAAAGGAACATTTCACATACCATAAAACAAAAAAGTGAAGTATTTTTCGCCCTGTTTTGATTTGGTGAACTTGGATTAGGGATAATCATTAGATCAAATCCAACGTATAAACAGATGTGGTAGCTAATGATGAGGAATGCGCTTTTTGTCGATTAAAATAGGCGAAAAGCTATAAATGCAGTAATTATGTGACCAGATTGAGTTTGATTGTGTCGAACAACGTAAATCGGTGCGATTTTATAAGAAAACCCCAATTTTCTTACACTTACTAGAACTACGAGCCATGGTGATTAGTTGACCAAAACTTATCATTTATGGAGAGAAGTACTTTCTTAAACCTTAAGAAAAAGGTTGTAAACCATCTTTTTTTACTGTTAGTTTTCTCAGCATATCCACTGATGACCGCATTCAGCAATGTGCCGGAATACGCCATAGGAGAAGAATTGCCGGCCTATACCGATACAGATGGGGATGGTGTTCCGGATTATATGGATATAGACGACGATGGAGACGGTATAATAGATACTGTTGAAGACTCAAATGCAGACGGCGACAAAAAATGCCATACCAATCCCTCAGATCAAGATGGCGATGGCATTCCCGATTATTTGGACATTGATTCCGACAACGATGGCATTATTGACAATGTAGAAGGCCAATCAGAGGATGGTTATATTTCCCCTTCCTGTGAAGATAAAAACCATAATGGACTTGATGATGCCTATGAGATGCCTTACGGTAATTGTGGCGGATTGGTGCCCGTGGATACAGATGGTGACAATGTTCCCGATTATAAGGATGTTGACTCAGATAACGATGGAATAATAGACAATATTGAAGCCCAAACCACGGTAGGTTACATAGCATTGTCGGGTAAAGACCATAATGGAAATGGGCTTGATGATGCTTATGAAGAATTGGGGGACAATGTATGTAACTATAATAGCAAGGAATCCCACTATAATGGAACGGATAAAGTAGAACTCTGCCACAAAGAAGATAAGAGCATCCATAACCCAAGAAATGGGTATCACACCATAAGTGTGGCCCCTTCGGCCGTTCAAGCCCATTTGGATCATGGAGACACACTCGGAGCCTGTGAAAAAACTTGTTCGTTTACAGGAGGCTTGGAACCTATTGATACCGATGGTGATGGTTTTGCTGATTATCGGGATATCGATTCAGATGACGATGGAATCATAGACAATGTAGAAGCTCAAAATGTTGATGATTACATTGCTCCATGCGGAGTTGATTCAGATGGTAATGGTTTGGATGACCATTATGAAGATTATCCCGGCTCCTGCGGTGGAATTACACCCATTAATACCGATAATGACCCCTTGCCCAATTTTAGGGATATTGATAGTGATGATGATGGCATTCCAGATAATGTGGAAGGGCAGGCCACAGCAGGGTATATCCCACCAACCGGAAACGATGATGACAATGACGGACTTGACAATGCGTATGAAGGTAGCGGCGATGAGGGCATAACCCCCGAGGACACCGACAGCGATAGTACACCCGACTACTTGGACGATGATACGGACAACGATTTGGTGTTCGATAACAACGAGGGGAACGACTTTAATTTTGACGGCATCCCTGACTGGACCTATACGGGCACCGATACCGACAATGACGGCCTTGACGATGGCTACGAGGGCAGCGATGTCAACGACGGATACGATGTAAACGATGAGATTGAAAACCCCGCCACGGATCTTCCCGACACGGACGGTACCGAGGATGTAAACTACCGCGATTTCGACGATGATGGCGACGGAATCGATACCCCGGATGAGGACGCTGATGACAATGGTGACCCTACCAACGATGATACAGATGAAGATGGAACACCTGATTATTTAGATCCTGTCGATAATAAAGATACAGATGGAGATGGTGTTACAGATGATGACGAAGAGGATGACGGTACAGACCCGAACGATCCCTGTGATTTTGTTTTGGGCTCCCAATCCGTTGATCCTTCCTCTACTTGGAATGGTTCGGACTGTGATGGGGATGGTGTCACCAATGAAGATGAGGTCACCGATGGCACGGACCCTCTGGATCCTTGTGATTATGACCCAGAGCATATAACCCTGCCGCAAAGTGGCGACTACTTGGACGCTGACTGTGATGGTGACGGTGTGACCAATGGCAAGGAGGATGAGGATGGTACAGACCCGAACGATCCCTGTGATTTTGTTTTGGGCTCCCAAACAGTGGAGACTTCCTCAACATGGAATACTTCCGATTGCGACGGGGATGGTGTTACCAACGAGGATGAAGTGACCGATGGCACTGACCTCTTGGATCCCTGTGATTATAATCCGGACCACGTTACCTTGCCACAGAGTGGCGATTATCTGGAAGCAGATTGCGATGGTGACGGTGTCACCAACGAAGATGAGGTTACTGATGGCACAGACCCCTTGGATCCCTGTGATTATAATCCAGACCACGTTACCTTGCCACAGAGCGGCGATTATCTGGAAGTAGATTGCGATGGTGATGGTGTCACCAACGAGGACGAAATTGACGATGGTACGGATCCAAATGATTCCTGTGATTTTGTGCTGGGTAGCCAGACCGTTGACCCTTCATCTACTTGGAACGGGGAGGACTGCGACGGAGACGGTGTCACCAACGGTGATGAGACTGAGGATGGAACCGATCCATTGGATCCGTGTGATTATAACCCAGATAGCGTTACATTGACACCTTCTGTAGATTGGGAGGCTTTGGATTGCGATGATGATGGAAATCCTAATGGCACCGACCCCAACCCGTTGGCGGCTACTGCTATGGATGATTCTGGTTCAACCCCAGCATTGACAGAGGTGGCCATAAATATTCTTGAAAATGACGATTACTTGCCCAATAATGACGAGAACAATATCGGTATAACGAGTTTGACGAGAACAGGAGGCGATGCAGCGGGCAGTGTTGCTTTCGATGCCGACACGGGTATTATGTCCTACACCCCAATTGAATCAGAATCAAATTCAACGGTTACGGTTGTTTATGAGGTGTGCAATGTTATTCCAGACCCTGCAGTTTGTGCTTCGGCAACCGTTACCATACAAATTGGACCCAATGCTATTGACGCCTTGGATGATCAATATGCAATGGGAGGTACTGATGGAGGAACTGTTGCCGATAGCAATGTACTCTCTAACGATACTTTAAATGGTGAATCGGTTACCTTGGAGGAAGTATTGCTTACCTCCACAGACACAAACGAGTTGACAATTAATGTAGATGGAAGTGTAAGTGTTGCCCCAGATACTCCTGCAGGTATTTATACCATCGATTATACCATTTGTGAGATAGCCAATGTGGATAATTGCGATACTGCTACTGTAACTGTGGAAGTGACAGCGGACATGGTCAACGTAATAGATGCAGTGGAGGATTCGTACAGTACGGATGGCAATAGTGGAGAAATTGCTGATAGCAACGTACTCTCCAACGATACTTTAAATGGTGAATCGGTTACCTTGGAAAATGTACTGCTCACCTCCACAGCTACAAATGAGTTGACAATCAATGAAGATGGAAGTGTCAGCATAATGCCCGGAACAACAGAGGGCACTTATACCATTGACTATACAATTTGTGAGATTGCCAATGTGGACAATTGCGATACCGCTACGGTAACTGTGGAAGTAGGCCCTGGCATGGTCAATGTAATTGAAGCCATGGATGATGGATATACTTCCGACGGTACTGGTGGGCCGATTTCAGGTAGTGATGTGTTGGAGAACGACACCCTCAATGGAGAATCTATATCGCTTATTGATGTGATATTGACCTCGACCTCTACAGGTGATTTGACTGTGAATGAGGATGGAAGCATCACAGTCGCACCCGATTTGGAAGAAGGGGAATATACCATTGAATATACCATTTGTGAAGCAGCCAATCCAGATAATTGTGATACGGCAATAGTGACCGTTGTCATAGAGGACATTGCCGTAAACCAGTTGGTTACGCCCAATGGAGACTTAAAGAACGACTTCCTGTTCATTAGAGGGGTCGATAAAATAAAATCAAGTACCCTCAAGATTTTTAACCGATGGGGTACCGCGGTGTATGAGGGCAAGGACTATAACAATGTCAATAATGTGTTTGATGGCCGTTCAAGGGCCAAATCGGCAATAGGAAATGACAAATACCTTCCAGCAGGGGTATATTTTTATATTTTTGAATACGTTACGGAAAGGGGCAGTTTCACAGATTCCGAATACATATATATAAGCAGGTAACAATTGATGTAGCATGATCAAAAAGCACATTTTAATTCTAATTTTATTTATAGGATTTGTATTTCAAGGGCTTGTGGCCCAACAAGATGCACAGTACACCCAGTACATGTTCAATACATTGACGGTTAACCCAGCCTATGCTGGTTCCAGAGGGCAATTGAGCTTTGCGGGACTATATCGGTCACAATGGGTGGGTCTGGATGGCGCTCCCGAAACGTTTACCCTCAACCTCCATTCCCCTATAAGAAATAGCAAATTGGGCTATGGCGTATCCGTGGTAAATGATAATATTGGAGATGGCGTGGTACAACAGACTTATTTGGACGCTGTTGTTTCCTATACATTGGAGTTCGCGAGAGAGGCAAAACTTTCCTTTGGACTGAAGATGGGAGGGAACATGATTAGCCTGGACTTCAACGGGCTGCGCAACTTTGACCAAGAAGTAGTCCAACAAGACAATATCGACAACAAGTTTACACCCAATTTTGGATTGGGTCTATACTATCATACAGACAAGTTTTATGTAGGGGTCTCAGCACCAAACATTTTGGAAACAGAATATTTTGATAATAGTGGCGGTGATGCCAATTCAGTCAATTTTTTGAGTGCACAGCAAATCAATCTGTATTTAATAACAGGGTACGTCTTTGATATAGGAGCAGACTTGAAGTTTAAGCCCGCGCTGCTGACCAAGGCCGTAGGGGGTGCACCCTTGCAAGTGGACATTTCTGCCAATTTCCTATTTGCGGACAAGTTTAGCTTTGGTGCAGCGTATAGATGGGATGCGGCGGTAAGTGCCCTCGCAGGCTTCCAGATAACCGACCAGCTTATGATTGGTTTGGCGTATGACAGGGAGACCACCGAATTGGGAGGGACCCAGTTCAACGATGGTTCCTTTGAAATATTTCTGAGATTGGAATTGTTAAAATCATTTCAAAGAACAGTATCACCCAGATTCTTTTAATATAGTTTAGGATGTTAAGAAGAATACTCGTATTTCTTATTATGTTTTCAGGTTGTGCAGTGAATGTGCTTGCACAGGATAGTATTCCAGATCGGCGACAGGCCAAAGTAAAAGCAAAGGCAGATGAGCAATATGAGGAATATTCTTTTAGGCCAGCCATCGATATCTATAAAAAAGTCTTGGACAAGGGCTATGTGTCCTCTGATTTGTTGAAACGGCTCGGAAACTCCTACTATTTCAATGCCCAATACGAAGAAGCAGCCAACATCTATAAAAGGCTGGAAGAGAATTTTCCGGATAAAATAAGTCCTGACTACATTTTTCGATACGCTCAAAGTTTAAAATCATTGGGAAATTATGACGAGGCCACCCTAATGATGGAAAAATTCAGGGAGATAACCTCCTCCGAAGGGGATTTTGATGAAAATTATTTGGCTAAAATTGAGGCCAATTCAGGTCGATATACGGTAAAACCCTTTGCGTACAACAGTAAATACTCTGATTTTGCAGCCTCCTTTTATGAAAAGGGGCTCATTTTTGCTTCAGACCGAGATACGGGAAATCTAGCTCGTTATCGCCACA
>JBNLBG010000021.1:0-39662 GCA_050303195.1 Allomuricauda sp. | reverse complement strand
ATCACCTTGCTTTTCAAGGTAGGCGTGTCGTTTCAAAAACTTTTCAAGAGCGGCTTCATAATTTTCATTGTCAAAATCCAATACAGCTAAGTTGGCCAACACATCATTTTCTAGAGATTCTCGGTTATCCCCAGTATACATTTCCAATGCTTTTTCATAGCTATCAACTGCTTGGTCTTGCTGACCCATTAAATCGTAGAGTATTCCTAAGTTGACATAATTGGAAGAAGTGTCATATGGTAAATTCAAAGAATCAACCAGCTTCAAGCTCTTGAGATAATATCTTTGACTTGTGGGGTAGTCCCCAATTTGTTTATAGACAATCCCCAAAGACTTGTATGTGCTATTTACTTCTTCGTAGACGTTATGTTTTAAAGCTAAATCGAGGCATTGGTTAAGATAACTCAGCGACTCGGCATAGCTGCCGGTCCTACCATGGGTAAGTGCTATGGAATAGAGTCCGTTGATTTCTCCTTGGACAAATCCAATTTTTCTTGATCTTTCCACGCTTTGTGAAAGATATTCAAGGGCCTTTTCTTTATCGTGTGAACGTAGTCGTTGTCCCAAGAATCGCAGTACATTTACCTCTGTGGTATCTGCCGCGGTTTTCAATAAGTTTTGAAGACTGTCAATTTCTTTGGTCTGTGTAAAACATGTGTTTATGGCAAAGCAGCAAATAAGTACTACACCGAAGGATGATTTTAGCAACTTCATTCCTATATTTTACCTCTTAATATAAGGCAAACCCAAATGAATTACTATTTCGTGGTCATGATATTACCTCAGCAAACAAAAAAAGGTGGGCTTATCTTTAATAAACTGTTTAAACTTCTGACAAATCCTATTGATATTTATGGGAGCCGAAGATTTTAGTGAAGGTTGATTCATTTTGGTCCGTAAGGCGACAATACAAGCTATCGATTACCCTTTTTCTACCAATTTACCATCTGGGTAAAGAGCAAAACGACCTTTACCTTTGTCGTGCACATTATCTGGGTAAGGCCAGGGCCAGCCACCAAACTGGGTAAGGCGATATTCTTCCATGGCTTTCTGAATTTCTTGTTCCGTGTTCATTACAAAGGGACCGTATTTGGCCACCGGTTCTTCGATAGGTTTGCCTTGCAGCAGCAGAAAATCGGCTCTTTCATCACCTATTTTTATGCGTACCTCTTGTGAAGGGTCCAGCTCAACTCCAAAATTGGGAATGATTTTTCCATCTTCAAAGAAAATTTCGGAACCTTCATAAAAATAAAGGGTGCGGTTTACCTTGGAATTGGCCTTTGGGAGGACGTATTCAGAATTGGCCTCCACATGGATATTCCAAATAGCCACTTCATTATCGTCATCAGCCGCCCACGAATCTGGAGCAGGAGCATAGGCTTGGGTATTTTTATAATTTCCAGCAATGACCTTGATTTTGGCATTTTCTTCTTCAATTACTGGAATATCTTCATGCCAGAGCATTTTAAAATGGGGCTCCACAAATTTACTTGCCTTGGGCAAATTCAGCCAAATTTGAAATAATTCCAGTGGATTTTCCACATCGTCATGGAGGAGAGGAAACATTTCGGAATGTTGAACACCTCGTCCAGCGGTCATCCATTGCACATCTCCTTCACCAAATCTGCCTGCGGCTCCCAAAGAATCGGAATGGTCACAATACCCTTTGTTAACAATGGTGATGGTTTCAAATCCTCGATGCGGGTGATAGGGAAATCCCGGAATGGTCTGCCCGTGATACATGCGCCATTTGGCTCCAGGATTAAAATCATTTCCTAAACTGCGGTCCTCGAGCAAAGCTGGATCCGGGCCCATTTTTCCATTTCCTTTGGGATAATGATCTAAATGGTACACACAAAATAAGAATGGATCTTGGGTTTGCCAGGGAAAACCCAGCGGAAAAGTCTGTAGAATGGGGTTACTCATAATTATGTATTGCAATGTTTATTTCTATCCAATAGCCTTCTGGGTCTTGTAGATTTGTTTTACACTAACCAATAGGTCGATAAGCCTGCAAAGAGCAGGCTTATCGCTAGTGTTTTTCTCATAATATGTTGTTACCCTCCAATTCCTTCAATAGGTGGTGGGCCGTCAATCATAGGTTCATATTTTTCATCCCCTTTTCGGGTTTTGAATTCTTCCTTAACCTCTTCAACCAGTTTAGGGTCTTCAAAAAGGTCCAACATGGTCATAGCCATCGCTTTTGAGGCATAGACCAAACCTTTATGACCGATGCTCATGCTTCCACAGGCCACAACGGCCCATGAATGCCAAGGTGTATCCTTAGGTGCCACTGTAACACTTAGATTGATATTGGGCACATTCCAGCTTACGTCGCCCACATCTGTGGAACCGCCTCCGGGAAGCTCTTCGGTTTCTTTTAGCGGGTTGATTTTACTATCCATGCCCACTTCAGGTTTTCCCGTAGCTTTTTGAATGGCTTTTCCATAGGCAACTTCTTCTTCGGTATAGGTAATGGGACCCAAAAGTTCCAAGTTTTCCTGCATGATTTTACCCCCAGCACGGTTTACCAATACTTCATAAATCCCAGAAACTAGAGATATTTTATAGTCTACATTGGCCATAATGGATGCACCTTCGGCCATTTTCTTGACTTGCTCATAGGTGGGAAGCATTACTTTGCGCTTGGGATCGCGAACCCGCACCCAAATTCGGGCATAATCGGGAACCACATTAACCACTTGGCCACCATCTTGGATATGATAGTGAATTCGTGATGTAGGTCTTATATGCTCTCGATAATAATTGATTCCGGTTGTATACAGCTCCAAGGCATCAGAAGCACTACGTCCATTCCATGGATCCGCCGAAGCATGTGCAGCTTGTCCGTAGAATTCCACAATAAAATCAACCAAAGAAAGTCCACTCTGAACATCGGCCTCAATATTGGCACCAGGGTGCCAGCTTATGTTGACATCCACATCATCCCAAAGACCAGCTTCTACCATCCATACCTTGGCAAAGTATTTTTCTTCTGCGGGAGTTCCCAAAAACTTGACGGTTCCTTTGATGGTTCCGGCTTCAATTTGCTCTTTTATGGCAATGGCAGCTCCTAAACTTGCAGCTCCGAACATATTATGTCCACATCCATGACCAGGTGCACCCTCAATCCTTGGATCTTTGGTGGGCACTGCTTTTTGAGAAAGCCCGGGAAGTGCATCAAATTCACCCAACACACTGATTACAGGTTTGCCAGAACCGTAAGTGGCTGTGAAGGCCGTGGGAATATTAGCGACGCCTCGGGTAACGGTCATCCCATTTTTTTCTGCATAATCGGCCAAAAGTTCTGCGGATTTTGATTCATCAAAAGCCGTTTCGGCCAAAGTCCAGATGGAGTCGCTGAGCATGATCAAATTCTCCTTGTGTTTTTCTACAGATGTGATGATGGCTTTTTTGTCCTTGGTTAGTTTTTGTGCGCCAAGATTCAATGAAATGAGCCCCAACAGCAATACGGTTGTAATTTGTTTCATTTTAGAACATTTGAGTTAGTTATTCGGTGATTCAACCTTTCAAGCTTTGAACAAAGCCAAAAAAGGTGAAACGGATACTAAAAATACTGAAAATGCATTAACCAACAGCCTGTTTGTAGACTTTTAAACAACGTTCCCGTGCCATTTTATGATCTACTATTTTCTCAGGATAACTAAGCTCTTGTAATTCAGGAATCCATTGGTTGATAAACGTCAGGTCATTATCAAATTTAGCTACTTGGGTCATGGGATTGAAGATTCGGAAATACGGAGCAGCATCCACGCCGCTACCCGCGGCCCATTGCCAATTACCTATGTTGCTGGCCATTTCATAGTCCAATAGCTTTTCGGCAAAATAAGCCTCGCCCCAACGCCAATCAATGAGTAAATGCTTACACAGAAAACTGGCCACCAGCATTCGAACGCGATTGTGCATATATCCGGTACTGTTGAGTTGTCGCATCCCAGCATCAACAAGGGGGTATCCCGTTTTTCCCGATTTCCATCGCTCAAATTCGTCTTGATTGTTACGCCATTCAATTCGGTCATATTTAGACTTGAATGCCTTGTGGACCGTTTCGGGAAAGTGCCATAGAATCTGCATAAAGAATTCACGCCAAATAAGCTCGTTCCAAAAGGTTTCATTATGCTCCGCGATGGCTTTTTTGACCATTTTTCGGATAGAAACTGTACCAAATCGCAAATGGGGTCCTAATCTTGAAGTGCCTTGTTCATTGGCCGGATAGTTTCGGGTATCTTCATAATTCTGGATAAGATTTGGGGATACGTTATAGTCGGGAACTTTAATTTTGGAGGTTTCAAAGCCAATATCACTGAGTTTAAGATTGGGGAAGTACGAATTTCTATAAAGCCCCTGCTCCAGTCGTGAGCGGGTGTCATATTCCTCGAGGTGGATGGAAGAATCGAATTTTTCCTTCCATTGCTTCATATAGGGTGTGTATACTACATAAGGGTCACCATCACCCTTTGCAACTTCATCTTTTTCAAAAATGACCTGGTCCTTACATGTTTTGAAAGAGATATTGTGTTCTTTTAAAAAATCTTGAACCTGGGAATCCCGTTTGATGGCATACGGTTCATAATCGTGGTTGGTGAAGACTGTATGAATCACATATTCTCGTTGCAGTTTATTAAAAACGGAAATTGGATAATCATAAAATTGGGCAATACCACTTTGAAATTCTTTTTGGAGTTGATCATGGATTTTCTGAAGTTGCTGGTAGATAAAAGAGACTCGTGCATCATCCTTTGGAAGCTTATCCAAAATCTCGGGGTCAAAGATAAAAATTGGAAGTACGGGATGCTCATTTTGAAGGGATTTGAATAGTCCTATATTGTCATCCAACCGCAGGTCACGCCGAAACCAAAAAATGGAAATTCTGTCTTTTTTCATGATTCTTAGATGCTTCTAAATTCCAGGCTGCTCTTCAGCTTATCTATCCTCCCAAAAAGGTGGGACAACTTTTGCTCTCTGTAGGTGAATATTTTCTGCAGCTGATTTTTCACAATTAGTGAATGAAACACTTGCCCTAAAAACCCAAGAGGAAGTTTATAATCGATGATGTCTTCCATTTCAATGCCTTGTGAGGTCTCCTTAATAAAATGTTTATGATGCCAAAGCGCGTAAGGACCAAAGCGTTGCTCATCCACAAAATATTCATTATGTACTACATGGGTAATTTCAGTGACCCATTTTGTGGGCATAAATGGAAATGGTTTAACCACATATTGAATGATTTGGCCAGAATACATTGGTTCATTCCCACCAGATAAAATGTGAAACCCCATTTGAGGTGGCGTGATGGTCTTTAAATTTTTAGGATTCGATAAAAATTCCCAACCCTCTTCCTTAGAAATGGGTAAGAATTGTTTGGCGTGAAGTTGATATAATCTCATTTGTAGGATTTATCCAAAAATACAAAATGTTTAACTTATTTTTAAATAAGTTAAACAAAATTATATATTTTTTACCTTTAAACCGAACTAGAGTAATACGGTTTGCGTTGTTCTTTTAAGAATTTATTAACGCATGTAATAGTCTTTCTAGTTAGTTTTGTTCAGCTAACAATTTAAACACTATATCCTATGAAAAAACATGTATTATTTATGTTTGTTGCGTTGCTTTCCATGTCGTTGGAAGCACAAATTCAGACGCCAGCACCCAGCCCATCTTCTGAATTGAAACAGACTGTTGGTCTAACAGACGTTACGGTTAAGTATTCACGACCTTCCATGAGAGGACGAACTATTTTTGGTGATTTGGTGCCTTACGATGCTGTTTGGAGAACAGGTGCCAACCAGAACACTACCATCACCTTTAGTGATGATGTAAAAGTGGAAGGAAAGGATTTAAAAGCGGGGACGTATGCCATTTATACCAGACCCAACGAAGCGGTTTGGGAAGTTATTTTTTATTCTGATACTGAAAATTGGGGGACACCACAAGAATGGGATGCCTCTAAAGTAGCCGCTACCGTTAAAGTGGAAGTGTACCCTATGCCGATGCCCATTGAAACCTTTACTATCTCTATTGATGACCTGCACAACGATGGGGCAAGTTTGGGATTACTATGGGAAAACGTGTATGTTGGGGTTAAATTTATTGTACCCACTGTAGCCAAGGCCACTGAAAGCATTGAGACCGTAATGGCCGGTTCAGATATTTCTGCCAATGATTATTTTGCAGCTGCCCAGTATTACTATCAAGAGGGTATGAACATGGGGAAAGCCAAGGAATGGATAGACAAAGCAGTCTCCATGAACGAAGAAGCTTACTGGATGACCCGTGCACAATCCTTGATTTACGCTAAATTGGGGGATACCCAAGGCGCTATTGCTGCAGCCAAGAAATCCTTGGTTGTTGCACAAGCAGCCGGTAATATGGATTACGTTAAAATGAACAAAGATTCCTTGAAGGAGTGGGAGGGACAATAAAAAAGACTTTCCAAAAAAGATAAGAGTAAAGAGCCCGCTTTAAAAGCGGGTTTTTTTATGACTCTATTTCAGGATGGGAGTTGCCCAAGAAATTATCAAATGCCTGTGTAATCATGGCCAATAGGATAACTAATACACATCCAAAGGCGTTGAGCCATAAATACGACATCCAATCCAAATACCATCCAATGATTACGATGATTTGGGTAACGATGGCAGCCACAAAAACCGCATTTCCTCTTACAAACTTAAAGAAGAAAGCCAAGAGGAAAATACCCAGCACGTTTCCATAAAATATGGAACCAATGATGTTCACCAATTGGATAAGGTTGTCAAAGAGATCAGCAACACAGGCTATGATAATGGCAATGGTCCCCCACAGCAATGTAAATCCTTTTGTGGCCCGGAGATAATGTTTATCGTCATGCTCTTTTTTGTTATTCCTTTTATAGAGGTCTAGAGCGGTAATGGTTCCTAAAGCATTCAATTCCGATGCTGTGGAAGACATTGCTGCTGACAGAATCACAGCCAAGAGCAATCCAATGAGTCCTATGGGAAGATTGTTCAAAATAAAATGGATAAATACGTAATCCTTGTCATTGGTCTCCACCACGGAATCAGCTTTGGCTATCAGTTCTCTTGCGGTTTCCCTATTTGTACTTTCCTTTTGGTTTATTTTTATGATATCCTGCTTAGCCTGTTCTATGGCGTTGTACTCTTTAAGCTTAAGTGCTGCGGAAAAGGCATTTTGGGCAATCTTTTTCTCCATTTCCAGTTCCGAATGGTCCTTTTCCAAGGCTTTGTAATCGTCAACATATTCCGATTCCAGAACAGCCTGGGTTGCTGCGGGATTAAAGTTCAATGGCGAAGCGTTGTATTGATAGAACACAAATACCATCGCTCCTACCAATAGAATGAAAAATTGCATCGGAATTTTAAGAATACCGTTAAAAATAAGTCCCATTTGACTTTCTCGGACGGACTTTCCGGAAAGATACCGTTGTACTTGGCTCTGATCGGTTCCAAAATAGGCCAAAGCCAAAAAGAATCCGCCTGTGATCCCACTCCAAAATGTATATCGATTGTTGGTATCAAAAGTAAAATCCAGAATCTCCAATTTATTATTGGCACCGGCAATCTTTAGGGCTTCTCCAAAAGAAACTCCGGTAGGGAGGGAGCCCAATATGAAAAAGAATGCAAAAAACATCCCTGTCATTATAATGAACATCTGCTGCTTTTGAGTAACACTCACCGCTTTGGTCCCTCCAGAGACCGTATAGATGATTACCAAGATTCCAATAATAATGTTCAGGGTACGCAAGTCCCATCCCAAAACAGCAGATAGAATAATGGAAGGCGCAAAAATGGTGATTCCAGCCGCAAGTCCTCGCTGTACCAAGAAAAGAATGGCCGTAAGGGTTCGGGTTTTCAGGTCGAAACGGCCCTCGAGCATTTCGTAGGCGGTAAAGACTTTAAGTTTTTTGTAAATGGGAATAAAAACCAGGCAGATAACGATCATGGCCAAGGGCAATCCAAAATAGAACTGTACAAAGCCCATTCCATCATGAAAAGCCTGCCCTGGTGTGGACAAAAAGGTAATGGCACTGGCCTGGGTGGCCATCACTGAAAGCCCAATGGTCCACCACTTGGCATCATTACCACTGAGGACATAGTCATCAACGTTTTTGCTTCCTCGGGTTCTCCAAACGCCAAATCCAACAATGAACAACAGTGTGCTCCCAAGAATGATCCAATCTAATAAAGCCATTAAGGTTTTAGTTATTTAATATCATGATGAGGTAAAAGGCCAAAATATAAATGGCATTCAATAGGATTACAATGCTGTATTCCTTTTTCCATTCAAATTTGGTATTCATGTTATCCTTTGACATTACTTTCTGTTTTTACGTCATCTTTTCCGATGGAAAGCATATTTGCAAAAAGTTTGTAGGCTCCCGAAACTCCGGCTGGAAGTTCCCTAAAAAAGCTCAACCCGGTGTAAATATAATGTCCATCTCCATATGGAGCTACCAAAAGACTTCCATTAGATGGGTCATCATCTTCATCGTGCATGGAAAGTACCGGCGTGAATTCGGCACTCCACTCATTGGGATAATACAATCCTCTTTCCTGGACCCACCCATCAAAATCACTTTCTTTTATGGCATTTGGATAACTGACCAAGGGGTTGTTGGGAGCAATGACACTCACTTGGGCTGTTTCATCGGTCACACGATCTCGAGAAATGGTTAAATCATAAGGTGCAATGTTTTTGAATTGGTCCGCCCATCTTCCAGCGGTGTTGTACTGCACAATCATGTTACCCCCATTTTTCACATAGTTGAACAAAATGGGCTGTTTGAATTTTAAGGCATCCACCACGTTGTAGGCGCGAATTCCCACCACAATGGCATCGTACTTGTCCAATTCACCCTCTTGGATGTCGTCTGGGTCTATGATGTGTACCTGATAGCCAATTTGCTCCAAACTTTCTGGAACCTTATCTCCAGCCCCCATAATGTAGCCAATATGCTCGCCAGATTTTCGAATATCCATCCGAACCACTTTGGCCTCGGAAGGCAATAAAATGGATTGCTTGGGAATATGGTCGTAATTGATCTCTACAAGTTCCTTGCCATACGTTTTGTTTTCCACCGAGACGACTGGAGAAATTTTCCCTTCACTTTCCACGGATGGGGGCGTAACTTTAAAGGTAACAATCTGTTCCTGACCTTGTTGGGATATGGAAAATGAAAAATCTTGTGGTGAAACGGTCCAACCTGACGGATGATCAAGGCTCACTGTTCCCGATACATTGTTTTTTCCGGCTCTCACCTTGACCTGAACATCTTTGGTAGTGGCATCCGCGAAAATCAAGACTTTTTCGTCAATCTTAGAGGTAGCCACCGGAAGTACGGCAAAGGGCTCATACAATTCGCCCTTATCCGGTTTGGAGAACCGATGGATAACGGGTTTTACAAACGTCATTTCCGTACCTTCAAAATCCAAGATGAACTTGGCATGAAAAACAGCTGGAGTTTCTGGTTTACCAATCAAGGTTTGGTCATCAACCCTGTACATGCCCAATGTTCCGGACTCGTTTAACCAATATGGACTGGAATATCCAATGCTATTGGGTACCTCAAATTCAATTTCAAAAGTTTGGTCCTCATTATTGGCCAATACTTGGTTGGGTGTGATGGAGGCATCAGCACCAATCAATTCTATTCCTTTAAGGGCTATGTTTTGATCACTGCGATTCAGCACTTCAAAACTAATCTTCGCATCACTCCCTGGTGTGGTGGATGCCGAAGCGGAATTAGCTTCCAGATACAATCCTGCGCAGGCTTGAATAAGGTCTTTAAGTTCTTTCGATTTTAAAGTTTTCCAATGTTCATCTTCAATTTGCTGCAGGAGTTGATAGGCTTCAACCAATTGTGGAATATGTTTTGATGGATTCCGGAAATCAAAGTTTTCTTCAATCTCATATAAAATGGCACCCACAGCATCACCGCCTTTCACCCGAGACCATGAGGTGTCAATACCATCAAAAAGATAATTGCCGCTGGGCTTGTCACCTTTTAGAAACTCTACATATTCCTCTTCCGAACCACGTTGACTCAACCTTCCAAAGCCTTGGCATAAATGCTGGCTACTAGCCATAGCGGCTATTTCGTTATTGGAAAGTCCCAATAAGGGATAGTACGAGCCAATATCCATCTTAATCATATTGGATTTATCGGCTTTTTCAAAATTTTCAGGACTGCCATAAAACCACCAGGAGGTATTAAAAAATATGCGTTTGGGTTGCCAGATGGAGGTGAGTTGCAACTGGTCAGGATAGGCACTAGTATCGTTGGCTAAATCAAAAGCTTCCATGCTTAACATGGCAGAGGAGGTGTGGTGCCCGTGGTTAGACCCCGGGGTTCTATGATCAAATCGGTTAATGATAACATCAGGTTTTATGTTGCGAATGGCCCAAATGACATCACCCAACACTTTTTCTTTGTCCCAAATTTTAAGGGTTTCCTTGGGATGTTTGGAATAGCCAAAATCGTTGGCACGGGTAAAGCGTTGTTCGCCGCCATCAATGCGTCGGGCCGCCAACAATTCCTCTGTACGTAAAACGCCCAAAAGTTCTCGCAATTCTGAACCGATAAGGTTTTGACCACCATCACCTCGTGTCATGGAAAGGTAAACCGTGTGGGCCTTATCATGATTGGACAAATAGGAAATCAATCTGGTATTTTCATCATCAGGATGTGCTGCAACGTAAAGCGCAGTACCCAAAAAATTGAGCTTTTGGAGATTGTGATAGATTTCAGTGGACGCTTTTTTTTTGGGTTGTTGTGCCGTAAGATTGGTAAATGTGCTCAATAAAGCTAGAGTGCAAACCCAAACGTATCGCATAGTTGGTAGTTTTAGTGGTTGTGCCAAATATAGAAAGATATAAATCAGTGAATATTCAATTTAGAACATCTTTAACAAGGTTCTTTCTAGCTAAACCAGTCATTTTATAATCCCAAACTATCCCTTAACATCAAATCGTCATTGTCATGCTGGCCCCAATAAGCGGTTTTTATGGACTTCATTTTTGTGGCTCTGGTTGTCAATTTTTTTGCATTTGAACCAAATCCGCTCTTGAATTCTTCCGACCAACTTTCGATGGAATACGGGAAGTTTGATTCGAAATTAATCTTCAAAATTCGTTCCAAAGTGGGGTACTTTACCGTATAAGTGGTGATTCCATTTTCAGAGGAGATAGAAGCGGTGACTTCGTATCCTTTCAACGGTTTGTGCGCCAATCGTAAATACTCCAAAGAAGGAATAACAGTGAGGTTTCCAGTTGGCAAATCCTCAGGATGAATGCGAATCTTGGTCCAAAGTTCATTTTCCAGGATTTGTGGGGCCAAAGTAAAATTTTGGTCGGCCTCACCTTCAAAATAGGAATGGGATTGGTACTCAAACTGATTTCTATTGTTGATTTGGGAATAGACATGCCCGCACCATTCTTGAACAGACAAACTGGTCTTTATAGCATGCTGGTTATCATAAACGGGATAAAAGGTGCTGCTCATGATGGAGTAAGGGTAGATTCCAGTTAGGAATTTTTTGGTGGCGTTGAGCTTTAACACCGAAACATTATCCGGGTTGTTTTGATCCGCTTTCACCTGCACTTCTGGTAAAAAAGGTTCTGTAACATAGATTAATACTGAATGTCCTTTATGTATTTCACCATAACGAGCCTGTTCCAATTTGTATGAGGTGATTTCAGCATCCCCTGCATACCAATAAGCTTTAAATTCTTCGGAAAGTGTTTTTTTGAGATTTGTTACAGGTACTTCATTCTTTGTATGGTTCATCGCTATCTCGACATCTGGAGATTTCGATTTTTCGCCACAGGAAAAAAATGAAAGCAGCAAAAGGCCAGAGAAGCCATAAGTGTATATCTTTTTCATAGAAACTGATTTTTCGTAAAGTTACGCATCGAAGCTCAGGAAACCATGTCCATTAACGTTTTGTAAACCAGATGAGTGGGTAAGCCCACCACATTGGTATAGGAACCTTTTATCTCTGAAATGCCAATCATCCCTATCCATTCTTGAATACCATAGGCACCGGCTTTGTCAAAAGGTTGACATTTTTCGATATAGAAGTTGATTTCATCATCCGAGAAGGCCATAAACTTCACTTGGGTGGTACAATTCACGGTTTTTTGGGCTTCCAATGTGGTAAAACAGACTGAAGTGATCACCTCATGCCAGTCCCCACTCAAAGTGCGAAGCATATCAAATGCCTTCTCACTGTTGGCTGCTTTGGCCAATGAAACACCTCTATGCCAAACAACGGTATCAGAAGTAATCACAATTTCTTTGGATTGCAGCTCCGTTTTAAAAGGCGATGCCTTTAATTGGGCCAGGTAATCGGAAATTTCATTTCCTTGTAGATGGTCGGGGTAGACTTCTTCCACAGATTTGGGTCGAACCACAAAGTCCAGCCCCATTTCCTCCAAGAACATTTTTCGTCTGGGAGAACCAGAACCCAAGATAAGTGTATACCCGTTAAGTTTTTCTTGAAGTGGATTAGTCATTCTTGGCACTGAAATTATCGTTCCAATCGCCACGCACCTTCAACACCTGTTCCACAATGTCGCGCACACAACCATCCCCGCCATTTTTATGCGAAACATAGTCTGAAATAGCCTTTACCTCCTGTACCGCATTTTGGGGTGAGGCAGCTACCGCCACCATTTTCATGGGAGGGATATCCGGGACGTCATCCCCCATATATAAAACGGTATCTGGGTCAATGCTGTACACATCCAAATACTCTTGCAAGGGCTCCTGTTTGTGATGGGCGCCCATATAAAAATCGGTTACCCCTAATCCTTTGAGGCGTTCCTTGACCCCCTCGTTGGTGCCTCCAGTGATGATACATACCCTGTACCCCTTTAAAATGGCAGTTTTTACGGCATATCCGTCCTTAACGCTCATTCTGCGTAGCAATTCTCCGTTGGAGGTCACTAAAACCGAACCGTCGGTGAATACCCCGTCCACATCAAAGACAAAGGTGCTAATGTTGCTGAGGAGTTCCTTATAATTTTTCTTCATAAACCTTTTTTATGGCTTCGCTGAACATGTTGTAGATTTCTATTTGTTTTTCGTCTTTTAAAAGGGCCAAATGGGCTTGCATGGTTTTTTGGTCACCCCTTCGTGCGGGACCGGTCTGGGCTTCCATGGGAGATAGGGTCTGGACCTTTTCGGCCGTTTCCAAAATCAAGGGTTTTAGCAAATCAAAAGAGAGCCCTTCTTCCATGCATAATTTTTCGCCAACACCATAGAGGTAATTGGAAAAATTGTTAACATATATGGCTGCAAGATGCAACTTTTTCCGTTGTTGGGAATTAATGTCGTATACATTATCTGAAAGTCGGCTTGCCAATGTTTTTAGAGTTTTTGCCGATGCTTCCCGATTCGCCTCAATACAAAATGGAATGGTTTTGAAATTTAAGGGTCTACCTTCGGTAAAACTTTGCAGTGGATAAAAAACAGCTCTGTTCTCCATGGCAAGCTGGTCCATGGGCGTGGTACCAGAAACGTGGGCCACAATTCCTTCTTTGTTGGAAAGATGTTGTGAAACTTCCACAATGGCATCATCCTTTACGGCAATAAGATACACATCCGCATCAACAATGGCATTAAAATCATGGGTCGTGGATGCAAGGTTGGAAAACCACTGCAATTCCTTCCGGTTTCGGCCAACAATCTGTGCCAGTGCAACCCCATTAGCTTTGGCGATGGCCCCCGCTAAGTGCTTTGCAATAGTTCCAGTTCCGAGAATAGTGATGGAAAGCATGGAGCAAAACTACAAATTTAGTGGATGACCTCTTAGTGAAAGAATTAACAAATCTATTGGATATTTATCGCACCGTAAAACAGGGAAGTTGCAAAAAGACCGTACTTTTGCATGCTGAAAAGTACATCGGAATTCAATGATTGACATTCTAAAAAAGACCCTGTTTTCCACAAGACTTATGGCCGTTCTTTTTTTGGTTTTTGCTACGGCAATGGCCTTTGGAACCTTTGTGGAAAGTTGGTACAGCACGGAAACTGCCCGAATTTACATTTACAACACTACCTGGTTTGAGGCCATTATGGTCTTTTTTATGATCAATTTCTTCGGAAATATTTTCCGCTACCAGTTGTTGAGTTGGAAGAAATGGCCTGTGCTTATTCTCCATCTATCCTGGATTTTGATCATTGTAGGTGCTTTTGTTACCCGATACATCAGTTATGAAGGAATGATGCCAATTCGGGAAGGAGCCACGGAGAATCAATTTTTTTCGGACAAAACCTTTTTAACGGTCTACGTTGATGGTGATATCAATGGCGAGACCAAGAGAAGGATATTGGAAGACGATATCATTGTTACCCCTGAAGGTTCCCGTTCCAGCCTTCCTTGGAAATCCGATTTTAACGGACAACCTTTTACGATTTCCTATGTAGATTTTATTGATGGGGCAGAAGAGGGGTTAATTCCCGATGAAAACGGAAAAGAATATTTACAGATTGTTGAAGCCGGCAATGGTCAACGGCACGAACATTATTTGGAAAATGGTCAGGTTGCCAGCATTCACAATATCCTTTTTGCTTTAAATAAGGAGACCGATGGTGCGGTCAATATTTTTTACTCAGATAGCACCGGTTATCAAATAAAGTCACCGTTTGAGGGTAATTTTATGCGGATGGCGGACCAATTTCAGGGAGAGGTGGTACAAGATAGTCTACAAACCTTGCAATTACGCTCATTGTACAACATGGCCGGAATGCAGTTTGTGGTTCCAGAACCTTTGGTGAAAGGACGTTATGGTGTGGTCAAGGTTCCAGAAAATGAAATCACCGAAGCTACCCAAGATGCCTTGGTGGTCTCGGTTTCTTCAAATGGGGAAACTAAAGAAGTGAAGCTGCTGGGCGGTAAAGGAACTTCCAATTTTTCAGATAAGATTCAAGTAGGCGGGTTGGATTTCTCTCTGAGCTACGGCTCAAAAGTTTATGAATTGCCATTCTCCATTAAACTCAACGATTTTATCGCAGAAAAGTATCCTGGAACTGAAACAGGGTATGCGTCATTCATGAGCCGAATCACCGTAGAGGATGAGCGAATGTTTGACTATGATATTTATATGAACCATGTGCTTGACCACAAGGGGTATCGTTTTTTCCAATCCAGTTTTCATCCCGATGAAAAGGGAACCATTCTTTCCGTAAACCATGATATGTGGGGAACCTGGATCACCTACATTGGGTATTTTCTACTCTACATTGGGTTGATGGGCATTATGTTCTTTGGAAAGACCCGTTTTAGGGATTTGCAGCAAATGCTGGAAAAAATCAAAACCAAAAAAGCTGCTTTGACCGCAGTAACCCTCTTTTTTGCCACTTCGTTATTGAGTGCTCAAGAAACTACAACAGACCATGAGCATTCAGGGATGCCGACACAGCACCAAGTAGATTCCATCATCCAATCCACAGTAGTAGCCAAGGAGCATGCTGAAAAATTTGGGGCTTTGGTCATTCAGGATGAAGGTGGGCGGATGAAACCCATCAATACTTTTGCTTCTGAGCTTTTACGAAAACTGAGTGGTGAGGATCACTACAAGGATTTATCCGAAAATCAAGTATTTCTTTCCATGATGATGAACCCTGGGGTATGGTACAATACAGAGTTTATTAAACTAGCCGATAAACAAAATGACAGTATCAGGGAAATTGTGGGAGTGTCAAAAGACACAAAATATGTAAAGGCCACGGATTTTTTTGATGAAAAAGGGAACTATAAGCTACAACCGTATTTGGAAAAAGCCACCTCTACAACGAATCCATCAAAATTTGAGATGGACTTCAAGAAATTAGGGGAAAGGCTCAGTTTATTGAACATTGCCTTGAGCGGTCAGATCATAAAAATATTCCCATTGCTGAACGATGAGAACAACAAGTGGGTATCTGCAGTGGAATATCGTTCTGGGCAGTACCAGATTCAAGACTCGCTTTACTCCAATTTTGTGCGGAATGCCATGCCGTATTATTTGGGTTCTTTGCAAAGTTCCATTGCTTCGGGGGATTACTCCCAACCCGATAGATTGTTGGAAGCCTTCAAACAAAACCAGTTGAACCACGGTGCTGAAGTTTTGCCTTCCGAGAACAAGATAAAAACGGAGATTATCTACAACAAGTTAGACTTGTTCAACCGTTTATATAGGTATTATGGTTTGGTAGGTGTTTTGTTGTTTTTTGTGCTGATTTTCAGAATTTTTAAAGAACGGAAAATATGGAAGGCAGCGTCATACCTTCTCAAGGGAACCATTGTTTTGCTTTTTATCTGGCATACGATTGGGTTGATATTGCGTTGGTATATATCTGGTCACGCACCTTGGAGTGATGCCTATGAAAGTATTGTTTTTGTGGCTTGGGCAGCTATGGGGATAGGTCTCGCACTTGGTAGGAAAAGTGAATTGACGATTGCGGCAACCGCCTTTATTGCCTCCTTGTTTCTAATGATTGCACATTGGAATTGGGTTGATCCCGCCATTTCAAATCTTGTTCCTGTACTGGATAGTTATTGGTTGATGATTCATACAGCGGTAATTGTAGGGAGCTATGGTCCACTTGGTGTGGGAATGATTTTAGGCGTTGTGTCCTTGGTATTGATAACAACTACAACCAAAAAGAACAAGGAACAGATAAGTCTTAGTTTAAAAGAGCTTACAATAGTAAATGAACTGGCATTAACGGCAGGGTTGGCTATGTTGGCAATTGGTACTTTTTTAGGTGGCCAATGGGCCAATGAAAGTTGGGGACGCTATTGGGGTTGGGATCCCAAGGAAACCTGGGCCTTGATTTCCGTCATGGTCTATGCTTTTGTACTGCACATGCGTTTGGTTCCCGGACTTCGGGGAATTTGGGCCTTTAGTTTTGCAAGCATTATCGCTTATGCCAGTGTTATGATGACGTATTTTGGGGTTAATTTTTATTTGGTGGGATTGCACAGTTATGCTAGTGGTGACCAAGTGATAACGCCTAGTTTTATCTGGTATACCGTGCTTGGAGTCTTTATTCTGGGTGGAATCAGTCTGTGGAGGTACAAAGCCCACTATGCCAAATAATTTATTTTTGGAGTTGCATTCAAAAAAAAAGTTGCATATTTGCTTCATCATGAAGTTATAAGAATTATGTACGCGATAGATGTCACTATCGGCTTTACGCCAAAAAAGTAACCGAAACTCTTTTTCGGTCAGTTGACATTTCCTCTTTTGTTTTACACATAATTCTATAAAATGACACACTCAAACAATACATTTTCATTCAAAAAATTAGTTAATTATTTCTGGATTGCTGTTTCTGGCAAGGAGACAGAATTTACATCTGGGAGCATCCGCAAGGCCATCTTTATGCTTTCCATTCCCATGATTTTGGAAATGCTGATGGAGTCCATTTTTGCGCTGGTGGATATCGCTTATGTATCAAAAGTAAGCGTTAACGCAGTAGCAACCATTGGGCTTACGGAATCCGTTATCACCTTGGTGTACGCATTGGCCATTGGTTTAAGCATGGCTGCAACTGCTGTTGTTGCCCGAAGAATAGGAGAGAAGGACGTTGATGGAGCCCGCATTGCAGCAGTACAAGCTATTGGTTTGGGTGTGGTAGTCTCCATTATCTTAGGAATAGTTGGAATTCTATTCGCCAAGGAAATTTTGGGCCTTATGGGCGGTGAACCCGATTTGATTGCTGAGGGATATGGCTACACCCAATTTTTGATTGGGGGAAACATTACCATCATGCTCTTGTTCCTTATTAATGCCATATTTAGAGGTGCGGGAAATGCATCCATTGCCATGTGGACCTTGGTACTCTCCAATGGACTCAATATCATATTAGATCCCATTTTCATATTTGGATTGGGACCCATTCCCGAATACGGAGTAATGGGAGCGGCCATTGCCACAAATATTGGCCGAGGTACCGCTGTATTGTTCCAATTGGGTATATTGTTCT
Source organism: Allomuricauda sp. (assembly GCA_050303195.1). GTDB lineage: Bacteria > Bacteroidota > Bacteroidia > Flavobacteriales > Flavobacteriaceae > Flagellimonas. The sequence continues at coordinate 21,664 of JBNLBG010000021.1, read as the reverse complement.
TTGGTTGGGGCAAGATTAAATTGGCGCTGCATGATTTGGTTTTGAATCTCAAAGTAATGTACAACCTCATTCGCGTTTCTTTGGGAGGTATTGCCCAGTTTTTAATAGGAACCTCTAGCTGGGTCTTCCTTATGCGTATCATGTCTGAATTTGGTAGCGAAGTGTTGGCAGGCTATACCATTGCCATTCGTGTGATGATGTTCACCTTGATGCCCTCTTGGGGCATGAGCAATGCTGCAGCCACTTTGGTTGGGCAGAATCTAGGGGCAAAACAACCGGAAAGAGCTGAAATATCGGTTTGGAAAACCGGAAAGTATAATGCCATTTTTATGGGTACGGTTTCCTTGGTCTATCTCATTTTCGCAAAAAGCATCATCTCATGGTTCAATACCACACCAAGTGTAGTGGAGAATGGAGCTCTTTGTCTTCAGGTAATAGCGGCAGGGTATATATTCTATGCCTATGGAATGGTAGTTAGTCAGGCCTTTAATGGGGCAGGGGATACCAAAACCCCTACGAAGATTAATTTAATCTCATTTTGGTTGTTTCAATTGCCTTTGGCTTATGTGGCCGCCATGGTTCTTGGATGGGGAGCCAAAGGTGTCTTTATTGCCATTACATTGGCCGAAGTCTTGTTGGCCATCATTGCCATGGTTTGGTTCAAAAAAGGAAAATGGAAACAAGTACAAGTATGACGGGTTTCGTATCTTTAGATTTCTAAAGCAAGAGCATATGAGTTCCAACAAGAAAGGGCTGAATACCCTCTGCACGCATGAAGGCGATTTGGAGGATAAAGAATTTAAAGGGGTTGTTTCTCCTTTATATATGGCCACGGCCTATGCCTTTGACGATGTGGACATAAAGCGATACCCACGATACTTTAATACGCCCAACCAAGAGGCGTTGTGCAAAAAACTGGCAGCCTTGGAACATGCCGAGGCTGCTTTGATTTTTGGGAGTGGTATGGCTGCTATCAGTACGGCACTAATGGCTTTTTTGCAAGCAGGTGACCATATTGTTCTTCAGGAAACGATGTATGGCGGCACTTATCATTTTGTGGTCACGCAATTGAACAAATACGGTATTGAATATTCCTTTACCGATGGATGGCAATTGGAGGATTTTGAAAAGGAAATCCAACCCAACACCAAGGTAATTTATATGGAGACCCCGTCAAACCCGTTGTTGACGATTACCAATATTGCTGGTGTGGCCCAATTGGCCAAAAAACATGGGTTGGTATCCATGATTGACAACACCTTTGCGAGTCCCATCAACCAAAACCCGATTGATTTCGGGGTGGATGTGGTTTTGCACAGTGCCACAAAGTATATGGGAGGACATTCAGACATTTGTGCTGGGGTGGTTGCTGCATCCCAAGAACATATTGATAAGATATTTCAATCCGCCATTTGTTTTGGGGGCAGCTTGAGCGAGTGTACCGTTTGGCTTTTAGAGCGAAGCATCAAGACTTTGGCCATTCGGGTGAAGGCCCAAAACGATAATGCCATGAAAATGGCCGAATACTTGGTAGGCAATGAAGACGTTGGACAGGTGTATTATCCTGGTTTGGAAACACATTCCGATCATGAATTGGCCAAATCACAAATGAAAGGATTTGGGGGAATGCTCTCTTTTGAGTTGCCCAATAGGGATACATCCCTATTCTTCAAACACCTGAAATTGATAAAACCCGTTATGAGTCTTGCTGGGGTGGAAAGTACCATGATTTCACCTGTGACCACATCGCACGCGCTCATGAGCCCAGAAGATCGCAAAAAACAAGGGATCAAAGACTCCCTCATTCGGTTTTCGTTGGGTATTGAAGAAATTGACGACTTAATTGAAGATATAGAGCAGGCCATTGCAAAAGTGAAATCGTTGACAGTACCTGCATAAAAGAACATATGAAATTAGATATTTTAGTATTTGGGGCCCATCCAGACGACGCTGAACTTGGGGCGGGAGGGACCATTGCCAAAGAGGTTGCCCAAGGAAAAAAAGTAGGTATCATTGATTTGACCCGTGGCGAATTGGGTACACGTGGTACTGCGGAAATTAGGGATGCTGAAGCGGCCAAAGCAGCCAAGATTCTTGGAGTAGAGGTTCGGGAGAATATGGAATTTGCCGATGGCTTTTTCGTCAACGACAAATGGCACCAACTGGAAATCATCAAAATAATCAGAAAATATAGGCCCGAGGTTGTTTTATGCAATGCAGTTGAGGACAGACACATTGATCATGGGAAAGGAAGCCAACTGGTAAGTGACGCCTGTTTTTTAAGTGGATTGGTGAAAATAGATACCCAAATGGACGGGGATGATAAGTGGCAGGAACCTTGGCGGCCCAAGCGGGTATATCATTTTATCCAATGGAAAAACCTGGAACCGGACTTTGTGGTGGATGTATCTGGATTTATTGAAAAGAAGACTGAAGCAATTCTTGCATATGGATCACAATTCTTCGATCCCAAGAGCAACGAACCTGAAACCCCTATCAGCAGTAAAAATTTTACAGATAGTGTAATTTACCGAGCCAGGGATTTGGGAAGACTCGTTGGTGTGGAACATGCCGAAGGATTTACCGTGGAGCGGTATGTGGCCGTGGATAATCTAGACCAACTGATCTGATCAGCTTGCTTTTTGATATTTGCTTTCAGCCTTGGGCAAGGTAAAGAAGAAAGAAGTTCCTTTGCGCGGAACACTTTCAACCCAAATCTCGCCCTTGTTCTTTAAGACCATCTCCTTGCATAAAGAAAGTCCCAGTCCAGTACCTTTCTCATTATTGGTGCCGTAGGTGGTGATATTGGTGGAATCTTCAAAGATTTTCTTTTGAATTTCCTTATTCATTCCGATTCCGGTGTCACGTACGGTGACATGCCACATGCCTGATTTTTCTTTTGCCTCAATATTGATCAATCCATTGTCTGGGGTGAATTTTATAGCATTGCTCAACAAGTTTCTTACCACAATATCAATTTGGTTTTGATCGGCCCAAATCAGTGGATTTTCCGGTAATTGTTTTATAATTTTTATCGATTTGCTGTGTGCCAGTTCTGTTAATAGTTGAACATTGTGCTCTACAATTTTATCCAGGGATATTCTTTTGGGCTTGGTCACAACGCCATTGAGTTGGTTTTGTCCCCATGTCAACAAATTATTGAGCGTGAACGATATGTTTTCAACATCGGATTTTAGTTTGGGGATAAACGAAATAAACTCATTTTTGGTAATCTCTCCATCGGTAAACAACTTTAAAAGCCCTTGCAACCCTCCAATGGGCCCTCTAAGGTCATGTCCGATTATAGAGAATAATTTGGTCTTGGTTTTGTTGATTTCGTTGAGCTGGGCTTCCCTTTCGCTTACCGCTTCCGATTTTTCCTTGAGCTCTATATTAAGTTTTTTCTGAATTTTTTCGCTGCGCCGAACTACAAGTATGATGATGCTCAGAATGAATAAAATGATGATGGAAAAATAAATGTAATTCCGTTGTTTGGCCAGTACGGCTTCATTGGATTCAATGAGTTCCTGTTTTTCTTGTTCATACTGCAACTTGGTTTCCAAGAGGGACAAACTCTGTTTGTTCTTGTCCTTGAACAAGGAGTCTGATAATTTTTTGAATATTTCAAGATAAGAAAGTGAGGCAATATGGTCCCCTTGTTTTTTATGGACCTTGTACAAGGTTTCAGAGCAATCTATTTGTCCTTGGAGGGACTTTATTTTTTTGGAAACTTGCAGCCCTTCTTCCGCATAGACTTTGGACAAGCTGTCCTTTTCCAATCCCAGATACACCTTGGCCATCCCGTTTAGCAATTGAATCCGTATCCTGTCGTCCTCAATTTGGTTTTTAAAGAGCATATTGCTCTGGTCATACCAATAAAGTGCCCATTGGTACTTCTCTTGTTCCAGATAAATATCCCCTTTTACCTCATAGGCATACGCCAACCAATCGTATATTTTATTTTTTTCAAAAGTATTGATACTCTGATTGACATTGAACATGGCATGCTGAAAATCCTTGGCATCCTTGTATAATGAGGCCATGTTACTTTGGGTTTCGGCATCAATGATTTCATCCCCAATTTTCCGATTTATCCTCTGAACCGTATCATAAAAAATGAGGGCGTTTTTAAAATCTTTTTGCTCAGCATATAAACTGGCAATGTTCTCATTAAGAATGGAAAGCATTTCATTGCAGTCTATTTGTTTGGCAATATCTATTCCTCTAAGGTTAAGGTTTAAGGCCTCTGCGTAATTGCCTTCAAAACTGTAATTCTGGGCCAACGCATTGATAATGTTCAGCTCTGATTTTTTATCATCTATCTCTATGGCAAGGGCAAGGGCATTTTCAAAAATGGTCATAGATTTCTTTCTGCCGCCCGTATCGTAATAATAACTGCCCAATGCGCTCAAAGCCTTTACCTCGCCATGTTGAAAATCGATGGCTTTACTAAGTTTCAATGCACGCTCTGCGATGGAGTGTAGACTATCATTATTTATATAATGGTAGGAGTATGCAAGATCAATCAACAAACTAATATGGGTGGTATCCTTAGCGTTGAAACGGTTGGTGGACTCCAAACGCTTTAACTTGTAGGTAAGGCTATCCTTTTTGGTAAGTTGTGCATTTATCGGATTGGCAAAAGAGATTAGGCAGAGGAAAAGGATTATTTTCCCAAGCAAGAATTTAAGGGGTAAAGGACATGCTTTTTGTTGAGGCATTTTTCTTTTAATCTACTAAGGGTAAAAGTACTTTCATAGTGGAGTTTGTGGAATTAAATGTTGTGAAAAGCTAAAAAATGTGTGTTTTGTCTTACAAAACATGCATTTTATCGATATTTAATACGAAAATGAGGGTTGAGTCATCTATTGGGCTTTAGCACCTTGTGTCAAGAAAAGAACATTCACCTTAAAAATGATATGGTTGGTATTAGGAAGTATTAAAATCTTTTGGTTGAATCAATACAAAGAAGTATTTTTGCACCCGCCTGAACTAAATTTAGCGTTAGCATTTTTGGGCAGGACAGCTTTACACGGTGGTTGTAGCTCAGCTGGTTAGAGCGCTGGATTGTGGTTCCAGAGGTCGCCGGTTCGAACCCGGTCTTCCACCCTGAAGTTTATAAAGATTCCCGATCAAGATTTTGGTCGGGAATTTTTTTTGAGTGATAGGAACCATTGCTTAATGAAATAAAAAAGGCCCTGGATTTCTCCAGGGCCTTTTTTAGGTTGGTTGGTAATGATTGGTGGTGGGTAGAACGTGGTGATTTTACTCTATTACCCCGTCGCAGTTTTCGTCAACCTGATTATTTGGGATTTCGTCCGCCCCTGGGTTTATGCTTTTGGCGTTATCAATGCAGTCTCCTCCCAGCAATACATAAAGTGCCGGAGGTGAATCGCATGCACTTATATCCATAGTTTTTGAGTCATCCCCATACCCATCATCATCCCCATCATAGTAGTATGTAATTAGTACACCTGGATTTATATTAGCATCGCTGTCGTCACAATCCTCGTCATTATCAGCATACCCGGTGGGTGTCACACAAACAGAACCCATTGTAGTTGTTCCGTTAGGATCTCCATAACCATCCCCATCACTATCTGCATAATACGTTATGGTTAATGCGTCTGGATTGATACTGGGGTCGTCATCGTTGCAATCACCACCAATGAGAGCTTAGTTAAATCCTGGTGCAGGATCGCATGCACTCCGAACGTCAAACTCATCATCAAATCCATACCCATCGTCGTCCATATCTAGGTAATATGTAATATTCGGAGCGCCAGGATAAGCGAGTTCATTGTTATCATTACAATCATCATGATTGGTCACAAAACCTTCAGGAGCATCCAAACAGGAAGATTGTGAGAACGTATCTTTGCTTTCCGGATCTCCATATCCGTCACCGTCACTGTCCAGATAATAGGTTGTGAAGGCATCTGGATTGATGTTAGGGTCGGTGTCATCGCAGTCAACTGGAGTAGCTAAATCGGAATATTTGGTGGGATCTGGATTCTCACAGAATGTCAATGGTTCTCCATCACCAAAGCCATCATTGTCCTCGTCCAAATAAAACACTAGTTCACATCCGGGGTTTATGTTGGGGTCATTATCGTCCGTATCCCCAGTTTGGGTCACATACTGTCCAACCGTAGCGGCTGGGGGGGAGCAGGCCATGGTGGGTGCTGCAACACCGTAGTTATCCATATCCTTGTCCAAATAATAGGTTTTGGTCTCACAGCCATCATCTTTACTGCAAGCGACCAACATTATAAAACCAAGGCCCATACTCATGGCGATCAAGCCAAAATAATTGTTTTTTCTCATGAGATTATACTTTATAGAGGTTAATATTGCTCTAAAAGTATAGTGCGGTGACTGCGTCAAACCGTCTCAATTGACGGATGGTGGTTTTGGCTTGACCGAGCCCATATATGGAGCAATTAACAAATCAAAATATGACAAGATTACACACCTTAAGTGCAACCATGCCTCTGGCACACGTTGATATTAATTCTGAGTCAAAAAGCCCCTTAAAGCAACTTTTAAATACGAGAAGGCTATGGGCTATTTGGTAACTTTATCTACCAAAACTTTTTCTGCCCTATTGGCCACTTCCCATGCGGTATGGAAAATAAGTCGTGCACGGTTTTCCAATAAATCGTAGTTTATTTTATCTGGGGTATCGCTGGGACGGTGGTAGTCTGCATGGGTCCCATTAAAATAGAATATGATGGGAATGTTGTTCTTGGCAAAATTGTAGTGGTCACTGCGGTAATAAAACCGATTTGGATCGTTCTCATCATTATACGTGTAGTCCAATTCCAAATTGGCGTATTTGGCATTGATCTCCTCAGACAGCTTATGCAGTTCCGTACTCAATTTGTCCGATCCAATAAGATATACGTAGTTTCGATCACCAATCCGATTGGGGTCAATGCGCCCGATCATATCAATATTAAGGTCTGCTACGGTTTGTGACAAGGGAAAAACCGGGTCCACATCAGTATAATATCTAGAACCCAAGAGTCCTTTTTCCTCGCCGGTGACATGGAGGAATACTATGGAACGTTTAGGCCCCTCTCCTGCATCGGCTGCTTTTTTAAAGGCCTCCGCAATTTCAAGCAGAGCCACGGTACCAGAGCCATCATCATCAGCCCCATTGTTGATATCGCTATTGGCTTTTACCCCAATATGGTCCAGGTGGGAAGAAATTACCAAATATTCATTTGGCTTTTCGGTTCCTTTCAGAAAAGCGACCACATTCTCCGAATTGATTTTATCATTCCCACTTTCAATATTCAGTTTTAGGTCCACCGAAATTGGTTTTGGGGCATCATCCTCAGCAATATCTTTTTTGATAGCCTTTGCGACTGTTTCATTTAGAATCACCATGAAATTGTCGGTACTGTTTTCCACCAAGTCAATCTTTCCACTAGTGTTGGCCTTCATAAAGTCAAAATACCCTTTATATCTTGGAAAATTTAGGGAGTCCCAGTACAGAATCCCTATGGCTCCTTTTTCCATGGCAAGACCGGCCTTTTTTTCCATGGCTTCGGATAGATCGCTCCATATGGATTTTTTGGAAGTCCCCGAAAGGATATGATTTCCACTTTTATCCATGGGCTCTCCAGATTTGATGAGCACTACTTTTCCGTTTACATCCAAGCCCTCATAATCCGAGTAAGCATCCTCTTCAATACCATAGCCCACATATATTACTTCATTAAAGTTGCCTTGCGCCAATGTAAATGCCAATATGTCTTCCCCCAGTTCAAAAGTGGTGTTGTTGATATTGATATTCCCTACTGGAACTTTTGCCACTTCCAAGGGTACTTCCTGAAAATAGTTACCATCTGGTTTTGCAGCAGGAATTCCCAGAGCTTTATATTGTTCTTTGAGATATTCCACAGCTTTTTTTTGCCCGGGTTCTCCTGTTTCTCGACCCTCAAATTCATCCGAAGCATAGGTATATAAATGGTCTTTTAATTCCTCTTGGGTGATTGTTTGTGCATAAATGACCGGGTCTGCTGCTGATATGGGTTTTGGAGTTTCCGATGCTGTCTTTTGCGAAGAATTACAGGCAGTTAGCAAACCCAGAGCAAACAGGGCAAATTTGTTCATAGTGGAATATTTTATCAAAATTTCCCAAAAGTACTCAAAAGATTGGTAAAAAAATGATTAACTTTTTATGTGTTTGCATATATTGAGCACTTATTAATAAACCTTTCAGAGATGAAAATGAATTGGGCCGGGGTAATGCCCGCAGTAACAACAAAATTTACGGAGGACGACCAATTGGATTTGGATATGTTCTCAACGAATATCAAGGCTCAGATTGATGCTGGGGTACATGCCATAATATTGGGCGGAACCTTAGGAGAGGCAAGCACCCTCACGCAAGATGAAAAACGAATTTTGGTACAGCATACCGTGGATTTGGCTGATAATAGGGTCCCTGTAGTGATCAATATTGCGGAACAGACCACCAAAGATGCTATTCTGGCAGCAGAACAAGCCGAAAGATATGGCGCAAAGGGAATCATGATTTTGCCTCCCATGCGATATAAGTCGACAGATTATGAGACCGTTGCCTACTTTAAGGCCGTGGCCCAAAATACATCCTTGCCCATGATGATCTACAATAATCCTGTGGATTACAAAATAGAGGTCACGCTAGATATGTTTGAGGAACTTTTGGTATACGATAACATTCAAGCGGTGAAGGATTCTGCCAGGGATATTACCAATGTTACCCGAATGCGAAACCGATTTGGGGATCGATTGAAAATTTTGTGCGGTGTAGACACTTTGGCCATGGAGAGTATGCTGATGGGAGCTGATGGATGGGTAGCCGGTCTGGTATGTGCTTTTCCAAGGGAAACTGTTGCTATTTACGAATTGGTGAAAGCGGGCAAAATCAACGAGGCCACAGCCATTTACAGATGGTTTATGCCATTGTTGGAATTGGACATTAGCCCGCAATTGGTACAGAACATAAAACTGGCCGAGGTAGCAACCGGAATCGGCACAGAGCACGTTCGTTTGCCTAGGATGCCCCTACAGGGTAAAGAAAGGGAACGGGTAAAGGCCATTATTGAGGAAGGCATGCGAACAAGACCCGAAATCTCAGATTTGGTCCGTGCCAAGGTCAACGTCTGAACTTATCTAGAGTTATGACCATCCAAAATCATTAAAAATTTGGATAAACTTCTGCCCATAGAAATTATTTAGGTTCTAAATTTGCTGGAAAACTGAACACCTAATTTTAATAAGGAACGACAGGGTATGGGCAAAAACAAAAATGTGATTGTTGTTGGCGCAGGTATTGTTGGACTCTCAACAGCGTATTTTTTGCAAAAAGAAGGACATCAGGTAACGGTTTTGGACAAGTCTGATATTTCCTCAGGAGCCTCTTTTGTCAATGCAGGATATTTAACCCCCAGCCATATTGTGCCCTTGGCTTCTCCCGGAATGATTTCAAAAGGGATCAAATACATGTTCAATTCTTCCAGTCCGTTTTATATGAAACCCAGATTGGATTTTGACTTTATCAAATGGGCCTGGTATTTTAAAAAGTCTTCAACCAAAGCCAAAGTAGAGCGGGCCATGCCTATTATTAAGGACATTAATTTGATTAGTCGAAAGCTGTATGAAGACATGAAAGCTTCTAGTGATCTAGGAGATTTTCATTTGGATGATAAGGGATTGCTCATGCTCTATCAGACAGAAAAAGCAAGAGACCACGAGTTGGAGGTGATGAAAAAGGCCCAGGAAATGGGTTTGGAGGCCAGCCATTTGGATGCAGATGGGTTGAAAAATATAGAACCCAACATTGAACTCAATGCGATGGGTGCCATACATTATCAATGTGATCGACATACCACGCCTCCCCAAATCATGAAGAAGCTTTTGGAATATCTTTCCAATAATGGGGTGAGCATCCATAAAGGCGAAGAAGTTTTGGATATGGAGGTAAAAGAGGGCGTTGTATCAGAAATACGAACCAATAAAGCCAGCTATCAATCGGACGAAGTAGTTTTTGCCGCAGGATCATGGACTTCGCATCTGTCAAAAAAAATACATATCAATTTACCGTTACAAGCGGGGAAAGGATATCGTATCAATGTGGCATCGCCCACTAAAATATCCATGCCTGCCATTTTAATGGAAGCTAAAATGGCCGTTACCCCAATGCAAGGATTCACCCGCTTTGCCGGTACTATGGAGTTTTCAGGTATCAATAACATTATTCGAAAAGAAAGGGTAGAAGCCATAGCCAGAGGAGCTGAACGCTATTATAAGGGACTTAAAATTTCAGAGGAAGACAAGAACAATGCCCAATGTGGATTGCGTCCTGTTTCTCCAGATGGATTACCTTATATTGGTAGACCCAAGGACTATAAAAATTTGACCATTGCTACCGGACATGCCATGATGGGCTGGAGTCTGGGGCCTGGCACGGGAAAAATGGTCACCGAGCTGATCTCTGGCCAAAAAACAGCTATGGACTTGTCCCCATTCAGTCCAGACCGTAAGTTTTAATCGGCTTGTTTTCTTTAAGTTAAATTCGGCATAGTGTGTGCAGTAAATTTTTTAGTTGCCTGAATTCGAACTAATTTTACAGCATGATTAAAAACTACGTCATACATTTCTTTTTTTGTTTTTTTCTTGTCTCTGGACTTCGCTCCCAGGAGATACAAATCTTCACGGTGCAGGATTTTGATCTTAATGGAAGGGTAAAATCATGCTTGGTCATTACCGACTATGGTCGGGAATTGTTTGAGTTCAATAAAGAAGGTATTTTGACCAAAACGGTGACGCAATACAACGATACCGATCAAGATATTACCTATTACAAATACAACAACGGTGAGCTTGTAGAAAGACGGATGGAGAGCTATAAGAACAATGTACTGGACGCATCGACCTCTATGGCCAATTTTTATGAAATTGACACCGTACCACAAAAAAAAGTCTTAGAAAAAATTATTTCATACGACAAAGAATTTTTGGAGCAACAAGAGTATTTGTATGACGATGAAGGAAGGTTGACCAAAATTATCACTTCCAATCCAGAAGGGGTAGATGAAACCACTTTTGAATACACGCCCTATAAAGATGAAATTACAACCAGCATTTTCACCAATGGTATTCTTGAAAAGGCGATACGAACTTCAGAACGGAAAGGTTCCAAAGGAACGCAAAAGGTAGTTTTGACCAAGGAGTATATTGATGGAGACCCCAACAGGGCCACGGAGGAAGTTTTTAATTCGGCAGATAATTTGGTAACCAGTGAGTCTTTTCAATATGATGTGGATGAGAAGCAATTTGTTTCCCAAAAAAAATTGTTTTATCACTATATCAGCGGGGTTTTGGACAAAGTGGTCACTAAAACGGTGAACACAGAATCCGTGGAATCCTATATTTTCCAGTTTGATAGCAACCAAGAAAAGAACTGGGTCAAGAAAATCGTCACACCGGGAAATGCCTATACTACGCGCGTTATCAAATATTATTCAGAAGAAGACGATACGGCAGAACCCAATGGAGGGAGATAGGATTAAATCAATCCGCTGATAATCTCTGGCTTCACCTCATGCCCACCTTTAAAAGTTATGATTTCAGCCTTGCCGTTAAATAAAGTGTCTATCTTCACTTTTTCGGCTTTTAGGCGTTCTGGTATCAAGTATTCATCCTTGTCACCATAAATGATTTTTACGGTTGTTTGGTCTAAATCCAGAAAATCAAAATCCTCCTTTTTTAGTTCATTGGGAATCCCTCCAGCGTAAAGAATTAGAGCTTTCGGTTGAATTTTTTTATGCACCAACCATCGCGTCGCGATAGAAACCCCTTGGGAAAATCCAAAAAGGATTAGGTTCAGATCTGACGGAATTTCCTCAGCATCGAAGACCGCATCCACATAGTTGAGCACATTATCAATTTCCATGGGAGTGTTCTCCTTGGTCAACCAACTTGCCCCGACATATTTGTACTCATTTTTTAAATAATATTTTGAAGGAGCTTGGGGCACAATAATATAGTTCTCATTGGGATTAAGACGGTCAAAATATTTTACAAAATAACGGCTCAAATACCCGATGCCATGAAATACCAACCATACATTCTTGGTTTTCTGGCCGATGGGATTTTGAATCAGATACGTATTTTGGGCAGCGTAACTTACCGTCTTTTCGCTTGGAGCCATAAAGTTGTTTCTAGTTTGTTCGATTGCTTTAGCTTTGTGTAATTTTACAAAAAATAGAAGGATGGAAGCGCACAAAGAGAAGATTCTCTCCGTTTGCAACGGAATTTGCAAAGGGACATTGATGGAAACCTTGGACATTACCTATATTGATGTTGGAGAGAATTTTTTATTGGCCCGAATGCCCGTAACCCCAAAAGTCCATCAGCCTGATGGCGTTCTGCACGGTGGAGCCTCGGTAGCTTTGGCCGAAAGTGTGGGAAGTGCAGCTTCCTACATTTTTTTGAATGCAAAGGAGTTTTTTGTGCGAGGAATTGAAATTTCCGCCAATCACGTTAAATCCATCAAAGAAGGGTATGTATATGCGCGGGCATCCATCTTGCACAAAGGCCGTACCACCCAACTTTGGGAGATAAAAATAACGGATGAGGAGGGTAAGCTGATTTCCAACTGTAAACTGACCACCATTGCCTTACCCAGAAAATAAGGACTTCCAAACCATTCTTCGGAAAATTGAAACATGTCTTGAAAAAGGCTTGCCTTTTGCCGCGTATCGAAAACCAAAAGAAGAGCAGGTAACTGCTGTTTTTCAAGGAGATGATGAACTGCACAAGATTCTTGATTTTGAGGAAAGCGGATTTGTTTTTGTACCTTTTGATTTAAAGGATGATGCCATTTTGGTTCAACCGGATGAAGTGCTTTCAGCTTTGGTTAAAATCGAAACAAAGCCTGAAAGTAGTTCCATTAAATTTTCAGATGAAGGAAAGGATGCCCATATCAATTTGGTGATAAAGGGGATTTCCGAAATTGAAAAAGGCCATCTCAAAAAGGTTGTGCTGTCCCGAAAATTGGAGGTTCAAGTTTCTTCCACTCCATCCAAAATATTTCAAAATCTCCTGAACAATTACCCCAACGCTTTTTGTTATCTCTTTCATCATCCTAAGATTGGTACTTGGTGTGGAGCCACGCCAGAAACCTTGGTGGAAATCAAAAACAGACAATTGCACACCATGTCCTTAGCAGCTACACTAGCTTTTGATGACAATACAAATCCAGAATGGGGTGCAAAGGAAATTGAGGAGCAACAAATGGTTTCAGACTATATTCGGGAGCGGTTGGGACCTGCCATATCAGAACTTCATATTGGCGAAGCGGAATCCATTCGAGCAGGGAATTTGTGGCATTTACGGTCTGAGGTTACAGGAATCTTATCCAGTGGAAATGGGATTAAAAAAGTCATTACGGCACTGCATCCCACCCCTGCGGTCTGTGGAATTCCAACTCAAGCGGCCAAATCTTTCATTTTGGAACATGAAAATTACAAGCGAAGCTACTACACCGGTTTTTTGGGCGAATTAAACCTGAAGGAAAAAGGAGAAACCTCGCTGTTTGTAAACCTACGCTGCATGGAAATTCAGGGAAACCGCGCCAGCTTATTTGTTGGGGGCGGAATCACATCAGCCTCCAATCCGGAAAGCGAATGGGTTGAGACCCAGAACAAAAGCAAGACCATGCTGAACACCCTGTAATTTGGTGCTTCGGAATTTAGGGGAATACGGTTAAGGAATGTATTTTTGTGGTCCATGATGTACTCAGATATTCCCTCGGCACAGACATTGGTACTGTACTTTAAGTCCAGAGGAGTTAAGCATTTTGTGATTTCTCCAGGCTCAAGGAATGCTCCCTTGACCATTGGTTTTACCAAGAACCCATTTTTTAGCTGTTACAGTATTGTTGATGAGCGCTGCGCAGCCTTTTTTGCCATGGGTATGGCCCAGCGACTGCAGGAACCTGTGGCTGTGGTTTGTACTTCGGGAAGTGCACTTTTGAACTATTACCCGGCGGTAGCTGAAGCATTTTATAGTGATATTCCCTTGATCGTGGTTTCTGCGGATAGACCCAGCTACCGAATTGATATTGGCGATGGGCAGACCATCCGACAAAAAAATGTATTGGAAAAACACATCGGGTACTCGGCCAATCTAAAACAGGATGTTTCCCATGCGGTAGAAACGATTTCAAAATGGGGGAAATCCCTTTTAACTGAAACTCAAGAAGCCATTCAGGAATACAACGAAAGGGAGTTGGTCAATGCCCTACAGGTTGCACGATGGAAAAATACTCCGGTTCACATCAATATTCCATTTGAAGAACCGTTGTACGGTGTTGTGGAAGAGCCATTTCTTCAAATTTCTGAAAAAAAGACGGATGTTCCCATTAACCCCAATCGGGAAGATTGGTCGGATTATGCCTCTATTTGGAGCCATAGTGGTCGAAAAATGATATTGGTAGGGGTCAATCAGCCCAACGCAATAGAGAAAAAAGTATTGGATACCTTGGCACAAGATGGGAACACTTTGGTGTTTACGGAAACAACTTCCAATATGCACCACCCTGAATTTTTCCCGAGCATTGATAGCATCATTGCGCCTATTGAAAAGTCGGAGAATAGGAAAGAATTGTTCAAAGCCCTTCAACCTGAATTATTGGTCACCTTTGGTGGATTGATTGTTTCCAAGAAAGTCAAGGCATTTTTACGAAAGTATCAACCCAGGGAACATTGGCATATCCATCCTCAAAAAGCGTATGACACCTTCTTTTGTCTTTCAAAGCATGTTAAAGCGGACCCCAATGATTTTTTCAAATCTGTTTTGCAATCAGAAGTCAAAAAAAGTGATTATGCGATAAGATGGCAAGAAGTCAAGAAGAAATATGAAACTAGGAGAGAAGTCTATCTGGACCAGATACCGTTTTCTGATTTCACAGTTTTTGATCAAGTGATGCAATGCATACCCAAAGGGTATCAGGTGCATTTGGCCAATAGTTCTACGGTGCGCTACACTCAATTGTTTCCGATGGACGCTTCGTTAAAAGTATTTTGTAACCGAGGTACCAGTGGAATTGATGGTAGTACATCAACGGCTATTGGCGCGTCAATTCATGCTAAAGAACCCACTTTGTTGATCACGGGCGACCTTAGTTTCTTTTATGACAGCAATGGATTATGGAATGCCCATATTCGGCCCGATTTTAGGATTATCCTTATCAACAATTCTGGGGGCGGTATTTTTAGGATTTTACCAGGCAAGGAGGACACGGAGGAATTTTCCACTTTTTTTGAGACCCATCATGACTTCACGGCAGAGCATCTGGCCAAGATGTATGGATTTGATCATGTAAAGGCCAAAAATGAGGATGAATTGACCGAGGGATTAAGAAAGTTTTATGCTACATCCCTTAAGCCCAAAATATTAGAGATTTGTACGCCTCGCTTGGTGAACAATAAAATTTTGCTTGGGTACTTCGATTTTATATCTTAGAAGCAAGGTATAAATCATAAAAACAACACCAATAAATCATGAGCAAACGAGACGAATTGATCACAAAGTACGCCGAGGATATCCAAGATAAATTTGGAAAAACCCCGGATATGGACCTGTTGACCAAAGTAGCCATTGGGCTGGGTCCGGCCATTTATAATTTGGATGCTTCCCGGGTTTCTGGATCGGATGAAAAGGAATTGGAAACCGTAAAAAACAATTTCTTGGTCAAAAAACTGGGACTGGCCGATAACCCTGCATTAATGGAAGCCATTAACAGCGTTATAGATGGCTATGGGCGTTCCGACAAGAATAAGTACCGTGCTGTGATCTATTATATGTTGACCAAGTACTTTGGTAAGGAATCCGTTTATAATTAATACAGTTTTGTAATTAAATAAGGCTATCCTTTTGGATGGCTTTTTTTATACCCATATTTCAATCTACCTTTGCGCTATGATAAAATTGGGAGATTACAACATCTTAAAAGTATTGCGAAGCACAAGTGTTGGCCTTTTTTTGGGAGATGAGGAGGGCACTGAAGTCTTGCTTCCCAATAAATATGTTCCAGAGGATTTTCAGATTGATGCGGAGATGGAGGTGTTTTGTTATCTCGATAACAGTGAAAGGCCTATTGCCACCACCTTGAAACCATACATTATTCGAAATGGGTTTGCATCTTTAAAGGTGGCTGAGGTAGCTGATTTTGGGGCGTTCATGGAATGGGGCTTGGAGAAGCATCTTTTGGTGCCTTTTCGGGAACAGGCGCAACGCATGGAAGTGGGCAAGAACTACATTGTGCACTGTTACTTGGATGAAGAAACCTTCCGGTTGGTGGGTTCGAGCAGGATAAACAAATTTTTGTCCAATGAGGATGTGGCCTATGAGGTCAATGACGAAGTGGATGTTTTGGTGACCCGAAAAACACCATTGGGGTGGGAGGTCATCGTGGACCAAAAGCACAAAGGGCTCATTTTTGATAGCGACTTGTTTAAACCCGTTTCGTTGGGAAGCCAATTTAGAGGTTACATCAAAAATATGCGGGAGGATAAAAAAATTGATATTTCCCCACAGCCCATTGGAGCTAAAATGCTGGAACCCACGGCTAAGATCATATTTGACAAATTACAACAGAGCAACGGTTTTTTACCGCTGCATGACAAATCATCCCCAGAAGAAATAGAACACGAACTCCATTTGAGCAAAAAGGCGTTTAAAAAGGGGGTGGGCATATTGTACCGCCAACGAAAAATTAATATAAAGGACGATGGGATTTATCTGGTTTGAGAAAAAACGGAAAGTATGCAATAATGGGTACTTGGAATTAATTTCATACCCCTAAATTTTTTTCTTTGCGCAAAAATTTTACATTTGTAGAAGTCGATATTAACTCTCTGACAGTTATGCTTTTAGCAATCTGTAGATATTTATAAAACCACTTAACATATGCCTTTTATTGAAGAAAGTGATTTGTTGGACCTTCATAAGGATATAGATAAGGCCCAGATTATCAACGAAAGACTTTTAGATCAGATTAAATATAAGAACAAGGATCTCAAAAAAATAAAGCTACAACGCAATGTTTTACTGGGCATTACAGGCTTGTTTGTTATAGGAGTCCTGGCCATTACTTCCTTTACGGCCGGGTTAAGCAGCAAGAATTCGTTTGAAAATCCCAGCAATCATCTTTTAGTTTCAATAGATAGCTTGGATGCGGTCAAAACCCGTATTGACAATCTAAAGGCACAAAATGAAGAGCTAAGTTTGGTAAGGGAGTTCTACTTGGCCAAAGCTTTTTTGGATAAAGAAAAAATTTATTCCGTACAGGTGAAATCCTTTGTGGACAATAATGTCACCTTGGCCTCTGAAGCATTGACAAATACCCTTTTTGTAAAAACAAACCCATTTTATGCTTACTCCTTGGGTAATTTTGAAACCTTGGATGAAGCTCAATTATTCAGAAAGCAATTGGTACAGATGGGCTTTAAGGATGCTTTTGTAGCTTCTTACCAAGATGGAAAACGAATTCAAATAGAAGATCCTTATTAATCTTGGGAAATATCAAGGTCTGGATACAGGCCGCTAGACTGCGCACCCTTCCTCTTTCACTATCAGGAATTATTGTAGGTACTGCTTTAGCCAGAAAACATGGCTTTTTTGAGCTGGGTATTTTTGTATTGGCCTTATTGACCACCATTGGTTTTCAGGTAACCTCTAATTTTGCCAATGACTATGGCGATGGTGTAAAAGGCACCGACAATGCGGATAGGATTGGCCCTTCAAGAGCACTCCAAAGTGGATTATTGTCACGACCCGTGCTAAAAAAGGGAATCATAATTTCAATTATCATTACTATGCTGTTGGCCATGGCGCTCATTTATTTGGCCTTTGGCACAGAGGATTTAATTTATGTCCTTCTCTTTTTCTTTTTAGGAACGTTGAGCATTTGGGCTGCCCTTAAATATACCATCGGTTCCAATGCGTATGGGTACATAGGCCTTGGCGATGTGTTTGTTTTTCTTTTCTTCGGTCTCTTGGGTGTTTTGGGAAGCATGTTTTTATATACCAAGGCTTTGGATTGGGTTTCATTGCTTCCAGCTGTATCCATAGGGTTGTTGTGTGTTGGTGTGCTCAACCTAAATAATTTAAGAGATGTGGTATCGGACAAAAAGCATGGAAAGAATACTCTCGTTGTAAAAATGGGATTTGCCAATGGAAAATGGTATCATTTTACGTTGATTTGCACTGCTTTGTTATGTTTTCTGGGTTATATCTGGATAGAAAACATAAGCCTGGTCAAATCGTATTTTATGCTGGCATTTGTCCCCATTTTAATTCATCTTGTAACTGTATTGAAAACCCAGGAACCGGGAGATCTTGATGGTGAACTTAAAAAATTGGCCCTCAGTACCTTTGCACTGGCTATATTGTTCTATATTGCTATTAATAATTTTTTGTAATTTTGGTATACAACCAAATAAACTTTAAGCAACTTGGAACATCCGATTAAAATTTTAATTGTTGAGGACAATGTCATCATTGCTGATGATATGCAGTCCATGCTGGAAGAGATCGGCTATGAAATAGTGGACAATGTCATTGTCTATGAACAAGCCGTGGAGGTACTGAAAAATAATCATGTTGACCTAGTGTTGATTGACATTATCCTGGCCTCGGATAAAACAGGCATCGATTTAGGAAAACATATCAGGGATTCCTATAATATTCCATTCATTTTTGTGACCTCGAACTCGGATAGGGCAACGGTTGAAAATGCAAAGACCGTAAAACCTGATGGCTATTTGGTAAAACCTTTTGAGCAGCAAGATCTATATACTTCCATAGAAATAGCACTTTCAAACTTCAACTACAACAAAAAAGGCGAGATTAAGGATGGCGATGGGGAGGAAGGCGAAAGCTTTACTTCAAATTCTGTATTGAAAGATTCCATCTTCGTAAAAAAACAACATCTCTATTACAGGATTCAGTTTACCGATATCCAATTCATCAAGGCAGATAATGTGTATTTGGAAGTGAACACGGCAGACAAGAAGTTCTTGGTTCGTTCCCCGCTCAAGGATTATTTGGAGAAATTACCCAAGAACAAATTCTATCGGGCACATAAATCCTATATTGTGAATGTAGATCATATAGACGCCATCAACTCAAAGGATATTATGATCAACAACAACTTGATCCCAATATCCAAGGATTTTAAGGAGTTCATCCTTTCGTCGATGAACAGTTGAGGACAAAAGAATTTTAAGAATAACAAGAGTGCCTTTAGGGGCACTTTTTTTATGCTACAAACTTTTCTAACGAACTGACCACAATTTTTGAAAGGTTCACAACAATGTTTTTCCACTATGGCATGTCTGGTCTACTTTAGCAGTGTAAATAATTAGAAAGTAATTTTTTCATTTTCATATAGTGTTCTCGTAAAAGGGTCTTGTTTAATAGCAAGGCCTTTTTTGGTTTTAAAACTTTCCCCAATTCCATGAAATGCACAAAACATCGACAAAAGGTCGTTTGACATACCTCTGAATGCATTTCACAACAGAAATGGACTGTTTCACAACAATACTGAACAAGTCTGTCCCTTTGGATTTAATTTTGGTGCCAAACTAACGTTCTTTATATACCCCATACGTTGATTCCAAAGGTTGAATCAATAGATCCATCCAGCGCAGAAATCATCTTAGGGGAATAAAAATAAAGGGCACAAACAATCCAATAGATCTTCAAGAAATTCTTGAAGTACTATATATGGTAAATTAATGGGACGTTACGTAAAATTTTTATTCACCGTACTTTGCTTTGTCTTTCTGTATAGCGGTTATGCGCAATCCTCATTGGAAGGTGAACCGAGTGTACTAAAAGAATTTCAAGATACCGATGCACCTAAAGAAAGATTTACCGTCTTTTTTAATTCCGTAGACCGTTACAATCAAAACTCCGCTTACGATTGGTTGGATACCATCAAGATTTATCTGGCCAATGCACAAAAAACCGAGGATACCATTGCACTTCGTCTGTATCAAGTTATGCAAGCACAGATCTATAATGATCTTGGGGAGTACGATAAGAGTACCACATTGGCCAAAGAACTTTACGCCGCTAAGGATTCCTTGGATGTAGATTCGCAAAAGGCCGTATTGGATGTTTTAGATGATAATTATGCCAACCTCCAATTGTTTGACAAACAAATAGAAATCAGGAAGCAGAAAAAGGAAATGGGTATCACAGAGAATATTGCTTTCTATGATATCTACAGTAATCTTGGACTCTATAGAAAGGCAAGAAACCAGTACATTATGGAGGTCAAGCCCACCATTGCGGACAATGAGACCTTTAAGCTGGCCCAATACCATAGCAAGGTAGGGAACTATTTAAGGCTGGATAATTCAGCACCGACCGCTTTGAGCGAGTTAAAAAAGGCCAAGGCCTATTTGGATGTATACCTTAACGACATCTCCATCCAAAAAAGTGAGGATGAGCTCTTTGAAATTGATTTGCTCAAGGCAGAAATTGAAGGGAACATAGGAAAGTGCCAAGTGATGTTGGGTGAATACGAAGAAGCCATTCCACTTCTGGAAGGCAGTATTAAGATTTTGGATACATCTGCCAAGAACAGCCATAAAAAAGAGATGGTGGAAAACACCCTGTACTTGGCAGATGCCAATTTGCAGTTGGACCGATTTTTGGCGGCAAAACGAAATCTGGATATTGAATTTGAAAATATTGGAATCCTACAGGTCATAAAACGGAACAGCTTGTTGGCGGCGTATTATGACAGGGTGGAAAACTACAAAAACTCCGCGATGTACTACAAGCGCAATGAACGCATCAAAGATTCCATGGCGCAAAAACAGTCCTCTATCATAAAGCAGCAGTTGGTGACCATTGTGGCCAATGAAGATTTGGAAAATTCGCAACGCCTGATTGAGGAACAGAAACGTATCAACGAGTTGGCCCGCATTGATATGAAGGCCAAAGACGAACGTATCAATTTGGTGTTTATCTCGCTAATATTCACGCTACTTGGATTTGCAGGGTTGGTCTATGCCTATTTGAAGAGTATTAAAAACCAACGTTTGATCGCCGAACAAAAGAACATTATTGAAAATGCACTGGTAGAAAAGGATTCGCTACTCAAAGAAATCCATCACCGGGTGAAGAACAACCTGCAAATGGTTTCCAGCTTGTTGAGCCTACAAACTAAAAATACCCGCAGCAAAGCAGCTATTGAAGCATTGGAAGAAGGAAAAAGTAGGGTAAAGGCCATGGCGCTGATACATCAAAAGTTGTATCAAAATGATGATTTATCGGTCATTGAAATGCAGGGATATATTGAAAGTCTTATTAACAGTGTGCAATCGGTATACAAAAAAGGAGGGCATAACATCAGCATTACCATTGATGCCGAAGGGACAGAGTTGGACATCGATAGAGCCATTCCATTTGGATTGATTTTGAACGAGTTGGTTTCTAATTCTTTCAAATATGCTTTTCCTGAAAGCGATGAAAATGGCAAAATCTACATTCACCTCCGGAAAAATGGAGACCAAGGCTATTTTGAATACACGGATAACGGAGTGGGCCTTCCCGAAGATACAGAGGAACGCACGCATTCTTCCAT
>JBNLBG010000020.1:0-41676 GCA_050303195.1 Allomuricauda sp. | reverse complement strand
AAAATGCTGAGGAAATCCTCAAAGGTGCCATGTTCGCGGAGAGTTATGACGACATGGTAATCATTAAGGACATAGAAGTATATTCACTTTGTGAGCACCACATGTTGCCCTTTTTTGGCAAGGCCCATGTAGCCTATATTCCAAACGGACATATTGTGGGCTTGAGCAAGATACCCAGGGTAGTGGATGTTTATGCCCGAAGATTGCAGGTACAGGAACGCTTGACGCATGATATTTTGGAATGCATCAATTCAACCTTGAAACCAAAAGGAGTAGCTGTTGTGATTGAAGCCGCCCACATGTGCATGATGATGCGTGGGGTGCAAAAGCAGAATTCCGTGACCACAACATCAGGGTTTAGGGGACAATTTGAAAAGATTGAGACCCGAAATGAGTTTTTGAAACTCATAAGTTCGGATTTATCCTAAGGGATTTTCGCAATTCGTACGGATTTCCTAATTTTCCTAAATGGCAGAAGAGAAAGACCCAAAGTATCGTAATCTCTTGTTGGGGTTATTGTTTGATGGTATTGGTATGCTATCTTTTATGATTCCGGGAATAGGGGAGTTCTCCGATGTAATTTGGGCCCCTGTTGCAGGCTGGCTCATGACCCGTCTCTATAAAGGGAAAGTAGGTCAGGCTGCTGGATTGATTGCCTTTGTTGAAGAATTGATTCCTGGCTTGGACATTATACCGACTTTTACACTCACATGGGTTTACACCTACCTGTTGAGCAAAAAGAAAAGCCTCCCTGTAAAAGATTAAACCTATAATCGGTAAGATTAAGCACAGTCGAAACCTCTTTATTGTGAAATAATGGAGTTCTCGACTGCGCTTATTTTTCTACTATAGCCCAATGCTCAGATTAAAGGCAATGTTTCTTCCAATATTGGCAATGCCATCGGTTTTTAATCGAGATAAATGCGAAATATAGGTCTTGTCAAAAAGATTGTTACCACTTATTTTGTAGCCTACAATTTGTTCAAAAATCTTGATTTCCCCTCCAATTCCCATATTAAATAGATTATATCCTGAAGTTGGAGTCTCAAAAGTGGCCACCCGGTTTTGGTCAAAGTGGGATTGCACAGTTGCAAAAGCATAATTTTTAGACCTACTACCCTTAGATGCATTCCATTCCACTCGTAAGGTATTGTTCCAACGGTTGGCGGGAATCAAAGGAAGGTCTGTGTTATTGTCCAACTCTCCAAAGACCATATCAAAACTGCTTTCAAAATGCAGCCAATCCAAAGGATGTGGATGTAGATGGAATCCAAATTCACCGCCATACAATTTGGCATTTTGCTGCTCAAAAACATAGATGGGGTCTCCATCCCTAAATTCACCCGTAGGTTGAAGATAAATGTAGTCGCTCACATTGTTATAGAAGGCATTGGCATAGACTTCAATGTGTTGGTTGCCGTATTCCATGGCTAAGTCAACCTGTACGTTCTGTTCGCTATCCAGTTCTTGGTTACCAATTTCAACCCGATTGGCTCCGCTGTGGTGCCCGTTGGAGGTAAGCTCGGATAAATTAGGTGCCCTAAACCCCGTTGCCAGGTTTAATCGGAATAAAATATTGTCCGTTACATCGGCACGATACCCCACCGAAGCATTGAAACTGCTAAAGTTCTTGTCCAATGCAGGAATGTACTCTTCATCACCTTCCAGACCACTTTCCTCACCTGTAAGGGACCTGAAATCATACCGTAGTCCAAATTGTAGGTCGCTTTTGTTGAAATGGACGTGTGAGGTTCCCAAAACCCCAAAATCATTGGTTGTGGCATTGGGAATCAATACTTCCTCTCCAAAATTTTCATTCTTTTGATGCATCCCTTGAACCCCAAAAATAGTGGTCATACTGCCCCATTGAGGATTGTAGTTAAGGTTATAACTGAAAGTGCTCAGGTCCATATCCAAAGAGGGGCCGTCTTCCGCTCCAATGGCTTCTCCTTCATGATGTTCTTCAAACTCCTTGCGATTATTCATGATATATCCGAAGGTGGCTTCCAAACTGGACTTTTTAAAGAAAAGGTTCGATTTTGAGCTTAAAATATGCATGGCAATCTCCTGATTGGGCAATAAGGGTTCCCGTTGATTGTCTTGAACCCCAATCTCCTCAGGAATCCCCAATTTGGAGAAATTGTAGTTATACCTGAGTTCGGTTTTAAACTTGCTGGCTTGATAGGCAACACCGGTTTTAAAATCCGCTTCATTGAACCGGGAGTTAGTAACCCCTGTACCATCGCCAGTTTCGTAATCGGCATTGGTAGCGTAGGCGCCACGGGCCAAAAACTTGAGTTTTTCCCCAGAGGTTTTAACCCCTGCATTGGCGCCATAGCCCAAGGTGTTTGTGAAATAATTGAGATTTACATCTCCGGAGGTTTCACCAGGCATGGCAAATCCCTCAGGGTTTAAATAAAGTACACCCCCCAATGCATCAGAACCGTACAGTAAGGAAGCGGGACCCTTAATGACCTCTACACTTGAAATTCCGGCATCGCTAATGCCCAGGCCATGCTCTCCTCCAAATTGTTGGTTCTCCAACCGGATTCCTTGTGTATAGACAAGAACCCGATTAAAGCTCAACCCACGAATCACAGGCTTTCCAATACCCACCCCTGTGGATACTGAGGATACCCCGGCAATATTGGAAATACCATCGGCCAAGGTAACGGCACCGTTGCTTTTTAGTTCTGCTATGGATTTTTGTTCCACCTTCATCACATTCTCACGTTGTAATTTGTGGAATGGGGTGGAGAGGACCACCTCGTCAATCTCTATGGCCGAGGGGGTCATGGCATAACTGAAGGTGTTAGTTCCAGAATTGATATCCAGAGAGATGGAATAGGTTTCATATCCCAAATACGATACAATCAGTTTGTACGAGCCTTCTGGTAGGTTTTTTAATACATAATTCCCATTGGCATCCGTAACAGTGCCGTTTTCCAATTGAGGAATATATACAGAGACTTGCTCTAAGGATTGACCATTTTCTGAATCGGTTATTTTCCCGCTAACCGTATTTTGTGCGTGTATAAATAGGGGTATCAATGCCAAAAGCATTGAAATATAATATTGTTTCATTTTATAAATAATACGTTAATGAATGTTCTAACCAGTATCTATTATGAAACTTGCGGGGGGCCTCTCAGAGCTTGATATCCCTTTTTAAGGGAAGCAAAGTGGTAGACAAAAAAGGTCTGCGGTTGTCCAAACTTTGGAGCTTCCACAGGAGTGTAAACAAATGAAAAGGTAAAGAAAACCTTGGATGCCAGGGTGAAGTCATGGAATTCACAGTGAAAATCTGCATCATGGATATGCTTGGTTCCCTCAGCAATACAACGTTTTTCTTTGGAGTGCCCATTAAGTGCGTGGGCAAGTTTTATGGCAGAAGGAGTTAGTATCCCTATGGTCAATACCAGGGATACAAAAATGGCAATACGTTTATTGAGAAACGAGGTCATTTGATTCAAAGATAGGTCGGCTCTTTTGATTTCCTGTGTTAAGAAAACCATAAACTATGGGATAAGAAAGCCCAACCCCAAGCGTTTCAACATTTTTTTCTCAAACTCCCAAAAGAATTTAAATTGCCCAAACAACCATCCAATGAGAATCAGGAGAACTTGGTAGATGGGAAAAATCAAGAGAATACGGGCAGTCCAAAATAGAAAACCATTGACCTCATTTCTTCCGAGACCAATCCAGTCAGTCAGGGGGCCAGCTAGTTTTCCGGCCAAACTTCCGGTTATGGCAAAAACAATAAAAATGGCAATCATTTCCCACTTATAAGTGACTTTCCATCTATTTTCCAACTTTTGAAAGCACCAAATAAAAAAGCGAATCAACATATAATAGAAAGCCAGACCCACCCCGATGGTAAAAATCCATTCCCATAGTGTATTGTTGAGTTGAAATAGGTGCAATAGTCTCCGGGCAACGGTATAAGAAATAATTATAATCAGGGCAGCACCAAGAAAAGGGTGTATTAGTTGCCAGTTTTTAGAGATTTCCCAGCGCTTTTTTATGTTCTCCATCGACTAAATTGTTCCGATGCAAAATTAATGCATTAAATCCTAGGGATAAAGGGACCCAAGCGTTGTTTGTACTTTCGTTGAAAATAAATGAAGTAATTGTAGAGTTTGTAATTTACTTCGTAGCCATAATCGATATTTTGATCATAGTTAATCTGCATTTCATATAGATTGGGATTGTACTGAAGCGGTTGCATCGCGCGTTGGTTCCAAGTAATGACCATAATGGCATTCCTGTTTTCCAAAAAACTCTGGGAATAATAGCCTTCAGGTTTTGCAATACTCTTCAACCAAGTGTAAAAACCGGGCTCAATAATGATAATCTCATATTCGGTCTCATCATCTTTGATTTCCACCTCATGCTCATCATTGGAATTAAAAACGGCCTGCTCTTCAGAAGAAATGTCCAAAGCCTCTTTTTGAGCGGTGCAGGAGAACAAAAGTGCGAAAATCAGCAATACGGGTAAAATTCTCTTTTTCATAAACATAAGATACAAAAAAAGCCATTTGAAAATTCAAACAGCTTTGTTAAATAAAGTTAAGGTAGGAATTGTTATTACTTACCAAAGAGTCCGCCCAGCATACCGCCAAGACCACTTTTCTTCCTTCCGCCACCATTCAATACCATACCTGCCAAGTCATCGATTACGCTTCCGTCCCCATCAGAATCCAAGAAGGTTTCTATCAACGATTGTTGTTTATTGGCTGTTCTTCCGCCTCCCATAAGCCCACCCAACAATCCGTTGAGACCGTCTGGGCTACTTACATTTTTTTGACGGGTCTGCTTGCCCAAATATCCCAAAATAATGGGGGCTGCAATTTTAAGAATCTGGGAGATGGTACCTGCATCAATTCCCGATTTGCTGCTGAGCGCATTTTCCACTTGAGGCTGTTTTGCACCAAAAACATGGCCCAAAATTCCAGCGCCGTCATCCATTACGGATTGATCAACACCACCACCAAAAAGACCTCCAAGGTCATCTAAAATGCTACCATCGTGTTTGGAAGATAGAGCATTCATTAATCCTTGTGCTCCTCCGGGCGTAGACGTGTTTTTTTTCATAGCGCCCATTAAAAGGGGCATGGCCATACTTAAAACTTCGGCAGTTTTGTTCTCGGGCTCTCCAGTTTGGTTGGACACCCCACTGATCAATTGCTTGCCCATGGGGCTATTGAGTAAATCCAATAATCCAGACATTTCTTATAGTGTTAAGGTTAGAAAGACAATGTACAAAAAAGTAGCCCTATTCACCTTATACCAAAGTTATTTTAGCAGTTTAATGATCTGGGAAGCCAATTCCAATCCGATTCGCTCCTGGGCCTCTTGGGTAGAAGCGCCAATATGTGGCGATAGCGATATTTTGGGATGCATTAAAATCTTAATTTCTGGATTGGGTTCGGATTCGTAGACATCCAATCCCGCGAAGGAAATTTTGTCCGTATCCAAAGCATCCACCAAAGCCACTTCATCCAAGATACCTCCGCGTGAGGTATTGATAATGCCGGCACCTTCCTTCATTTGAGCCAGTTCCTTTTTACCAATGACGTAGCCATTTTGGGCAGGAACGTGCAAGCTGATAAAGTCTGACTCTTTCAGCAAGGTCTTCAAATCGCTCTTTTCCAAATTGAATTGTACAGATTGCCCATCAAAAAATGAAATTTTTAAGGTCTCTTGCTCCACATGATGGTCAGTATACAAAACATTCATACCCATGGATAACCCCATTTTTGCCGTTTCCTGTCCAATTGTGCCAAATCCTATAATTCCCAATGTTTTTCCTCGTAATTCTCTTCCTTTGGCATAGCTTTTTTTCAATTGTTTGAATTGACTATCTCCTTCTAAGGGCATATCTCGATTGGCGTTGTGCAAAAATCGGATCCCAGAAAATAAATGGGCAAAAACAAGTTCTGCAACAGATTCTGCCGAAGCGGTAGGGGTATTGATGACATGAATTCCTTTGGATTTGGCATAATCCACATCAAT
The DNA here is from genome assembly GCA_050303195.1 of Allomuricauda sp. Lineage (GTDB taxonomy): Bacteria > Bacteroidota > Bacteroidia > Flavobacteriales > Flavobacteriaceae > Flagellimonas. The sequence goes on along the minus strand of JBNLBG010000020.1, from coordinate 35,661 downwards.
ATTGTCCACACCAATTCCACAGCGACCTATCAATTTGAGTTTTGGGCAGGCATCAATCAATGGTTTTTTCACTTCGGTGGCACTGCGGATCAAAAGCGCATTGATGTTGTTTTTGTTGATGAAATTAGCCAGCTGCTCTTGTGCGACTCTGATAATCAGGACTTCAAAGCCTGCTTTTTCCAAAGCATCTATTCCCGATTGGGCTATTCCATCATTTGCAAGTACCTTCCCCATTAATTATCCTTTCTTTTCCAGTTCGCTCATAATATCTACCAAAACCCCAACACTCTCCATTGGTAATGCGTTGTACATGGAAGCCCGATAGCCTCCAACGGACCTATGTCCGTTGATGCCGCTGATTCCAGCTTCTTTGCACATTTCATCAAACGTGTCTTTGAGCGCATCATCGGTAATGTTAAAGGTGGCGTTCATGATGGAGCGATCTTCCTTGGCCGCAAAACCTGAGAACACCGGATTCAGTTCAATTTCAGAATAGATAAGGTTAGCTTTACGTTCGTTGATTTCCTCAATGGCTGCGATTCCACCTAAATCCTTTAACCACTGCATGGTCAACATGGAAACATATACGGCAAAAACCGGAGGCGTATTGAACATGCTGTCCTTGCTTATATGCACGGAATAATCTAGCATGGATGGAATCTTTCGGGAAACCTTATCTAAAATATCTTCTTTCACCACAACCAAAGTGGTCCCGGCTGGCCCCATATTTTTCTGGGCTCCTGCATAGATCAGGTCAAATTGGGAAAAATCGAGCTGTCTTGAGAAAATATCCGAACTCATATCGCACACCAAAGGAACATCGGTCTTTGGAAATTCCTTGATCTGAGTTCCAAAAATGGTATTGTTGGAGGTGAGGTGTAGATAATCCAAATCTGAAGGGATTGTATACCCTTTTGGAATATGATTGAAGTTTTGCTCTTGGGAAGAGGCCACTTCCACAATCTCGCCGAACAATCGAGCTTCCTTGATCGCTTTTTGGCTCCATGTCCCGGTATTGATGTAGCCCGCTTTTTTCTCCAAAAGATTGTAAGCCGCCATCAAAAATTGCATGCTGGCACCACCTTGAAGAAATAGAGCTTGGTATCCTTTTCCTTCCAATCCCAAAAGTTCCAAGGCAAGAGAACGTGCATTCTCCATGATGGCCACAAATTCCTTGCTGCGGTGTGATATTTCAATGAGTGATAGACCAATGCCATCCAATTCCAGAACGGCTTCAGAGGCTTTTTGCATTACTTCCTTGGGCAAAATACAGGGGCCTGCGCTAAAATTGTGCTTTTTCATTTGTTAGGTTTGAGTGGATAAAGGTCTAAAAAAAACTTGGATCTAAAAACGATTCAAACCAAAGGTTGAATCCTAAAGTTTGAGCAGAAATTCCATAGTGTCCACGCCGTCGGCGTAGTCGTTGAGTTTTGGCTTTTGTGTTTCCCCAAAAGGAACGTCATCTGAGTTCTCCCGATTTGAAACAACACACTGAATTTGTTCTTCATTTTCGGCTAGATGCCTACGTAACTCCTCTTCAGATTCATATTGGGAGTAAAAAAGTGCCGCAATAGGGGAGGCGAAGCCTTCATCTTCCTTCACAATTAAAAAACCGTTATCTTTTATTTTAAAGTCGCTCATTAAATACACCGCTTTATTATAATCGTAATTATTGGCATATTTATGCTGATGGATGATTGTGCCATGCTCAAAAATTGCCTTGAAGAACGAATCAAAATCATAATCCGTAGGCACATAGATTTTGGAGACATTGCGGCATCCCAATCCATAATATCTGAAAATGTCTTCACCAAGCGCTTTGAGTTCTTCTTGGGTTTCGTTCCCAGAAAGGACTGCAACGGAGTTTCTATTTTTTCGGATGATGTTCGGTTTCTTCCCAAAGTAATAGTCAAAATAGCGACTGGTATTGTTGCTTCCGGTTGCAATTACGGCGTCAAAATTCTCCAGTTTACCTTCAGTGAATGCTATCTGCTCAGCTAGCAAAGGCTCTTGTTCGATTAGATATTCTGCAAGGAAAGGCAGCAAAACCTTGTCATTCGAGGATAGTTTGGCCAAAACCTTGTTTCCAGAACACAAAACGCATAAAAAATCATGAAATCCTACCATAGGGATGTTTCCGGCCATCACTATTGCAATGGTTTTTGGAGATTTTTCATTTTTAAGGTTATAGTGGGACAACCATTGTTTAAGATTGTCTTCCGTCAACAAATCGGCCCACTGCTTCAATGCAAACAAAATGTTTTCCCGAGTAAACCATCCGTTTTGTTGTTGAGATTTGGTAAGGGCCATCTCAAAATTGGAATGCCTATCGGATGGATTTTCATAAGAATATTCACAAAAATCTGTTAGATATTTTCCAAGTTTAACAAAAGCTTCCAATATTGGGAGATGTGCGGTCATTATATTTGTACACTAATTTGGTAGGGTTTATTTTTGCCAAAAGTAAGCATGCTGATATAATTCGGCACAATAGAAAAAGAAAATTATGGCGATTATCATAACTGACGAATGTATAAACTGTGGTGCTTGTGAGCCAGAATGCCCCAACACCGCAATTTATGAAGGAGCGGATGAATGGAGATATAGTGATGGTACTTCCTTAACAGGTGACGTGGTGCTTCCCAATGGAAAAGCTGTAAATGCAGATGATGTACAGGAGCCCATTAGTGACGAGATATACTACATCGCTCCCGATAAATGTACGGAATGCATGGGCTTCCATGAAGAACCCCAATGTGCCGCGGTTTGTCCTGTGGACTGTTGTATTCCAGATGAAGATCATGTGGAGAGCGAAGAGGTTCTTTTGGGCAAACAGAAGTTTATGCACCCAGATGGGTAAGCGATAAAATTTAGGTATTTTAGCCCCGAACTCGGTTCGGGTTTTTTTATGAAAAAAGAAAAAGCATACAACGGTTTCTGGAAACAGCTGGGCTGTATACTCTCCCTTTTGGCCCTTTTGGGAATTGCCGCTGTTTTTATTATTGGATTCTACCTTTTGATTCAAGGATTTTAGGTTCCTAAAACAAAACTTCAACTTATATTTGCACCCTCAATCAGAAATCAGAAATCAGAAATCAGAAATCAGAAATCAGAAATCAGAAATCAGAAATCAGAAATCTGAGGTCTGTGGTCAGAAATCTGACAACTGAAATCTTAAGTAAAAGCCAATGAAAGCCGGTATTGTAGGATTGCCCAATGTAGGGAAATCAACTTTGTTCAACTGTCTGTCCAACGCCAAGGCACAGAGTGCCAATTTCCCTTTTTGCACCATCGAGCCCAATATTGGTGTGGTAAACGTACCTGATACCCGGCTGGAAAAATTAGAAGAATTGGTCAATCCAGAGCGTGTGCTTCCGGCCACGGTGGAAATTGTGGACATTGCTGGTTTGGTAAAAGGCGCCAGTAAAGGAGAGGGGCTAGGCAACCAATTTTTGGGAAATATTCGGGAAACCGATGCCATTCTCCATGTATTGCGCTGCTTTGACAATGACAATGTGGTCCATGTAGATGGCTCCGTTGATCCTATCCGGGATAAAGAAACCATTGATATGGAACTTCAGTTGAAGGATTTGGAAAGCGTTGAAAAGAAACTGGACAAAGTAAAACGTGCTGCCAAGACGGGAAATAAAGAAGCACAAAAAGAAGAGGCTGTTCTCAATGCTTTGAAGGAAGGATTGGAATCCGGGACATCGGTTCGTGCCATTCAAATTGGTGAGGATGAACGAGAGGAGTATGTAAAACCCATGCAACTCATCACGGACAAACCCGTGATGTATGTCTGTAATGTGGACGAAGAAGCTGCGGTTACCGGAAACGATTATGTTGAAAAAGTAAAAGAGGCTGTTGCAAATGAAAAAGCCGAGGTTATCTTTTTAGCAGTAGGCACCGAAGCCGATATCACCGAATTGGAAACCTATGAAGAACGTCAAATGTTCTTGGAAGACATGGGACTTTCAGAACCCGGTTCTGCCAAACTGATTCGCGGTGCTTACAAATTATTGAACTTGGAAACCTATTTCACCGCAGGTGTCAAGGAAGTTCGCGCTTGGACCATTCCGGTTGGAGCAACCGCACCACAAGCAGCTGGGGTCATCCATACCGATTTTGAAAAAGGATTTATCCGTGCCGAGGTCATTTCCTATGATGACTACATAAAATATGGCAGCGAAGCTAAAGTAAAAGAAGCTGGTCGCATGCGCGTTGAAGGCAAGGAATACATCGTGAAAGATGGTGATGTGATGCATTTTAGGTTTAATGTCTAGGCCTTGAACATTGTAATCTATCTTTCTCTTCTAATTTTTTGAACATATCTTGATATAGCTTTATCCCATGTCAACAAAAGGCTTGGGCATTTTATATGGTATACTTGGGGTAGTGCTGTTCTCCTCAAAAGCAGTGATGGTAAAACTTGCGTATCAATATGATGTGGATACTTTGGACCTACTCATGTTCCGAATGTTCCTTTCATTACCATTTTATATTCTCATTCTTTTCATCATCCGGAGGAAGCGCCCCTCGGTTGAAATAAAAACCAAGGATTATTTATGGTTGCTCGCTTTTGGTTTTGTGGGTTACTACTTGGCCAGCTATTTTGATTTCTTGGGACTCAACTACATCAAAGCGGGTTTGGAACGCATCATTTTGTTTGTTTATCCCACGATTGTAGTGTTTTTGTCCTGGTTGTTTTTCAAGGAGAAAATAACAAAAGTCCAAACTACGGCCATCATTATTACCTACACCGGGGTGGTGGTCACCTTTTGGAACGAATTGGAAATTGTGGGGAATGAAGCTTTGGTTGGGGGTGTTTTGGTTTTATTAAGCGCCATCACCTATGCCTCATATTTGGTGGGCAGTGGCTGGTTGATTCCCAAGTTTGGTGTACTTCGGTTCACTTGCTATGCCATGATTGTTTCCACCTTTTGTATTTTCTTTCATTATGTACTGTCTGGAGATTGGGGTTTGTTCCAGTATCCACTCCCTGTTTATGGGTATGGCTTTGCCATGGCCATTTTTGCCACATTGGTTCCCTCATTTCTGGTTTCTGCTTCCATTAAGCGGTTGGGAGCCTCTAATTTTTCCATTTTAGGCAGTTTGGGACCGGTATCCACCATTTTATTGGCCTACGTTTTTCTTTCTGAAAAACTGACCTATTGGCAATTGTTTGGAATGTTGATTGTGATTTTTGGGGTGACCTATCTCTCGCTCAACCGAAAAAGGAAGACCTTGCGATGATTTATATTAACAATCACACCAATTTCTTTGTTGATTACTTTCTGCCCAACATACTTTTATTTTTGCTCCGAAATTTTATATTGCAAGGATTAACCCTTTACTAATGTCGCAAACCCAGTATACCGAGGATAACATTCGTTCCCTGGATTGGAAGGAGCATATTCGTATGCGCCCAGGGATGTACATTGGAAAATTGGGCGATGGCTCTTCTGCTGATGATGGTATTTACATTCTTCTTAAGGAAGTCATTGATAACTGTATTGATGAGTTTGTCATGGGTGCAGGGAAGACAATCGAAATCAATATTAAGGACAACACCGTACATGTGCGTGATTTTGGACGTGGCATTCCGCTGGGAAAAGTGGTGGATGTGGTTTCCAAAATGAATACGGGTGGAAAGTATGATACCCGCGCATTTAAAAAATCCGTAGGGTTGAACGGGGTAGGGACCAAAGCCGTAAATGCACTGTCTGCCTATTTCCGGGTTGAGTCCACGCGTGATGGACAATCCAAATCCGCAGAATTCGAAACTGGAAACCTCGTCAATGAGGAATTGTTGGAAGAGTCTTCCAGACGGCGGGGTACAAAGGTGAGTTTCGTTCCAGATGAATCCATTTTCAAAAAATACAAATACCGAAATGAGTATGTGGAACGCATGCTCAAAAATTACGTCTACCTCAATCCTGGCTTGACCATTGTCTTTAATGGGGAAAAATTCCATTCAGAGAATGGGTTGAAGGATTTGTTGGAGGACAATAATAACGAAGAGGATTTTCTATATCCCATCATCCACTTGAAAGGGGATGATATTGAAGTCGCCATGACCCACAGCAAAACCCAGTACAGCGAGGAGTACCACTCTTTCGTTAATGGGCAACATACAACCCAAGGTGGAACACATCAATCTGCTTTTCGGGAAGCCGTGGTAAAGACCATCCGGGACTTTTACGGCAAGAACTATGATGCTTCAGATGTAAGAAAATCAATTATTTCTGCCATCTCTATTAAAGTGATGGAACCCGTTTTTGAGAGTCAGACCAAGACCAAATTGGGCTCTACGGATATGGGTGGAAATTTGCCCACAGTGCGTACGTACATTAATGATTTTGTGGGGACCCAGCTGGACAATTATTTGCACAAGAATCCAAAGACCTCTGAAGCACTTCAACGCAAAATTGTGCAAGCTGAAAAAGAACGAAAGGAACTTTCCGGTATTCGGAAATTGGCTAGGGAACGCGCTAAAAAAGCAAGTCTTCACAATAAAAAATTACGGGATTGTAGGGCACATTTGCAGGACATGAAAAATGAGCGCAGGTTAGAGACCACGCTGTTCATAACTGAGGGGGATTCCGCATCCGGTTCCATTACCAAATCCCGGGATGTGAATACCCAGGCCGTGTTCAGTCTTCGTGGTAAGCCGTTGAATTCCTACGGCATGTCCAAAAAGATTGTGTATGAGAATGAGGAATTCAATTTACTACAAGCCGCATTGAACATTGAGGAATCCATGGAAGATTTGAGGTACAACAATATTGTAATCGCTACCGATGCCGATGTGGACGGCATGCACATCCGGTTGTTGTTGATTACTTTTTTTCTTCAGTTTTTCCCTGAATTGATTAAGGAAAACCATTTATACATTCTTCAAACCCCACTGTTTAGGGTGCGCAACAAGAAAGAAACCATCTATTGTTACAGCGAAGAAGAAAAAAGAAACGCCATTGAAAAATTAACCGGAAAACCAGAAATTACCCGTTTCAAAGGATTGGGTGAGATTTCTCCGGATGAGTTCAAACATTTTATCGGTGACGATATTCGATTGGAGCCCGTAATGTTGGACAAAGCCATGAGCATAGATAGTCTGTTGCAGTTCTATATGGGCAAGAATACCCCAGACCGACAAGAATTTATCATAAATAACCTTAAAGTTGAACTTGATTTAGTTGAGGAAAACCAACTATAAACCTATTAAATGCACGCCCTTCTAAATGGAAGAGAACGAAGAACTGAATGATGAAGGTTTGGAAAACCAAGAAGACAATTCCCAAGATAGCCTGGTCAAGGTTACGGGAATGTACAAGGATTGGTTTTTAGACTACGCTTCGTATGTGATTTTGGAGCGGGCCGTTCCTGCTATTGAAGACGGATTCAAGCCGGTGCAGCGCAGAATCATGCATGCCCTCAAGGAATTGGACGATGGCCGTTACAACAAAGTGGCCAACGTGGTTGGGCATACCATGCAGTACCACCCCCACGGTGATGCCAGTATTGCGGATGCCATGGTTCAAATAGGGCAAAAAGACCTGCTCATTGATACACAAGGGAACTGGGGGAATATCCTAACAGGTGATGGCGCGGCTGCTCCTCGATATATTGAGGCCCGACTTTCCAAGTTTGCCTTGGAAGTGGTCTTTAGTCCCAAGATTACGGAGTGGCAGCTATCCTACGATGGAAGAAAAAAGGAGCCGGTAAACTTACCGGTAAAGTTTCCGTTGTTACTGGCCCAAGGTGCAGAAGGTATAGCAGTTGGTTTGTCCACCAAAATACTCCCGCACAATTTTATTGAACTGATTGATGCTTCCATCAAGCATTTAAAAGGGCAGCGTTTTAAATTGTATCCCGATTTTCCAACCGCAGGGATCATTGATGTCACCAACTACAATGACGGGATGCGAGGTGGAAAAATTCGAGTTAGAGCAAAGATTTCAACACTGGACAAAAACACCTTAGTAATCAATGAGATACCTTATGGAACCAATACCTCTTCTTTAATTGATTCAATTCTTAAAGCCAATGATAAAGGCAAGATTAAAATCAAAAAAATAGAGGACAATACGGCAGCGGAGGTTGAGATTTTGGTGCATTTGCCAAACGGTATTTCACCGGACAAAACCATTGATGCTTTGTATGCTTTCACGGCATGCGAATCGTCCATTTCGCCCTTGGGCTGTATTATTGAGGATAATAAACCCTTGTTCATCGGTGTAAAAGAAATGTTGGAGAGATCCACCGACAATACCGTGGAATTGCTAAAGGCTGAATTGGAGATTCAATTGAGCGAGCTGGAAGAGCAATGGCACTTTGCTTCTTTGGAACGAATTTTCATTGAAAACCGGATTTATCGGGATATTGAAGAAGAAGAAACTTGGGAAGGGGTTATCACAGCAATTGACAAGGGGCTAAAACCATTCACTCAGAACCTCAAACGTGCAGTAACTGAAGAGGATATTGTTCGTTTGACCGAAATACGCATCAAACGGATTTCAAAGTTTGATTTAGAAAAGGCACAGCAACTCATTGAGAGTTTGGATGAACGTATCGCCCAGACCAAGCACCATTTAGAGCATTTGGTAGAGTTTGCCATTGATTATTTCAAGGAACTCAAAAAGAAATACGGAGCAGGGCGTGAACGAAAATCCGAAATCCGAATTTTTGATGATATTGAGGCAACCAAGGTGGTTATCCGAAACACCAAACTCTATGTCAATCGTGAAGAAGGTTTTATCGGAACCTCGCTTAAACGGGATGAGTACGTAACGGATTGTAGCGATATTGATGACATCATTGTCTTTACCAAAAAAGGTGAGATGATGGTGACCAAGGTGGATTCCAAGGTATTCATTGGCAAGAATATTATCCATGTAGCTGTTTTCAAGAAAAAGGATAAGCGCACCGTTTATAATATGATTTACAAGGACGGTAAAGGCGGTCCCAGCTATATCAAACGGTTCAATGTCACCAGCATTACCCGAGATAAAATCTACCCGCTGGCGGGGGATAAAGCTTCCGCCGAGGTTCTTTACTTTTCAGCCAATCCCAATGGCGAGGCCGAAGTGGTCACTGTTTTGCTACGCCAGTCTGGAAGTATTAAAAAATTAAAGTGGGATTTGGATTTTGCCGATGTGTTGATCAAAGGACGGGCATCCAAAGGAAACTTGGTCACCAAATATGCGGTGAAACGCATCGAACTGAAGGAAAAGGGGGTTTCCACACTCAAACCTAGAAAAATTTGGTTTGATGACGTGGTGAGCCGACTCAATGTAGATGGAAGAGGGGAACTGCTCGGGGAGTTCAAAGGAGACGACCTCCTTTTGGTGATAGACCAAAAAGGAATTGTAAAAACCATTGTCCCAGATTTATTGGCACGTTTCAATGAAGATTTGATCGTATTGGAAAAATGGAATCCGAAGAAACCCATCTCTGTAGTGCACTATGAAGGTGAAAAGGAGCGATATTACCTGAAACGTTTTTTGGTTGAAAATCCCAATAAAGAGGAATTGGTGATTTCAGAACATCCAAAGTCGTTTATGGAAATGGTTTCCACAGATTGGCGTCCAGTGATAGAAATTGAATTTATAAAACCCCGTGGCAAGGATGTCAAGCCCAACCAAGAAGTAAATGTTGAAGATTTTATCAGCGTGAAGGGTATAAAGGCTATTGGAAATCAATTAACTACGGATAAAGTGAAAAATATTAACCGATTGGATTCCTTACCCTTTGAGGAACCCAAAGAACAATCTGCAGAAGAAATGGAAGTAATAGATGAAGAAAGTATAGATGCTACTGATACCAATATAGAAGCAAAAGATAAAGGTTCTGACCAAACCTCTTTGTTTTGATACTTTTTCTGCCTATTTTGTCGCAATCGTGTTACACTCACACCAAAACCTCATAGCTTAATATATCTTTATGGATTTCACCAACCCGTTGGTATACGGCGTACCCGTTTTTATTGCCTTCATTTTATTTGAACTTACTTATAGCAAAGCACATGGAGATGACCATCTCTACGAATGGAAAGATTTAGCCGCTAGTGGTTTTATGGGAATTGGGTCGGCCATTTTGGGCCCCTTGTTCAAAGTAGCCTTTGCCATTGTCTTTTTTGAAGCAATATATGAACTCTGCAATCCAGAGGTTAATGGTGTCAGACAAAATTTTCTCGGGTATGAATCTTTCGGGTATGCTTGGTACATTTGGCTGTTTTGTCAATTGGCGGACGATTTCACCTATTATTGGTTTCATCGGGCCAACCATGAGATTCGTTTGCTTTGGGCCGCTCATATTGTACATCACTCATCTGATAATTATAATCTGGGAACCGCAATCCGAAATGGATGGTTCACAATTTTGTACAAGCCTTTCTTTTACGCTTGGATGGTGGCTATTGGTTTCCCACCGGAAATGGTAGTAGTCTGTTTGGGGGTAGAAGCCTTGTGGCAATTTCAACTGCATTCCCAATATGTTCCTAAATTGGGTTTCTTGGAAAAAATCTTTAATACACATACCATGCACCAGGTACACCACGCCCAAAATGTGGAGTATTTGGATAAAAACCATGGTGGGTTTCTGAATATTTTTGACAAAATGTTCGGGACATGGAAAGAACTGGATGATGATATTGATGTAAAATATGGCGTGATTCACGCACCAAACTCTTATAATCCGATTGTTATCCTTACGCATGAGTTCAAGGATATTTGGAACGATGTAAAAAAAGTTGATAAACTATCGCACAAACTAATGTACATCTTCGGCCCTCCGGGCTGGAGCCATGATGGAAGCACCATGACGGTAAAACAGCAGCAAAAGGTCTTTAAAGAGTATAGGGACTCACATCCTGAATTGATTTACCAAAGACCCAACTGACCGCAGGTCAGTGCTCTTCCAAAATATCTTCCTGCCCTTTTTGTTGGTTCTTTTTCATTCGTAAATCCAAAAATTCCACTAAAAGCGAAAAGGCAATTGCAAAATACAGGTAACCTTTGGGTATAGACCCCACTTCATTGCCATAAATCACCAAATGTGACAAGTGCGCCGCTTCCGCAATCAACATAAACCCAATCAAAATAAGAAATGAAAGCCCCAGCACCTGAATGGAGGGATGCCTGTTCACAAATTCACCCACTGGATTGGCAAACAACATCATGATTACCACCGAAATAACCACTGCTGTAATCATTAATATAAGCGCGTCATTTGGGTTGGGGGATATTCCGTTGGTCATTCCAATCGCAGTTAATATTGAGTCAAAGGAAAAGACAATGTTAATCACCGTAATTTGAACAATGGCGTTGGTCAAGGAAGAAGAACGTGATTTTTTGACCTCGCGTTCATCGTGTCCACGATCTTCAACTTTTTCATGGATTTCCTTTGTACTTTTATAAAGAAGGAACAAACCGCCTAAAAATAGAATAATCGCTTGCCAGCTTATACCTCCCGTAACCCAAGATTCATTCAAAACCCAAAAAGGCTTTTTCATTTTGGTGAGCCACGTTATCCCAAAAAGCAGAATAATCCGCATGACCATGGCCAGTACCAATCCAATATTGGTTGCCTTTCTTCGGTCTTTCTTTTCCAGCTTTCCCGCTGCTATTGAAATAAATATAATGTTGTCTATCCCCAAAACAATTTCTAAAAATGTTAGGGTCAATAAGGCCATCCAAGCATCTGGACTGGTAAAAATCTCAAACATGGTCAGTCTATTTTGTAAGCGGTTCCTTTAAATTTTTGTTTGTCGCCAATGGCATTGTATTCAAAAGTATATGAAGAATCTGTTGTGGTCAATATTTTAATGTGAATTGATTTTTCCTCTGACCTGTTTTTTGGATGTATGTTCTTCAATACATATTCACAATTGTTTATCCACCGTATGGATGATGTATCTCGCTGTCCTTCAAAAAAGTCCACTTCGGTGTCCAAGGTTCTATGGAAAGTGGTTTGTTTTTCCTCACCATCAACAATAGTGGTAAATGAAAATTCTCCAGTTTTAAAATCGGTGCAGTTACGTTGGGGAGGTTGCTTGCACGATGCCAACACCACAAATACGACCCCCAAAAGATATTGTTTTGACATAACAGCAAAGTAACGGAAACTAGCCTAAAGGGTCAATCATTTTTTGACCTGAATGTGGTAAATGTTCCATCTGGATAAAAGAAGACGATTCTTTCGGGAGCGTCACCAGCAATTTTATGCCCAGGGGCTGGAGTTTTGGACTGTTCATTTTTTACTTTAGGTGTATCCGGGATATTCTCAAAATCGAGAGTAGGGGCATTCCCCTCTACTGCAATCTGGGTTTCCTGAGTGACTTCCGAAGGAAATTCACCTTTTCCCTGAAGCAGCCAATACAGATCAACCTCGGGGTAGGCCTCGACCAATTTCAAGACAAAATCCAAGCTCGGTTTGTTTCGTCCATTTAGCAAATGGGAAATGCTGGAACGTTGTACGCCAATGGTATCGGCAAAAGCTGAGACGTTAAGATCGTAATGATCTATTATAGTTTTAATCCGTGTTACAATTCCTTTATTCACAATTGTAAATTATCATGTTTTAAAGATAGTGATTTGATAGTTTTTATGCATTGAAAGGATATTAAGCACGCTATTTATATAAACTTTTTAATTAAGTAATATTATATAATACACTGTTTATATGTATATTAAATCTATAAATTTGGAACCGGATACAAGTGTCATTTCACTAACGGTAACAGTTCTTAGATTGTTTACAAATGTACAATTAAGCCTTGTTTAAAGTGGTATAATTGTAATCAAATCAAAGTTTACATTTGTGCTGCAAACAGAATATCAATAAATGATAACACATTCATTATATAAGGAGGCTTCAATCCAAAATAGATACATTACCGATGACATGCTGCAGGAATGTTTTGCAGCACTTCCTGCTTCATCCATTGGTGTAATAGGACAATCTGTTCTAAAGGTTCCCATTCGCTCTTTTACATTGGGTCATGGGGGTAAACGTATTTTGATGTGGTCTCAAATGCATGGAAACGAATCAACCACTACCAAAGCAGTTTGGGATATGGTGAACTTTCTGCGTTCTAGTGATTCACTGGCAAAAACCATTTTAGAAAATTGCACTCTACGGATTGTTCCCATGCTCAATCCAGATGGAGCAAAAGCGTACACCCGGGTCAATGCCAATTTGGTAGATTTAAATAGGGATGCCAAACAACGTACCCAGCCTGAAAGCATCGCACTCAGAAAATTGTTCGAGGAATTTAAACCGGATTATTGCTTTAACCTTCACGGCCAACGAACCCTTTTTAGTGCTGGCCAAGTGGAAAAACCCGCCACCGTGTCCTTTTTATCGCCTTCCAGTAATGCGGAGCGGGAAATAACCCCGACTCGCATAAAGGCCATGAAGCTGATTGCTGCCATGAACGCCATGCTTCAAAAAGTAATTCCAGACCAAGTGGGGCGTTATGATGATGGTTTTAACGACAATTGCGTGGGCGACACCTTTCAAATGTTGGGAGTCCCCACAGTACTCTTCGAAGCAGGCCATTATCCAATGGATTATGAGCGGGAGCGAACACGGGAATACATTTTTTTGGCATTGATTGAAGCCTTGAAAATGGTAGCCACAGCTTCGCTTGATGAATTCAGTACAGGTGACTATTTCAATATTCCTGCAAATGGAAAGCTGTTTTACGATATTTTGGTCAAAAATCCACAGGTACTAAACCCAGGTTTGTCTGAGGGCAGTGCGATAGGAATCCGATTTAAGGAAATTGTGGAAAATGGCACGATCCGTTTTAAACCGGAAATCGCTGATGTTGGTAATCTGGAAGGATTTTTTGGGCATCAAACTTTTGAATGTGCTGATTCCAAGGATTTTGACCTGATTTCTTCGAATAAAACACTATTGGATTTAATCCTTCATGCTGAAGAGTAATCAACTATTTTTACTTTGTTCTTGCGTTTTATTTAAAAAAGGAGCATTTTTATTACGTTAATTTCTTTATTTAACTAATTTTGCTGAAAATTTCAATGTAATGAACAAAGTAAAACTCGACGAAATCGACCACCAGATACTGGATATGTTGATTGATAATACCCGAACGCCATTCACCGACATAGCCAAAAAACTGTTGATTTCGGCCGGTACGGTCCATGTTAGGGTAAAGAAAATGGAAGAATCCGGGATTATTAAAGGCTCCTCGCTTACATTAGATTACGTAAAGCTTGGTTATTCTTTCATTGCTTATGTGGGCATATTTTTGGAAAAAACGCATCAGACCAAGTTTGTACTGGAGCGCCTAAATCAAATCCCGTATGTGACGGTTGCCCATATCACCACCGGAAAATTCAACATTTTCTGTAAAATCCGTGCACGGGACACCACGCATGCCAAGAATATCATTTTTAAGATAGATGATATTGATGGTATCAGTAGGACCGAAACCATGATTTCATTGGAAGAGAGCATCAACGACAAGAAACGATTGATGCACACCATTTTTAACGAACTGTAGCACCTATTACCAAAGCGTATGTTGCGTTCAGAATTACCAACTTCTGAATACAATCCCTTTTACCAGACTTATTTGTTGGCATTGGGCGATGTAGACCTAATCCAAGAATTAAATAGAGGTAGGGATGAACTTATAGCACTTTTGGAAGAAATTCCGGAGAGCAAATTGAGTTTTGCCTACGGCGAGGGTAAATGGACCTTGGCAGAAGTGTTCTTGCATATTATGGACGCCGAACGTGTTTTTCAATACAGGGCTTTGTGCTTTGCCCGAAACGACAAAACGTCATTTCCCGGTTTTGACCAAGATGAATATGTTCCTGAATCCAATGCTTCGGCTAGAACAAAGGATGATTTGCTTCAAGAATATAAGGCCATCCGAGAATCAACGCTATGCCTCTTTAATTCTTTTGACGACGATGTTTTGAAACGGGTAGGGATGGCCAGTGGCTCCCGCATGAGTGTCCGCGCAATGGGATTTATCATATCCGGTCACCAGGCCCACCATTTGAGAATTATTCGTAAAAGGTACTTGGAGCGTAATTTTCTAGTATAGGCTTTCGTTTTCTGGGTCAGAATCTGGGTCGGCTTCAAAATCTGATTCGTTATAGGAAATTTCATCTGTACTCGATGCAGTTTCCTTGACAAGATTTTTATCTAATTCCCTTTCCATGGCTTCCTCAAAATTAGCAATGAAGTTGGAAAGGCTCTTACTGATTTTCACCAGATAAATGGTGTCCTCCGTTTTTACTTCAACCGCCTCAATAATTTCGCCATTGGGTTTTTTAAGGGTGATGATGTCATCATCGCCATACCCGTAAGGGTAGGAATCAATCAAAACCGCTGCAACACTGTGGTCCAGCTTTTTGTAGTCTATCAAAATACGTTTCATAATGGATAGGTTTAAATTCCTATCCTGAAGCTATAACTTTTTAAACAGTTGTTATTTAAAGAGTTGTAAACGTAAAAAAATAGTATATGAAGCGCTTATTCCCTGTAGTATGCAAATGCTTTTTGATAAAGTTCCTCCGGGACCTTTACATCGGTAGCTGCTTCACCAATGGATTGTAGCAAAACAAAATTGATGTCGCCATGGGTGTTTTTCTTATCAAATTTGAGAAGCCGTAGTATGGCATCCACATCTTCATCGGTAAAATCAACAGGATCAAAATAGTGCAAAAAGGTTTCTTTGATTTCTTCCAAGGATAGTTTGGAAAGTCCTTTTAGTTCGTGTGAAAGATATCCTTCCAAAATCATTCCAATAGCAATGGCCTCACCGTGAAGCAATGTTTTTTTCTCTGGATTCTCCAAACAATAGGACTCTATGGCGTGGCCCAAGGTATGGCCAAAATTCAAAATTTTTCGTAATCCTTTCTCTGTAGGATCTTGCAGGACTACCTTGTTTTTAATGGCAATGGACTTTTGAATGCTGTCGGATTCGGTAAAATTGCCGGTTTCCTTCAATTCATTCCAATATTCCCTATCTGAAATAAGTCCATGTTTCAGCATTTCTGCATAGCCACTTACCCGTTGTCTCGGCTCCAGTGTCTTTAAGAATTCAGTAAACACCAATACCATTACAGGCTGATTGATTACTCCAATTTGGTTTTTCAACACACCCAAATCTACTCCGGTCTTACCACCAACCGATGCATCCACCATAGAAAGCAGGGTAGTGGGAATGTTGATAAAGTCGATGCCACGTTTGAAGGTTGAGGCCACAAAGCCGCCCAAATCGGTAAGTACCCCACCGCCAAGGTTGATCAAAAGACTTTTGCGGTCTCCATCAAAATTGGATAGCAATTCCCAAACTTTGGTACAGGTGTTGATATTTTTGTTTTCCTCCCCAGGTTCAATCTCAAAAATTGAATCGATGGGATGCACCATGATTTCCTTTTTAAAAAAGGGAAGACAGTATTTTTTGGTGTTTTCATCCACTAGAACAAACACCTTGGAATAATTGCTTTTTGCAATATGCTGTTTTAGAGCTGCTTTTGCCAATTCTCCAAAATGAACCTCGTAGGATTGTGATATTATAGAGTCCATAATTTGAATTACACCGCTAAATAAAGATTATTTTTATAGAAATGGATATGGAATACGTACTTATATTTGGATCTTTAATGGATTTCTAACAATGCAACCAAATTTTGAGAATACTGCAATAGCATTTGAGCTAAAAACCGACTCCCAATTGGAGCGAGCCTATTTTTTGTTTAAAATGATTGCCAATGAGCCTTTGGTTCGTATTGGCACCGCAGTGACCAATTTTGCCATTAAGGCACACCTTCCGGTTGAAGGATTAATCAGGGCAACGGTCTTTGATCATTTTTGCGGTGGGGTCAGTGAGGAAGATTGTCTTGCGGTTATTGACAAAATGTACGAAAAAGGTGTGTTTTCCATTTTAGATTATTCCGCAGAGGGAAAAGAAGCGGACAATCAATTTGATTTTGCTCTGGAGAAGACATTGGAAATCCTGGATTTTGTCAAAGAAAAAGATGCTATTCCCTTTGCCGTATTCAAGCCGAGTGGTTTTGGACGGTTCAAACTCTATGAAAAAATTAGTGCCGGTGTAAAATTGACCGAAAGTGAATCAGCTGAATGGAGCCGTATTATCAATCGGTATGAAAAGGTATGTAAAAAGGCCCATGATCTTGAGGTGTCATTGCTCATAGATGCCGAAGAAAGCTGGATGCAGGATGCTGCCGATGATTTGGTATTGGAAATGATGCGCAAATACAACAAAGAAAAGACCATTGTCTTCAACACCTTTCAGATGTACCGTTGGGATCGAATGGACTATTTGAAGGAGATTCACAAAATTGCCAGGGATGAAAGCTTTAAAGTTGGCGCCAAAATAGTCCGTGGTGCCTATATGGAAAAAGAAAATGAGCGAGCCCAAGAAAAAGGGTATACCAGTCCTATATGTAAATCCAAACAAGAAACGGATGAGAGTTTTAATGCAGCCATAGCGTACATTATGCAGAATTTAGAGGATATTACCATATTTGCTGGCACCCACAACGAGGAAAGTTCCTATAAACTGATTGCCCACATGAAAGAAAGAAACATTGACCCTTCAGATGGGAGTGTTTGGTTTGGTCAACTTTTTGGGATGAGCGATCACATCACATTCAATTTGGCAGCCCAAGGTTATAATGCAGTAAAGTATGTACCCTATGGTCCCGTGCGGGATGTGATGCCTTACTTGATCAGAAGAGCCGAAGAGAACACTTCGGTGGCCGGGCAGACCTCAAGGGAATTGGCTTTGTTGCAGAAAGAGCGAAAGAGGCGGAAGTTGGATGCTTAATTAATATCCGTTACGCCTTCCACAACTATTTCCTCTGAACAGTTTTTTACTTTTAAAACTTGGGCCTCTTTTTCAACAAAATAGGTTTTGCAAGGCTCCGATTTGGTATCGCTTTTTCCAAAATCCACATCACCATCAGTTAAAAAAGATTGGATCAGTATGGTGTCCCGATATTTTTCGGGCAGTGCCTCATCAAAGGTCAAAGGTTTAGATCGCATGTCCTTGAGTACCCTGCAATTGGGAAAATAGCAGAAATCTATTCCCGCCTCGCCAGATTTTTTCTTCAGAAAAAACACCAAAAAAACAATTCCAATGGATAGTCCTACCAAATACCATCCCAAGCGCCGTAAAAATGCCATTCAATTAAAAAATAAGAAAATTAATATCGCTGTAATTCAGTCCAAACCAGTCACCCACAGATTTATTGGTCAATATGCCATGATACATATAGAGCCCATTCCGCAAGCCTTTGTCAAAACGCAAGGAATGTTCCAGACCACCATCTTCACCAATTTTTAAAAGATAAGGGGTAAATATATTGCTAATGGAAATTGAGGAGGTTCTGGGATAACGGGAGGGAATATTGGGCACACCGTAATGGATAACCCCAAACTTATCGATGGTAGGCTTATTGTGGGTGGTCAGTTCCGAGGTTTCAAAACAACCTCCCATATCTATACTCACATCTATAATGACCGCTCCTTTCTTCATATTCTCTACCATTGAACTTGAAACCACAACGGGCGAACGATCTTTACCGCGTGTGGCGCCGATGGCAACATCGCATCGTTTTAGGGCCTTGATTAGGTTTTTAGGTTGAATGGTAGATGTATAGATGGTACGGTTAAGATTGGTCTGAATATGTCTCAACTTACTGATGGAATTATCAAAAACCTTAATATTGGCACCCAAACCCAGAGCTGACCTTGCGGCAAATTCACCAACAGTTCCGGCCCCAATAATAACAACTTCTACAGGAGGTACGCCACTGATGTTGCCAAACATTAAACCATTTCCTTTACTGGTTGTGGCCATCAATTCTGAGGCGATAAGGATGGAGGAAATCCCGGCTATTTCACTTAAAGATCGTACCGCAGGATAATTCCCATCCTCATCTCTGATGTATTCAAAGGCAATGGCCGTAAGTCTTTTTTTCGCCATGGTCTCAAAATACTCTTTGCTCTGTGTCTTTATCTGCAATGCAGAAATAATAATGGTCTGTGGATTGAGCAGGTCTATTTCAGAAAGGGTAGGGGGCTCCACTTTTAGAATGATGGAACACGAAAATACTTTCTTTACATCCCTGGTGATTTCAGCTCCTGCATTGGTATAGTCGATATCCGAAAAATTGGCGCCGTCCCCAGCTCCCGATTCAATTAAGACCCTATGTCCATTCGCGGTAATGGCATTAACTGCATCCGGGGTTAGGCATACCCGCTTTTCTTGATATTGGTTTTCCTTTGGAATACCTATAAAGAGTTCCCCTTTTTGTTTTAGGACCTCCAAGGTTTCTTCCTGGGGCAAAAGTTGTTGTTTGCTAAAAGGGGATGACGGTTGGTTCATAGGAAGTAAATCTGTTCATCGTACCACATCAAGGTAAGAAAACAAATTTACACTTTTTTTGAAAGGGTCTTCTGGCGTTCTTCCAGTTTCTCACGCTCTTTACGGAGCTCTTCTTTTTCCTTTAATATTTGCAGTTCGGTGTCCATGGCATCAAGATCAATACCATGTACATGTTTATCTACCAGCTTCAATCTAATAAAGTATACAATGGGTACCACCACCATGGTTACGGCAATCACATAGAATACTTCATTTTCATCAACTTCTGCTGAACGCTGAAAGATTTGACTATACAATTGAAAACTGAACATGGATATTGGAATCAGAATAACATGATACCACCACTGCTTATTGGTCACAAACCAAATAATCAGTAACATCAAAGGAATGAGTTTGATCATGTAAAACCACATTGCCGTCCTCGCATCCGCAAACTCATTTGCTTTAATCGTAAATAAAACAAAGTCCAATGATTCAGTATCATTGGGCATGTACTTGTATGAATAAAACATGATGGGCGATAGTGCTATTAGCAAAGTAATAAGCCCCTCAATGATAAATCGTTTTCTTACTTTTTTATTACTGCGCATACATGTATAACTACAGATGCCCCGTTTTATTGTATAAAAAAACCCCTTCAAAGAAGGGGCTTAATAAGAAAAACTTTTTTGTTTCCTATTGCTTTGGAATATCTTTTTTCTTAACGCTTACGGTCTGATCCTTATCGATGTCGATAGTACCAGTTGAAACCGCAGTCATTGCCAAAAAAGAAATGGCAAGCAATCCAAAAAAAACTTTTTTAGTGTTCATCGTAAAAGAGTTTTTGGTTAATAAATGAATTCATCTACAACACAAATGTAGGAAAATATTTCAACCCACACTACGTTTTATCGATAAAAATGGTATTTTAACGTTTAAAACAATCATTTTATCGATTCCATACAATATCGCAGACGAATGGTTCGAAGATAGCAGGAAAGCTCTTTAACGAATATTTAACTCGACTGAACGTGTGTTTTCATCGATAAAGTGCAGGAAAATGGATACAACATCCTCAGGTAAGAGCGACTTTATTTTTTCGGGCCATTCCATAAAAATCCAAGCATCGGAATTTAAATAGTCTTCCAGCCCCATATCCAGGGCCTCTATTTCATCTTCCAAACGATAAAAATCAAAATGATAGGCCAATAAATCACCTTTAGCGTCATGGTATTCGTTTACCAAACCAAAAGTTGGGCTGTTTCCACTGTCCACAGCTCCCAATTCTTTCACCAATGCTTTGATCAAAGTGGTTTTACCGGCACCCATTTCACCATAAAAGCAGAGTTGCTTTCCTGACGTGGCGCCAATAATGGCCTTGGCCACTTTTTGAATGTCTTTGAGTTGGAACGTTTTTTTCAACTTGGTCTTATTTTGCCTCCAAAACTACAAAAGGAACAATCATTTCTTCCAAAGAAACTCCACCATGTTGATAGGTATTTCGGTAATAGCTCACGTAGTGATTGTAATTGTTTGGATAGGCAAAGAAGAGGTCGTTCTTGGCAAAGATGTAGCTACTGCTCAGGTTGATGTTGGGCAAATGAATTTCCTGTGGTCTCTTTGCAGCGAGGACGTCCTTGTCCTCATAAGTGAGGCTTTTCCCCGTCTTGTACCTAAGGTTGAGGCTAGTCTCTTTATCTCCAATGACCTTGGAAGGTTGCTTTACATTAATAGTACCATGATCTGTGGTCAAAATAAGCTTCATCCCCAAACTTTGTGCCTGTTGAATGATCTCCAACAAGGGCGAATTTTTAAACCAACTTAGGGTAAGTGACCGATAGGCCTTGTCATTGGAGGCCAATTCCTTGACGACCTCCATTTCGGTTTTGGAATGGGAAAGCATGTCCACAAAATTGTAGACCACAACCGTTAGGTCATTATTTTTCTGTGATTTAAAATTCTGTGCCAGTTGTTTTCCCTGTTTTAAATTGCTGATTTTATGGTACTCCCATTTAAGGTTGAGCCCCAAACGTTTGAGCTGTGCGCCCAAAAAATCAGATTCAAAAAGGTTTTTGCCGCCATCATCCGTGTCATTCTTCCACCAATTGGGGTGTTGTTTTTCCATATCCAAGGGCATTAATCCCGAAAAAATGGCGTTTCGCGCATATTGTGTGGCCGTTGGAAGGATACTGAAATAGGCACTTTCCTGTTTCTTTTTGTAATGTACGGACAGGGTTTCCTCAAAAGCCAACCATTGATCGTACCGAAGATTATCGATGACCACAAGCAAGGTTTTGTTTCCTTCCAATTCAGGTTGAACCTTATTTCTGAATAGAGTATGGGACATAATGGGAGCATCTCCCCCTTTAAACCAACTCGTGTACTTCTTGTCCACGAACTTACTGAACTGGGAATTGGCCTCCACTTTTTGGGATTCTAAAATCTCGAACATTCCAGAATCTTCAATTTCCTCCAATTGGAGTTCCCAATAAATGAGCTTTTTATAGAGTTCCGTCCATTCCTCACAACTGTTCACCATAGATAGGTCCATGGCAATTTTCCGAAACTCTTGCTGATAACTGGAAGTAGTCTTTTCCGAAACCAATCGGGAGTTGTCCAGACTTTTTTTCAAGGACAGCAATATTTGGTTGGGGTTTACGGGTTTTATCAGGTAATCTGCTATTTTGGAACCGATGGCTTCATCCATGATATATTCCTCTTCACTTTTGGTGATCATCACCACGGGAACCGAAGCATCAAACTTTTTTATCTCGTTCAGGGTTTCCAAACCAGAAATCCCGGGCATATTTTCATCCAAAAAGATAATGTCGAAAAAAGAATTCCTCAACTCCTCTAACGCATCTTGACCACTTTGACTGGTAACTACG
The DNA here is from genome assembly GCA_050303195.1 of Allomuricauda sp. Taxonomy (GTDB): domain Bacteria; phylum Bacteroidota; class Bacteroidia; order Flavobacteriales; family Flavobacteriaceae; genus Flagellimonas. Next base: position 13,395 of record JBNLBG010000020.1, on the reverse strand, counting down.
CTATAATTTTTGCTCTCCAGAAAAAGAATGTGTGGTTTTAGCAGATCAATTTCATCATCGACCCAAAGAATTGTAATCTTGTTCATATAGTAGTTATCTTTGTGGCATTAAAACAAACTTCCTTGGTAAAAACCAATAAGCTTAACTTTTTTAACGATCCAATTTACGGTTTTATTGGAACTCCAAATGAACTTATTTTTAAGCTGATAGGTCATCCGTACTTTCAGCGGTTGCGACGAATTTCCCAAATGGGGATGTCTTATTTGGTGTATCCTGGAGCGCATCATACCCGCTTTCACCATGCTTTGGGTAGCATGTACCTTATGGACAAGGCCATACAGGTCCTAAAACTGAAAGGTGTTGACATCTCCGAAGAAGAGGAAAACGGTCTGCTCTGTGCCATATTGCTGCACGATATGGGCCACGGTCCTTTTTCACATGCTTTGGAAGGTTTTGTAGTGAAAGATCTGAACCACGAATCCCTTTCTCTCAAGTTTATGATGGAGCTCAATGCTGAGTTTAATGGTCAATTGGATACGGCCATCTCCATTTTTAAAGGGGACTATCCTAAACCCTTCATGAATCAGTTGGTGTCCAGCCAACTGGATATGGATCGTATGGATTATTTAAAGCGAGATAGTTTTTATGCAGGGGTAACGGAGGGGAACATCAACTCGGAACGCTTGATTTCCATGCTCAATGTGGCCAACGGAAATCTGGTTGTGGAAGAAAAGGGCATTTATGCTGTGGAAAAGTTCCTTATGGCCCGAAGGTTTATGTATTGGCAGGTGTATTTGCATAAAACAGGATTGGTAGCTGAACAATTATTGGTGCGAATCATGCAACGTGCCCGTAAGATTTTATCAGAAGGAGACCATTTGGAAGGAAGCCAACCGTTATTGTATTTCCTAAGGCAGAACGGCGCCATTGATTTTGATCCTGAAATATTGTCGATTTTTGCCCAGTTGGATGATGTGGATATTTTGGGTGCTTTAAAATCGTGGCAGTCCCATGATGATTTTGTACTCTCAAAAATGTGTGAAATGTTATTGGACCGGAAGTTATTGCACATTAAAATAAAAAAACGAAAGGTGGATCCACAGAAAATGGAAAAAAAGTTACAGGAAGTCACCCAAATGTACGATCTTTCACTAGAGGATGCTGCCAATTTTGTATTTCAGGGCGAAATTTCAAATAAGGCGTATAGTGAAGAACAACAAGCCATTAACATTCTTAAGAAGAATGGAAAGATAACCGACGTGCTCAAAGAATCAGACCAACTCAGTTTAAAAGCATTGTCCACAACCGTGACCAAATATTATAGCTGCTATCCCAAAGAAGCTGTTTAACAAATTTTGTTACTTTTGCACAAATGAAATTTACAGCGACCCAAATTGCCGGAATATTAGAGGGAGAAGTTGAGGGAAATCCTCAAATTGCTGTTCATAAATTATCCAAAATCGAGGAAGGCGAGAAAGGCTCACTGACGTTTTTGGCGAATCCAAAATACACTTCATATATATACTCTACCAAAGCATCCATCACCATTGTAAACAAGGATTTTATTCCAGAACAATCGTTGTCAACAACATTGATCAAGGTAGATGATGCCTACAAATCTTTTTCCAAATTGTTGGAATACTACAATCAGGTAAAGAACAATAAAGTAGGGATAGAAAGTCCAGCTTTCATTTCTGAAAGTGCGCGTTACGGAGAAGGATTTTATTTAGGTGCTTTTTCTTATTTGGGTGAAAATGTGAAGATTGGCAAGAATGTGAAAGTTTATCCTAATGTATATATAGGTGATAATGTCACCATTGGCGATGAGGTGCTCATATTTGCAGGAGCCAAAATTTATTCGGAATCAATTATTGGGAACAATTGTACTATTCATAGTGGAGTAATCATTGGAGCCGATGGTTTCGGGTTTACCCCAAATACCAACGGCGAATACAGTAAAGTGCCCCAAACAGGCAATGTAATTCTTGAAGACAACGTAGACGTGGGAGCCGGCACCACTATTGACCGTGCCACCTTGGGATCCACAATACTAAGAAAAGGTGTTAAGCTGGACAACCAAATCCAGATTGCCCATAACGTTGAAATTGGAGAACATACCGCAATTGCAGCCCAAACAGGCATTGCAGGATCTACAAAAATTGGGAAGAATTGTCTTATTGGCGGACAGGTTGGCATCGTGGGCCATATTACTATCGGTGATCGGGTAAAGATTCAAGCACAATCCGGTATTGGTAGAAATGTAAGGGATGACGAAGTTCTCCAAGGATCACCGGCATTAAACTACGGTGACTTCAATAAATCGTATGTACACTTTAAAAATTTACCAAAACTGGTAAATCAAATCTCCAACATAGAAAAAAAGGTTGAAGGTGAGCAAGACTAGCAATAAGCAACGCACCATAGAAAAAAAAGTAACCCTGCAGGGAGTAGGATTGCACACGGGAGAAAACGTTACCATGAGTTTCGTTCCGGCAAAGGAAAACCACGGTTTTGCCTTTAAACGGGTAGATCTGGAAGGTGAACCCATAATAGAGGCCGATGCCAACTATGTGGTAAATACCCAACGCGGCACCAACTTGGAAAAAAATGGCGTAAAAATCCAAACTTCCGAACATGTTTTGGCCGCTTTGGTGGGACTGGACATTGACAATGTCCTTATAGAATTGGATTCTCCGGAGCCACCCATCATGGATGGTTCCTCCAAGTTTTTTGTAAAAGCTTTGGAAGAGGCTGGAATCGTGGAACAGGACCAAGAGCGCGAGGAATATGTGGTTAAGGATGTCATCTCCTATAAAGATGAAACCACAGGCAGTGAAATTACGGTAATTCCTTCAGACCATTACCAAGTGACCACCCTGGTGGACTTTGGCACTAAGGTATTGGGTACTCAAAATGCCACTTTGGAACAGATGTCCGATTTCAAAAAGGAAATCGCCGATGCCCGTACCTTCAGTTTCCTTCACGAGTTGGAAATGCTTTTGGAGCATGGCTTGATCAAAGGGGGAGACCTGAACAATGCCATTGTATATGTGGATAAGGAAATCTCAGAATCCACCATGAAAAAATTGGAAAAGGCGTTCAATAAAAAAAAGCTTTCCGTAAAGCCGAATGGCATATTGGATAACCTTACCCTTCATTATCCCAATGAAGCGGCACGGCACAAATTGTTGGATGTCGTTGGGGACTTAGCTTTGGCCGGAACCCGAATTCGTGGTAAGGTCATCGCCAACAAGCCAGGGCACTTTGTAAATACACAATTTGCCAAGAAACTTTCCAAAATCATGAAAATAGAGAAGCGTAATAAAGTTCCTACTTATGATCTCAACCAAACGCCTTTGATGGATGTAACGCAGATCATGAACATGTTGCCGCACCGATCACCGTTTTTGTTGGTGGATAAAATTTTGGAACTTTCAGATACCCATGTTGTGGGGGTAAAAAATGTCACCATGAACGAACCCTTTTTTGTGGGGCATTTTCCTGGTGCACCTGTAATGCCCGGAGTGCTTCAAGTAGAGGCCATGGCACAAACTGGTGGGATCTTGGTGTTGAGCACCGTTCCGGACCCAGAAAACTACTTGACCTTCTTCATGAAGATAGACAATGTAAAGTTTAAGCAACAAGTGGTTCCAGGGGACACACTGATTTTTAAATGCGATTTAATTTCACCCATCCGACGTGGAATTTGCCACATGCAGGCCTATGCCTATGCCAATGGTAAATTGGTTTCAGAAGCGGAATTGATGGCGCAGATTGTTAAAACCAAAAACACCGATTCGTAAATGAACCAGCCCCTAGCATACGTACACCCTGGAGCCAAAATTGCCAAAAATGTGGTGATTGAGCCCTTTACCACCATTCACAATAATGTGACCATTGGGGAAGGGACATGGATTGGGTCTAACGTCACCATCATGGAAGGTGCCCGCATTGGCAAAAACTGCAATATTTTCCCCGGTGCGATTATTTCGGCCATGCCACAGGATTTAAAATATCAAGGAGAGGACACCACTGTTCAGATTGGAGATAACACCACCATTCGGGAGTGTGCTACCATTAATAAAGGTACTTCAGACCGAATGAAAACAGTGATTGGCAATAATTGCCTGATTATGGCCTATTGTCACGTCGCCCACGATTGTGTTGTGGGGGATGGCTGCATTTTCAGCAATAATTCCACTTTGGCCGGTCACGTTACCATTGGTCAAAATGTGGTTTTGGCGGGCATGGTTGCTGTGCATCAGTTTGTTTCTATTGGAAATCATGCCTTTGTCACGGGTGGTTCTTTGGTTCGGAAAGATGTGCCACCTTATGTGAAAGCCGCTCGTGAACCACTTTCCTATGTTGGAATCAATTCCATAGGTTTGCGAAGAAGGGGATTTGAAGCTGATAAAATCAGGGAGATTCAAAATATTTACCGAATTCTATACCAACAAAATTATAACAATTCCCAGGCAGCATCCATCATTGAAGCGGAAATGGAAGCTACTCCAGAACGCGATGAAATACTTCAATTCATCCGGGATTCGCAGCGCGGAATTATGAAAGGTTATTTTAGTTCAAATTAAGTTTATGGCAAGTACGTCTGATATACGAAAAGGGTTGTGCATTCGGTACAACCATGACATTTTTAAAATTGTGGAGTTCCTTCACGTTAAACCGGGTAAAGGACCGGCCTTTGTTCGAACAAAATTAAAGAGCGTTACCACGGGAAAGGTAATCGACAACACTTTCTCCGCTGGTCATAAAATTGAGGATGTCCGTGTAGAAACACGATCGTACCAGTATTTGTATCCGGAAGGGGACACTTTCCATTTCATGAATACGGACGATTATAACCAAATTGCTTTGCAAAAAGATACATTGGATGCTCCCGATTTATTAAAGGAAGGCGAAGTGGTGACGATTATATTCAACGCAGAGGACAACATGCCGCTTTCCGTTGAAATGCCTGCCAGTGTCATTTTGGAAGTAACCCACACCGAACCCGGTGTTAAGGGAAATACTGCGACAAACGCGACCAAGCCAGCCACAGTGGAAACTGGAGCGAGAATCAATGTGCCTTTGTTCATCAACGAAGGGGACAAAATCAAGATTGATACGGAGAAAGGTGCCTACATGGAACGTGCAAAAGAATAAGGGAAATGAAATTTCCTAAAGCCCACACCTTAAAAGAGATTTCTGAGATTATTCAATCCGAATATGTTGGGGAAGATGTATTCCCAGTGTTCGGCATGAACGAAATCCACGTAGTGGAAGAGGGCGATATTGTATTTGTGGACCACCCCAAATATTATGATAAAGCCCTACAATCCAAGGCATCGGTTGTGCTGATCAACAAAAAAGTGGAGTGTCCCGAGGGAAAAGCATTGTTGATTTCTGACGATCCTTTCCGGGATTTCAACAAGTTGACCCGTCATTTCAAACCCTTTCAAAGTGCCAATACTTCCATTTCAGATTCAGCAGAAATTGGGGAAGGCACTATCATCCAACCCAATGTCTTTATAGGAAATAATGTGAAGATTGGAAAGCATTGTGTGATTCATCCCAATGTCACCATTTATGATAATTGTATCATTAGCAATAATGTCACCATTCACGCCGGAACTGTGCTTGGTGCTGATGCCTTTTATTACAAAAATAGACCTAAAGGTTTTGACAAACTTCTTTCTGGAGGAAGGGTTGTTATAGAGGACTACGTGGACATCGGCGCAGCATGTACCATTGACCGTGGTGTTACGGGCGATACGACCATAAAAGAAGGTTCCAAGTTGGACAATCAGATTCAAGTGGGCCATGATACGGTAATTGGAAAAAAATGTTTGATAGCCTCCCATGTGGGCATTGCAGGTTGCGTGGTTATTGAGGATGAAGTGACACTTTGGGGACAGGTTGGGATCATCAGCGGTGCCACCATTGGCAAAAAAGCAGTAGTATATGCGCAAACCGGAGTTTCTAGATCGTTGGAAGGTGGTAAAACCTATTTTGGAAGTCCAGTTGAAGAAGCAAGAGATAAGATGAGACAGATAGCACATGTAAAGCAGATTCCAGAAATCCTCGAAAAATTAAAAAAGAATTAAAAAATCAATAGACAAAACCCCTCGCAAAGTTTAATTTTGCACCAAATTAAGTTTAATATATGAGCGTCTTAGTAAACAAAGATTCAAAAATAATTGTACAAGGTTTTACCGGTAGTGAAGGAACCTTCCACGCCGAGCAAATGATTGAATACGGAACCAACGTAGTTGGAGGTGTTACCCCTGGAAAAGGTGGTCAGGAACATTTGGGGAAACCTGTTTTCAATACCGTGGGAGAAGCGGTGAAAGAGGTTGGAGCCGATACCACAATTATTTTTGTACCACCCGCATTCGCAGCAGATGCGATTATGGAGGCTGCCGATGCAGGAATCAAGGTCATCATTACCATTACCGAAGGTATTCCAGTAGCTGATATGGTGAAGGCCAACGATTATATAAAAGATAAAGAGTGTACACTGGTAGGTCCAAATTGCCCTGGTGTCATTACTCCAGAAGAAGCCAAAGTGGGTATCATGCCAGGTTTTGTCTTCAAAAAAGGAAATGTAGGTATCGTATCCAAATCCGGAACACTGACCTACGAAGCTGCCGATCAGGTGGTTCGCCAAGGATTGGGCATCACAACCGCCATTGGTATCGGCGGTGACCCCATTATCGGAACCACAACCAAACAAGCCGTTCAGTTGCTCATTAATGACCCAGAAACCGAATGTGTGGTGATGATTGGTGAAATTGGAGGTCAACTGGAAGCGGATGCTGCCAAATGGTACAAAGAAAGCGGCAGCAAAAAACCAATCGTTGGTTTTATTGCTGGTGAAACTGCACCTGCCGGACGTACCATGGGTCATGCTGGAGCCATTGTTGGTGGAAGCGATGATACCGCCCAAGCCAAAAAACGAATTATGCGCGAGTGTGGTATCCACGTAGTGGATTCACCTGCTAAAATTGGTGAAAAAGTAAAAGAAGTGGTTGGATAACCAACCGTTAAAACTATTTTAAATCCCGTTTTATGCGGGATTTTTTTCTTTAAAAACATAAAACAACAACTATATTTGGTTGATAACCATTCAAACACATCATCTATGAAACTTTTGGAAGGCAAAAACGTAATCATAACAGGAGCAAGTAGGGGAATTGGAAAAGGAATAGCCCAAGTTTTCGCAAAACATGGTGCCAATGTGGCGTTCACCTATAGCTCCAGCGAAGCTCCTGCTTTGGAATTGGAAAAAGAATTAACCGATATGGGCGTTACCGCCAAAGCCTACAAAAGTAATGCCGCTAGCTTTGAAGAGGCTGAAAAGTTGGTTGCCCAGGTTTTGGAGGATTTTGGGGGTCGGATTGATGTGTTGATCAACAATGCGGGTATCACCAAGGACAACTTATTGATGCGAATGGGAGAAGAGGATTTCGACAAAGTGATTGAAATCAACTTGAAATCCGTTTTTAATATGACCAAAGCGGTACAGCGTACCATGTTGAAACAGCGAAAAGGCTCCATCATCAACATGAGCAGTGTGGTTGGCGTAAAAGGAAATGCAGGGCAGACCAACTACGCCGCTTCCAAAGCTGGAATGATAGGTTTCACAAAGTCTGTTGCTTTGGAATTGGGTTCGCGGAACATTCGTTGCAATGCCATTGCCCCTGGTTTTATTGAAACGGAGATGACGGACAAGTTGGATGAAAAGACCGTACAAGGCTGGCGAGATGCCATTCCATTAAAAAGAGGTGGAAGCCCTGAAGATGTAGCCAACGCATGTCTGTATTTGGCATCGGACTTATCAGATTATGTTACCGGCCAAGTGCTCAACGTGGACGGTGGCATGTTAACATAGTAGTGGATGGATTTTAGCACGGTACTCCTTATTATTCTTGCAGCGATTACCGCGCTCACCCTAGTTTTTTATCACTATTTCTATAAAAATCCCAGAAAGGGTTCGTTAAAAATTGTTTTGGCCGCATTGCGGTTCATTACTTTGTTTTGTGCTCTTTTACTATTGATAAATCCAAAATTCATCAATAGGGATTACTTTTTGGAAAAAGCCAACCTCATTGTTTTGGTGGATGATTCCTCTTCCATGCATGAAGCACAAGTAGGAACTCCTATTTCCCCATTGGTGGAGCAACTCAAAGCCAAGAATAAATTGAAGGAACGATTTTCCATTCACCAATATGCTTTTGGAACAAACTTAAGAGCTACAGATTCACTACAGTTCAATAAAAAGAACACGGATATTTCCAATGCACTTTCTACAACAAATGAAATTTTCGTAAATGGCACCAATGCTGTTGTATTGTTTTCTGATGGTAACCAGACCTTGGGCCGCGATTACGAATACATCAACCTTGGAGCCAATGTATCCGTCAACCCTGTAGTGGTTGGTGATACTACGGCCTATGAGGATATTTCTGTGGGATTGGTCAATACAAACACCTATGCCTTTCTTTGGAATAAATTTCCTGTGGAGGCAACTGTTCTATACAGAGGTTCACGCCCTGTTTCAAAAACAGTATCAATCAGTTTGGATGGAGATCGCGTGTACCAACAACGTATCAATTTTGATGTATCCAAAAGCAGCCAAACCATCAATACGTTCATTGAGGCCAAAAGTGTGGGGGTGAAGACCTTGAAAATTGAGGTGGAATCCCTCGAAAATGAGAAAAATAGATTCAACAACAGCAAGGAAACCGCCATAGAGATTATCGATGAGAAAACCAATGTGGTCATTGTTTCTGATATCTTGCATCCTGATATCGGGGCACTAAAAAAGGCCATTGAAACCAATGAACAACGGTCTGTCAGCATAGTAAAGCCCAATGTGGGGGTAACTAATCTGGAGGAAGCCGATATTTTGATTCTCTATCAACCCAACCGAAATTTCAGGGGTGTTTATGACTACGTCTCAAAATCGGGAAAAAGCATTTTTACCATTACCGGGTCAAAAACGGATTGGAACTTTCTGAATCGGGTGCAGCAAAGTTTTGTAAAAGAAAACATTAATCAGTCAGAAGATATCATTCCAGTCTTGAATAATGCCTTTGGTATTTTTGGCCTTGGAAATTTCAATGTTGATGATTTTCCTCCGCTGAGAGGGAATTTGGGTGATATTGATTTACTAAGAAATGGTGAAGCCCTGCTGTTCCAACAGATTAAAGGGGTGGATTTGGATCAACCGCTGTTTGCTGTCTTAACGGAAGGAAAACAACGGGAAGCTGCTCTTTTTGGCGAAAATATCTGGAGGTGGCGGGCCCAAACGTATCGCAACACCGAAAGTTTCAGCAATTTTGATGAGCTTATGGGCAATCTTATGGTGTACTTGGGCAGCAGTGACCACCGCAGCCGATTGGAATTGGAATTTGAGCTGGTCTATGACAATGCGAGCATGGCCCAAATCAGGGGAGCCTATTTTGAAGAAAGCTATCAATTTGACGCCGGTGCCACCATTATCATTGCCATCCAAGGCAAAAACAGCAATTTTACCCGTGAATCGCCCATGTTGCTCAAAGGTAATTTTTATGAGGTGGACTTGGGTGACCTGGAGGCGGGAGAATATCAATTTACAGTAACTGTTGAAGGAGAAAACCTGAAACGCTCCGGCACGTTTAAAATTTTGGACTTCAATCCAGAAAAACAGCTTATCTCATCCAATTACACCAAGTTACAACGGTTGGCAGATAAGACAAATGGACAATTGTACTATCCAGATATATTGGATGTGCTGGTGAATGATCTATCAACATCACAACGCTATCTTCCCGTTCAAAAGAGCCGACAAAATGTTGTATCTTTAATAGATTTCCATATTTTATTGGGACTGATTATCCTATCGCTTACCTTGGAATGGTTTATCAGAAAATATAACGGATTAATATAAACTATATATATGGACAGATTACCAAAAATTGCATTACCTGCCATTGCGGGCATTATCATTCTTATCATATTTGTTTCTAGGTCCACTGTGACCATCGGCTCCGGTGAAGCCGGAGTGCTCTACAAGTATTTCGGTGGAGGTGTTGTTACCGATGAGCCTCCTTTGGGAGAAGGTTTCCATTTGGTGGCACCTTGGAACCGTGTCTACATTTATGAAGTGCGACAGCAGGAAAGGCTGGAAAAAATGAACGTACTCTCATCAAATGGATTGGATATTAAATTAGAGGCATCGGTTTGGTTTCAACCCAATTACGTTGAACTTGGAAAATTGCACCAAGAAAAAAGTGAACAATATATTGAACGTGTATTGTTACCAGCGATTCGGTCTGCAGCACGTAGTGTGGTTGGACGGTATACCCCGGAACAGTTGTACTCCAGTAAACGGGATGCCATTCAGCAAGAAATCTTTGAGGAAACCCAAAAAATTGTGGAAGACCAATATATTCAGTTGAACGAAGTATTGGTAAGGGATGTCACCCTGCCACCCACCATTAAAGATGCCATTGAACGTAAATTGAAGCAAGAACAAGAATCGTTGGAATACGAGTTTCGATTGGTGACTGCCGAGAAGGAAGCAGAAAAAGTTCGTATTGAAGCTCAAGGTAAGGCAGATGCCAACCGAATTCTCAGTGCCTCTTTGACGGATAAAATTCTTCAAGATAAGGGTATTGATGCCACGTTAAAGCTATCAGAATCCCCAAATACAAAAATTGTGATTGTAGGCTCAGGGAACGACGGTTTGCCATTAATTTTGGGAAATAACTAAATAACCCTTTTTTGATATAAAAATATATCCTACTTTTGAAACTGAAATGAGAAACAAAAACACACATCACCATTTTTATACTTGCCCTCAAGCGAGATAGAAATGTATTGTTGTTTTTAAAATATATTCTAACCCGTTTGAGAAATCAAACGGGTTTATTTTTTGTACCCCTTTGGTTTTTCAAACAAAATGATTGAAAAATGACAAAAATTAGAATTGCGGTCCAAAAGAGTGGCCGTTTAAATGAGGATTCCCTCGCAATTTTAAAAGATTGTGGTATTTCCATCGATAATGGAAAAGACCAGTTAAAGGCCACTTCCCGAAATTTTCCTTTGGAAGTATTTTATTTACGAAATGGTGACATACCGCAATACTTGCGGGATGGGGTAGTGGACATCGCCATTATTGGGGAAAACGTTCTTATTGAAAAAGGAAAGGATATTTCCATTGCAGAACGGTTGGGTTTTTCCAAGTGTCGCGTATCCTTGGCAATTCCAAAAAACGAAACTTATAATTCCATCAAGGATTTTGAAGGTAAAAAGATAGCCACTTCATACCCGAACACGGTGAAGGATTACTTGGCTTCTAAAGGGGTGACAGCTGATTTGCACATTATCAACGGCTCGGTGGAAATTGCACCAAATATTGGTTTGGCCTATGGAATATGTGATATTGTTTCCAGCGGAAGTACACTTTTTAAAAACAATTTGAAAGAAGTGGAGGTCATGCTCAAAAGTGAGGCCGTTTTGGCCGTATCGCCTACCATTTCAAAGGAACGCAAGGAACTGTTGTCTAAAATCCAGTTCAGGATCAAATCTGTTCTTCAAGCCCGACAAAACAAATATGTCTTGATGAATGCTCCCAATGACAAATTGGATAAAATCATTTCCATTCTTCCAGGTATGCGAAGCCCTACGGTATTGCCTTTGGCAGAAGAAGGATGGAGTTCCGTACACACCGTGATTAACCGGGAAACTTTCTGGGAAGTAATTGATGCATTGAAACAAGCGGGCGCAGAAGGAATTTTGGTTTGTCCCATCGAAAAAATGGTTATGTAAACATTCTGGTATGGAAACGCAATTTACCATATCGTGGATACCCATTGAAAACCTGAAAAGTATTCTGCCTTTGGCTTATTTACTGAATGGGGAACGAATTTCAATGGAAGTTTTGGAAAATCGGTTGACCGAGATGATTCCCATGGGTTACAAATGCATTGGAGTATATGATGGTACGCAATTGATTGGTATTTGTGGAGTTTGGGTACTGAACAAACTCTATTCTGGAAAACATGTGGAACCTGACAATGTCATCATATCACCAAATTATCAAGGCAAAGGCATAGGAAAACTTATGATGGATTTCTTGGTGAATTATGCCAACGAGATTGACTGTGAAACAGCCGAGGTCAATTGTTATGTCAAAAACACAAGAGGAAAAAAGTTTTGGGAGCAGCATGGATACGAACCGGTGGGCTTTCACATGATAAAAAGATTAAAGGATGAATAAAATCAGTTATCCAGATAGAAATAATTGGCAGGAATTGCTGCAACGTCCCACCCAAACGGTTTCAGATATTGAGCAAACCGTCAATACCATTTTTGAAGCGGTGAAACGAGGTGGTGATGCGGTTGTCCAAAAATTTACAGAGCAATTTGATCAAGTTGTATTGGATGCACCACTGGTTGCTTCATCGGAAATTGAAAAAGCCAATGATGCTGTTCCAGATGGGCTAAAACAAGCCATCAATCTCGCCAAATCCAATATTGAAAAATTCCACGCTGCGCAAAAAACAGCTAAAATTGAAATGGAAACGATGCCCGGGGTGGTATGTTGGCAGGAAAAACGACCTATTCAAAAAGTGGGATTGTACATTCCCGGTGGAACGGCTCCGTTGTTCTCCACGATTTTGATGCTCGCAATTCCAGCTAAATTGGCAGAATGTAAGGAAATTGTGCTTTGCAGCCCACCAGACAAGAATGGTGAAATTAATTCAGCGATTTTATACGCAGCCCAACTTTGCGGTGTAACACAGATTTTTAAGGTCGGTGGCATTCAAGCCATCGCAGCAATGACCTTTGGAACCGAAAGCATCCCAAGAGTGTATAAAATATTCGGACCGGGGAATCAATATGTGACCGTTGCAAAGCAATTGGCCACAAAATATGGTGTAGCAATTGATATGCCTGCCGGACCCAGCGAACTGTTGGTAGTAGCAGATGATTCAGCAAATCCTGCTTTTGTGGCCTCCGATTTGTTAAGTCAGGCCGAGCATGGCGTGGACAGTCAGGTCATATTGGTTTCCACTTCGAAAAAAATGATACATGCTGTGGAAAGCAACCTCGAAGAACAGCTTAAAGTTTTGCCTCGAAAGGAAATTGCAGAAAAATCCATCGCAAACAGCAAATTGATTTTGGTGAAAAATGACCAAGAAGCTTTGGATCTCATCAACGAATATGGCCCAGAGCACTTTATTGTTTGTGTGGGGGATGAAGCATTTTACCTCGATAACATTCAGAATGCAGGATCCGTATTTATTGGAAATTACACTCCCGAAAGTGCTGGGGATTATGCATCGGGAACCAATCACACACTACCCACAAACGGTTACGCCAAGCAATATAGTGGGGTGAATCTGGATA
>JBNLBG010000019.1:0-42239 GCA_050303195.1 Allomuricauda sp. | reverse complement strand
AACCTTCAGATTCAGCACGATGTATTTCTCAAGGACAAGGAAATCAAGGAGAACGAGTTGCAACTTGCACTGCTCAATACCCGTGTGGCATTGAACAACAACCGACTGATATATCTGGTGATCATAACAATATTGCTTATTTTTTCAGCCGGTCTGCTCTATTTTCGCTATCAGAGTAAAAAACGATCAAATAGGGTCCTTCAAGAGAAAAACGAGCTGATCATCCAACAAAAAGAAGTCATTGAAGACATGAACACCCAACTGGAAAAACGCATGCTGCGCGCCCAGATGAACCCTCATTTTATCTTTAATTCACTGAGTTCCATTCGGTATCTCATTAGTTCTAATGATAAAGAATCAGCACTTTCCTATCTGAACAAATTCTCAAAACTGTTACGGCAGGTGTTGGAAACCTCCATCAATGTCAGTTTGGTACTACATGAAGAAATTGAGCTGCTCAAGATCTATGTGGAATTGGAAGCTTTACGGTTCGATAATTCTTTTAGTTATACTTTCAATGTTGATGAAAACTTGGACCTGTATCAGTATGAGGTGCCCATGCTTCTCGTACAACCTTATATAGAAAATGCCATTTTGCACGGGCTCTTACCCAAAGAGGGGTCCAAAGAATTATCTGTTTCGTTCAAGGATGAAAAGGATCATATCATGTGCATCATAGAGGACAATGGTATAGGGATTGACAAGAAAAAAAATCAGAAAAAATCGGAAACTCAATCACGTGGAATGTCCATTACCGCCAAAAGAATTGAGGCACTTAAAAAGTTCTCCCATGAGGAATTGGTCAAGATAGAAAGCTTGAACAATGGAAAAGAAGCAGGTACCAGAGTCACGATTCTAATCCCAAAAGAATAAAATAATTAAGGTGCAAAAACTGAAATACCCCCTAACTCTTTAAAAAAGTATTGGCTAGACCCGAACAATATTGGCTCCGATGGCTCTTAACCGCTGATCAATATTCTCGTAACCACGGTCTATCTGTTCAATATTATGGATGGTTGATGTGCCTTTGGCCGAAAGCGCCGCAATGAGCAATGAAACCCCTGCCCTAATATCTGGTGATACCATGGTTGTGGCCTTTAAGGTCGATTTAAAATCGTGGCCAATGACGGTGGCACGATGGGGATCGCACAAAATGATCTTTGCACCCATATCAATCAATTTATCCACAAAGAACAAACGACTTTCAAACATTTTTTGATGGATGAGTACCTCTCCCCGTGCCTGAGTGGCCACAACAAGAATGATGCTTAACAAATCGGGTGTCAATCCTGGCCATGGTGCGTCTGCAATGGTAAGAATGGAACCATCAATAAAATTCTGAATCTGGTATCCCTTTTCATGCTTGGGGATAAAGATATCATCATCACTTTTCTCTACGGTTATACCCAACTTTCTGAACACTGCCGGAATCAATCCCAAATCGTCCCAACTCACATTTTTAATGGTCAGTTCACTCTGGGTCATGGCTGCCAATCCAACCCAACTGCCTATTTCGATCATATCTGGCAACATAGTGTGCTCTGTGCCTCCCAATTGTTCAACACCTTCAATGGTCAACAAATTGGAGCCAATTCCGGTAATTTTTGCTCCCATTCGGTTCAACATCTTGCACAATTGCTGTAGATAGGGCTCACATGCCGCATTGTAAATGGTGGTCGTACCTTCGGCTAAAACCGCGGCCATTACTATGTTGGCCGTACCTGTAACCGAGGCTTCATCCAAAAGCATATAAGTGCCTTTGAGCTTTTTGGCTTCTACCCCATAAAAATATTCTTCCCTGTTGTACCTAAATTTTGCGCCAAGTTTAATGAATCCCTCAAAATGGGTGTCAAGTCTACGCCTTCCAATTTTGTCTCCACCCGGTTTTGGGATATACCCTTTTCCAAATCGGGCCAAAAGTGGGCCCACCAACATAATGGAACCCCGTAAGCCACGGCCATCTTCCTTGAATTTTTGGGATTGTAGATACTCCAAATTGATATCATCCGCTTTAAAGGTATAGGAACCCCTGCCCTTTTTTTGGATTTTGACCCCCAAATCCTCTAAAAGGGAAATGAGTTTATTGACATCCAATATATCTGGAATATTGTTTATGGTAATTTTTTCTTCGGATAGCAGCACGGCACAAAGAATCTGAAGTGCCTCGTTCTTTGCTCCCTGGGGCGTAATTTCACCGTGAAGTTGGTGTCCACCCTCTATTCGAAATGTTCCCATGTATTACTTTGGAATTTAGTACCTTTTTTTTCTACCGCGTTTTCCTTTTTGGCCATTGTTGCTCCGGTTGGGCTTGGATTGCCTGTTCTTAAGGAACTGTCCACTATCGGTAAGGTTTTCACCGTTATCCGCCAAATCAATCTGTCCATTGCTCAACTCTTTCAAATGCCCAAAAATAACTGCATCTTCCACAGAATCTTTGTTCCAATTCAGGTAGCATTTTTTCATATGGTTGGCTATGGCGTATTCCAAACCAGAACGCATGTCACCTTTTTCCCATTTTACGGCCACATCAATCATACGCTTGATGTTGTTCCCATAAAATCGGTATTTAGGATGGTTCTGTGGATATTCCAATGGCTCGGGACGTTGTTGCAATACTTCCTGTGAAGTAATTGGAAATGGAGAATCCACATCCAATTTAAAATCGGACATGATAAACAATTGGTCCCATAGTTTATGTTGAAAATCGGGGACATCCCTCAGGTGCGGTTGAAGATTTCCCATTACACTGATAATGGCTTGCGCCACCTTATTACGCTCATCCCTGTCCGCAATGGAAACAGCATGATCCACCATTTTTTGGAAATGACGGCCATATTCGGGAATAATGAGTTGCGAACGTTCTGTATTATATTCTAAGTTCTCTACTGTATTCAAATTAAAACGTTTAATGAAGTTAAATTAGTGGGAAGTCTATCCGATAACGTCTGCAAAATAATAAAATTATGGCAATCTGCAGGCTTAAAGGGAAATTACCCCTTCCACAACGGCAACTTCCTTGTATTTTATGATCACCTCATCCGGACTCTCCAGATGTACGGTAATGGAAAGGCTGGTATATGTTCCTTTTTTGGATTTTTTGGATTCAATGACCGCACCTGTATTGTCAAAAATATCATGAATCTGTGCGATACGCTCCTCATCGGTCGGAACAATGAACTTATATAGGTAGGTTGAAGGCCAACTGGTATTTTCCAACAGTTGTTCCTTGAGCCTTTCATAAAACTCATCTGTGTTCTCCTTCGCCATGCCTATTTTTTTACAAATATATGGCTTAACCAGCAATTTTTTTTCTTTGGGGCTATTTCATTACTTTGTAGCATTAAATTAATGTGTTTGGGCAGGAATAAAGTAGTTATCACTGGGGCTCCGGGAACCGGGAAAACTTCCATCGTAAAAGGTTTGGAAAGCATGGGTTTTCATTGCTTCCATGAAATTATCCGGGACATGACCTCAAAGGCCAAACAGGAGGGAAATTCCACTGCTTTTGTGTCCAATCCATTGGTCTTTGTTGATGATGCCATGCAGTTCAACAAGGATTTGCTTTGTGGAAGGACCCAACATTATAAAGAATCGTTGGACACTAAGGTTTCCATAAGCTTTTTTGACCGAGGTATTCCCGATGTACTAGCCTACATGGATTTTTTTGGACAAGCTTACGGAAAGGAATTTGTTGATCCCTGTATAGATCACCGATATGACGCTGTGTTCATTGTACCGCCCTGGGAAGAAATTTATGTTTCTGATGGTGAACGCTTTGAAACCTATGAGGAGGCAGAGCGCATACATCTCGCTTTGATGAATACGTATTCCCAATTTGGCTACCACCCCATTTCAGTGCCAAAAGATGTAATCCAAAAACGGATTGACTTTATTTTGGAAACCCTTAATCAACTTTAGTGCGGAAAGAAACCAAAGCTATTTTAAAAGAATTCTGGGGCCATGATGGTTTTAGGGGATCCCAGGAAACAATAATTAATACTGTACTTTCTGGAAAAGATGTCCTGGCCTTGATGCCCACCGGAGGTGGTAAATCCATTTGTTACCAGGTTCCCGCACTTTCCATGGAAGGTCTTTGTATTGTGGTTTCCCCTTTAGTGGCATTGATACAAGATCAGGTGGACCAATTAAAGGCACGGGGTATTAAAGCCATTGCACTCACTGGCGGTATCCCCTTTACAGAACTCAATGACCTTTTGGACAATTGCCTCTATGGCAATTACAAGTTTCTCTATCTTTCTCCAGAGCGATTGCAACAACCCCTAATTCAGGAACGTATTCAAGAAATGGATGTGAACCTGATTGCCATTGATGAAGCCCATTGTATTTCACAATGGGGCAATGATTTTAGGCCTGCCTATTTGGGATGCTCTGTTCTGAAGGAACTCATCCCCAACACGCCCATGATTGCACTAACGGCCACAGCCACTCCTAAAGTTGTGGATGACATTATCCAAAATTTAAAACTGGAAGATGTTAGCATCTATAAGGACTCTTTTTCTCGATCTAATATTGTATTTAAGGTAAAGCGGACGGAAGACAAGCTGTATCAGCTCAAAAAATACATGGGTAAAATCCCTGGAAGTTCCATTGTGTATGTTCGTTCCCGAAAAATGTCGGTTACCCTTTCTGAATTTTTGAACAAGAACGGTTTTAAAGCTTCTTTTTTCCACGGGGGGATTTCAAAATCCGAAAAAGAAGAAAAACTAAGAGATTGGTTAACAGGAAAGGTTCCCGTAATGGTAGCCACCAATGCTTTTGGGATGGGAGTGGACAAACCTGATGTCCGCTTGGTGGTCCACTACCAAATTCCCGATAGTTTGGAAAGCTATTTTCAAGAAGCTGGTAGGGC
The DNA here is from genome assembly GCA_050303195.1 of Allomuricauda sp. Lineage (GTDB taxonomy): Bacteria > Bacteroidota > Bacteroidia > Flavobacteriales > Flavobacteriaceae > Flagellimonas. The sequence goes on along the minus strand of JBNLBG010000019.1, from coordinate 37,369 downwards.
CGGACGCGATGGTAAGCCTTCCACCGCCATTATTATTACTACCAAAGAGGATGAAGAACGGGCCAAACAACAGTTTTTATCCAATTTACCCAATATCGCTTTTATCAAAAAAGTGTATTCCAAGCTGAACAACTTTTTTCAGATTTCCTATGGTGAATCTGTATTGGAACCCATGGCCTTTAAATTCAATACGTTTTGTAAACGCTATGAGTTCAATCCAAGTATAGCCTTTAACGCCCTTCGTATTCTGGACCAGAACTCCGTTATTGCCCTTTCCGAGAATTTTCAGGAAAAGACCACTTTGCAATTTGTAGCCTCTAAAGCGGGTATTTTTGAATATTTGGACAAGAACCGCAAAACGGCTCCCATCATTCAGACCATATTGCGGACGTACGGGGGCATCACGGAGTACGAGACCAAAATCAACCTTCATCTACTTTCAAAGAAAACGGGGGAAAGTGAAAAATCACTTAAGAAAATATTGAAGCAGCTCAAAAAGGACGGTATTGCGGAGTATAAAAATACTGCCAGCGATTTGGAAATCACCTTTTTGGTTCCCCGTGAGGACGACCATACCATAAATCCCTTTGCCAAAAAAGTACAGGATTTCAATCAAGTGAAGCAAAACAACATGGCCGCCATGCTGGGGTATATCAAAAACAAAAAGGTCTGCCGGAGCGTCTATCTGTTGAAATATTTTGGTGAAAACAATGCTGAAAAATGTGGTACATGCGATATTTGCACCAAAAAGGAAAAGCAAGCATCTCCCATAAAACTGGAAGAACGTGTGATAGGCCTTTTAAAAATAGCACCAAGCACATCCAGAAAATTGGAAAAAGCAACAGGAGCAGATGAAAAGACCCTTTTAAAAGTCTTGCAACAGCTACTGGAAGACGAAGTGGTTGACTTAAACGAAATCAATGAATACACCCTCAGAAAATAATCCATTGCGAATTGTATTTATGGGCACGCCAGATTTTGCGGTGGCGAGTTTGAAAGCCATTGTGGAAGCAGGTTTTGATGTTGTTGGGGTAATCACAGCCCCGGACAGACCTGCCGGCAGGGGACGTAAGGTACAGGAATCTGCGGTAAAACTATTTGCCGTTCAGCATAATTTAAAGGTGTTGCAGCCTACCAATCTTAAGGATGAAGCTTTTTTGGAGGAACTTAAAGGCCTTAAAGCCAATTTGCAGGTAGTGGTAGCATTTCGGATGTTGCCCAAGGCGGTATGGCAGATGCCAAAGCATGGTACTTTTAATCTGCATGCTTCCCTCCTTCCTCAATATCGTGGTGCGGCTCCCGTCAATTGGGCCATTATCAACGGGGAAACGGAAACGGGTGTGACCACCTTCTTTATTGATGACAAAATTGATACCGGCAGCATTATTCTGCAAAAGACCGAGAAAATCACAGAAGAAGACAATGTGGGCAGCTTGCATGACCGTTTGATGGCGCTTGGCGGAGAACTTGTGGTGGAAACCTGCCAACAGATAGCTTCTGGCGCGGTGAGCAGTACCCCGCAAAAACATTTTGAGAATTTAAAATCGGCACCCAAGATTCATAAGGACACTTGTAAAATTGATTGGAATGAATCCCTGGAGACTATCCACAACCTCATTAGGGGGTTGAGTCCCTACCCTGGCGCTTGGACCTTATTTATAAACCGTGGTAAGGAGGAATCCATCAAGATCTATACAACCCAAAAAGAACCGGCTCAACACAATGATGAAATTGGAAAGCTGATTACAGACAAAAAAACGCTCAAAGTTGCTGTTTCAGAAGGCTATTTACATTTGCTGGAAATACAGTTGCCAGGGAAACGAAAAATGGAAACCAAAGCGGTCTTAAATGGTCTTGACCTTGATGAAAATGCACACCTTTGCTAACCCCTTGCTATGATTGGGCTGGCAAAAAGTTGTCATTTTTTTCCGACTTTATCAACAAACGTTTCAAGTTATTAACAAAAACCCCTATTTCCCTAGGTTTTACTTGCGTTAATAGCAAATCCATATAAATTTGTTCAGCATTAAAATTATTTTAACAACAATTAATTTAATTCCATTATGAACAAAACAGAATTAATCGATGCTATGGCAGCTGATGCTGGCATCACTAAGGCAGCAGCCAAAAAGGCATTGGAATCTTTCTTGGGAAATGTAGAGGGATCACTTAAAAAAGGGAACAGAGTTTCCCTAGTTGGTTTTGGTTCTTGGTCAGTTTCCAAAAGAAGCGCCAGAGAAGGTAGAAATCCACAGACTGGACAGACCATTCAAATTGCAGCTAAGAACGTTGTAAAGTTCAAAGCAGGAGCTGAATTGAGCGGTGCGGTAAACTAATCAATTATTTTGATAATATAAGTAAAGCACTTCTTTGCAAAGAAGTGCTTTTTTAATTTAGGGACACTTTAGTTTTTTTGGAAAAATTGTATATTAAACAACAAATTGAGGTCATAACCCTATGAAAATGGTAAGCCATAAGCCCAAAAAAGGGAAGTTGCTTGTTGCGGAACCTTCGCTTACCGGAGATGTTTCCTTCAATAGATCTGTGGTGTTGCTCGCAGAGCACAACCATGAAGGATCTGTTGGGTTTATCCTTAACAAACCTTTGGATTACACCATTTGTGACCTTATTTCCGAAATTACCATCCCGTTCAAAGTATTCAATGGCGGGCCTGTGGAGCAGGATAATCTATACTTTATCCATAAGGTTCCCAATTTGATCCACGATAGCATTGAGATTTCAGATGGGATTTTTTGGGGAGGTAATTTTGACAAAACCGTTGAGCTCATCAACAATGGCGTGATTACTGAACAGGATATCCGATTCTTTTTGGGCTACTCAGGTTGGGGCTCTCAACAGTTGGATCAAGAACTGCTGTCTAAATCATGGGTAGTGGTCAAAAATGAATATGAAAGTGGCATCATAGAGAAATCATCAATAACCTTTTGGAAAGAAAAAATGGTTGAATTGGGAGGGGATTATCTACTGTGGTCCAATTCTCCTGAAAATCCATCCCTCAACTGACTAGGCCATCCTGGCCTTCGCATTTAATTTTCCCACCAATTTTTTAGCGATTGCCTTGGAAAAATCCTTTTTCCGGTATTGGCTTATGGGTTGAATCCCCAAAATACTGTTGGTGATGAATAGTTCATCCGCCTTTTGTAGCTCAAAGGGCGAAATGGATTCTTCCAATAGTTGAAACTCATCCGTTGCCTCAATAACCTCCATCAACCTTTTTCGGATAATGCCGTTTAAACAGCCATCACTCAAAGGAGGGGTCTTTATGGTATCTCCCTTTACCAAGAAAAGATTTCCATTGATGGCTTCCACCACCTGCTTATCCGTATTTACCAAAAGGCAATTGGCGTATCCATTCTCCTTAGCATAGATACTGGCCACTACGTTCAAAATCTTGTTGGTGGTCTTAAGGGTGGACAGCATATCTTTATTTACGTAGTAATCTTTAAATAATTCTACTTCATAATCAGCATCGTCGATACTATAAAAAGGAGAATCCAAGGAGCTGGTTTCAATGAGGTAAGAAATAGCATTGGTTTTGGGTAAATACAACCCGCCTTCCTTCCGAAAAACGGTCAATCTCACCCGTACGGCCTTGTTCTCTAGATTGTTTTTGGTAATGGTCTTTTTGATTTCTTCCTCCAAAAATTCCAAGGTGAACTCCATGGGAATCTCCATCCGTAGCATTCGCATGGAGGCCATCAACCTAAAATAGTGGTCCTCCCAAAAGAACAACGTACCATTTACACAGCGGAACGTCTCAAAAAGGGCATCCCCATATTTTAATCCTCTATTTTCAGTAGTCAATATTTCCTTGTCTTTTGGAAAGAGCGACCCATTAAAATTGATCATAAAAAAATCCCGATTTTTATCGGGATCAAAGATACGGTATAGTTGAGAATCCGTATTAGGTAGAACCCAAGACCTGTTTTAAATCTGAAACTTGGTTTTCCCAGAGCATTTTGGCCTCGTCCACCTCATCTTCCTCTGCAAAATCGGTTATGAACAGGGAAACATCCTTGGTGATTTCATCCACAATAATGCGCATTTCAAAAAAAGTGTCATCCTCGTTCTCAATCCAGGTAAACTTAACAAACTCTTCGCTTTTTCGTTTTAGCATTTTAGCTTGCTCTTCGGCTCCATCCCAGATAAATGTAAATATTTCACTTCGGGAATTTACATTGTCGGCATACCATTCAGATAGGCCGGATGGGGTGGAAATATATTGGTAAAGCAACTGTGGGGAAGCTTGGATAACAAATTCAATTTCAAATTTTACCTTATCACTCATGTAGCGCGCAATTAATCCTTTTCAACAATAGATATAATTTGGGAAGATAAAAAAATAAATATCAAATAATAAATTAATCCTGAATTTTGATTCAGCAAAAATTAAACTTTATATTTGCACCCGCTAAAACGAATTCTGGCGAGGTAGCTCAGCTGGTTAGAGCGTCGGATTCATAACCCGGAGGCCGGGGGTTCAAGTCCCCCTCTCGCTACAAAAAAAGACCATCATGTGATGGTCTTTTTTTATATGGTATAAAATTTAGGAAAGTGCCTACAAACTCTCTTCTATTATTTGTTCTACCACCTCAGGATTCAACAAAGTTGAGATATCCCCCAGATTATCTGTTTCCTTGGATGCAATTTTTCTGAGGATACGACGCATAATTTTTCCACTTCGTGTTTTAGGCAATCCGGGTACAAATTGAATCTTATCCAACTTGGCAATTGGGCCAATGTGCTCGGTAATCATTTGATTGATTTCTTTCTTCAAGTTATCCCGATCTCGAGACTCCCCTGTTTCTTTTAAAATGACATAACCATACAATGCGTTCCCTTTAACATCATGAGGGAAACCAACAATAGCAGATTCTGCCACCGCTGGATGTTCATTAATGGCATCTTCAATAGGTGCAGTACCTAAATTATGTCCGGAAACAATGATGACATCATCTACCCTACCGGTGATTCTATAATAACCAACTTCATCCCGTAAGGCACCGTCTCCGGTGAAGTATTTGCCTTCAAAAGCGGAGAAATAGGTGTCCTTGTAGCGCTGATGGTCACCCCAGATGGTCCGTGCTATGGAGGGCCATGGAAATTTAATACATAATCGGCCATCTACTTGGTTTCCTTTGATTTCCTTTCCATTTTCATCCATCAAAGCGGGTTGTATCCCGGGCATGGGTAACGTAGCATAGGTGGGCTTTGTTGGCGTTGAAAAAGGAATGGGGGAAATTAGGATTCCTCCGGTTTCCGTTTGCCACCACGTATCCACAATAGGAGATTTTTTCTCACCCACATGGTCGTTATACCAATGCCAAGCCTCCTCATTGATGGGTTCTCCTACCGTACCCAAAACTTTTAAACTGGAAAGGTCATACTTGGTCACAAAATCGAGATTTTCCTTGGCTAAGGCACGAATGGCGGTAGGTGCGGTATAAAATTGGGTGACCTTATGTTTTTCCACAACTTCCCAAAACCTGCCAAAATCCGGATAGGAAGGAACTCCCTCAAACATCACCGTAGTGGCACCGTTGGCCAGCGGTCCGTACACAATATACGAGTGGCCTGTAATCCAACCAATATCGGCAGTACACCAATAAATATCTTCTTCACGGTATTGGAACACATTTTTAAAGGTATATGCCGTATAGACCATATATCCTGCGGTGGTGTGCATCATCCCTTTTGGTCGACCCGTAGAACCTGAAGTGTACAAAATGAACAATGGGTCTTCCGCTTCCATGATTTCTGGAACACAATCTGAGTACGCTTTATCCAATAAAGGGGCCAACCAATGGTCCCGACCCTCTATCATATCTATTTTTTCTCCAGTACGTTTGGCAACCAAGACACTATCTATACCCGGACATTGTTTTAAAGCTTCATCCACAATACCTTTTAAATCGATGGTCTTGCTTCCTCGGAATGAACCATCAGAAGTGATGACCATTTTTGCATCACAATCATTGATTCGTGTCGCCAATGCGGTGGAAGAAAATCCTGCAAACACCACGGAATGAATGGCACCAATTCGCGCACAAGCCAAGACCGAAACGGCCAATTCAGGTATCATCGGCAGGTAAATAATTACCCGGTCTCCCTTTTCAACGCCTTGGTCCTTGAGCACATTGGCAAATTTGCACACTCGTTCGTGCAATTCATTATAGGTGATATGTTCGGCCTCTTCCTTGGGGTCGTTGGGTTCAAAGAGAATTGCTGTTTTTTCGCCACGGCTACGTAAATGCCGGTCGATACAGTTTTCAGTGATATTGAGCTGGGCCCCATCAAACCATTTGACCTCAGGTTTGGCAAAATCCCATTCCAACACCGAATTCCATCTTTTACGCCAGTAGAAGTGCTCTTCTGCCACTTCTTCCCAAAACGCTTCTGGGTTTCTTACGGATTTACGATAGACCTGAAAATATTCTTCCAAATGTTTAATATGGTAGTTGCTCATTGGGTATACTAAATTTTTATGTGGCGTTAAAATTATGAAAAAGAGGACAATTATTCGGGCAAATCAATGGTCAATAGCATCGCCTACTCCACTTGGAATACGGATGTTTTCAACAATTTCTTGAACTTCTTCCGGAGGGTCATCGGTAAAGGTGTTCACTGCTATGGCCACAATAAAGTTCACTATCATTGCGATGGTTCCAAATCCTTCTGGTGAAATACCAAACCACCAATCATCCTTTAAACCAGCAATGGCTTCTTTTCCACCATCAAAAATTCCAAATTTAAACTTCAACATATAGAAAAGCATTAGACAAAGACCTACAACCATTCCTGATATGGCCCCCTGACTGTTCATCTTTTTATAAAAGATACCCAAGATAATGGCAGGGAAGAACGATGCTGCTGCAAGACCAAAAGCCAGCGCTACCACCGCCGCTACAAAGCCTGGTGGGTTGATTCCAAAATACCCTGCAATGACCACAGCTACTGCAGCTGAAATTCTTGCAGCCCAAAGCTCTCCTTTTTCGGAAAGTCCCGGATTTAGGACATTTTTTATCAAGTCATGGGATACGGACGCGGAAATTACCAATAACAATCCTGCTGCAGTTGACAAAGCTGCTGCCAATCCGCCTGCGGCAATTAAACCAATTACCCAAGCAGGCAAATCTGCTATTTCTGGGTTGGCCAATACCATGATGTCTCGATCAACCGTAAGTTCGTTTACTTCTGGTGCGGCCACATATTGAATTATACCATCACCGTTTTTATCCTCATGGGCAATTAGTCCGGTAGTTTCCCATCGACTGAACCATTCAGGCATTTTGTCATATTCTTTCCCACTTACGGTTTCAATTAAATTTGTTCTTGCGAATACAGCCACTGCCGGTGCCGTGGTATACAAAATAGCAATGAACAACAAGGCCAAACCAGCTGATTTTCTGGCATCTCGAACTCTCTTTACGGTAAAAAAGCGAACAATCACGTGCGGTAGGCCCGCTGTACCTACCATCAATGCAAGTGTAATGGCAAATACATCAATCATGCTTTTTGAGCCATCAGTATATTCGGCAAAACCGAGTTCGGTGGAGAGACCATCCAATTTATCCAAAAGATAGGTTCCAGAACCATCGGATAAAGTGTCACCAAAACCAAGTTGTGGGATTGGGTTACCTGTCATCTGAATTGAAATAAATATGGCAGGTACCATGAAGGCGAAAATCAATACACAATATTGCGCTACCTGAGTATAGGTGATTCCTTTCATTCCACCGAGGACGGCATAGAACAAAACAATCACCATACCCACTACAACCCCTGTGTTGATGTCAACCTCCAAATATCTTGAAAACACGATCCCCACGCCTCGCATTTGACCCGCTACATAGGTAAAAGAAACAATAAGGGCACAAAAAACCGCAACAACCCGTGCTGTTTTGGAGTAGTACCGTTCTCCAATAAAATCAGCTACGGTGAACTTTCCGAATTTTCGAAGATAGGGTGCCAACAGCAACGCCAAGAGTACGTACCCTCCTGTCCATCCCATTAAATATACAGCTCCATCATACCCCGCAAAGGAGATAATCCCCGCCATGGAAATAAAAGAGGCCGCCGACATCCAATCTGCTGCCGTAGCCATTCCGTTGGCCAATGGGGAAACTCCACCTCCGGCAACATAAAACTCTTTGGTGGAACCAGCCCGAGACCAAATTGCAATTCCTATATAAAGACCAAATGATAATGCGACCAACACATAGGTCCAAATTTGAACATCACTCATAATAAGGTTTTAATGATTGGTTAATCTTCGTTGTAGCCGTATTTCTTGTCCAATTTGTTCATAAGCCGGACGTATACAAAAATGAGGATTACAAAGACATAGATGGAACCTTGTTGGGCAAACCAAAAACCTAGTTTAAAGCCACCCATTCGGATGGTGTTCAATTCATCCACCAATAAAATCCCGAAGCCGTAAGAGACAAGGAACCAAATTGCAATTAAGATGGTGAGGTATTTTAGATTTTCTTTCCAGTACTTTTTTCGAAGGTCAGTATCCATTTGTTAGGTTTGATTGAAGAAATATATGAAATCCTCAAGAAAAACCATCAAGAACTGAAAAGAGATAACATTTTTAGGAAATACTGTTCAAATAATTTGAAACGTTGACACCAATACGTTCGTGAATGTTGGATACATCTGCCTTTATGAAATCTTCTCCCGTAATGCTTTCATACAGTTCAATATACCGCTCCGAAACGGACTCAATGTAGGCATCACTCATTTCTGGAACGGTTTGTCCTTCCAAACCTTGGAATCCGTTGGAAATCAGCCATTGGCGCACAAATTCCTTTGACAATTGTTTTTGGGGTTCTCCTTTGGACTGACGTTCTTCGTACCCGTCAGCATAGAAATATCGAGAAGAATCTGGGGTGTGAATCTCATCAATCAGAACGATTTCTCCTTCCTTGGTCTTCCCAAATTCGTATTTGGTGTCCACCAAAATGAGCCCGCGTTTTGCAGCAATTTCGGTTCCTCTTTGGAAAAGCGCTTTGGTGTATGTTTCCAAAACTTCATAGTCTGCTTTGGAAACAATGCCACGTTTTAGAATATCTTCTTTAGATATGTCCTCATCGTGATCACCTTTCTCAGCCTTTGTAGCCGGAGTGATGATGGGTTCGGGGAATTTATCATTTTCTTTCATCCCTTCGGGCATGGGTTCTCCACACAATAAACGTTTTCCAGCCTTGTATTCCCGTGCAGCATGACCTGAAAGATATCCGCGAATCACCATTTCCACCTTAAAAGGTTCGCAAGCTTTCCCAATAGCAACATTGGGGTCTGGAGTAGCCATCAACCAATTGGGTACAATATCCTCCGTGGCTTGCATCATTTGGGTGGCAATCTGGTTTAATATCTGACCTTTGTAGGGAATGCCTTTGGGCATGACCACATCAAATGCAGAAAGACGGTCCGTGGCCACCATCACCAAAATATCGTTATTCAAGGTATAGACCTCTCTTACCTTTCCTTTATAAATGGATTTTTGGCCCGAAAAGTGAAAATCCGTGTCCATCAATGTATTCTGCCCCATTTTAGAATTGGTTTTGGTGCTCAATGTTTTTATAAGCGTCAATGACTTTTTTAACCAGTTTGTGGCGGATAACATCCTTATCATCCAAATAAATGATGCTGATACCATCTACATTTTTAAGGATAAGCAAAGCTTCCTTCAAACCAGAAATCACCCTCCTCGGCAAATCTATCTGGCCCGGGTCGCCGGTCAATAAAAACTTGGCGTTCTTCCCCATACGGGTAAGGAACATTTTCATTTGGGCATGAGTGGTGTTCTGTGCTTCGTCCAAAATCACAAAGGCATTGTCCAGCGTCCGTCCACGCATAAACGCCATGGGCGCTATCTGAATGGTGCCATCTTCGATATATTTGGCCAATTTTTCGGCAGGAATCATATCCCGTAGCGCATCATAAAGGGGTTGCATGTAGGGATCCAGTTTTTCTTTAAGGTCTCCTGGGAGAAATCCTAAATTTTCACCAGCCTCCACCGCAGGTCGGGTTAAAATAATCCTGCGCACCTGTTTTTCTTTCAACGCTTTCACCGCCAGGGCCACGCCCGTATAGGTTTTTCCGGTTCCCGCGGGGCCAATGGCAAAGACCATATCGTCTACCTTACAGGCATCTACCATTCTTCTTTGGTTTAGGGTCTGTGCCTTGATCAGTCGTCCACTGACCCCATGTACCAAAACATCACCACTACTTTTAGATGCCGTTTCCTCTTGCCCATTGTTGGTAAGAACACGCTCAATCATGTTTTCATCCAGTTTGTTGTACTTGGCAAATTGACTGGTGAGCATATCAAACCGCTTATCGAACTCTTCCAGGAGTTCTTCATCACCGTAGACTTTAATTTTGCTGCCCCGGGCAACAATCTTTAGCTTTGGGAAATATTTTTTAAGAAGTTCAATATTCTCATTCTGTTGCCCAAAAAAGTCCTGTGGGCTGATATCCGTGAGTTCTATGATAAGTTCGTTCAAAAAGTGCGGGGTATTTTTTATGTTGCTTTTACAAGAATTGTATTCTTTCTTTTTTAATGTAATTTTACTTCACAAACTTAACCAAAAATCAATTTGAGAAGGCAAAAACATATCAACAGTATTGCATGGCAATCATAACCTTAACTACGGATTTTGGAATTAAAGACCACTTTGTTGGTGCCGTGAAAGGGACTATTCTGAGCAACCTTCCCGATGTAAACATTGTTGATATTTCCCATGCCATTAGTCCATTCAATATTCAGGAATGTGCCTACATCCTTAAAAATGCCTATCGTTCCTTCCCCGAAGGGACTGTGCACATTGTTGGGGTGGATTCTGAACTTTCCCCCGAAAACCAACATATCGTGGTACAGGTAGACGGGCATTATTTTGTGAGTGCCAACAATGGGGTAATTTCTTTGATAACATCCGAGGTGAAACCGGAAAAAGTGGTTGAAATCAAGATTCCGAACATTATCTCCGGCTCTTTTCCGGTGTTGACTGTTTTTATTCAAGTGGCCTGCCACATAGCCCGTGGCGGAAAATTGGAGGTCATTGGAAGGCCTTTTGATGAATTGCGTGAACTTCGGGAGTTTGAGCCCAGAATCATCAACAACGGAAAAACCATTTCAGGAAATGTCATCTATATTGATAATTATGGCAATGTGGTGACCAACATCCAGAGAAGTCTTTTCAACGCCTATAGAAATGGACGTGATTACGAAGTAATTGTGCGCACTACCAAAATAAAGGAAATTCATGCCAGTTATAATGGTATTATCAATTTTGATTTGGATAAAAACCAGCGCAAAGGCCCCGGTGATGCCTTGGCCCTGTTCAATTCGGCGGGCTATATTGAGCTGGCTATTTATAAAAGTGACCTAAATTCCGTGGGTGGGGCCTCTTCCCTTTTGGGCCTCAATTACAGGGATACCGTAACCATAAATTTTCTGTAAATGCTGATACGTATCGTGAAACTCACCTTTAAACCCGAAAATATTCCTAGTTTTGAGCGAATTTTTAAGGAATCAAAAAATGGAATCTTGGCGTTTGAGGGCTGTAACTTGGTAGAGCTGTACCAAGACCTCAAAAATCCTTGTGTGTTTTTTACGTATAGTTTTTGGGAAAAGGAATCAGACTTGGAAAATTACAGATCATCAGATTTTTTTAAAAGCGTATGGGGGAAAACCAAACAACTGTTCAGTGAAAAGCCGGAAGCTTGGAGCGTCAACAAAGTTCAATCAACAAACCCATCTTAATGTTCGCAATTTTTAAGAGAGAGGTACGGTCTTTTTTCACTTCACCCATTGGGTATTTGATTGTTGGTGCTTTTTTGTTGCTCAACGGTCTTTTTTTATGGGTTTTCCGAGGCGAATACAACATCTTTGATTACGGTTTTGCCGACTTGGGCAATTTCTTTTTGCTTGCTCCGTGGATTTTTATCTTTCTAGTTCCGGCCATTACCATGAAGAGTTTTTCCGAAGAACGCAAAATGGGAACTTTGGAATTGCTGTTGATCAAACCCATTTCCATTTGGAAGCTGGTCTTGGGAAAATTTTGGGGTGCTGTACTCCTGTGCATCATCGCTGTGGTTCCCACCATAGTATATGTTCTTACTATTTCCAATTTGGGAATGATTGAAGGCAATTACGACCTCGGAATGGTATTGGGCTCGTATTTCGGGCTTCTATTTTTGATTTCGACCTATACTGCCATCGGCGTATTTGCTTCCACGCTTTCGGACAATCAAATCATAGCCTTTTTAGTAGGCATTTTACTGTGTTTTTTGGTCTTCAACGGATTTGATGCGATTTCTTCTCTGTTTTCAGATGGGCAGTCCCAGCAATTGATTCAAACTATGGGGGCAAAATCACATTTTGAAAGTATTGCCAGAGGAGTCATCGACACCAGGGATTTGGTGTATTTCATTTCGATGACACTCCTCTTTTTATACCTTACTTTTCAACGTTTAACACAACTGCCCCGATGAAAAAGTTTCTCATTTCAGTTGTAGTGGCCCTTGTTGCGGTTGTGGTGTTGAACCTCTTGGCTAGTTTTGCCTACACCCGTTTTGATTTAACGGAGGACCATCGTTATACCTTATCTGAGCCCGCTATTGAAGCTGCCCAAAAGTTTGATTCCCCTGTTGTGGTGGATGTACTTTTGGATGGGAACATTCCCCCCGAGTTTTCCAAACTCAAGACGGAGACCATTCAATTGTTGGAATCCTTCGCTTCAAAAAATGAAAACATCTCGTACAACTTGGTAGACCCGTTGGAAGATGAAAATCAAGCCGAACAAACCATTGCTGAGCTTCAAAGTTTCGGTCTAAAGCCTGCAAGTGTCCAAATTGAGGAAAACGGAAAAGTTTCCCAGCAGTTGGTCTTTCCTTGGGCCATGGTGAATTACGGCAATCAAACCGTAAAAGTGCCCCTGCTCAAAAACAAATTGGGGTCGTCCGCAGAGGAACGTATCAATAATTCCGTTCAGCAATTGGAATATGCTTTTGCCGACGCTTTTACTAAATTGAACATCACCGAAAAGAAAAGTATTGCTGTCATCAAAGGGAATGGAGAGCTACCAGACATGTACTTGGCCGACTATTTGACCACCATTCGCGATTATTACAATATTGCTGCCATCACCTTGGATTCAGTGGCCTCCAACCCGCAAAAAGTATTGGATCAATTGGAAGGTTTTGATATGGCTTTGGTGGCCAAGCCTACAGAAGCTTTTTCAGACCAAGAAAAATATGTGATGGACCAATATGTAGTGCACGGTGGAAAATCCATTTGGTTGGTAGATCAAGTTGCCATGGAAATGGATAGTATTTTGGCAGGTGGTGGAAATGCCTTTGCCCTGCCCCGAGAACTCAATCTAAAGGATTTCTTTTTTAAGTACGGTGTCCGAATCAACCCGGTATTGGTCAACGATATGTATTTCACACAAATTGTGTTGGCCACTGGAGAGGGCAATGATTCGCAATACGACCCTGTTCCGTGGTATTACAACCCTATGGTGTTTTCCAAAAACAATCACCCCATCAACACCAATATTGAGGCAGTTCGGTATCAGTTTACAAGCCCAATAGAGGTGTTGGACAATGATTATGACAAAACCATCCTTTTGCAAAGTTCACCTTTGTCCAAAACGGATGGCACTCCACGACAGGTCAGTCTGGATATTTTGAACAATCCTCCAAACCAAGAAGCATACACCCATGGAAATATGCCATTGGCCGTATTGATTGAGGGTGACTTTGTTTCCATGTACAAAAACCGGGTGAAACCGCTTAAATTACAGAATACCTCAGAAGAAGGCCCGGCCAACAAGATGATTGTCATCTCCGATGGCGATGTCATCAAAAACCAATTGCGAAACGGCAGACCCTTGGAATTGGGGTACGACAAATGGACCAGTAGCTTCTACGGAAACAAGGAATTTTTAATCAATTGCACCAATTATCTTTTGGACAACACGGGACTTATAAACATTCGGAGCAAAAAAGTTTCCATCCCATTGTTGGATGTGAAAAAAATCGCAGCCGAAAAAACCAAATGGCAACTCCTAAACATAGGTGTCCCCGTACTTTTAACCTTGCTTTTTGGAATTTTCTTCAGCTATTACCGAAAGCGTAAATTTGCGGTCTAAGTGTTGATAAATTTGTTTCTTTGCTTCGACCTTTTAAGATATATTTGCTTTTATCGATTTATAAGCCCAGTTTTTAATGACCACAAGTCGATTGGGCCACAATACTAAAGGATTTCTTTGATGAAGTTTATTGTATCCAGTACATATTTATTGAAACAATTACAGGTTTTGGGAGGAGTTATCAACAATAGCAACACGCTCCCAATCCTAGATAATTTTCTGTTCGATTTAAAACAGAACCAACTCACGGTCTCTGCATCTGATCTTGAAACCACCATGAGCTCCGTGCTTGAAGTGGATTCCGATGCTGAAGGTACCATTGCTGTACCAGCCCGTTTGCTGTTGGACACTTTAAAAACATTTCCCGAACAACCCCTCACGTTTGTGGTGGAGGATAACAATACGGTAGAAATTAGTTCCAATCATGGTAAATATGCCTTGGCGTATGCCGATGGTGCTGAATTCCCCAAGGCTGTGGAGGTTTCAAATCCCAGTACCACTACCCTATTGGGCGATATTTTGGCCACGGCCATCAACAAAACCATTTTTGCGGCTGGGAACGATGACCTTCGTCCCGTAATGAGCGGGGTGTTCTTTCAATTTTCTCCGGAGAATTTAACGTTTGTGGCCACTGACGCCCATAAATTGGTGAAATATCAACGACAAGATGTTACGGCTTCCCAAGTAGCGGAATTTATTATGCCCAAAAAGCCTTTGACCCTTTTGAAGGGTATCTTGGCAGGTTCGGAATCCGAAGTGACCATCGAGTACAATGATAGCAATGCCAAATTCATTTTTGACAATTCAGAATTGATCTGTCGCTTGATTGATGGGAAATATCCCAATTATGAAGCGGTAATTCCAAAGGAAAATCCCAACAAACTGACCATCTCCAGAAACCAGTTCTTGAGTTCGGTGCGAAGGGTTTCCATCTTCTCCAATAAGACCACACACCAAATCCGATTGAAAATTGCCGGAGCCGAGTTAAACATATCTGCCGAAGATGTGGATTACAGTAATAAGGCCGAAGAACGTCTTTCATGTTCTTATCAAGGAGATGACATGCAAATTGGTTTCAATTCCCGATTCCTATTGGAAATGCTCAACAACTTATCCTCGGACGATGTTTCGTTGGAAATGAGTTTGCCCAACAGGGCCGGAATCCTTACGCCCATTGACGGATTGGATGAAGGTGAACACGTTACCATGCTGGTGATGCCAGTCATGTTGAACAACTAGTTTTCCTTTTAAAAAAGAGAAATCCTGCTAAAATCCACAAAAAACCTTTTTATCGAGAATATTTCGCGTTCATCGTTATCATTGGTCTAAAACACAGGTATTAAAGTATTTTTAACAAATAATGTGTTTTTAACCTTAAACTTTTGAATATGAAAAAATTAACACTAGCCTTCTTTGCGGTTTTCGCATTGATTATTTCTTCGTGTGAAGTGGAACCGGCGGGAGGCGAAGATTTAACTGGCGTTGATGCCAAGGGTAAAGCCCCAAAAAACAATGCAATAGAATTTGATTTTTCTGAAGAGTGCCAAACCTCAGAGGCCATTCTATATGCAGGACAGACCATAGAAGTTGGTAAAGTAACGGTTTCCGAATCTAATGGAAATTATGTTATTACCTATGAGATTACAAACGATGAATGGTGCATTACTGAAACCCATCTATCGGTTGTGAACTCGCCTGAAGATTTTCCAATGACCAATTCTGGCAATCCAAAAAATGGAAACTTTGAATACTCAGATGAGTTTCAATGTGAAAAAACCGTTACATACGAAGTACCGGTTGAAAAGGGTCCCTATATTGCGGCCCACGCTGTTGTGAAATGTGTTTCCAGCTCACCAGAGACCATTATGGCAAGTTTACCTGAAACCGTTGAATTTTGTACTATTGATCAAGGACCTAGTGCCTATTTGAACATCAATATCAGTGAAGGGCCTTTGGCTGGCACTTATGGCTCTTGGTGTATTGACAATGATTCACCGATTAATCTTGATGAGTGCTATTCAGCAGATGTTTATGCCATTGGAGAAGAACTACCTGATTCATTTGAATATCCAGAAAACTTTGATTTGGTCAACTGGATGCTTAATCAAAATCTAGTCGGTCAAATTAGCCCTGGCACAGGAGAAGCATATACCTATGGTGATGTTCAATTTGCCATTTGGAAGTTATTGGACGACATAGAGGACGATTTATGTGAAGAATGTAGTTTGGGTGATTTCACTCCGGAACATGTTGATGAATTGGTTGCCTTGGCCCAAGAAAATGGAGAAGGTTTTACACCAGAGTGCGGAGATGTAACCGGTGTTGTATTGATATCAGAGGGTGTCCAGCCTCTTGTTATTCCAATTCCTTTGGAATGTAGACACTGTGAAGAGACCGCTTGGGCAGATGGATGTGACTTCCCTGGCAACAATTGGGCTACTTATTTTGAGTATTCCGGATTAATTCAATAATGATATAGTAGCATCTTACTATAAAAATATAGGGGCAAATTAAATTTGCCCCTTTTATATTGTAGTACATTTACCTAAATCCTAACAATACGCTTCTACATGAAAATACCCTTTGTAGAATCACATAACTTTTATTTTGACTTTTTTGAAAAAAATCAAGTTCCTGCATTCTACAGCAAAATTGATGGTGTTCCCCAATCCTTTTTTGCTGAGACTGATTTATCAAAAAAAACAAAAAACAAAGTACATATTGTAAACTGTATACCGCCACATATTTTTGACGATGGAGATGGTATAAATCCGTCCTATGGTTATTTTTCAAAATCATATCGAATGGGATTTGCCATGGACCTGACCGATTATGATTCCGCCAGAGCCTTTTTGCGGGATAGACTCGGTAAAAAGACCTTCAAAAATCTCCGACAAGACCAGCAAAGATTGAAGCGTGACCATAACATTCGAGTTGTAACATACTATGGTGATATTGACCAAGCTCTTTGCACAGAACTTTTCAATACCCTAAAAGGATACGTGGAAAGTCGGTTTAAAGGAAGAACGCACAAGCATACAGCTTTAAATAGATGGGATTTTTACGCAGAAACAAGCTATCAAAAAATATGCTCAAAACAAGCTTCTCTATTTGTTGTTTATGATGACACCAATCCCATTGCAATATCTTTGAGCTATCACTATAAAAATATTTTCTGTGCCACCATAACATCATTTGACAAAGAGTATCACCGATATAGTTTAGGAAAACTCATGTTTGTTTGGCAGATGGAGTGGTGTTATCAAAACGGTTATGGACTATTGGATACCGGTTGGGGCAATTTGGACTATAAGATTAAATTTTCCAACGCCGTACATTATTACAAGACCCATGTCCTGTACCCTAAAAACAGCATCTTTAAAAAGGTATTGGCATATACCATAAGCTGGTTACTGCTAAAGAAACATCATTGGATTACACTTCGCGGAAAAAATATTCAACACCTGGAAAGTGCCTATAAAGGTTTATGGTTGAAACCCGAACGATTCAAGCCTAGAAACCTTTGAAAATTTGAGGGTCAAACTCTAAGGCAAAAAGCCTACAAAAATCGAATTGTCAGAAAATAAGAGGGTGATTCCCCATTGGAGGCTTTTACCGCATTGACTATCGGCAGAACAAAGCCTAAGATTCCCGTTGCGATCAAGCCTAAAATGCCTAAGCCCAAAAGTAAAATGGCCGGGATACTGATAATAATATACAATATAAGGCTTAATTGAAGATTGATGATTGCCTTTCCATGCTCATTCATTCCTTCTACCTTATCTTTCGACGACAACCAAATTATTAAAGGAACTATCAGACTTCCAAAACCAACAATATAAGATAATAACTGGGTCAAGTGGGTTATAGACAACAGGGTGTTGTCCTTTCGCATAACATTTTGATTAACAACTTCCATTTTCTGATTGATTTTGATGATGTACCTTATTAGTATATAATTTCACTGAAATGTTACAACGTTCCACTAATTTGTACTTTTGCCCCTATGTCATACTCTGATAACATTGTAGCCTTGGCAACGCCCTCAGGTACAGGTGCCATCTCCGTAATTCGCATTTCCGGTCCTGGTGCCATCTCCATTGCTGATTCCATTTTTCAATCGGTAAAGGGAAAAAAATTGTCCAAGCAGAAGAGTCATACCATTCATTTGGGGCACGTAGTGGACGATGGGAAGATTTTGGACGAAGTCCTCGTTTCCATTTTTAAAGGGCCACATTCCTATACCGGTGAAAATGTGGTGGAAATTTCGTGTCATGGCTCACCCTATATCCAACAACAAATCATTCAATTGATCTTGCGAAAGGGATGTCGAACTGCATCGGCTGGAGAATTTACCCTTCGTGCCTTTTTAAATGGGAAAATGGATTTGAGTCAGGCAGAAGCTGTGGCCGATTTAATTGCCAGTGACAGTGAAGCAGCACACGACATTGCAATGCAGCAAATGCGGGGTGGTTTTAGCAATGAAATCCAAAAACTACGAGAGGAACTTCTGAACTTCGCCTCCCTGATTGAGTTGGAGCTCGATTTTTCACAGGAAGATGTAGAATTTGCAGACCGTAGCCAATTCAACGAGCTGTTGAACCGTATTAGTGAAGTCCTTAAAAAACTGATAGACTCCTTTGCGCTGGGAAATGTCATTAAGCATGGTATTCCCGTTGCCATAGTGGGGCAACCCAATGTAGGGAAATCCACGCTGCTTAATGTGTTGTTGAATGAGGAAAGGGCCATTGTAAGTGATATTGCAGGAACCACTCGAGATACCGTCGAAGACCAAATCAGTCTCAAAGGCATCAATTTTAGGTTTATTGATACCGCTGGAATCCGTGAAACCAAGGATGTAGTGGAAAAAATTGGGATTGAGCGCACCTTCGACAAAATCGAAAAGGCCCGTTTGATCATCTTCCTTTTTGATCGTATGGATTTTGACCGTTCTGAACTGGAGCGGATTCAAAATCGTTATCCCAACAAACAATTGATCCCTATCTGCAATAAGGTTGATCTGCTGGAGCAATCCCAAATAGAAGCATTACAACAGGAAATTCCTGAAATTCTTTTTCTTTCGGCCAAGAACAAAACAGGAATCCCGGAGTTGGAAAAGAAACTGCTTGCCTTAGTAGACTCCGGTGCATTGAGTGGTGACGAGACCATCATTACCAATAGTCGCCATTATGATGCCCTTTTGAAGGCTTTGGAAGAAATCCAAAAAGTAAAAGAAGGTATGGAAATGGGAATTGCCAGTGATCTTATGGCCATTGACATTCGCCAAGCCCTGTTTCATTTGGGAGAAATCACTGGGAGCGTCACTACTGATGATCTTTTGGGCAATATTTTTTCCAATTTCTGCATCGGCAAATAGGCGCCAATTTTTTTTGATTTAATTTGATTCGATTTGATGCTATACTATTAGTTATCAACACTTTATATTATAACTTTTTTGCCAACATCTTCCTTACTTACCCCTTTTTTAAGTAATTTTTACACCTCATTTACACCTCGAAACCGATTTTCAAACCCGAGGTGTAAAAATTTACACCTCAAATGAAAATACACCTCAGAAAGAAAAAACTCAAAAGTGGAAAAACGAGCCTTTATATTGAATATTATAAAGGTCATAAAAGCACCTCCAAGAATAAAATTAAACATTTTCGAGAATTTGAATATCTAGATCTTTATTTAATAAATGACCCCCAAACGGCTCAAGATAAAAGGACCAATAAGGAACAACTAGAATTGGCCAAGAAAATCCTGGCGATCCGAAAAGCTGAAGTCTATCAAGGAAAATTCAAAATACAGAACAACTTCAAGGGTAAAACAACATTTCTTTCCTATTATGAACTTAAAAAAGAGGAACGCTATGAGACCAAGGGCAATTATGACAACTGGGATGCCGCTCAAAAGCATTTGGAAAAGTACTGTCCTGAACACATCACATTCAATGATGTCGATGTGGATTTCATAAAAGGCTTTAGAAAGTACCTGGACACTGTAGCGGTCACCAAAAGTGAGAAAAAATTATCCCAGAATACCAAGCATACCTATTTCAATAAGTTCAAGGCTTGTCTCAGGGCAGCATTCGATGAGGGATTCCTAAAAGAGAATTTGGTAAAAAAGGTCAAAGGATTTACCATGGCCGAATCTACCAGGGAATACCTCACTTCCCAAGAGCTTCAGAACCTGGCAAGAACAGAATGCAGGTTTCCAAAGCTTAAACGCGCATTCCTATTCTCCGCCCTTACCGGCATCAGATGGTCGGATATCAACAAGCTCAAATGGAAAGAGGTGCGGGACGAGGGAAACAATCATTTGGGAAAACAACTGTATCGAATTGTTTTCAAACAAAAAAAGACTGATGGAGTTGAATACCTTTATATATCGAATCAGGCAAGGGACTTATTGGGGGAGCGCCAGAAACCCGAGGACAGTGTATTCAAAGGGCTCAGCTACAGTGCCCATATGAACATTCAGTTATTAAAATGGTGCATGCACGCCGGAATTACAAAACATATTACTTTCCACTCCGCCAGACACACAAATGCAGTCCTACTCTTAGAAAACGGTGCGGACATATATACGGTATCCAAGCGATTGGGCCACAGGGAAGTCCGAACCACACAAATCTATGCCAAGATAATTGATGAAAAGATGAAACAAGCAGCGGATATGCTGCCAAAGTTGAATCTGGAAACCATGGAATTACCCTAACTTAAATTCCCAAATTCCGTCTTTATGTCCTTAAACCAAAACTCGTATACCCTAAAAAATATATGTGACCATAAAATCACGTTGTTGATAACTCACATTTTTCGGTACAACCCATGATTATTTTTGTTGGTCATTGAAATCATTTAAAATTAAACGACAACAATTCAATACAACTTATTGTATATCTGCATTTTGTGAATATTATTACTGTTTCATCCATAGCTTAAACTGGCTTTTCTCCCTACTTTTATCTACAGAATTCTACCATAGGAAACAAAGCGCTTTGTTCATTTTGAACCTTTAAATCCGATAAAATGAACAACATTGAATTAAACGAGAAACTCAACAACATCGAACGTCTTTTGTTGGGAGCAAAAAAGGTACTCACTTTTGACGAGGCCTGTGACTATACCGGGATATCCAGAAGCTATCTATACAAACTGACCGCTGCAGGTAAAATACCCCATAGCAAGCCTAACGGAAAATTGATTTATTTTGATATCGATCGTCTCAACAAATGGTTGTTGAGAAATGATAGAAAATCCACTTACGAGACAAACGACCAAGCGGTTGAATATATCCTGAGAAAGGGATAGCCATGTTTTCATATTAACACCTCATGCTATTTCTCCATATAGCCAAAAAATCATTACATATGAAAAGTATTCCCTACATCAGGGTCGGGACCACTTTTTACAAGTTGGTCAGAATACCCACCATATCAGGACATTTCAATGAGCTACTGATGCCATGGAACGAACATATCATCAAACAGGACCATGGAAAGGATTATTTAAGCAATGTCCCAAAATACGATGGGTTTGCCTGTATTCCCAGCCATATTGATTTCAAAAAAGAACATCATGGATTTTACAATACCTACTCACCTTTGGAGCACGAGCCCAAAGCAGGGGACTTTCCGCATACCTTGTCCTTTTTGAACCATATTTTTGGACAACAATTGGAACTGGGACTGGACTATCTGCAGTTGTTGTACCAAAAACCGGTACAGATACTTCCCATTCTGTGCCTGGTTTCCAAGGAAAGGAACACCGGAAAAAGTACCTTTCTCAAATGGCTTAAGGAAATTTTCGGGAATAACCTGACCTATCTGACCAATGACAGTTTCGGAAGTCAGTTCAACTCGGATTGGGCCAACAAACTATTGATTTGTATTGACGAGGTGTTGTTCAACAAAGAGGAACTCACCGAGCGCATCAAGTACCTGAGTACCACCAACCGAAACAAATTGGAAGCCAAGGGCAAGGACAAAAGAGAAGTGGAATTTTTTGGCAAGTTCATCCTTTGTAGCAACAACGAGGATAACTTTATAAAGATCGATGCCCATGAGACCAGGTTCTGGGTACGAAAAATACCCCCATTAAAAAAAGAAAATACAGAGTATTTAGAACAATTAACAAAAGAAATCCCTATCTTTTTACATCACTTGACAAAAAGAAAACTCCATTCCCTGCAACGATCACGGATGTGGTTCTCCCCAAAGGAAGTATATACTCCAGCATTGAAAAAACTGGTTTACAATAACCGTAATCGTGTAGAAAAGGAACTGGCTAGTCTATTGGTCAGTGCAATGGAAAAATTTGATGTGGATTCAGTAGACCTCTGTCCCATCGATGCCCTACACCTGCTCAACCGGACAAGGGTGAAGACCGACCTGACCCAGCTGAGGCGGCTGTTGAAGAAAGATTGGAAACTGGACAACCAGCCGAACTCCAACAAGTACCAAAAAATAACCATCTGGAACAACGGTGAGATCAATGCCGAAGATGCCAAAGGGAGGTACTTTACCATTAAAAAGGAATTTTTAGTCCAAAATTTTGATGATTTGATGACAGATTGAGAAAATCCCAATGTTTATAAGGGTTTAGGCTATCATCACCTTATCATCATTTTGTCATCAAAATAAAAAATGATGACAGGGCCCATGAAGAAAAAAAATAAAACGATGAGCCGATGATAAAACGATGACTTGGGAACTATCAGTGTTAATAGGACTCCCCAAAGATTTGTCATCAAATCATCAAAAATCACCCAACAACAAAACCATGAAAGAAAAAAGAATGAACTGTGAAACGGCACGCAGTCTTTGCATCATGTCTGCACTGGCGGATATGGGACATTTCCCAACCAGGGAATCCAAAAAAGAAGCATGGTTCCTCAGTCCTTTGAGAAAGGAGACCCAAGCATCTTTCAAGGTCTCCAAAGTCCTAAACAGGTGGTATGACCATGGTGAGGGCATTGGTGGAAACCTGATAGACCTCATGATGAGGATCACCGGTTCTTCCGTACCCGAGGTATTGGAATTATTGGATGGAGGTACGTACTCCATATCACCGGCCCCTGCCCCGACCAAAGCTCCGGCCAGTACCAAAAAAGGAATAATCGTGGGAGAGGTAATGGACATATCCCATTTGGCCCTATTGCAATATCTGGAGGTCAGGTGCATCCCAATGGCCATTGCACGTTCCCATACAAAGGAGGTCCATTTTGAAATGGGAAACCAGAATTATTTTGCTATCGGCCTCAAGAACACCAAGGGAGGATGGGAGCTCAGGAACCGCTTCCAAAAACTGTGCTCTTCCCCTAAGGCCATAAGCCATTTCAACGAGGGAAAGGAAAACTTGGCCATTGTCGAGGGAATGTTCGATTTTCTATCACTAATAACCATAGCTCCGTCATGGTTAAAGGATTCTAACATATTGGTGTTGAACTCCCTGGCTTTTGCCAATCAATTGGGAGAAATCATTGATGGTTGCAATCAATGTAAGCTACTCTTGGACAATGATGCTGCGGGGGATAAAACGACCCAAACTTTACTGCAACAGCACGATAATGTCTGGGATGAAAGAAAACTGTTCCATGGGTTCAAGGACCTTAATGAAAAACTCCAATCTGACCCTATGATGAAAATTAAAAAGGAAGTAAGCTTAAACAATATCATCCCTTAAATTATTAAGCTTTCTTTTATATTTTTCAATCGCTTCAGGGTTCAGGTCCATGACCAAATGTTTCTTGCCAATTCGGTTTCTGCTCTCTACCACATGGTCCTGAGCATACCCAAAGTCACTTTTCAATTCCTTCATTTGCTCCTCCAGATGTTTGTACCTGATCTTCGGAACGGTAACCTCGGTATCCAATAGTTCTGGATGGGAGGGTGTTTTCTTCTCAGTCAATTGCTGCTCGAAAAAATCGAAGTCCCCCTCCCATTCCTCATCATCGGATTCAAGTTCTTGGTTAAAAGTACCTACATCATTTCAAAGGTGGGCAGGGTCTGTTCCTTTTCGATGTTACGCATGATGGCCACCATGGCATTGAACCTACGTTTGATAAGATATTTGAGACTGGTGGCGGTCTCCCCCATTTCCTGATCCGGGGAGATACCATGACGTTCAAAAAAATCCAGCATGGCCAATAAGGTCATGGACCTGGACCTGCCAAACTTCTTGGAAAACCTTCTGAACTTCAAGGCCACTGATTTCTTTATGGCCATATTCCTGAATTTCTCTTTTTCGTATCGTTTTTCCGTTTTTCCGTGAAAAATTTGTTGATTTTATTGGGCTGGCGGTATTTTTCCGTGAAAAATTTCAAATATCTCCCCTCAAATCATTTTCAAAAATTATATAATCAACTATATATCAGTGTTTTGATAAAAAAACAGATGTGTAACATGGCGCTAGCCTGTTACCCTCTTGCTCTTCCTTTTCGTCCCATAGGGACAAAAACGCATCGCCATGCCACTGAAAAAAGACGGGCTTATTATATGTTTCGATAAATTGTACGGACTTTGGGAAAGTCAAATCGGATCATTGCCCCGTACCATCATTGGTTCATTATAAAATTAAGTTTTGTTGCACAAAAAACCCAATCATAATGATTGGGCTTGATCGGTTCCATTTATCATAATTCCACTTTGCTTGGATTGTTGGATATCACATCAATTCATTATCGGCAAAACTGTAATAACTACCTTCCGGTGCCAAAATGATATGATCGAGCACCTTGACATCGAACAATTGCGCCGCCAGTTGGATCTTTTGGGTCAATTGTTTGTCCATTTCACTGGCCTTCAACTGTCCCGATGGGTGGTTATGGGCCAGGATGATACCCACGGAAAGCGTCTTGAGTACAATGGCAAAAAGGATGCGCATGTCCACCAAGGTGCCCGTGATGCCCCCATGGGAAAGCGGATAGATACCCTTGACCTTGTTGGAGCGGTTCAACAACACGATCTTAAAGGTCTCGTGCAGTGCGATCGTATCACGGTCCCAGTTCGCGAACAGGAGTTCTGCCACTTCTTTGGAATTTGTGATCGAGAGCGATTTCAGGGTCCCCAGCTTTTCCCGGTAACTTATCTGTATTTCATTGACTTTGTGTTCCATGTTTTAGACCTTAGAAGTTGAAAGAAAAAGCGCCCCGAACCATGGAGCGCCCGATGGTTTCTACTCCTCATTGGTGGTTCCTCCCAACAATAAGATCTCGTTCACCACTACCTCGGAAACATAGCGTTTGTTCCCTTCCTTGTCCTCGTAGGACCTATGGGTTAGTTTTCCCTCGACAGCAATTTTATTGCCCTTGGATACAAATCCCTCGATGATGTCGACAAGCTTTCCCCATGCGATCAGGGTGTGCCATTCAGTATTGGTCACCTGCTCCCCTTTACCGTTCCTGTAGTGTTCGTTGGTGGCCAGGTTCACCCGGGCCATGCGCTTTCCGTTCTCAAAATCGGTAATCACAGGGTCCTGCCCCACGTTGCCGATCAACTGTACTTTGTTCCGTAAATTTCCCATGTTAAAAAGGTTTAAAAGGTTAATGATTGCCCCCTCAGTTTATTTTATCCAAATTTTAAGGGGCGTTCGTTTGGTTTCCTTCGTGCACGGCACAATGAAAGAAGGGGGTTCTGTCAAGGCTTTTGACAGGAAATCGGGAGGGTATATGACGTAGTAAAACCCTAGGGTTTTCAAGGAAATGGATACCCTATTTGCTGGCAAAACAGGGCCTGGCCTTGAGAGGTTCTACAAGGGTCCTGGGAATTCCATCTGACCCAGTGGCAAGTGAGCGAACGGGAAGTTGAGCGAGTGAAGTCATTGGTGTCCTGATTGGAAGTTCCCAGGCACTGCCCTGTTTTCCGATGCCCCGGAAAACAAACTAGGGCTTCTTTTATTATAACCCCTTAAAATTTGATGGTGACATAACAGAATTTAAGTCTCTAATCGGTTAGTTTCAAAATAGGTATTTCAAATGGAGAGTAGATTACAATCCATCGTTTTCGCACTATTTCGAAAATTAATTAATCTGGCTTTTTATTGAGCTTCCTGTGGAAAACGAGTCCTAATTATTATAAGATGCAAGTCTCAAGGTGTAATTTGCAAAAAATACCAAAAATTGGTATTTTTGAAGTAGAAATAGAAATTATGAGCAAGAACACATCAATATCACTTGGAAATTACTTTGACCAGTTTGTCAGTAACCAAGTTTCTGCTGGACGTTATAAAAACGTAAGTGAGGTAATTAGAGCTGGACTTCGACTTTTGGAAAACGAGGAAAGTAAAGTTATTGCGTTGAGAAACGCTATTCAAGAAGGAATTGACAGCGGAATTGCGCACGATTTTGACCCAAACAAGCATCTTCAGGAATTAAAAGCTAGACGCAAAAAGAATGTCTAAATATGAACTGACCAATAAAGCGGTTGAGGATTTGACTGGAATTTGGGAATACACAATTGAAAAATGGTCGGAACAACAAGCTGATAGATATTATAATTTACTATTGGACAGTTGTCAGGATATTGCAGATAATCCCGAATTAGGGAAAAATTATGACGGAATCACAAATGACTTATTCGGACTTAAAACTAGTAGACATATAATTTTTTACAGGAAACGAAATGATTTCCCCATAGAAATTACGAGAATTTTACACGGACAAATGGATTTGAAAAATAGAATAACCGAATAAAGGTTTATCTGGCAATGATGGTACCATTCAATTTATCATTCTAATTGTGTAAGATACCGTTTGCCTAATAAAGGCACAAATAAGCCAACTATTAGAAAAGGCATACAATTTCAGAACATATACAAAACATTTTTAATGAATACCAACTGGATTATCAACTGGTAGTCCTGAAATCCTGGTCTACCATTGAGCATGATGACATTGTGGAAACGCCCGACATTGTATACCACTCTGGTCGGATAATATTGAGCACTCCTAGACTCAACACACAAACCTAACATTCAAATCACTACGGCCAAATATTCCATGGCTCAAACTTTCCGATTTTAATGATCCCGACCATCCTACTCATCAAAACTCGGCTTTATCAAGCTGAAGACAATTTACCTTTGATGTTGGAAAGGTCTTGAAATGGATTTACCATGAAATGTAAACAAAATTGTTTATATTTGTGGTATGATAAGTTATGCGGAAAAATATAAAGGAATACACCCAGGATTGATTCTAGAAAGGGAATTGAAGAAAAAATCGTTAAAGCAACGTCCATTCGCCTTGTCCATAAATGAACATCCGCAAACCATTAACGCCATTGTCAAGGGAAGAAGGGACCTTCCAATTGCAATGGCACTAAAGATAGAAGAGGAATTGGGACTCGAAGAGGGCAGTCTGGCAATGTTGCAGACCTTTTATGATATCCAAAGAGAGAAGAAGGGAAGACCTTCTCAAACTCCTGATTTCTCCATCCTACGTAAATCCCTATTTTGGGATACGGATATCGATAACCTTAATTGGGACAGACATTATAAGGCGGTCATTCGCCGTGTTTTTGAACGAGGGAACAAGGCTGAGCAAAAAGAACTTATTCGTTTTTATGGGGTCGATAAAGTTACTTCCGTAATCAGATCTTTGAATAGAATTGAAAAATATTAAAAACACATAAGTGCTTCATTACCATACCGTCAATCCGCTTTTGAAAGAATCCCTTTTCCTATTTATGAAAGCTGATGAGTTTGATGACTTACGTTTGGTGGGAGGTACTTCATTGAGTCTTCAAATCGGCCACAGGGAGTCCGTTGATATCGACCTTTTTACCGATACCCCTTATGGAACTCTTGATTTTAATAGTATTGATGCCTATTTGGAAAACCAGTTTCCTTATGTTGATTATATTCGAGACCTTTTCCCCGGTATGGGCAAGTCATATCTTATTGGCCAGGATAGAAACAATGCCATAAAATTGGATGTGTTCCATACCGATGAATTTATTAATCCAACAAAGGTAGTAGATGGTATTCGTTTGGCATCCATCGAAGAAATCATAGCGATGAAGCTGGAGGTGATTCAAAATGAGGGTAGGAAAAAAGACTTTTGGGATATTCACGAATTGCTGTCAAGTTACCGTATTGATGATATGCTCAAATTACATGAGAAGAGATATCCCTATGGCCATAATCGTGAATTATTGCTGGATAATTTCACCAACTTTGAAAGGGCAGACGATGACTTTGATCCCATTTGTCTAAAAGGAAAAATTTGGGCCTTCATAAAGGAGGATATTCAGGGGCACATAGACAAGTTTAGGCAAGCCCGATAAACCTCCCAATAGGAATTAGACTTAGTTCAATCCTGTAGTTGCACCAAAAATCAGGTGAATTTATTTATACCATAAACATAGCTGACTTCCTTACGCTCCATAGCAACCAGACCAAATTATTTTTTTATAGAAAATTCCTATATTCATAAATGTTCGAATAAACGATAACTGTACCATATGATAGAATAACAAATCAATTACAACTATTGACAAACGGTTTTAATCAACTTAAAAGATATCAACAAGGTTTGATTTTCTTAACTTATTTACACCCCTATTACACCTCAAACTCTGGGAACCCCCATAAAATAAGGAAAAGTACATATTGCATCGGGAAGTAAGTTATCTGTTTCCCACCTTTTTTTATTCATTCTTTACTCAACTGGGAAGATGATAGTAATCAATCCAAGCTAGATAAGAATGTAAATTTCACCCTAATATCTGCGCAAGGTAAAATTCCATTTATATCTTTTAAACAAGACAATAGATAAATAAAGGAAAAGGGGTTTGGAATTCAGTTTTTTCTTAAATTTTATAGACGATTTGTTATAATAATCTGTAATGCTATATTTTACGTCTATCCCCTTTTCATGTAACAGTCTATAGGTTTGATAACGCAAATGGGGAGCTATGTTTTTACCTCGATATTCATGAAAAGTCCACATATTTGAAAGATATGCCTCATGAGGCCCTAATCTGAACATCCTACCCTTAAAATCAAAATCATTTAGTTCAACAAGGTTATATGCTGCAATCTTATGATCATTCTCCAAAGCTATTACCAACTGACCATTTGCAACACCATCCAGCATTTTATCTAAGTTTTCCCCTGGTTCATAAGGGCATACTTCCCTTAGTTCTTTTTCATTTAAATATCTGACGGTATATAAAGCATCATCCTTTATGATCGGCATTGTACAGGGTTCAATTTCTTCCTGAACCCAATAATAGGGAGCTATATCAATACCTATTTTGGCGAGCCTATTTAGTAGACCAAACATGAATAGACCATTTCGCAGAATTCCCCAATACCTATTGACGTTAGAAATTTTTTTATTCCTCTCGATCTTCACTAATCTATACCTTTGAAATTCCTACCGTATTTTCCATACCCTTTTTCAAGTTTCATATTTGTTCGGAAGTCTTGAGGTGTCATCAATTTTCTTCCGTTTGCTTCAGCAATTATATGGATTCGCTTTAACAAATCTGTATTTTTTGCCAAAATGGTTCTCTCCGAGTCATACCAAATATTATCCTCGATTCCCACTCTTACGCCACCTCCAAAAGCCAAGGACAATGAGTTCATTTTAAGCTGTTCATTGCCAATACCTGCCAAACTCCATAATGAATTTTGGGGAAGGTCGTTTATCATAACACCTGCATGCAATAAATTGGCCTGGGAACAAGCTATATTGCCAAACAAAAGATTGAAATAATAAGGAGGTTCAATAACCTTTTTCTTTTCCAGATACTTGGCATAATTTATCATACCTATATCGAACGCCTCTAGTTCTGGTACAATGCCTTTTTCTTTCATTATGGTGGCCAATGCTATTATGGTTTCAGGAGAATTAACACTAGCCGTTTTATTGAAATTTAATGAACTTAGGGTCAGGCTACCCATGTCTGGTTTTAAGTTTCCCTCAAGCAATAGGGGATCGCTCCTTAATTCAATTTCACTAAAGTCCCTTCCACTAAGTGATAAACAAACAACCAATTCAGGGGCATACTTCCGAATGCCTTCCACAATTTGGGCATATACCTCTTTTTTATATGTGGGGACTCCAGAGGTTGCATCTCTTGCATGTAAATGAACCATGGTTATCCCAATTTCTGAAGCTTCGTGTACATCTTCAACAATCTCTGAAACTGAAATCGGGACATGAGCTGTCATAGCCTTGGTGGGAATCATGCCGGTTGGTGTAAAATTCAATATAAAGTCGTTACTCATGAAACCGAAGATTGTTAAAGTTAAAGTTTGGTATTAATTGAGAATCCATCTAAAAAACTCGGTTAAGAGACAATTAAAAAGATGTTCAGCAAGATAATTCAATGATTTCTTGAAAGTTATAATCAAAAATCGTTCAAATAGCTGTATTGGGAAATAAGGCTAATTCACTTTGCCCGTAAATCACTAATTTCCTATTTACAAAGAATAATAAAGAGATCTTTAAAGCGTATTATCTCTTCCCTTCCGAGTCTAGTCGTTGAATTTCAATATTGGCTGCGGCAATTAGATTTTTGAGTTGTTCTGAATCCTGCTTTGGGCAATTCTGGGACAATTGATATTTTGAACTTTCAATAAGCCTGTTACAATATGCTATCTGTTCATTGACCGGTAATTTGGATATGGTCTTTACAAAAAGGTCATCCAAATGGCATAAT
Organism: Allomuricauda sp.; assembly: GCA_050303195.1. GTDB lineage: Bacteria > Bacteroidota > Bacteroidia > Flavobacteriales > Flavobacteriaceae > Flagellimonas. The sequence goes on along the minus strand of JBNLBG010000019.1, from coordinate 6,505 downwards.
GAAACTTCTTTGGGCTTTTTAGGTATGAATTTGAGCATATTGAATATGTTGTTGGCTGGTGGTTTACGCTAAAACTCACAAAAACCAAGCCATAATCGTCAACAATACACTTAAAGGTTGCTCTATCCATCTACCTTTAGCATAAATCCTCTTCGGTTCACATTTACTATGCTTATTCTTGAATCCCTATTTAGATGTTTTCGAAGGTGTGATATAAAAACATTGAGGCTTTTCTTGTTGAAATAGTCGTTTTTATCCCAAATGGTAGTCAATATTTCCTTGTGGGTGCACAGTTGGTTCATGTTCATGGCCAGTAAAGTGAGCAAATCAAATTCCTTTCCCGTTAATTTAACGCCCTCCCCTTTATATTTAAGTTCAAAGCTTTCCGTGTTCAAGGTATAGTCCCCAATATCAAAATGGGTCTCTTGGGGTTCTTTGCTTTCCTCGGCAACCAAACGGGATAAAAGCGCATTGATACGGACTACAAGTTCTTCTTCATCTATGGGTTTTTTTAAATAATCCACCGCACCCAAGGAAAATCCTTTTAGCACATCAATTTTTAAGGAACGAGCAGTTAAAAAAAGAAATGGAAGTTCTGGATTTATGGCCTTTACCTTTTGCGAAAGTTCAAACCCATCCATATCGGGCAACATAACGTCCAAGATGGCTAAGTCAAATACATTGGTTTCAACTTTTTGGAGTGCTTCTTGAGCATTCTTTACCCAAGTGACACCAAAGTTTTTCATACCCAGATATTCAGAAAGCAAATATCCCAAGGAAGCGTCGTCTTCCACCAAAATCAATTTGAATTTATTCTCCATCGTTGCTCGTTTTTAAGGAAATTACAAAGCTTGTGCCCTCTCCCAATTTACTATTTACCGTAATCGTGCCACGATGCATGCTTACAATTTTGTGGACATAAGATAAACCAAGTCCATACCCTTTTACTTTATGCACGTCACCGTTCTTAATTCTATAATATTTTTTGAAAATCTTTTTTATATCCTTTTGGGAAATGCCGGGACCATTATCTGAAATGGACATTAGAAGCTTTCCCTTTTGGATTTGGGCATTGAGCCGTATCACCGGATTATCTGAATACTTCTTGGCATTTTCCAATAAGTTTCCTATGGCATTCTCCAGATGAAATTTTTCTGCTCGTATGGGATAGGCGTTTCCATGCAATTCATAGTCAAAATCAACTTTTTCATATTTGGAGAGGGTTTTAAAGTCGTCACATATTCGCCGTAGTTCAGGTTTAAAATCCAGTTCTGTAAACTGCATGATTTTTTTACCAGACTCCAAACTCGCCAATTCCAGAACCTTATCAATATGTCTTCGCAGCCTATCGGTCTCCCGTCGTATCAATTCCAAAACCGGTTTCTTTTCAGGGGATATACCCTCTTCCAATATTTTGCTGGCCAGACCAATTGAAAAAACGGGGGTCTTTAGCTCATGCGTAAGATTATTGATGAAATCATTGGTGGTTGTGATCAAACTGCTCTGCCAATAAAAAGATCGTAGTACCCAAAAGACAACCACAATTATGGCCAGCAGAAAAATTGCCCCAGGAATGGTCAATCCGTTCAACTGGCTCATAAAATATTTATTGATGTCTTCAAAACCCAGTTCAAGCACTATTTCCTTATCCAAAAGATTAGGTAAATATCCCTCAATCTTAACAGGATACATGAGGATATCATCATCCTTCACATGTGGTTTTAAAGATGTAAGGTATTGGGTGGAATCCCTTGCGTACAATGAATAGGTAAATGGAGCATCTATTCCCGAAACCCCCAATTGATACGAAATGTAATCGTTCAGATAAAATTGTGAGAGCCTTTGGAGGCTATCCAAGCTTATTTTCAATTCAGATGTATCCTTTTTTATGGTGCTGCCCAAGGTGTATGAGAGGGAGTTGAGTTCCGAGAGTTCACTGTTTATATTTTTCCTTGCATTATCAATATTTTTTGAAAATTGAACCCGCGCAAGTCCCAATCCAATCCGGAGATATTGGTATTGCACTACCAAAAGGCCAATGACAGATACCACAAAAACAATGACATATACGTTTCTCCGTGTCAGCATATTGCGAAGTAAACAAAAAATCCGAAGCATTTAACCTATTGGTTGGCTTCATTAATCTTTCATTAATCTTTTTGTTCTTTCATTAACCGCTTTACATGCATCAATGTTTTAATTTAGCTATGAGTTTAGTTAGTTATAAGTTAAATAGTGTAACGTCCGTTAAAAACGTAAAAAAACCGACCAAAAAGGTCGGTTTTTTAATTTCTTTAGTTCACGCCCCTCTTATTAGCTTAATAAGGTGTTCGGAAGGTTGCTGCCTTTAACCAACATATCTATTATATTTGCATTCCAAATTTTGGTCATGTTCAGCTTTTTTCAGAAGAAGGTTTTCTTAGTTGATTACCTTCATGGTCTTGTGGATATCCACAATCATATCTTACCTGGTATTGACGATGGTGCTAAAACGGTGGATGATTCCATTGGTTTACTCAAAGGGTTCTCTGAATTTGGGATTACAAATTTTGTGTGCACCCCCCATATTATGCATAATTATTATGAGAATACCCCAAGCACCATTAGGGAAGCCTATCAAAAATTAACTGAGAGACTGGAGAAGAATGATGAACTTTCGAACATTACCGTAGATTATGCAGCAGAGCATATGATTGATGATAATTTTGAGGCGCTTCTGGAAAATGAAAAGGTGATGGGACTCAGGGAGCAATATCTTCTCATAGAAATGTCATATCTGCAGCCTTCTTTTAATTTTGATTTGGCCGTTCACCAAATAGCAAAGCGCAATTATTTCCCTATTCTGGCCCACCCAGAAAGGTACATATACTTCCATCATAAATATGGCACATACAAAACGATGAAGTCAAACGGAATCCTATTCCAATTGAATCTACTCTCCCTTTCGTCAGAATCCTATGGTACCAACGTCCAAAAAACTGCGGAGAAACTATTAGCTGAAAATCTAATTGATTATGTAGGGTCCGATGTACACAACCTACGTCAATTAAATCTAATCAAGGAAATTAAATTATCTACCAAGGTGTTGAACCGGCTCTTGCCCGTAATTGAAAATACGATTCAATCTTTTTATTGATTAAGCAAATTTCCACCATTTTTTCACCGTCTTACCGTAACCATAGCCGTACTTACCTCCGTAACCCAAGTTGTTCTGCTTTACATTATTTACCACAAAAGATAGTCCTTTCAACTTTCCTTCCTCTTTGAGTTTTAGAGGGAAATCCAAGACTTTGGTCTCTGTTACTCCAGCTTTTACCACATATAAAATTTGACTTGCATATTCGCTAATCAACAAGGTGTCGGTGACTACCATTAATGGGGCTGTATCCACAATCACATAGTCATAGAGTTCCGATGCCTTATTGAACAATCTGCCCATTCTATCATTCATTAGGAGCTCAGTGGGGTTTGGCGGTATTTTTCCAGAAAAAATAATGTCTATAGCCTCATTGTTCACCTTAGTCGGCACGGTGATATCTTCAATATCCAAACCTGAATTGACCAAATAGTCCGTAAGACCTATATTCTGACCTGATCGAGGCGTTACTTTTAGTTTTTTTCCATCTAAGGTATCATTGGAAAAGAAATTGTATAGTTTTGGGTTTCTGACATCCGCTCCAATAAGCAATACTTTTTTACCGGTACTGGCATAAATCGCTGCAAGATTGGATGAAAGGAATGTCTTTCCTTCACCTGGTACACTTGAAGTGATAAATATTAAATTATTAGTGGAGCCAGGTTTTTTTGTTCTTTGAATATAATTAAGGTTGGTCCGTAAAATGCGTAATGATTCTGCCAATACTGATCGGTCTTCTCTTCCAACCAGTTTCTTTTCCTTTTTGCCTAATCGTGGGATTTCAACAAGTACCGGAATGTCTTTTGCAATCTTCTCCAAATCCAACTTGTTATGCAATTTATTGTCCAACAAATCTTTAGCATAGATAATTGAAAATGGAATCATCAACCCAAGTATCAATGCTATTAGATAAGTAATTTTTGCCTTAGGTTCAACGGGAAGAGGATTTGACAAGTATGCATGGTCAATGATCTTTGATTTAGGTGCTGCAGAAGCAAAGGCAATCTGGGCTTCCTCACGCTTTTGCAACAAATAAACATATAAAGACTCCGTGGTCTGTTGTTCCCTTGAAATATTCCTTAATGCCCTTTCAGCTCCAGGTGTTGCATAGATTCTTGAATTTATCTGGGACAACTGCTTACTTAGACTGTTCACTCGTAAATTTAAATTGTTGGTCACATTATTTAAGCTAGACTGCATTCCAGTTTTTAAGCTCTCTAATTGCTGATCCAATTTTACAATGACCGGGTTCTTTTCATTGGAACTTTCCAACAAACGATTCCGCTGAGCCACCAATTCGTTATAACGAGTAGCAATATTATCAATACTTGCATCGGTCAGACCAGCATTGGGGATAATCTCATAACCATCCTGTTCACTTAACAAATTTTGCATTGATGAGGCTATGTTAAGCTGAATACTGGCATTTTGCAATTCAGCCTCGCTTGCAGCACTTTGTTGAAAATTAACACTGGATTGCGATGCTAAATCGGCAATTCCCCTACTTTCTTTATAGGTTTCCGCTGTTTCCTCAACTGAAGAAAGGTTAGTATATATATCCGCGATACGTTCATTGATAAACTGGCTAGTTCTATCAGCAATAGCTTTTTTATCCTGAACCTCATTTTCATTGTTTTGAAGGATTAACGCATTAAGAACATCTATTCCTCTTTGGGGAATAGCATCCTGCAGTGAGATGTTCATGATACGAGAAAATTCGTCAATCGTAGCCACCTCTACATTTTCCCTATAAATTCCCGCCACAAAAGGAATAGGTTTAATGGTAACTTTCATATTCTTATTGACAAAACTCTTCAAATGTTTGTTTTCTGGGGTAATGATGATATCCCCTATAACATTCGTATTAATAGTAGTCCCAAATGGAATTTTCTTCTGAGCCATACCTTCTTCTTCTGCATACATAAACTCATTTTCATTAAGTATTTTTACGTAAAAAGAAAACAGCCCTCTATTTTGGATAGAGTCTTCTGCCAAAAAATTTATAGCCAGAGGGTAATTTGGATAAATCTCTGTATTTCGCACATTACCAAGTACTTCATAAGAGATGTTTAACTTTAATTTCTGTACAACCTTCATGAAATTATCCCGCGATTTCAATATTTGTATTTCATCGGACATTTCTGTGTTGCCTTTACCGCCGAATACATTCAAATCCTGTAAAACACTCATTTCTGAGACGGAATTCTTTTCTTCAATGGCTTGTATTTTCGCGCTTAACTGATATTTTGGAACTGAATACCTCAATTTTACAAAAGCAAGGCCCAAGGAAATAAAACCAGCGATCACAAACCAATACCAGTACCTTAAATAAACACTAAGTATTTCACGAATATTATAATTGTTCTTCATTTAAGAGTAAGAGTCAAAGATTAAAAAAAGCTTAAATACATTATTTTCTAGTGAGTAACACAACCGTTGAAGTAATCAATACTGATACAATGGATATTGCTATAGATGCTCTTTGGTCCAAGCTGGATTCTGATTTACCAGATTTATTTGGTTCAACATAAACCACATCATTTTGGGTTAGGTAGTATACCGGTGATTTAAGAGCTTCTTTTTCATTAAGGTTGATACGATTATATACTTTGGTTCCATCAAAATCCCGAATTACCATCACATTATCCCTTCGTCCTTTTATGTTGATATCTCCTGCATAACCCAAGGCCTCCATAATCGTGATTTGCTCTCCGTTGATAGGATAGGTGCCAGGTCTGTTCACCGCTCCCAAAATTGTAACCGTAAAGTTGCGTATTCTAATATTGATGATGGGATCCTTTAAATAATCTTTTAAACGCTCCCTTAACAACTCCCGCGTTTCTGCAGGCGATAGTCCTTCAATTTTGACCTTTCCAATCACAGGAAAGTCAATTTCCCCATCTTTGTCCACCAAATAATTGACTTGTTCTGCTCGCATTCCAATACTACCTTCTTCAGCTCCCCGGAACAGATTAAAGGGTGCACTGGCCTCGGGATCCAATGTTGAAACATGGATGCTGACCAAATCATCTACCTTAAATTTCGTTGTAAATTTATTGTCATCCACCAAGGTTTCAAATTGGCTGGCATCTTGAAAATATACGACATCTTTGGAGGCTGTGCACGACACCACTAGGCATACAATTACAATCACGTATGCAAATTTCACTTTTTGGTACATTATAAGGTATGTATTTAGTTATTGAGTTGAGGTAATCCTTCTTTGGTTTTTTCTTTTTGTCCAATTTTGGGATTCTTTTTGTCCAATTTACAAAAATCAGAATTGTTGGAAATATATTCCGGTACAATACTTTTCATAAGTTGTACCACATTGTCCTTAAAGAAAAGATTGGAAATACAAAGTTCATC
>JBNLBG010000018.1:0-42832 GCA_050303195.1 Allomuricauda sp. | reverse complement strand
GACTGGTTGTCTTGGTTGATAAAAATCATGGCACCTTTTTCTTGGGAGTTCAACACATGGAACATGCGTTGCAAAGCTTCGTCAGGATTGTTGGTTAAAGTGCCCAACATGTCATTGTTGACCAAGGTGGAATTGATTCGGGTGAGAACAGGTTCCCCAGATTTCCAGTTTCCCTTTACCAAGGCAATGTGAACTTGATTATTGGTAGTCTGTTGGTAAGCACGCAGTCGAAATTCCCCAAAGCGGGTTTTCATGGTAAAGGATTCCTTGAGTTCAATAAGGCTGTCATGCTCCATACGGTAGGCAATCAAATCCTCAATGGACACAATTTTCAGGTTGAATTTTTTGGCTACTTTCAACAGTTGTGGCAATCGTGCCATACTGCCATCCTCATTCATTATCTCCACAATCACACCGGCAGGTTTCAGACCGGCCAAACGGGCAAAATCTATGGCAGCCTCGGTATGCCCTGTACGGCGTAAAACACCACCTTCCTTGGCTATCAGTGGAAAAATATGCCCGGGACGGGCCAATTCATGGGGTTTGGTGTCCGAATCAGTCAGTGCCAGAACCGTTTTAGCCCTATCTGCTGCCGAAATTCCTGTTGTTACCCCATTGCCCCTTAAATCCACCGAAACTGTAAAAGCTGTTTCCAACGGGTCAGAGTTATGGGTCACCATTTTATGGAGTCCCAGTTCCTTGCATCTCCCTTCGGTAAGGGGAGTGCAAATAAGCCCGCGGCCATGGGTTGCCATAAAATTTACCGTTTCTGGGGTAATGAGCTCCGCAGCGGCCAAGAAATCCCCTTCATTTTCACGGTTTTCATCATCCACTACAATAATGACCTTCCCTTGTCGGATGTCCTCAATGGCCTCTTCTATGGCGTTTAGTTGTATTTTATTTTTAGTCGACTTTAATGACATTTTATCGTATGAGTTTCATGTCTTCTTTAACTGTTTTTCTAATGTAGAAATAGAAGATAAAATAGATAATCGCTCCAAGAATAAATGCTATTATTGGGTTGAATTGCCCTTCCTTTTTTATCAACTTATAGATATTTGAATATTGAATTACGGATTTGATTAGATAAGACAAATATCCCAAAATTAGCAGGTTGTAAATAAATATAGATGAAATTTCTCCTGCCCTAGAATCAGGTAATATAAAACCAGAAATAGGAACAAAAAGAATTGCTCCCAAATAAATAAGGAAAGCAATTTTAGAGTTTTTACTAAAAGTTTTATATAATATTTCAGCTCTTTCATAGGCCTGATTGCTTAGCTTTCCTTTCAATCTCAACTCTTCAATAGTTACGCCTCTTTTTTCGAGAGCAACCAAAGCTGAATTTTTAAAAGTAGTATCAAAGCCGTGCTGCTTAAAGTTCTGTACGATATCTATCAATTTTTCATCAGAATAGGTCATCAGTAACTCGAACTCCTTGGAGTTTTCGTCTAAAACGTCGTCAAAACTTGGAAGAGATTCATCCTCACCTTCTTTTTCTTTCTTTTTAAACAGGGATTTAATACGGTCAAAAATATTTCCAAATCCAAATAACCCCCTATCCGCTGTGGCCCTTCGGGTCAGGGATATGCCCAGCGGTAACATGATCAAGGTGGAGAGCCACGCCCCCAAAGCCGGGTGTATGTTTCCTTCCTTGGCATAGTTACCTGCAAAAACCCCAATAAAATAATAGGTCAAAAATAAAACAATGGCGATCACCATGGGTAGACCAAGTCCTCCTTTTCTAATGATAGCACCCAACGGGGCCCCAACAAAGAACAGGATAATACAGGAAAATGCCAGTGCATATTTATTGTGCAGCGAAAGAATGTGGCTATTGTAGAACTTATACCGTTTTTGCAGTTCTTCCTTTTTTGCAACGACTGTATTTAAAATACTTGCTATGGAATTCTTGGTGTTGTTTAAAACTTGTTGTTTTTGCCATTCTTGAAGCGTGGCCAGAACATCATCAACATCTTTAATGCTGTCCTGTTCCACTTCTATTTTGGTGCTATCTGCTATTGTAGTTCTATCTAAAGATTGAATACTATCCTTTTTAAGGTTTTTATCAGGGAAGGCCCCCATGCGATTTACAATATTTTTGGAGAAGGCCTCAACTTTTTCAAGATTGTTTTTGCCCAAAGAATCGATATCCTTGACCAAACGGCCCACATTCTTCATTTTGTCGGTAGTAATGTTCCCGTCTTCCTCCAAATCTTGGTTATTGAGCTCAGAAATATCAATATTAATGGTATAGGTCTCAAATTCTGATTTAGCAAAGGGATGTTTCCTTCGTTCCTTGCTATCTTTTGACTGCAGCTCTTCGTAGTAATGGCCATCTTTAAGGACCAATTGAATGATATCGGATGCTTCACTACTGATCAATTCCCCAGAGTTGGCTTTTATGACGGTAGTGTTTATGTTCTGGTCCGTCTTTTTATGGATGATTACATTGTCCAAGAAACGGTCTTGTTCTCCATATTTTTTGTCCACTTTAATGTTCATCCCATCCCCAGTGCCTTCAAAATCACTAAAAACCCCTTCGGTGATGGCAGCAGCAGGTTTTACCTTGGCAATATTTCGCCTAAGGTTGAACATTTTTTGTTCAGACTTTGGAATAACCGTATTGGCAAAGAAAAAAGTGACCACTCCCAAAAAAAGCACGAAGACTATCAAGCTTCGCATGCCCCTTTGCAAGGAGATTCCCGAAGCTTTCATGGCAGCAAACTCATAGTTTTCCGCAAAAGTCCCAAAGGTAAGGATGGAGGACAGCAGCACGGTCAATGGAAGTACCTTGTCCACCAAAGTGGGAATAAAGTAAAAGATAAATTTTCCAATGATGACAATACCCAGACCTTTTCCCGCCAAATCATCAATGAAAAGCCAGATTCCCTGAAAGATGAATATGACAATCAGAATGAAAAACGAACTGAAGAAATTATAAAGAAATCTTCTTAGTATATACTGGTCTAGTATCTTCAATGCCTAATTTCTTGTAATGTAATACCCTTTGTCCTCGTATTTTTTCTCGTCAAAGGTAAACAGTGTGCTCGAAAGTGGCTGATTGGTTTTGAAAGAATTAACGGTAAGGGTTGACTTGGTGCCATTGCTCCCTGTCTGGATAAGCTTGTAGATATGTTTGGTCTGCGTATCGATTCCCAAGAGTACAGATTTGATTTCCGTATTGGAATCAATGGGAATCAATTTGACATATTGTATTTTTCTCCCATCCACATTTTGAAGAATGTCCCACTGATAGTTATGACCTGTTTTGTAGAACGTAAGCATTTTTGATGGGCTTACATTGTCATTGTCCTCGTTGACATCTTCAATGGTGACTTCTTCATTTTCGGGAACGATGGTGTAGACTTTTTTTCCATCAAAGAGTTGTTGGGCTCCTAAATAATTCAAAAAATATTTCTCACCGTCCAAAGTGACATTGCCGTTGGTTTCTTGTTTTAGGTTGGCCTCGGTGTTTTCCAAAGTAGATCTAAAATCAATATAGATATTGTCGTAGCTTTTTACTTTGTTGTAGACTTCATCCAACAGGGCCTTGGCCTTGTCTGAGTTTTGTCCGAACGAAAAAAGTCCTGTCGCTAATAATCCGATTAAAAGAATATGTTTTTTGATCATGGTTTTATTTTGATTCATTTTCTAACAATTGTTCCAAAGAATATATGTCCGGCACCAAAACCTGTCGGGCTTTGCTGCCTTCAAACGGGCCTACAATCCCGGCGGCCTCCAACTGATCTATGATCCTACCGGCCCTGTTGTATCCCAACTTCAGTTTACGTTGGATCAAGGAAGCGGAACCCTGCTGGGCGGTTACTATCACTTCAGCGGCCTCACGGAACATGGCATCCCTGTCCGCGATATCATTATCAAGACTTGTGCCAGACTCTTCACCTACATACTCTGGCAGTAAGTGGGCATCTGGGTAGGCTCGTTGGGAACCGACATAATCCGTTATTTTGGCCACTTCCGGAGTATCCACAAAGGCACATTGCAGCCTTGTAACATCATTTCCTTGGGTGTAGAGCATATCACCCCGACCAATAAGCTGGTCCGCTCCTTGGGCGTCCAAAATGGTTCTGGAATCTATCTTTGAGGTTACCCTGAATGCAATCCTAGCGGGGAAATTGGCTTTGATGATACCCGTAATGACATTCACGGAAGGCCGTTGTGTAGCAATGATCAAATGGATTCCAATAGCCCGGGCCAATTGTGCCAATCTGGCAATTGGGGTTTCCACCTCTTTCCCAGCCGTCATAATAAGGTCCGCGAACTCATCAATGACCAAAACGATATAGGGGAGGAACTTATGCCCATCATTTGGGTTGAGTTTCCTCGCCTTGAACTTGGCATTGTATTCCTTGATATTTCGCACCATGGCCGTTTTTAACAGCTCATACCGATTGTCCATTTCAATACAAAGCGAATTCAAGGTATTGATGACCTTGTTGTTGTCCGTAATAATGGCATCCTCAGAATCTGGAAGCTTGGCCAAGAAATGGCGTTCAATTTTGTTGTATAGGGTCAATTCCACTTTTTTGGGATCCACCAAAACAAACTTCACCTCGGCAGGATGCTTTTTGTAAAGCAATGAAGTGATCACGGCATTCAAACCAACGGATTTCCCTTGACCTGTGGCCCCTGCCATGAGCAAGTGGGGCATTTTGGCGAGATCCACCACAAAAGTTTCATTACTAATGGTTTTTCCAAAGGCAATGGGTAGCTCCATCTCTGCTTTTTGGAATTTGTTGGAAGCAATCACCGAGCGCATGGAAACCGTAGTGGCATTTTTGTTGGGTACTTCAATACCAATGGTCCCTTTACCTGGAATAGGGGCAATGATCCGAATTCCCAATGCAGCCAAAGAAAGGGCGATATCGTCCTCTAAATTTTTAATCTTGGAAATACGAATACCCGCTTCCGGAACAATTTCGTAGAGGGTTACCGTAGGACCGATGGTGGCCTTGATCTGTGCAATGCCAATCTTATAGTTTTTGAGGGTACTAACAATTCTATTTTTGTTTTCCTCCAGTTCTTCTTGGTTGATGGTAATACCGCCCGAAGCGCCATGCGCATCCAACAGGTCCAATGGCGGGAACTTATAATTGCCCAATTCCAACTTGGGGTCGAACTCACCAAAATCCTTGACCAATTTTTCGGATTTGATGTCGCTTTCCTCTTTTTCTTCCTCAATCTTTTCCACTTCCAAGTTGATATCCATTTCGTCTTCCTCAGGCAGGTTTACATCCAGTCCTGCTTCACTTTGAAGAGGGGGAATATCTTTTTTATGGGTATAGGTGTCTATTTTTTCTGGTGCGTCATTGGTGCTAAGCTCAAGGTTGTACTCTTCGGATTCTTCTGTATTTTCAGAATTGGAATCAGAAACGGATTCGCTTTTTTGAAAGTCGGATGTAATTTGTTGCCGTTGTTTGCGGAAGAAATTGGCAACACCTTCAGGGGTGAAATTGAACAATCGCACTAAAATCACCATCAATACAAACACAAGAATGAGGAACACGCCAATCTTACCGGTATAATCTTGAAGGAAATCGTTCATTTCGTACCCGATAAGCCCACCAAGCAGCGGCTGGTCAATCGCGAAAAAACCTAAGGCGACAGAAACCCAAATAACTCCGACCAATCCCCAAATCCATTTCCCAATAAGTCCCTTGCCACTCAACCCCAAAAAGAGATAGAGCCCTGTAACAGCCAATAGCACCGGAAAGGCAAAAGAGGCCAATCCAAACCCGCGGTACATAAAAAAATGACTTACGCTGGCGCCAAACTTGTTCAACAGGTTGCTGGCTTCGGCATTTCTGTTGGCAAACTCGGACAGCAAACTCTGGTCTGCTTGCCAAGTGAAGTAGTATGACATAAAGGAAAAAAACAGCGCAATGCTGAGAACAATGAGCAAACTACCAAAAATAATCTTGTTTTGCTTTGAGGGTTTCAAGGAAACCTTCTTTTTGGTAGCAGTAGGTTTGGATTTAGATTTTGTCCTTTTTTTCGCCATTGATCATGGTTTATGCGGGGCTAATTTACAAATTTACAGTGCTACGTCTAACCTTGGATGTTGCTTAAAGCAATTTGGGTACGTAGATGATGAGTCCAATGATACTTGCAACAACGGATACGATCATAACGGCTCCTGCGGAAATATCTTTTATTAAACCAATTTTTGGGTCTTTGTTGGGTTGAACGTAGTCTGCTAACTTCTCGATAGCGGTGTTCACGCCTTCAATGCCCATGACCAATCCAATCGCAAAGAGCTGAAGAATCCATTCTGTGTTGGAAATTTGAAAATAAAACCCGGCAACGGTCATTACAATGGCAATGACAAATTGGATTTGTATGCTGGTCTCGGTACGCAAAAGCAAAAACATGCCTTTGAGCGCGTATCCTATACTTCTAATTCTATTTTTTAAGAATGATTCCTCAGGCATCCATTAATGCTTCAAGTGCAGCTTTATAGTTGGGTTCTTCTGAAATTTCCTGAACTTGTTCAGTGTACATTACCTCACCGTTTTCATTCAAGACCACTACGCATCGTGACAACAATCCCTGCGAGGGACCATCTGTAAATTCTACTTGATATGCCTTTCCGAAGTTACCATCCCTAAAATTGGAGAGGGTTTCTACCTTATCGATTCCTTCTGCACCACAAAAACGGGACTGGGCAAAGGGAAGGTCTTTCGAGGTGCATAAGATTGAGGTATTTTCCAATTCGGCCGCTTCTTTATTAAATTGACGAACCGATTGTGCACAGGTACTTGTTTCGAGGCTTGGAAATATGTTCAAAACTATCTTTTGACCCTTGTAATCGGCCAAAGTGGCTGTAGAAAAGTCGTTTTTCACTAAGGTGAAATTGGGAGCTTGGGAACCATTTTCCGGGAGGTTTCCAAGGGTATGCACTTCGTTTCCTTTAAGGGTAACTATAGCCATATTTTCATAATTTGGTTCGTGGCCAAAAATACTTAAAAAAAACCTTCTTTTGGATTGATGAGGACAAGGTTCTTCGAAAAATCATAGCAGGGATTTCCTAGGATACTTTACTTGTTGCGCGCATCTTTATTTTAATTTTAAGAGCAGCGAAGAGCAGGGTCATAAAAGGACTTAGCCAGTTAAAAATAGCATATATGCCGTATTCGGCAACACCAACGCCCAAAACGCTACTGTGATAGGCTCCGCAGGTATTCCATGGAACCAATACGGAGGTGACGGTTCCAGAGTCTTCCAAGGTTCTACTCAAATTCTCAGGGGCCAATCCACGTTCTTCGTATGCTTTGGAGAACATTTTTCCAGGGACCACAATAGCCAAATATTGGTCCGATGCGGTCACATTCAAGGCTAGACAACTTCCCACGGTGCTGGCAAAAAGTCCAAAGATGGTCTTGGCCATTTTTAAAAGCGACTCTGTGATTCGTTCCAAAGCACCTATGCCATCCATAACGCCCCCAAAAACCATGGCACATATGATCAACCAGATGGTGCCCAACATGCCAGACATCCCGCCAGAAGAAAATAGATCGTTCAACGCGGGGTCGTCCGTGGCGATGGAGGTGTCCACGGTGATGGCATTCAGAATACCTTTATAACCCGATTCAAAAGTCAAACCGGAGCCTCCGCCAATGGTGGCCACAATATCCGGTTGAAAAATAAGCGCAAAAATTCCACCCAATAGCGTACCTATCAACAAAGCCAAAAGCGGCGGCGCTTTTTTTACAATCATAAAGATTACGGCTACCGGCACAAGAAAAAGCCAACCACTTACATTAAAAGTTCCGCTGATGTTTTCCAAAATAGAAGTGGTATCGGCAACTCCAGAAGTATCGATGGTAAATCCAAGGATAATAAAGACTATTAAGGTGATTAAGATGGTTGGGGTAGTGGTCAACGCCATATACCGGATGTGTGAAAATAAATCCCCACCTGCCATGGCGGGTGCCAAATTGGTGGTATCGCTCAAGGGAGACATTTTATCTCCAAAATAAGCTCCAGAAAGCACGGCGCCTGCGGTCATGCCCAAGGAGATTCCTAAAGCTTCTCCAATACCGATTAGGGCTATCCCAACGGTTGCTGCAGTGGTCCAGCTACTGCCGGTGGCCACGGAAATGATTGCGCAAATAATTACACAGGCCGCCAAGAATATAGTGGGATTCAGGATTTGAAGCCCGTAATAGATCATGGCGGGAATGATACCGCTGACCAACCATGTTCCAGACAGTGCACCTACCATCAATAAAATGAGCAAAGCTCCGGTGGTGGAACGGATGTTCTCGGCCACTTCAGCTATCATCTGTTCATAGGAAACCTTATTGAAAAAACCGACAATGGCAGCTACTGCACCACCCATTAACAAAATAAATTGATTGGAACCGCTAAGGGCATCATCGCCAAAGGCAAAAACATTGTAGGCCAGCATGCCTACCAAGGCAAAAACGGGAATGAGGGCTTCCCAAATGTTGAGTTCTTTATTTTCTACAATATGTTCATTTTCCCTGTACTTTGATTCTTCCTGCTGGTTTGGCATGTGGTCTGAGTTTGTTAGAAAGTAATATTACAACTTTGAACCTTGTTCTCCAAACACTTCAAAGAGCTTCATTAAGCCAAAGATGGGTTGTTTGATAAAATCCCAAGAGCTTCCATGCATTTGCGCATGGTCAAGTAGGTTTTGTGGATATCGTTATCCAACCCGATTGAAAATCGAATCAAGCCTTGGGTTAATCCCAGTGCTTCTTGCTCCTCCACAGGAATTTCCGAAGAGGTTGAAGTTCCGGATGCGCTAAAAAGTGTTTTGTAAAAGCCCAGACTCACGGCCAAATAGCCCAATTTCTCTTTTTGCATCATTTCCATTAGTGCATTGGCTTTGTCCAATGAACCAACGTCCAAGGTGAGGAGTCCTCCAAAACCATATTCTGCATTCATTTGGGCCTTCATGGTTTGGTGCCCAGGATGACTTTCCAATCCAGGATACACTACTTTAAGCCCATCTTTTTCAAATTGTTGGGCTAGATATAAGGCATTTTCACTGTGTTTTTTGATACGGATGTGAAGCGTGCGCATATTTTTTAGGATGGAAGCAGCCCGCAGACTATCCAACGTACTGCCCAACAGCATTCCTGCGCCGTCGTTCACATCTTTCAGGCTAAGACAAAAATCTGAAGATGCGCATACCGCACCAGCCACACAGTCACTGCTTCCATTGATGAATTTGGTAAGGCTATGCACTACAATATCGGCTCCAAGCTTTGCTGCATTGATGCCCAGCGGGGAAAACGTATTGTCCACTACCAAAGGAATGCCATTTTTTTTGGCCAATTTGGAAAGCGCGTGAATATTGGCCACTTCCAACAAAGGATTGCTGATGGCCTCGCAATAGATCATTTTGGTTTTTGAGGTAATGGATTTTTCAACCACTTCCAAATTGGTGATATCAACAAACGAAGTGGAGATGTTGAATTTTTTCACAAAGTTTTTCAAGAAAGCGTAGGTGCCACCGTAAATGGTTCTGCTGCAAACAATATGATCATCGGAATCACACAATTGAAAGATGACCGAGGTTATCGCCCCCATACCACTGGCAAATACGTTGGCCGATTCCGTACCCTCCAATTGCGCCATGGCCTCACCCAGATACAGGTTGGAAGGAGAGGAGTGCCTGCTGTACAGATAACAACCTTCGGTGTTTCCCTCAAAGGTGTCGAACATAGTCTTTGCGGAAAGAAAGGTATAGGTGGATGAATCTGAAATAGAAGGATTTACCCCGCCAAATTCTCCAAAGTATTGAAGGTCTTGAATGTGGTCTGATGCTTTGTAGTCCATGATTGTCAATTTTCGTAAAAATACCTCTATTTGGGTTAAAAATCAATGATAACTAAGTAGTATGGAATATTTATCTATTTTTACATAATTAAATAGATTAAATGTCTAAATTAAATCTTTTGAACGTCAACAAATAGGAAATTTATCATGGACGTCTTAGACAAACAGTTGATACAACTACTACAAAAAGACTGTAAAAGAACCACCAAGTATTATGCGGACCAATTGCAATTGTCCAAAACCGCCGTTTATGAACGAATCCGAAGATTGGAACGCACGGGAATCATCACGGATTATGTTGCTTTGGTGAACAAAGAAAAGGTACAACGGGATTTTACGGTGCTCTGCCAAATTCGATTGGTGCAACACACAAAAGAAAATGTTTTGAAATTTGAAAGGGAGGTACTAAAACTGGAAGAAGTTTCAGAATGCTTTCATGTGGGGGGCGACTACGATTACATTCTAAAAATCAATGTAGAGGACATGAAAAGCTATCGGGAATTTATGGTGACCAAACTAACGGCCATTAACAACATTGGAAATACCCAAAGCTCCTTTGTGATCAATGAGGTGAAGAACCGCCCTTCGGTACATATTTAGGAAAGTTTAACCTAAAACGATGTTAAAATGATGTTTCGCCATGCTTGGGATGGCTAATTTGTTAGGATTAAATAACCATCGATCATCAAAAAACATCATTTCACGTCATGAAACTGCGCACACGTATTTTTCTTACCACATTGGCAACGGTAATTGGAGGACTTTGTTTGCAATTGTACGTTACGCTTTCCAAAGATGTGCTATTTGATGGTATAGAATTCTGCACTTCTACCAATACTGATTTGATCTTGGGGACTATGGCTATGTTTGCCTCGGCCGTTTTTTCGGGATTTATTGCCTCACTGATTGTGGTACGGGATAATTTTTGGCCACACTTTTTTATTTCACTCTTTATTGTTGGGAAATTGTCCGTTGTTGCACTTTGTGGCCAATGGGGTGGACCGTTATGGTTTGAGGCTGGACTCCACCTTTCGCTTTTAGCGGGACTCTGGTTGGGGTGGTATGGAGCCGTAAAATTTCCTTTGGCACCAATTTAGACCGATTCAGCAGATTGAACATGTTTCAAATATGCCGAAGGCGTGGTCCTGGTAATTTTTTTAAAGGCGGCATTGAATGAGGAAAGCGAATTGAAACCGCAATCGTAAGCAATATTTGCAATTTTCGTGTTTTGAAAATCAGGATGTGCCAGTCTGCGTTTTACCTCTTCAACGCGGTACCCGTTCAAGAAATCAGGAAAACTTTTCCCAATGGCGTTGTTGACCACATGTGAAATCAAATAGGAGGGTAGGTTCACTGCTTTGGCCACTGTGGGTAGTGTACAATTGGAATCCATATAGAGTCGCTTTTCTGCCATACAATTCTCCAATTGTACCGCATACCGCTTAATTTCTTTTTGGGTCAACCGAATATTTTGGTGCTTGGTTTTTAGGGGTTGTTTCAAGAGCGTAGGGTTCTTGAACAGAAGAAAGGCCATAAAATAGACGAATGGGAGATAAATTACAGGACCTAACAAATAGGGGGTCCACCCCAGAAAATAATTGGAGAAGTACAACAGTTGCCAAATGGTAGTGCCCACAACAAGGGCCATAATCCAAAAAAGAGCCGATTTGTTCATCGGGACCTTTCTTTGTTTCAATCCAAAATATTTCACCAATAGAATCAGCATCATTCCGCTGTAAATCAACTGATGGAAAAGTAGAGCAGCATAGCCTCCACTAAACCAAAAGGCATTTAGGGTAAGTGAATCAATTTCAACGAAAAGATACAAGGCTGGGAGAAAATGCACCCAATTCCATTTCGACCATTTTCTGGGAAACAGAAAATGCAGAGCATATAAGAACAAAGCGGGTCCAGAAATGGCATGGGCCATAAACCCCAAATTAATCATCCAAAGAGGGGAATCATCCAAATAGACCCAAAGAATGGATTTGCCCAAACGTAGCGTAATGGCCATAAAAAAGACCGAGAGCAACAGATTTTTAAAATCCTTTTTCCATTCAAAAAAGCTGATGATTGATAGCAGAAAACTCTGGGCTGCTGCAATTCCTGCAATAAAAACTTCCAATTCCTGATTTAGCCGTAAGCTTCGCATAAGGTAAATATACGGGCAAATTCGCATAACTTATTCGTAACGATATGTTAAGGGAAAACATGGTGCATCAGAGAAACATTGTTATTTTTGTGTTGATAATAGAACGAATAATTATCTCTAAGCATTTACTATGAATCAATACGATGTGGCCGTTATCGGCTCCGGACCTGGAGGTTATGTAGCGGCAATTCGATGTGCCCAATTGGGAATGAAGACTGCTATCATTGAAAAATATTCAACCTTGGGAGGCACCTGCCTTAATGTGGGCTGTATTCCTTCAAAAGCACTGCTGGACTCTTCCCACCATTATGAAGATGCGGTGAAGCATTTTGAGGAGCATGGAATTGACATTCCCGGGGAGGTAAAAGTGAACTTGAAGCAGATGATTGCCCGCAAGCAAGATGTGGTTGACCAAAACACCAAGGGCATTGAGTTTTTGATGAACAAAAACAAAATCGATGTGTACCATGGAATGGGAAGTTTTAAAGATGCTACACACATCAATATTGATAAAGAAGATGGGAAGGCGGAAACCATAGAAGCGAAGAATATCATCATTGCCACGGGTTCCAAACCCTCTACCTTGCCTTTCATCAAATTGGACAAGGAACGCATCATTACGTCAACAGAAGCTTTGAAACTTAAAGAGGTGCCCAAACACATGATTGTGATTGGAGGCGGCGTCATTGGATTGGAGTTGGGCCAAGTGTACAAGCGCTTGGGTGCTGAGGTTACTGTTGTAGAGTTTATGGACCGTATAATTCCGGGTATGGACGGCGCGCTTTCCAAAGAATTGATGAAGGTATTGAAGAAGCAAAAAGTGAAGTTCAATTTATCTCACAAAGTGAAGTCCGTTGAACGAAAAGGCGATGAGGTAATCGTAAAAGCGGATAATAAAAAAGGTGAAGAGGTGACTTTTACAGGAGACTATTGTTTGGTTTCCGTAGGAAGAAGACCCTATACCGATGGATTGAATGCCGAAGCTGCTGGGGTTAAATTGGATGACCGGGGCAGGGTAGAGGTGAATGACCATCTACAGACCAATGTATCCAACATATACGCTATCGGGGATGTGGTAAAAGGGGCCATGCTGGCCCATAAGGCTGAAGAAGAAGGAATTCTAGTCGCTGAAATCTTGGCGGGTCAAAAACCACATATTGACTACAATTTGATACCCGGTGTGGTGTACACTTGGCCAGAAGTTGCCGCCGTAGGAAAAACGGAGGAAGAACTCAAGGAAGCCGGTGTAGACTATAAAGTAGGTCAGTTCTCCATGCGCGCCTTGGGTAGGGCCAGAGCAAGCATGGACTTGGATGGATTTGTAAAAATCTTGGCGGATAAAAAGACCGATGAAGTCCTTGGGGTCCATATGATAGGGGCACGTTGTGCCGACCTAATTGCGGAAGGTGTTACGGCCATGGAATTTAGGGCTTCCGCAGAGGATATTGCCCGTATGAGCCATGCCCACCCAACATACACAGAAGCAGTGAAAGAAGCCGCCTTGGCCGCCACTGCGGATAGGTCCATTCACTCCTAAAAAAGCTACGCACAAACTGTAACAGTTTTTAAAAGCATTTGTCATTTAAGGGTATGCCATGCTCACATTGTTTGAGTTGCATGCCCTTAAAATTTGATATATGCTAAAATCCAAGTTTATTCCGCTACTGATAATGCTACTGTGTGCTTTGTATGTAAAAGCCCAATCCAATCCCACTGTCTTGGATTTGGAGGTACAACATGGCGATGCGGTTATTTCATCTTCATTGCATTTTCCCTTAGAGATGAATGAACCTGTCCCCGTGGTCATTGTCGTTCCGGGGTCCGATAGGAGCACCCGGGAATACTTTCTTCCTTATGTCCCTGCCATTAACGATATTGGTTATGCGGTCTTACTGTACGACAAACAAGGTACGGGCAAGTCTACCGGGAATTTCATCCAAGTTTCCAGTAAGAACAGTGAAAAGACCATTAGGGAACGAGCGGAAATTGTCGCAGCATTGGTCCAACACTTAAAAAGTCTTGACGCTGTTGATGCCGAGAAAATGGGATTATTGGCATCAAGCCAAGGCACCTGGGTAGCTGCGGAAGTATATAAAACCACCGGAGACATTGCTTTTATCATGAACTACAGTGGGGGAGTGGCATCAGTTGGCACTTCCGATTTTTATGATGAACAAATGGACGATGAGCAATTGTCCATTGAAGATGGAAATGCCATGGTGGATTCATTTTCAGGAATCAAAGGGTATGACCCTCTTCCCGTTATTGAGGAAATGGAAATTCCGGTACTTTGGGTATACGGCGAACTGGACAGAAGTCATCCAGGCTTGTATGATAAATCGATGTTGGACCATTTGGATAAATCCAATTTTCAGGTGAATCTATTGCCTAATGTAACCCATGATCTTATTGATACGACCACAAATGATATCAGTGGTGATATGATTCAAGTATCCATGTCTTGGTTGTCTTCAATAAACCAATAGAAAAGAAGAGGTTTTTTAACCTCTGACTGTTCTAAAAACCCTTCTAAGCCCCAACCGCATTCGAGCAATAAACTCTCTAAGAACAGGGATGGCTGCTTCCTTGAATTCGATTAATTGGACTTTGGCGTTGGTGGAAGCCAAAGAAATCTGTGATTTGATTTCCGCCTCGTGACGATTGTATTTCAATGCTAAATAAGAACAGGCCAACATGAACAAAAATGCTCCCGGAATCACAACATTGGGTGCTAAGGAGTGATTAAAAAAACGATATAGCCCCAACCCTGTAAAACTTCCATAAAGAATGATAAAATGAATTACATAAATGGAAAGCGTACCGGCTCCAAGTTTCAGAACGGTCTTATTGGTCATGAATTCTCTCAACAACATAAAAATCGCAAAGACCATAAAAACGTTACCAAGTCTTATGAATAGGTAATTGTTGGTTTGGATTAAATTGAACAATTCCACTCCACTCCAATCGTAAAGAGCAATAAATGTCGGCGAAGAAAGATAAATCAATATAAAGCCCATCAACACCGCAATGGAAATGGCAGCCGGGTATAAATATTTAAAATCTTTAAATCGAGTGAACATCACCGAAATGAACGCACCCAAAGTGGTATAGCCCAACCAAGGAATTATGGTAAAAACAGAGCCGTTGGCTTTGGTGAAATAATTGGCGATTACATCCGGAAAAAATGAAAACGACCACTGCTTGTATATCGGTTCAAACAAGAAAAGTACCAGTGTGATTCCCACCAAAAGCAATGGAAAAAGGTACTTTTTTCGGTTGATGGTCAACAAATACACCCCAATCAAGGCTAAAATGGATAGCCCAATACAGTGCAGCACATCTACCAAATAAAAGGAATTATAGATTTCTCCCTTGAACAAGAGCGCCCAAAAGTTAGACCGTAATAAATAGCCGATAAAAAGTAATTGCAAGCCGCGACGAATTCCTTTGTTCACCCTTGGATTATCAAATCCTTTTTGGGGTACGCGAATCAGCAAATAGGTAAAAATAAATCCAGAAACCGTAAAGAAAACAGGTGCGGTGATACCCCTGAAATACAACCAAACATTGAAGACCATATTTCCCTTATCCCGAAAAATAGGATCTAACAACCCATCTATAAAATGGCCTTGAAGCATCATCAAAATGGCCCAAGCACGCATTGCATCAATGAAGAACAGTCTGTTGGTTTGCGGTTTCATTTAGTAATCAATACCCTATATACTTGTTTAACAGTAGATTTGGATGTTTTCGAGCCCAAAATTAGACAAAATACTCGCATCTAAGCATCAATTGGGGTATTTTAGCGAAACAATCAAACTTTTTTGGCTATGGCTGCAATTTTGGCATTTGCAGGAAGCAATTCTTCAACTTCCATTAATTATCGATTGGTGCAATATACCACTTCGCTGCTTGGTGAGCGGGAATTTAGGTTGTTGAACATGACTCGGTACCCTTTTCCCATGTACAGTGAGGACGATGAAAAGCAAAAAGGGTATTCCAATTCCTTGGTAGAGTTGAAAGAAGATATTCAAAAAGCAGAGGGATTGATTCTATCCGTGAACGAGCATAATGGCAATCCATCTGCCTATTTTAAAAATGTGTTGGATTGGTTATCGCGATTGGACCGTAATTTTCTGGAGGACACCAAAGTGTTTCTTATGTCCACCTCCGGTGGAAGGCGTGGCGCAAAAGGTTCTTTTGAAGTGATAGCTAAGCTACTGCCCCGATTTGGCGGCGATATTGTGGCATCCTTTTCACTGCCCCTTTTTTATGAAAATTTTGAAAATGAGGATATTGTGAATGAGGAGCTAAAAAAGGAACACGCTGCTGCCTTGACCACTTTTTTGGAATCATTAAAGTAGGTATCCCTTGCGTCGACACCACTCTTTCTCCCTCACGAACCCCATTCCTTTTAAAAGAGCACTTCTGGAGTGGTCTCGACCGTATCAGAAGGTAATTTGGTTGGACAGTAATGGGCATGTTCAAAAATATGGCTCCTTTGATTTTTTGATGGCCGTTTGTGAACAAACCGGTAAGTTCATTTCTGTTGATTCCCTGGATGAGCTAAAAAGTATTGTCGAAAAAAAAACAGATTGGCTGTTCGGGTATCTTTCTTACGATTTGAAAAATTCCTTGGAAGACTTGGTTTCCCAAAATTTTGATGGATTGGATTTTCCCATTCTTCATTTTTTTCAACCTTCCAAAATTATTAAGTGTAATGGAGAAAAACTTCATTTCCTATATTTGGAGGATTGCGCAGACGAAATTGAGGAAGATTTTGCCCAAATCAAGTCCATGATAGATTTGGAGCGGAAACACGAGGAGCATTATCCCATCAAAATCAAAATGCGGATTCATAAGGATGCCTATTTTGAAAAAGCAAACAAATTTCTGGAACATATTCACAGAGGCGATATTTACGAGGCCAATTTCTGTCAAGAGTTTTATGCTGATGGCGTATCCATGGATCCCTGGGAAACCTACAAGCGTTTGAATGCCATTTCGGAACCTCCTTTTGCTTCTTTTATGCGACTGGAAGACAAGTATTTAATGTGTGCTTCGCCCGAACGGTATTTGAGAAAACAAGGCACCATCTTACTTTCACAGCCTATTAAGGGTACGGCCCGAAGGGATGAAAATGAAATAGAGGATGAAAAATTAAAACATCAACTAGCCCAAGATGAAAAGGAACGCGCCGAAAACATCATGATCACCGATTTGGTGCGGAACGACTTGTCCAAAAGTGCATTGAGGGGCAGCGTTGTTGTCGAAGAATTGTGCAAAGTCTATACTTACAAACAGGTCCATCAACTGATTTCCACAATAACTGCCGAAATTCCGGAGAGTAAAAACCCTGTGGAACTCATTGAAGAAACCTTTCCCATGGGCAGTATGACAGGCGCTCCCAAAATATCGGCCATGAAGATCATAGAGGAATTGGAAGAGACCAAAAGGGGACTCTACAGTGGAGCCGTGGGCTATTTTGACCCAGAGGGCAATTTTGATTTTAATGTAGTGATACGTAGTATTCTCTACAATGCAACCAACAACTATGTCTCTTTTTCGGTGGGGAGTGCCATCACCAGCAAATCGGACCCAGAGCGGGAATATCAAGAATGTTTGCTGAAGGCCAAGGCCATGCGCAGAGTTTTGGAAACAGGCGGATGATTATTCGTAATTTTGCAGCATGTTGGCACAGTTCAAAGTACATTTAAAAACCAACCTGTCTTTCTTAATGAAAGGCAAATTGCTACTGGCCTGCAGCGGAGGCATGGATAGTGTGGTTCTAGCCCATTTATCTGTTCAGGCTGGGTTAAATGTGACCTTGGCCCATTGCAATTTCCATTTACGGGGTTCAGAAAGTGATGGCGATGAGGGTTTTGTGCGGAATTTGGCCAAGGAGTTGGGGATTCAAGTGAAAGTAAAATCGTTCAACACCAAAAAATATGCGGGACAAAACCGAGGTTCCATCCAAATGGCTGCACGGGAGTTGCGGTATCAATGGTTTGATGAGCTTTTGGAGAGCAACGGTTTTGAGTATCTACTTACGGCCCATCATCTAGATGACAGTCTGGAGACCTTTCTCATCAACTTGTCCCGCGGCACGGGCATTGAGGGCCTATCTGGGATTCCTGTCCAAAATGGAAAAGTAGTTCGTCCCTTACTGGATTTCTCCCAAAAAAACCTCATGGATTATGCCAAGCGAGAAAAACTAAATTGGCGGGAAGATAGTAGTAATTCGGACAAAAAATACCTTCGAAACAAAATCCGGTTGGAGATTGTTCCCAAATTAAAGGAATTGCACCCTGCTTTTCTGGAAAACTTCAAACAGACCCAGATTCATTTACAGGATACCCATGTTCTGGTGCAAAACCATCTTCAAGAAATTAAATCCATTCTGTTTGCAGATGATGGAGATGTCATCAGAATAGCAATTGAACCTTTAAAAGAGCTGCATCCTGTGGAGGCATATCTCTACGGACTTTTCAAGGATTATGGTTTTACCCAATGGGAAGATGTAAAAGGCTTGTTGAACGCTATGAGCGGTAAAGAAGTATGTTCCAAAACTCATAGACTGCTAAAGGACAGGGAATATTTACTGCTTTCGGAATTAAAAAATAGGGTCAATGCATCCTATCTTGTCTATAATAGGGAGGTTATGTTGGAATCACCCATAAAGCTTACAATGGAAAAGGTTGTAGCTTTCGAAAAATCAGGCCCAAACACCATCTTTTTGGATAAGGAAAAGTTAAACTTTCCCTTAGTGTTAAGGAATTGGCGAAAAGGCGACTATTTTTATCCCTACGGGATGAAAGGCGGAAAAAAGCTGTCCAAATTTTTCAAAGATGAGAAGATGGACGTATTTTCCAAGGAAAAACAATGGCTGCTTTGCTCCGACGACGAAATTGTTTGGGTGGTGGGCCGAAGAGCGGATGAACGTTTTAAGGTTGATAAATCGACCCAAACTATTATAAAGATTACATTTGTTACATGAGAATTTTAGTCCCCCTTTTAGGATTCTTGCTAATCCCCCTTTATATCTTTTCCCAAACCGAGGCCAATCCAGCGGTTTGGAGCCATGAGGTCAACAAAATTTCCGATACCGAATATGAATTGGTCTTTAAAGGAAAGATCATGGAGGGTTGGCATGTATATTCCCAATATACGGCCGAAGGCGGTTCCCTTCCCAGTGAGTTTACTTTTGAAAAAGCTGGAGAGGATTATGAACTTATCGGAAAAACGGAAGAAAGTGAGACCATCAAAGAGTACAGCGACATTTTTGAGGTGGAAGAAACCTTTTTTAAAAAAGAGGCCATTTTTACTCAGAAAATCAAACTTTTAAACCCCGAGGTACGGCAGGTTTCCGTGAATCTATTCTATCAAATCTGCAAGGAAGTCTGTATTCCCAAAGATGAGCTGTTTCAAATTTCTTTGGATGGCAATGCCTTTGTGGATACGCAAAAAGAAATTGATGCGAAAAGTTTGGCCGTAGGTGAATCGTTACGGTTGGATTTAAAGAATAAAAATCTCTTGAATCAAGGTGGTATAACCGATTCCCAGGGCAATGCAAACCTGTGGATGATATTTGGTCTGGGGTTCTTGGGTGGGCTCATTGCACTGTTGACCCCTTGCGTTTTTCCAATGATTCCGTTGACGGTGTCCTTTTTCACCAAACAATCCCAACAGAAATCCAAAGGAATAGCTAATGCAATACTGTACGGTTTTTTCATTGTATTGATTTATTTTTTGTTGAGTTTACCCTTTCATTTGTTCAATTCGGTAGACTCGCAAATTCTGAACACTATAGCCACCAATATTTGGCTTAATGTGTTCTTCTTTGTCATTTTTGTAGTGTTTGCTTTTTCCTTTTTCGGCTATTTTGAATTGACGCTGCCCAGTTCTTGGGCCAACAAAATGGATTCCGCTTCCTCAAAGGTAGGAGGGGGCTTGGGCATCTTTTTTATGGCCTTGACCTTGGCCATTGTCTCCTTTTCCTGTACTGGCCCCATTTTAGGAGGGCTTTTAGGAAGCACCACGCTTGCCGAAGGCAACGTGGCTACTAATTTGACCATTGGAATGACAGGCTTTGGCCTGGCTTTGGCCCTGCCATTTGCCCTATTTGCGTTGTTCCCTACTTGGTTGAATTCCCTGCCCAAATCTGGGGGATGGATGACCACGGTAAAAGTGGTATTGGGCTTCTTGGAACTCGCTTTGGCCTTTAAATTCCTTTCCAATGCTGATTTGGTGGGAAATTGGGGCATATTCAAACGGGAAATTTTCTTGGGCATTTGGATTGTGCTTTTTGTTTTGATGACCTTATATCTGTTTGGTATTTTTAGATTTCCACATGATGGCCCCAAAAAGAAGCTTTCGCCAACCCGAAAGTTTTTTGGAGTATTGAGTTTGGCCTTTTTAGTCTATTTGATTTTAGGGGTGTTGAATGTTACCCATTTAAAATTGTTGAGTGGATTTCCACCACCAGACTTTTATAGCGTTGTCGAGACTGAAAGTGATTGTCCGTTGGGATTGGATTGCTTCAAGGATTTTGATGAAGGGGTGGCCTATGCCAAGGAGAACAATAAACCTATTTTACTCGATTTTACCGGATGGGCCTGTGTCAATTGCAGGAAGATGGAAGAAAATGTTTGGAGCGATTCTAGTGTTTACCCAATTATTAAGGAAGAGTACGTTCTTATTTCATTATATGTGGATGACCGTAAAGAACTTCCAGAAGCAGAAAAGTTTGACTTTAAATACGATTCGGGAAGGGTAAAATCCATTGAGACCATCGGTCAGAAATGGGGAACCTTCCAAACGGTGAACTTCAATGCAGTCTCACAACCGTATTATGTACTTCTTTCGCCAAACTTGGAAATCTTGAATGATGCTGTTCAATATGTTGATGTGGAAACGTATGAAGTTTGGCTCAAATCAGGTTTGGAGAAGCATCAACTATCCATGAATAAGTAATTCGTTTTTCTGATGTGTTTTTCTGAACATTTTGGAAAAAAGTTTACCTTCGAGACGAATTGACGTACCTCAAATACCGTGAAAAAACTTAAAAAAGTACTTTTGGTGCTGGCAGGTCTAGTGCTGCTTGTCATTATAGGCGTTTTCATTTTTTTTAACAGCCTAAAACCTGATTATACAGGAAATAAGACCTTATCTGGGCTACAAAATGAGGTCAAAGTATATTACGACCCTTACGGAATTCCCCATATTTATGCTCAAAGTGAAACTGACGCCCTAAAAGCATTGGGTTATGTGCATGCCCAAGACCGATTGTGGCAGATGGAGCTATTGCGCAGGGTGGCCAAAGGAAGACTTTCCGAAGTGTTTGGAAAGGATTTGGTAAAGACTGATAAGTTCTTTCTTTCCTTGGGTATAGATGACCATACTACCAAAACGGTTGCCAATTTGGACTTGAATAGCGATATGGCCATACTTTCCCAAGCATATTTGGACGGTATCAACGAGTTTATAGAAAAAGGTCCAACCCCTATCGAGTTTTACCTTACTGGATTGGAAAAAGAGCCCTTTAGCTTGGAGGATGTTTATAATGCGGTGGGCTATATGGCCTTCAGTTTTGCCATGGCACACAAAACAGACCCATTGTTGACCAGTTTACGGGATAAGTTGGGGGAGGATTATATGAAGGATTTGGCCATAAGCTCTGATACCTCTACCATTTGGATCAAGAATTACCAAAAAAGGAAAATAGACTCCTTGGCGTCGGATATAACCACCACTGTATCAGCTGCCTTGGACAAACTCCCCGTCCCTCAATTTATAGGAAGTAACAGTTGGGTGATAGGTCCAGAAAAGACCAAGAGTGGAAAGGTGATTTTGGCTAACGACCCCCATATTGGTTTTGCGCAACCCTCAGTATGGTATGAGGCCCATATAAGCACACCAACTTATGAAAAATACGGGTATCACCTGGCAGGGGTTCCATTTCCCTTGTTGGGTCACAATAGAAATTTGGCCTACGGACTTACTATGTTTGAGAATGATGACATCGATTTTTACTATGAAGAGGCCAATCCTTCGGATAGTACACAATATAAGACTGCAGATGGCTGGAAGAATTTTGAATATGTGACCAAGACCATCAAGGTAAAAGATGGGGAAGATGTGAAATTCACCTATTCCAAGACGCAGCACGGCCCAGTTTTGAACCATATTGCCGATCAAATTTCTGGAGAGCGACCCGTAAGCATGTCCTGGATTTACACCAAACAAGAAAATGAGGTGATTGATGGACTGTATGGTCTTAGCCATGCCACCAATATGGATGAATTCAAAAGTGCATTACCCAAGATTCATGCTCCTGGTCTGAATGTGATGTATGGTGATGCCAAATGCAACGTAGGATGGTGGGCCACGGCAAAATTGTACCAAATGCCAGACAGCGTTTCCACAAAATTTATTTTGGATGGGACATCGGGAAAGGAAGAGCCACTGCGTTTCTTGGATTTTTCAGAAAATCCGAGTGCCATAAATCCACCTTGGCATTACGTGTATTCGGCCAACAACCAACCCGATTCCATTGCTGGCATGTTGTATCCCGGGTATTATTTGCCGGAAAATAGGGCCAAACGTATTGTCCAGCTATTGGAGTCCAAAAGTGATTGGGACAGAGAATCCGTCTCTGAAATGATATTGGATGCGACCTCTTCGGTCAATCCTTTATTGATTACGGAACTTATAAAACTTTTTGATGTCAACCAACTATCCGATGAGCAATTGGTGCAGGTGGATTCATTGGAAAACTGGGATGGGTCCTATTCGTTGAAGAGTACCATTCCAACCTTATACCATCGTTGTGAATATTTTATGGTGAAAAATACCATGGAGGATGAGTTGGGTACGGAACAGTTCAATCAGTTTTTGGCCACCCATCTCTTTAAACGTCAGATTGCTTGGGGAGCCCACATGGAAAATGGAAAATGGTGGGACAATATCCATACAACGGACAGGGTGGAAACCCGTCAGGATATTGTCTTAAAATCTTTTTCCGATGCTTGGAATTCCTTGGTGGAAGATTTTGGACCTGACTCGAACCAATGGACGTGGGATAAAGTGCATACGCTGGAACACGAGCATCCCATCGGTCAAGTAGAATCCTTAAGAAAATACTTTAACGTGGGCCCATTTCCTGTAAGCGGAACCCGGGAGGTCATCAATAATATGAGTTTTCCCTATGACAGTACAGGATATTATAAGGTGAATTCGGGTCCTTCTACCCGTAGAATCATTGATTTTTCTGATATTGAGAATAGTATCAGTATCTTGCCAACAGGACAATCCGGGAATCCTTTCAGTAAGCACTACAAAGACCAAGCTGAATTATTTGTTCAGGGGAAGTTCCGTAAAATGATGATGAATACCGAAGAAATCCAAGAAAAAGCTAAATCTGTTTTAACCTTCACCACCAACTAGCAAATAGGTGGGTTGCTCCTAAAAGGGTTTACGTCAAATGGAAACCCGGTATCCGTCAAAAGAGAGCTGGTTGTTGAGTGAGATCGCGTACTTTTTCGTTCTCGTTTAACAAGAAGAACATTACATGCTCATAAAAGTTTATGGAAGTGCCGTTTTTGGCATTGAAGCCACAACCGTGGTGGTTGAAGTCAATGTGGACAAAGGGATTGGTTATCATTTGGTGGGTCTCCCAGACAATGCCATAAAGGAAAGCAACTTTCGGATTGCTGCGGCACTTCAAAATATTGGCTACAAAATTCCAGGTAAAAAGATCACCATCAATATGGCTCCGGCCGATTTGCGTAAAGAAGGTTCCGCTTATGACCTTACCTTGGCACTGGGGATACTGGCTGCTTCCAACCAAATCAATTCCGAAGAAATAGAAGACTATTTGATTATGGGTGAATTGTCATTGGATGGAAGCCTTCAGCCCATAAAAGGGGCCTTGCCCATAGCCATTAAAGCTAAGGAAGAAGGGTTTAAAGGATTTATTCTTCCCAATGAGAATGCCAAGGAAGCCGCAGTGGTGGAAGACTTTAAAGTGTACGGCGTGGATAACATCAAAGAGGTTATTGACTTTTTTGATACTGGAAAACCTTTGGTTGAGACCTTGGTGGATACGCAAGAGGAGTTTAATGGGCAATCTGGTCACCCAGAATTCGACTTTTCAGATGTTAGGGGGCAAGAAAGCATAAAACGTTGTATGGAAATAGCGGCCGCTGGTGGGCACAACATCATATTGATAGGCCCACCTGGGGCAGGAAAAACCATGTTGGCCAAGCGTTTGCCCTCTATTTTGCCACCCATGACCCTACAGGAAGCTTTGGAAACGACAAAAATCCACAGTGTGGTGGGGAAGGTCAAGAACCGTGGGTTGATGAGCCAACGTCCCTTCCGGAATCCACACCATACCATTAGCGCTGCAGCTTTGGTGGGAGGGGGGAGTTATCCCCAACCCGGTGAAATTTCCTTATCGCACAATGGAGTGTTGTTTTTGGATGAACTCCCGGAATTTGAACGTCGCGTACTGGAGGTGATGCGCCAACCCATGGAAGACCGGGAAGTTACCATTGCCCGGGCCCAATATACCATAACCTATCCCAGTAGCTTTATGTTAGTGGCTAGTATGAATCCCAGTCCAAGTGGTTATTTTAATGACCCTGATGCCCCTTTGACTTCTTCCCCAACTGAGATGCAACGGTATTTGAGTAAGATTTCCGGTCCGTTGCTGGATAGGATTGATATTCATATTGAGGTAACTCCGGTTCCGTTTGAAAAACTATCAGATGAGCGTAAGGGGGAGGATAGTACCGTTATTCGTGAACGGGTCATATTGGCCAGAAAAATTCAAGCTGAACGGTTTTCACAGTTGGATGATTTGCATTACAATGCACAAATGGGCACTAAATTAATCAGGAAATTTTGCGCATTGGATGAGGACTCCAAACAATTGTTGAAAAATGCCATGCAACGACTTAATTTATCTGCTAGAGCCTACGATCGTATCTTAAAAGTATCTCGAACCATAGCTGATTTAGAGAACGTAGAAGAAATCAGCACAAATCATATTTCCGAGGCTATTCAATATCGCAGTTTGGACCGAGAGGGTTGGTTGGGGTAATTTATTGTATTATCCTGAATAGTAAAAAATGATACTTGATTTGTAGATTACAAATGAGAAGTAAACAAACTACTTGAATTTATGGTATTTTAGGTATTGTCGAATAGCTCTTATCGTAAATTATTGATTTTTAACGATTTTTTTCATATTCAAGACTTCTCCGTGATTACTTTCAGATGATGCATAGAACAAATCAATGTATTTAAACTTCACTTGATGAGCACTAAGGTTTGCGTAATTGGAGCTGGCCCTTCTGGATTGGTAGTAGTAAAAGAGCTTTTAAATCAAAATATCAATGTTATATGCTATGAATCAGAAGATAGTTTTGGTGGAGCATTTAGGGCAACCGATAAAGGGGGTAGGTCATATGATTCGCTTGAACTGACAGTTTCAAACTATTTTATGGCATACTCTGATTTCATGCCAAACCTAGAACAGGAAAGAAGGTTTTGGAAGGTAGCTGAGTATCGAGAATATTTAAAAGATTATGTAAGTCATTTTGATTTAGATAAACATATTCGGTACAACCACAAAATAATAAGCGCAGATGTTCAAGAAAATTCGATTGTTGTTGAAGTTGCTCATAAAAATGAGACACGGAAAGAAAAATTCGATTATTTGGTTATTTGCACGGGGAGCAATTTTGTCCCCTATTCCCCTGTTTTTAAAGGACAGTCTAATTTTGAAGGTGATATTATTCATTCAAGTGAATATAAGAACAGCGAAGCATTTAAGAATAAAAAGGTGGTCTGTATTGGCATTGGAGAGTCTGGTGCCGATATAATACATGAAATTTCCCAAGAAGCAACATGTAAAGTCTTGGTTCGCGATTTTCCAAATATTGTCCCTAGATGGTCCATAGGCTATACAAGTGACTCCTTTACATCCCATAGTCTAAATTCTATGGGAAAAAAGGGAATAGACCGTTTCATGAAATTTATGGCTTGGTTTTATTTAAATTTTAGTAAAAATATTAGTGATACGGAAAAGCTTGTACAACAATGGATATATGAAAGAAAATCCTTTATGGGCAAGTTTTTAACAAAGAGCGATGTATTTCTAAATGATATTATTCATGGACGACTGGAAATCAAAAAAGACGAAATAGATTATTTGACCAAGAACTCTGTTGTCACCAAAAGAGGTGAAACAATTGAAGCGGACGTAATTGTTCTAAACACAGGCTACAAGACGACATTCGACTATTTTGCCCAAGGTAAAGATTTTGAAAACCCTAGAAATCTTTTTAAACATATGATACATCCAAAACATGGATTGTTGATAAGCTTGGTGGGCTGGGCAAGACCAACCCAGGGTGGGCTTCCAGCGTGTTCAGAAATACAGGCTCGATACCTTGCTCAAGTGTTATCCGGTCACAAAAAACTGCCTGGAGTCAAGAAGATGAATACAATTATTTCAAGGGATAGACATTTTAATGAACAATTCTTTTCTGATAGTGTAAATATAAAATCTTTGGTAAATTATCATGATTTCATGAATGATATGTCCAAACTAGTAGGATGTAGACCTAAATACTTTAATATTAGAGATTTTAGTTTTTCGGCAAAATTGTTCTTTGGTTCCCATTTGCCGGTCTTTTATAGACTTAACGATCCCGAATATGCTGATGTGGCCAGAAGGACAATCAAATTGCTTCCCAGTGCTTATCCCATTAAAAGAAAATCCATAATGTTATTGATTTTAATAGTGCATTGGCCCTTTGAACAATTTTCAAGGTTTTGTCGAAATCACCTAAATTTAATTAACTCAGGCCCACCATACTAAGCTGTTCCTAAATTGCTTACATCTAATAGATAGAGGGAACTTTCCCAATACTCAAAATCAATTGGCTTAAAAAAGTACATTTTTACATGTATTGAGTAAATGCCAACTATTTTATAAGTGCACGATTTTGTGAAAATCAAGGTGACCAATATTCATATCATTTTTAAGATTCATAAATGTTGTAATGCCTGATGGTAAATTTTATTTTCATCAAGACCACTACATTAGATAGAATTACCAGTGCCGCATTGGTAGGTAGGGGGAACTATCCCAAATCTGGTGAGATTTCCTTATTCCATAACGGAGTGTTGTTCTTGGATGAAGACTCCAAGCAATTCAACGATTGAATTTATCGGCAAGGGCCAACGACGGCATTTTAAAAGTATCTCGAATCATAGCTGATTTAGAGAACGTAGAGGAAATCAGCACCAATCATATTTCTGAGGCCATTCAATATCGCAGTTTGGACCGTGAGGGGTGGTTGGGATGAACCGATTATGGATAAAATAAATTCCGGGACTTTTTTAAATAAAGGCAGTAAATCGGTTGTATAATGGGTAAAAGTGCAAAAAAATCGTTAAACATTGTAAATCAATCTATTATTGAATAAGAGATGGAATACTTTTGCGCTCGCTTTTATAATTTTTAGGAAATGCAATGTGTGGAATTGAATCCTGCTGGGAACTTTGACCCGTGGGAACAGGAGAAGATTGATGAGTTGCTGCATCAGAAAATTACACAATCGTTAAGTGATCGATTGGTGTTTGAAAATGAAAGTGTCAAATTATGGGAATTATGCTTGCTTCCGGGTGAACGCATCCCATTTAGAAGGCACAATACCAACTATGGTTGGGTTTGTACTACCGGAGGTCTGGTCCTTACCCGCTATGGGAATGGAAAAATAGACATGATCAAGCTCAATCAAGGCGATGCCGAATATTTTGAGAACAGGGGAAAAAACTATGTGAATGACCTTGAGAATATTGGAGAAGATGCTGTGGTCATCAATATTTTGGAATACAAAGAGACCATATTGAACAAGCGGTTGCAGTTTTCCAATTAAATGGCTTTTATATTGGCTTTTAGTCCAGAGATGATGCCCAAAATGTTCTGCACCGTATCTTCTAGATAATATTTTACTGCCAAGTGTGGTATCCGTACCGTTGTAAATCCGTTTTTAAAGGAGTGCATGGCGTCTTCCAGATCGCTTATGGCCTGCTCATGCGTGATCATGTTGTAGTCCTTATCAATTTCAATATTGAGTTTTACTCTTGAAATGGCAATGTCAACAGATTTCTTTCCATCCCACCATTCCAACATGGGATAGGCACCTGCTTCTTTTAACGCATAAAATAAGTGAATGGCCTCTAGGGGAGTGTTGTTATCTAGAATGACTTTTTTAATAAGTCGTGCATGTCTTTCACAAAGTTGGACACCCAATGAATCTATGGATTCTTTATATTGTTGGCGTCCAATACTTTTCTCACAATCCTTGCATGTCATAAGCGTTTGTCAAGTTTAAGGTCTAAGATTGATTTGGGATTATTATAACTTCTGATTTTTCATATTCGTATAAAAAATCGATGTAGAACACCCCACTTTTAGACGAAATGCATTTTTTTGGATGAAATGCATTATTTATCCCAATATCCTCTTAAATTCAAACCCTAAACCAACCCAAGATATGCTCAAAAAAATAGGTCCAGGTGTATTGGTGGCCGCTGCTTTTGTGGGTCCCGGGACGATTACCATGTGTACCCTTGCAGGAGTACGTTTTGGTTATGCATTGATTTGGGCCTTGATGGTGTCCATTTTGGCGACTATTGTGCTTCAGGGCATGGCTGGTAGAATTGGGGTCATTGCCCAGACCGGTCTAGTGGATGTGGTTCGGATGGAACTGAAAACGCCATGGATCAAAAGATTTGTGATCATTATTGTCCTTTCTGCTATTCTAGTGGGAAACGCAGCCTATGAAGCTGGAAATATAGGAGGGGCAACTTTGGGATTGGAACAACTTTTTCCCAGCACCGCATTAACTTCGTTATATCCCGCAATGATCGGGATTTTTATTTTCCTGTTGCTATGGTTCAGTAGTTATAAGATTCTTGAACGTGTTTTTGTGGGACTTGTGGGTATTATGGGAATGAGTTTTCTGATCTGCGCCCTAATGACCAAACCTTCTTTTTTTGATATTTTGAAAGGGATATTTGTTCCCACAATGCCAGAAGGCGGACTTTTTACGGTGATTGCCTTGGTGGGGACTACGGTGGTGCCGTATAATCTATTTCTACATGCTTCTTTGGTGAAGCAGAAGTGGAAATCGAGCCAAGAACTTAAAACCGTAAAATGGGACACTATCATATCTATTGCCTTAGGTGGATTGGTATCCATGGCCATTTTAGTCACAGCGGCTTCGGCACCTATTGATAATATTAACAATGCCTTGGATATGGCCAAAGGTTTGGAACCGTTCTTTGGAAAAATGGCTGTGTACTTTATGGCCATCGGTTTGTTGGCCGCGGGAATCACTTCGGCGATAACAGCTCCACTTGCCGCAGCCTTTGTGGCCAGTAGCTGTTTTGATTGGGGCGGAAATATGGAAGACAAAAGATTCAAGATGGTTTGGGTCGTTGTACTTTTTTGTGGGGTGATTTTTTTGTCTTTCAATATCAAACCTATAGAAGTCATACAATTTGCCCAAGTAGCCAATGGATTGTTGTTGCCAATTATGGCTATTTTACTAATATGGATAGTGAACCGAAAAACCGTCATGGGAGAACATAGGAATACATTGCTCCAAAATATATTAGGATTTGCCATTGTGGGATTTACCATCTTTTTAGGGGTGAAAAGTATTCTCAAAGTAATGGGCGTGTATTGATGGAAGATTGGACGATAGATATCAATTGTGATGTGGGCGAAGGCGTGGGCAATGAAGCTGAAATCTTTCCCTATATCAGTTCGTGCAATATTGCGTGTGGCGGGCATGCGGGTGATATTGAGACGATGACTCGAATTGTTCAACTGGCCCAGCACCATGGTGTGAAAATTGGCGCGCATCCTTCCTATCCGGACCGAGAGAATTTTGGAAGACAGGTCATGGATATATCAAAAAAGAAATTACAAAGGAGCATCATGGAGCAACTGATGAACTTCCATACGATTCTTGCCCAAGAACAAGCAGAATTACATCACATCAAAGCACATGGTGCATTGTACAATCAAACCGCCAAGGATAAGGAATTGGCCAAAACCTACCTAGAGGCCATTCAAGAATATAAGGCTAGAACCCTGTTGTATGTTCCCTATGGTTCCGTGATTGCTGAGCTGGCCCAACAACAAGGTTTCGCTATTTGGTATGAAGCTTTTGGGGACAGAAACTACAACGGTGATTTAAGTTTGGTGAACCGTAAACATGAAAATGCCCTTATCCAAGACCCCCATAAAGTATTGGAACATATTTTACCCATTGTAAAAGAAGATAAGGTTAGGGTCATTTCGGGCGAGCTGGTCAAAATTGAGTCAAAAACCCTTTGCATCCATGGAGATACCCCTTCGGCATTGAAAATATTAGTGTATCTTTCCAAAGAATTATCCAAACATCAGGTGCAATTACTACAGTGAAAAGTTACCCCATAAGCATCAAACCCTTTGGTGAGCGGGCCGTTTTAGTAGAATGGCCCAGCAAGGTAGAGGTGTCCATTTTGGCCGATATTCTTGATTTTATGGATGCTTTTAAGGAGTTGAAACTCCCCGGATGGGAAATGTCCGTTGCCTACAATTCCCTAACTATGGTGTGTAACGAGGAGCATCTGGATTTTGATAACATGAGAAGGGTCATTCTAGACTGCCATGAAAAGCAAGCAGCTTCCAAGACCAAACGCGTTCAACATTTATGGCGGATTCCTGTCTGCTATGATGCCGAGTTTGGTATCGATTTAGAAGAAGTCTGTAAAACCCTAAAGCTGTCCAAAGAGGAGCTTATCAAACAACATACATCCTATCAATACATCGTATATGGAATAGGATTTTTACCAGGATTCATGTATTTGGGAGGGCTACCGGCATCTCTGGAGATTCCCAGACGCGCAGAACCACGCCTTCAAGTAGCTAAGGGTTCCGTAGGATTGGCTGGAAAACAGACCGGTATATACCCGCAAGATTCTCCGGGTGGATGGAACATCATCGGCAATTGCCCAATTCCCTTGTTCAATCCAAGTTTGGAAAAACCTTGTTTTGTAAAAGTAGGGGATAAGATACAGTTTCAGAAAATATCCAAAGCCGAGTACAATCTGCATAAGATAGAAGGCGAAGTGGGAATTTACAAACCAGAAA
The DNA here is from genome assembly GCA_050303195.1 of Allomuricauda sp. Classification (GTDB taxonomy): domain Bacteria; phylum Bacteroidota; class Bacteroidia; order Flavobacteriales; family Flavobacteriaceae; genus Flagellimonas. The sequence continues at coordinate 11,621 of JBNLBG010000018.1, read as the reverse complement.
AAGTGTTGTTGAATGCTTAAGGTGCTAAAGTCAGGTTTTTTCACTACAATTCAGGACTTGGGTCGATTTGGACACCGGGATATTGGTGTTCCCATTTCAGGTGCCATGGATGTGGAATCCGTAAAAAAGGCCAACCTATTATTGGAAAACGACCCCAATGATGCCGTCCTGGAGATTACCATGATGGGGCCAAAATTGCAATTTGAGGAACCCACAGCGATTAGTCTGTCTGGTGCGCATCTAGAAGCTAAATTGAACGAGGTAGCCATTGAAAACCATCAGGCAATGCAGGTCTCAAAAGGCGATATCCTTTCTTTTGGGAAGTTAAAAGACGGGTTTAGGTCATATCTGGCCGTAAAGGGAGGTTTTCAAACCGAAAAAGTGCTAGGAAGTCGTTCGCAATATTTTCCGGTAACCAAGAAAAAACGAATTAAGGACGGGGACGAAATTCCGTATGAAGAAACATCGTCATACAAGCCACTAATCTCCGAAGTGAAAATTGAAGATCATTTTCTTACTGACGAATTGGAAGTTTTTAAAGGTCCTGAATTCTCGCTTTTGACGGACAAACAATTGACTGAAGTTTTTTCAAAACCGTTTATGGTTTCAAAGGCGAACGACCGAATGGCGTATCAGCTTAACGAGCTTATTGAGGAGCATTCGCATTCCATGCTCACTTCGGGAACATTGCCGGGCACCGTTCAACTTACCCCCGCCGGTCGTTTGATTATCTTGATGAAGGATGGACAGACTACTGGGGGATACTTAAGAATTTTACAGCTTTCTGAAGCTGCCATTTGTGTTTTGGCCCAGAAAAAGGCAGGAGATTCCCTTTCCCTTAAATTGATTTAAGTTTTTCCCTTTTTTAAGGTTTATTTTTTGTAACATTGACGTATGAAAAGAAATATCCTAGTCAACGGTGTGGTCATTATTGTTCCCAATTGGGAATGATACAGTCGCGCTATTTCTGGGAAAGGGCCTGTATCAAAACGATACAGGCCCTTTTTCTTTACGAATAAAAATAAATGGATGTTGGATTTTGAATTAACCTAAGTATCTGAATTACAAGATTTTAATATGATTATTTTTTAAATGGATTTAAACCGCCCGAAACTGTTAAAAATATGGGGCTTTTTAAACATTTATCTTTGAATAGCAGATTAAATTCAACGGAATTCTGTATTTGAATGAAAATTTTATAATGGAATTGAACAAGTTTAGCAAGACTGTGACCCAAGACCCTACGCTACCTGCTGCACAAGCCATGTTGCATGCGCTGGGGCTGACAGATGAAGATTTACAAAAACCCTTTATAGGAATTGCCAGCACCGGTTACGAGGGCAACCCCTGTAACATGCATTTGAACAAACTGGCCCTTGATGTCAAAAGAGGAGCGGAGGCTTCCAACTTGGTCGGGCTTATTTTTAATACCATTGGTGTGAGTGATGGTATCTCCAACGGTACTCCCGGAATGCGATATTCGCTGCCCTCCAGGGATATCATTGCAGATTCTATGGAAACCGTGGTGCAGGCCATGGCTTATGATGGCTTGGTTACTGTTGTAGGTTGTGATAAAAACATGCCCGGAGCATTAATGGCGCAATTGCGTTTGAACCGACCCTCCATTTTGGTATATGGTGGAACCATTGCCCCTGGTTGTCATAGGGATAAGAAATTGGATATCATTTCCGCTTTTGAAGCCTACGGGCAGCGCGTAGCGGGAACCATTGATGAAACAGAATTCAAGGAAGTGATTCACAAAGCTTGTCCCGGAGCCGGGGCTTGCGGTGGAATGTATACCGCGAATACCATGGCATCAGCTATTGAAGCTATGGGGATGTCTTTGCCGTTTAACTCTTCCATTCCTGCGGTGAATACCAAAAAAGGAGCGGATTGTGAAGCCGCAGGTGAAGCGATGCTGCACTTGTTGCGCGAGGACATCAAGCCTCGTGACATTGTCACCAAAAAGTCTTTAGAAAATGCATTTCGATTGGTGACGGTGCTAGGTGGTTCTACCAATGCAGTATTACACTTTATGGCCATTGCCCATGCCGGGGATGTGGACTTCACTTTGGATGACATCACCCGAATCAGTGAAACCACACCTTTATTGGCTGATTTAAAACCAAGTGGAAAGTACTTGATGGAAGACCTTCATAAAGTGGGTGGGGTTCCAGCAGTACTAAAATATATGTTGAAGGAAGGTATGTTGCATGGGGATTGTATGACCGTAACTGGAAAAACATTGGCCGAGAATCTTTTAGATGCTCCAGATTTGGCAGAAGGTCAGGATATTATTCGAAAGAAAAGTGAGCCCATCAAAGAAACCGGTCACATCCGAATTCTTTACGGAAACTTGGCCACTGAAGGTGCTGTGGCTAAAATCACAGGTAAAGAAGGATTGGAATTTACAGGAACAGCCCGTGTTTTTGACAGCGAAACTGCCGTTAACGAAGGCATTCATACGGGAAAAGTGCAAAAAGGAGATGTGGTGGTCATTCGATATGAAGGACCCAAAGGTGCTCCCGGTATGCCAGAAATGTTGAAGCCAACTTCCGCGATTATGGGTGCTGGTCTGGGGAAAGATGTCGCCTTGATTACCGACGGGCGTTTCTCTGGTGGTTCCCACGGATTTGTGGTGGGGCACGTTTCACCCGAAGCTCAAGTAGGTGGAGGTATTGCCCTGGTGAAAGATGGAGATGAAATTACCATTGATGCTGTGAACAATACCATCAATATCAATATTTCAGACGAGGAGCTGGAACAGCGAAGAAAAGAGTGGAAACAACCTGAGTTGAAAATCAAATCAGGAAGTCTGTACAAATACGCGAAAATGGTATCATCAGCATCCAAAGGCTGTGTTACCGATATGATATAATCTATTAAAGTTCCAATACAGGAGCAAGGGTGTATTTCCCTAAAATATATGCTTATGGAGACATTGAAAGCACAAAAGAAAGACAAGAATAAAAGCACCGCAATTCGTATCACCGGCGCTGAAGCCATTATACATTGTTTGTTAGCGGAAGGAGTCGATTTAATCTATGGATACCCCGGTGGGGCTATCATGCCTGTGTATGATGAACTATATAAATTTCAAGATAAGCTGACGCATATCCTTACCCGACATGAGCAAGGGGCAACCCACGCTGCACAAGGATATGCGAGAGTAAGCGGAAAAGTAGGCGTGGCCATGGCCACTTCTGGTCCAGGTGCTACGAATTTGGTGACAGGTATCGCCGATGCCCAGATAGATTCAACGCCCATGGTGTGTATCACCGGACAGGTAGCACGACATTTGTTGGGCTCTGATGCCTTCCAAGAAACAGACATTGTGGGCATTTCAACGCCCGTTACTAAATGGAACTACCAGATTACCCGTGCCGAAGAGATTCCTGAAATCATGGCGAAGGCATTCTATATTGCGAAATCAGGCAGACCGGGCCCTGTGTTGGTGGACATCACCAAAAATGCCCAGTTTGATGAATTGGATTTTGTGTATGAGAAATGTACGGGAGTACGAAGCTACAAACCCGCTCCAGACCCAGATTTAAGTGCCATTGAAAAGGCCGCTGAATTGATCAACAATGCCAAAAAACCCTATATTGTTTTTGGACAAGGGGTTATTTTGGGCGAAGCCGAGGAACAACTTAAAGCGTTGGTTGAAAAAGCAGGGATTCCTGCGGCATGGACCATTTTGGGGCTTTCGGCCATGGATACGGACCACCCATTGAATGTGGGAATGGTGGGTATGCACGGAAATTATGGCCCCAACGTCCTTACCAATGAGTGCGATGTCCTTATTGCCATAGGGATGCGTTTTGATGACCGGGTGACCGGAAATCTGGAAACCTATGCCAAGCAGGCCAAGGTCATTCATTTTGAGATTGACCCGGCAGAAGTCAATAAAAATGTGAAAGTGGAAGTAGCCGTTTTGGGCAATGCCAAGCAAACCTTGGAGTTGCTGCTTCCGTTGGTGAATGAAAATGAGCATAAGGAGTGGTTGGCCGAGTTTGAAAAAAAGCACAAAATCGAATACGATACATTGATTGAAAAAGACATTTACCCCACCAAGCCAGGTCTTACCATGGGTGAGGTTATTGAACAAATCAATGTCGCTTCAAAACACAAAGCAGTTATTGTATCTGATGTAGGCCAGCACCAAATGATAGCTTGCCGCTATGCCAAATTCAAACAGACCAAGAGTAATATCACTTCCGGAGGTTTGGGCACCATGGGATTTGCCCTTCCGGCAGCCATTGGGGCCAAAATGGGAGCCATGGACCGTGAGGTGGTGGCAATCATCGGAGATGGTGGGTACCAAATGACCATTCAAGAGCTTGGGGTCATCTTCCAGCATAACCTTCCGGTGAAAATTGTGGTGTTGAATAACGACCACTTGGGCATGGTACGCCAATGGCAAGAACTTTTCTTTGAAAGACGCTATGCTTCAACCGTTATGACCAACCCCGATTTTGTGAAAATCGCCGAGGGATACCACATCAAATCCAGAAGGGTAGTGGAGCGTTCAGAATTGAAAGAAGCCGTGGAAGAAATGATGGCTTCCAAAGACCCTTATTTCTTGGAAGTTCGGGTGGAGAAGGAAGACAATGTGTTCCCCATGGTGCCAACAGGGGCTTCCATTTCTGATATCATACTAAAATAGCATGGACCAGGCCAATATTTTAAAAATGCCGGGCAGGTATTCGGCATTGCTTGAGAAATCAAGGGAAATAGGCTTTGGCATGTCTTCTGACGTGTATATTGGAACATTGCTGAAGACGCTGGTGGCCTCCAAACCCCATGGGAATTTTTTGGAGTTGGGTACGGGAATCGGATTGTCCTTGGCTTGGATGATCAAAGGCATAGATGAAAATTCCCAAATCATCAGTGTTGATAACGATTCGGAACTCATTCAGATTGCCAAGGCCTTTTTTCAGAGCGAATCAAGGCTTGAACTGGTCTGTGCTGATGGCGGTGCATGGCTGGAATCGTATGACGGAGCAGCTTTCGATTTGATATTCGCCGATGCCTGGCCCGGAAAGTACAGTCATTTGGATAAAGCACTGGAGTTGCTGAAAATCGGTGGGTTTTATGTGATTGATGATATGCGCAAACAGCCCAATTGGCCATCAGGGCATGAAGAAAAGGTCAAGGAATTGGTTCAAATACTGGAAAAGAGAGAAGATATAACACTTACAAAGATGGATTGGTCCACTGGACTTATCGTTGCAGTTAAAATAAAATAAGCATGGAAAAACAATGGTTTACCATTTCGGTTTACTCCGAAAATCATGTGGGGTTGTTGAACAGGATATCAGGGATATTCTTAAAGCGACACATCAATATAGAAAGCTTAAATGTTTCAAAATCAGAGATTGATGGTGTATCAAAATTCACGATTGTAATTTTTTCAACAGAGGATTGGGCCATAAAAATTGTCAATCAGATTGAAAAACAGGTAGAGGTCATCAAGGCCTACTACCATACGGATGATGAAACCATTTATCAGGAGTCGGCTTTATTCAAAATAGCGTCTCACTTGTTGTTTGATGAGCGCCAAATCCAAAACATCATCAAAGAGAGCCATTCGCAGATAGTAACGGTAAGTCGGGAGTTCTTTGTTTTGGCAAAAACGGGTCGTCGTCATGAGATTGATGAGATGCATGATGCCTTGGAACCCTATGGCATTATGCAATTTGTTCGCACCGGTAGAATTGCGGTTAGTAAAGCTGCCATGCCAATCACCAATATCTTAGCAGAATTTCAAAATCAATAAATAGCAAAATCAGATACTAAAAATGACAAATTACTTCAACACACTGTCGCTTCGTGAGCAATTGACCCAATTGGGAAAATGTAGGTTTATGGACCCCAGCGAGTTTGCGGATGGTGTTACCGCCCTAAAAGGCAAGAAAATAGTGATAGTGGGCTGTGGTGCCCAAGGGTTGAACCAAGGTTTGAACATGAGGGATTCCGGTTTGGATATTTCCTATGCACTGCGTGCTGCTGCGATAAAAGAAAAAAGACAGTCCTTTAAAAATGCTAGTGAGAACAACTTCACCGTGGGAACTTATGAAGAGTTGATTCCTACCGCAGACTTGGTCATCAACCTAACCCCGGACAAGCAACATACCAACGTTGTGGGAACCGTAATGCCGTTGATGAAGAAGGGAGCTACCTTGTCGTATTCCCACGGATTCAACATTGTGGAAGAAGGAATGCAGGTGCGTGAGGACCTAACCGTAATCATGGTGGCACCCAAAAGTCCAGGTTCTGAGGTTCGTGAAGAATACAAAAGAGGATTCGGCGTACCCACCTTGATTGCCGTTCACCCAGAAAATGATCCAGAAGGAAAAGGTTTGGAGCAAGCCAAAGCGTATGCAGCAGGTACCGGTGGAGATAAAGCAGGGGTTTTAGAGTCTTCCTTTGTAGCTGAAGTAAAGTCGGATTTGATGGGAGAACAGACCATTCTTTGTGGTTTGTTGCAAACAGGATCTATTCTTTCCTTCAATAAAATGATTGAAAAGGGCGTTGATGCCAGATATGCTTCTAAATTGATTCAATACGGTTGGGAAACCATTACCGAAGGATTGAAACAAGGAGGGATTACCAATATGATGGATCGTTTGTCCAATCCTGCTAAAATTAAAGCCTTTGATTTGGCCGAAGAATTGAAAGATATCATGCGTCCCTTGTTCCAAAAGCACATGGATGACATTATGAGTGGTCATTTCTCCAAAACCATGATGGAAGATTGGGACAATGGCGATAAAAACCTATTGGATTGGCGTGCTGCAACCGGAGAAACTGCTTTTGAAAAGACTCCTGCTGGCGATATGTCCATTTCTGAGCAAGAATATTACGATAATGGGGTATTGATGGTCGCTTTCGTGAAATCTGGTGTTGAGTTGGCTTATGAGACCATGACAGAATCTGGAATCATTGGCGAATCTGCGTATTATGAGTCGCTTCACGAAACACCGTTGATTGCCAATACCATCGCTAGAAAGAAATTGTTCGAGATGAACCGGGTAATTTCCGACACCGCTGAATATGGTTGCTACTTGTTTGACCATGCCTGTAAGCCTTTGTTGACTGATTTCATGAAGAAAATTGAAACAGACGTTATCGGCAAACATTTCGGTGAAGGAAAAGATACGGGTGTGGACAACGTTAAGTTGATTGCGGTTAACAAGGCCATCCGTGAGCATGATGTTGAAATTGTTGGAGCCCGTTTGCGTGCTTCTATGACCGCCATGAAACCTATCGGATAAAACAAACCTATTGGTCCCATGAAGAAAACGGTGGATACGTATTTTCCACAAATAGCGGATATTTATCAAGCGGCGAAGACGATTCGGCAGGTTGCTGATGAAACACCTTTGCAGCAAAGTATCCGCTATTCCAAAAAATATGGGGCCAATATCCTTTTAAAACGAGAGGATTTACACCGTGTTCGCAGTTATAAGATTCGCGGTGCGTACAATAAAATCAATTCACTGACCCAAGATGAGTTGAAAAGAGGTGTGGTCTGCGCCAGCGCAGGGAACCATGCCCAAGGTGTGGCTTTTGCCTGCAGTCATCTACAGGTTAAAGGAACTATTTATATGCCTGTGGTCACGCCAAAACAGAAAATCGACCAGACTAAAATGTTTGGAGGTGATTGGGTGAAAGTGGTTTTGGAGGGCGATACGTTTGATGATTCCAATAAGGCTGCGCAATCATTCTGTGAGCAAGAAGGTAAGACCTTTGTACACCCTTTTGATGACGAAAAAATCATTGAAGGTCAAGCTACGGTAGGATTGGAAATTTTACAACAATCCAATGAGCCCATTGATTATGTATTTGCTGCCGTTGGTGGTGGTGGACTGGCTTCTGGCTTGTGTGGTACTTTTCAGGCCCTATCTCCTCAAACCAAGATCATTGGTGTGGAGCCCGAAGGGGCACCTTCACTAAAAAAATCGATAGAAAAAGGGGAATTGGTCGAATTGCAGCACATTGATAAGTTCATTGATGGGGCAGCAGTACAAAAGGTGGGACAATTGACGTTTCCCATTTGTCGTGACCATCTCTATAAAGTATCTACCGTACCCGAAGGGAAGGTATGTCAAACCATATTGGAATTGTATAACCGCGATGCCATTGTGGTGGAGCCTGCAGGAGCATTGACTATAGCAGCATTGGATGATTATGCGGACGAAATCAAAGGAAAGAACGTTGTTTGCATTATTAGTGGGGGCAACAACGACATCACCCGTACCGCTGAAATTAAGGAGCGAGCTCTACTCTATGCCAATCTAAAGCACTATTTTATTGTTCGGTTTCCGCAACGCCCTGGTGCCCTTAAGGAATTTGTGGCCGATATTTTAGGGCCTGATGATGACATCACCCATTTTGAATATTCCAAAAAATCCAGTCGGGAGAATGCCCCCGCCGTTGTGGGTATTGAATTGAAATCCTCCGCTGATTTAGAGCCCTTGATCCAACGGATGAAGGCCAACAACTTTTTTGGGGACTACCTGAACGATAAACCCGACCTGTTCCAATATCTCGTGTGATTGCTATAACAAATTCTAAATTGTTTGCGATTTTAAGTAGGTGTGGGCGAGGTCGTTTTCATCGGTTTTTATGTTAACTTTGTTTGAAGTGAGGAACTACTCAACTAAACACAATTCCAAAAACAACAACACATGCCAGCTACAACAACAGCAATTCCTGAAGCACTTCAGATAACTCAAGAAATCCATCAAAAAACGTATTTGGTAAATGGTGAACTTCGAAAATGGGAGGGAAACACCACTCCGGTAATTTCCACGATTTCGTCCACCGAGGAATATGCCCCCACAACCTTGGGAAGCATCCCAGACATGGGTGAGCCCGAAGCATTGGAAGCGTTGGATGCCGCCTTGGGTGCTTATGATAAAGGACAAGGCGTGTGGCCTACTATGAAGGTGAAGGACCGTATTGAATGCATGGAAGCCTTTGTGAAAAAGATGGAGCAAAAACGGGAAGAGGTAGTGAAATTGCTCATGTGGGAGATTGGCAAATCCGAACCTGATTCGTACAAAGAATTTGATCGTACCGTTGAGTATATTTATGATACCATCGAGGACTACAAGCAATTGGATCGAGATTCGGCCAAGTTTCAAAAGAATGATGGAGTATATGCCCATATCAGAAGAGGTCCCTTGGGGGTTGTACTTTGTTTAGGGCCATACAATTACCCCCTAAATGAAACTTTTGCTTTGTTGATTCCAGCTATCATCATGGGAAATACCACCATATTTAAACCCGCCAAGCACGGAGTATTGTTGATCACACCACTTTTGGAAGCGTTTAAAAGCAGTTTTCCAAAAGGAGTGGTAAATATCCTATTTGGTAGGGGCAGGGCTGTTGCAGCACCCATTATGAAGACCGGAAAGGTGGATGTATTAGCTTTGATTGGTAACAGTAAATCGGCCAATGCGTTACAGGATCAACACCCAAAGAGCAATCGACTTCGTCTGGTGCTTGGATTGGAGGCCAAAAACCCCGCCATTGTTTTACCAGATGCCGATTTAGACCTCACCATAAATGAATGTATTTCTGGAACACTTTCCTTTAATGGACAGCGTTGTACTGCGCTTAAGGTGGTGTATGTTCACGAAGACATCAAAGATGAATTTTTAAAGCGATTCTCAGAGAAAGTGGACTCCCTTAAGTTTGGAAACCCTTGGGACAAGGGAGTGAACCTAACACCGTTACCAGAGCCTGGAAAACCAGCCTATATCCAAGAATTGCTGGATGACGCCCAAATGAAAGGAGCCAAAATAAAGAACAAAAAAGGAGGCAAACATTTTGATAATTACATCTGGCCAGCCGTTTTGTATCCGGTGACCAAGGATATGCGGGTGTATGAAGAGGAACAATTTGGCCCTGTAATTCCTGTGCTTTCTTTTGCTGATATTGAAGAACCTTTGAATGACATGGCTGAATCCAACTACGGACAGCAGGTAAGTCTTTTTGGAAAAGATGTGTATACCCTATCCCCACTGATTGATGCCTTGGCCAACCTCGTATGCCGTGTGAATTTGAACAGTTCTTGCCAGCGTGGCCCGGATGTGTATCCATTTACAGGCCGAAAGGACTCCGCACAATCCACCTTGAGTGTGCATGACGCCTTGCGCTCGTTCTCTATTCGAACTTTTGTGGCCTTTAAGGACAATGAGTTGAACACCAGTACTATTGAGCAATTGATGGAAGCCAAAGTAAGCAATTTCTTGAGTACGGATTATATTTTGTAGGATAGAATAGAAGATGTTTTAAAATTGGGTTTTCCCAAACCTGAACTGTTTCAGGTTCTCAAAAACATACATTGGTTTAACACTAATCGCACGAATTACTCGAAATAACAATAACAAACAATGTTTTAGTTCGGCACTCCGAGTGAGTCCCATTAGCTATTCGGACGACAAGAAATCTATATCCATACAAAGAAAAAGCCTTGGGTTTTCCCAAGGCTTTTTGTGTGCTAACAATATAATGAAACAAATTAACTTTTTAATTAGGTGTGGAACGGGTATAAGAAATGGATCCACCGCCATTTTGACCTTGTCCCCACTCGGTAAAGGTCAGCGTAAAGTAAATGTCCTCTTCAACCAACCAAACGCCCAATTTTTTTCCAACGATTAATGGAAATGAAGCACCGGTGTAAGAAGGAACAAATTGGAAGTCAAGACTAATTTCAAAATCATCCAGTACGCCATTAATGACATCCGGAGGAATAACCTCATAACCCTCCAAAATAGTTACCATGGATATAACATTATGGAAGCTATAAAAATTTGTAGGATTTCCAAGGGTGCCATAAAATTGGAAATCGTCCCAATGTGCCCCCGGATTCGTTGCCCCCGTATTGTCCAATAACGCCCAACGTACCCCTTTGGTTCCGCCAGAGGCCATAATGGATTCAAAAGGTTTTATTGCATAATAGTCATAATTCCAAAAATCCGCCGCCAAATCTGAGTAAGTACCATTGACGTGAACCGCATCTTCCCCAAAGGTATCCTGCCACCATTGGTAGTTGTACATGGGCCCGGAATCTTGGCGGGTAAAGGCCACCTTTTCGGTAACCTGGTCCTGATTTTCGGGTAGGGTCCAATCTGCATTGGCCGCTTTGGAGAAGGTAATGTCCGCTCCTGTCCAAATTGCAGATTCTTGGGTGCCATCGCAGTCACTGTCCACGCCGTCATTAGGGGCGTCGGTGGCTCCGGGGTGTATGGTGGCATCAGCATCGTTGCAATCGGTGTTGTCCAGTACGTACCCGTTAATTTGGATACAAGAACTTATGGATGTCTCAGGATCTCCGTAACCATCCTCATCAAAGTCCAGATAATATGTGACTTGAGTACAACCAGGGAATAACGCGGCGTTATTATCTAGGGGGTCCGTATTGTCTGTGACATATCCTTCCGGTTCTTCACAGGAATTTTGTGAGACGTTTGGGTTTCCAAAACCATCTCCATCAGCATCTTCATAATACGTTGTTTTTGTGCAACCAGGGAATATGGAAGCATTGGTGTCGTCAGTATCGGTTTTGTCCACTACGTAGCCGGAGGGTTTGGTGAGATCGGAAGAGC
>JBNLBG010000017.1:0-44475 GCA_050303195.1 Allomuricauda sp. | reverse complement strand
ATACTTTTCATAGCCTAATGAATACGTTCGTAATACTATAGCAAGGTATTGATTTTTTCTGAAGGTCTGCCAATCACGGCCTTTTTATCCTTTCCAACTATCGGGCGTTCAATCAATTTGGGGTTTTCCACCATTGTCGCAATAATTTCATCATCCGAAAGTGTCTTTCCTTTGTACTTTTCCTTCCAAATTGCTTCGTTTTTTCGAACCAACCCTTCCGGCGCAATGCCTAAATACCCAATTAGGGTCTTAAGCTCTTCTTGCGAAGGAACTTCTTCCAAATACTTTATGATTTCAAAGTCTTGCCCTGATTTTTCCAATACATCCAGTCCTTCCCTGGATTTTCTGCATCTTGGATTGTGATATATTTTGATCATAGGTTATCAGCTATCAGCTATCAGTTATCAGTTATCAGTTATCAGTTATCAGTTGTCAGTTGATAGTTGTGATGCTAAATATTTTTAGAACACTCTACCTAAAAACTCAACACTCAACACTCAACACTCAACACTCAACATTCAACATTCAACACTTGACATTAAAGTCATTCTTCTTTTTGCCCCATCATCATCAAGTACGCTTTTAAAAAGGGATTGATTTCTCCATCCATAACAGCGTCCACATTACCGGTTTCCTCTCCTGAGCGTACATCTTTCACCAATTTATAGGGATGCATCACATAGTTTCGGATTTGGGAACCCCACTCGATCTTCATTTTTGAGGATTCTATTTCCGCTCGGGCTTCTTGTTTTTTCCGAAGCTCAATCTCATACAACTGTGACTTTAGCATTTTCATGGCCGTGGCCCGGTTGTCGTGCTGCGAACGGGAATCGGAACAGGAAATCTGAATTCCCGTGGGTTTATGCACCAGTTGGACCTTGGTTTCCACCTTGTTCACATTCTGGCCACCAGCACCGCTGGAACGTGCCGTGGTAATCTCAATATCAGATGGATTCACCTCAATTTCAATGGTGTCATCTACCAGAGGGTACACATATACCGAAGCAAATGAGGTATGCCGCTTTGCATTACTGTCAAAAGGGGAGATGCGTACCAATCTATGTACACCGTTCTCACCTTTGAGCCAGCCAAAGGCATATTCTCCCTCAATTTCCAAGGTAACGGTTTTGATTCCTGCCACATCACCTTCTTGGTAATTGAGCTCTTTTACTTTGTAACCGTTCTTTTCAGCCCACATGATGTACATCCGCATGAGCATGGATGCCCAATCACAGCTTTCCGTACCTCCAGCACCTGCCGTTATCTGTAGCACAGCGGTAAGTTCGTCTCCTTCATCCGAAAGCATGTTCTTGAATTCCAAATTTTCAATGATATCCAAAGCCTTTGTATACTGTTGGGTCACTTCTTCTTCAGAAACTTCTCCAGCTTGTTGGAATTCGGACAATACCTCAAGATCACTCACCAGCGTTTTGGCGGATTCATAATCTTCCACCCATTTTTTCTTGGATTTGAGGGATTGCATTTGCTTTTGGGCCTCTTGCGGATTGTCCCAAAAATCAGGTTCGAGGGTTTTTTCCTCCTCGTTTTCTATTTCTATGAGTTTGGCATCAATGTCAAAGATACCTCCTTAACGCACCAAGGCGCTCAATAAGATCTTTTTGCTGATCTGTGGTTACCATGAATTTAATTTTGGGCAAAAGTAAGTTTCTTTCAGCACATTCTATAATCTATTGTTGCTGCTGTGCCGCTTTCACCAAAACAGAATATTTGGTCTGGTTTTCCTTTAGCATAAAAATTACCCTCATTTTAATTTTTATCAATTTAGTTGTAAGATGGAAAAGGAGGTTTCACAGGGTTTTTTAAAATGATTTACATATTTTTAAATCCAATTTCCACTCAATTATGAAGAACACTTTTACACTTGTTGCGGCATTCACCTTTTTTTGTGCAGCGTTACACGGGCAGACTTTTGACAAAGCCAAGGATTTCCAAAAATTCAACGGTTACTTTAATTTTTACTATGATGATGCCTCAGATAAGATTTATCTGGAAGTTGATGAACTGGACAAGGAATTTTTATATGTCTATTCCTTGAGCAGTGGAATAGGAAGCAATGATATTGGTTTGGATAGGGGCCAATTGGGGAACGAACAGGTCGTCTATTTTAAAAAAGCAGGGAACAAACTGCTTTTGGTACAACCTAACCTAACCTACCGTGCCATTACGGATAATGCTTTGGAACGAAAATCGGTAGAGCAGGCCTTTGCCAAATCCATTTTGCATGGCTTCAAAATCGAGGAAGAATCCAAAGGAAACTATTTGATTGATTTTACGGATTTTTTAATGCGTGATGCGCATGGGGTAGCTACTAGATTGAAAGATTCCAAACAGGGAACCTATAGTTTGGATGCCTCCAAAAGTGCATTGGCATTTGAGCGAACCAAAGCATTCCCAAAAAATGTGGAGTTTGACGTGACGCTTACCTTTAAGGGGAATCCTGAAGGAGCATGGATTCAGTCGGTGACTCCAAACCCCAGTTTGGTGACCGTGGCACAGCATCATTCTTTGGTTCAGTTACCCGATGACAAATACAAAAAAAGGGTGTTCGACCCTCGATGCGGTTCGTACCCTTTGACCTATTACGATTATGCCACCCCAGTACAAGAACCCATATTAAAACGTTTCATCACCCGCCATCGATTGGAAAAAAAGAATCCTGGAGCTGCTGTTAGTGAGGCAGTGGAACCTATTATTTATTATTTGGATAATGGAACCCCTGAACCCGTTCGTTCGGCATTATTGGAAGGAGGCAAATGGTGGAACCAAGCCTTTGAGGCCATTGGGTACAAGGATGCTTTTCAGCTAAAAATGCTACCCGATGATGCAGACCCTTTGGATGTTCGGTATAACGTGATTCAGTGGGTACACCGGTCTACTCGGGGATGGAGCTATGGCAGCAGTATCACCGACCCAAGAACAGGCGAAATTATGAAAGGGCATGTAAGCTTGGGAAGTTTACGGATTCGTCAGGATTTTTTGATTGCCCAGGCCTTGATGAACAGACCTTTTGCTGAACGTGATGACAATTACCAACCGATGCTGGATATGGCCTTGGCCCGAATCCGTCAACTTTCGGCCCATGAAATAGGGCATACTCTTGGTTTTGCGCACAATTTTGCTGCGAGTATCAACAATAGGGCTTCAGTGATGGATTATCCACACCCTCAATTTGAATTAAATGGAAACACTATCGATTTTTCAAACGCATATGATACTGGAATTGGAGAATGGGATAAGGTCACAGTGGCCTATTCCTATGCTGATTTTCCAAGTGGAACCTCTGAAAAAGAAGGGTTGAATGCTATTCTAAAGAAAGCCCAAGCGGATGGATTACGGTACATTTCCGATCAAGATGCTAGGCCCACCGGAGGTGCCCATGCTTTGGCCCACTTGTGGGACAATGGCAAAAGTGCCAGTCAAGAATTGGAAAATGTATTAAAGATTAGGAAAACCGCGGTGAATAATTTCTCCATGGATAATATTCGTACCGGTGAACCCAATTCGGTTCTAGAGGATGTCTTTGCACCCCTGTATTTTTTCCATCGGTATCAGACTGAAGCTGTATCAAAGGTTGTTGGTGGACTTGACTACAATTATTCGGTAAAAGGAGATGGACAGCGTGTGGTTGAGCCGGTCAATCAAGCGGTTCAGGAAAAGGCATTGGAATCCATCTTAACAACTTTGGATGCCGAAGTGGTTGCCATTCCCAAGAACAAACTGGAACTCTTTCCGCCAAGAGCCATGGGGTATCCCCGTACCCGTGAATCATTGATGGGAAGGACCGGAGTGAGTTTTGATGCTCTTTCTGCTGCAGAAACGGCTGCCGATATGACGTTGGGGTTATTGTTGCATCCAGAACGCGCTTCCAGATTGATTCAACAAAAGAGCTTGGATAAAGGTCAATTGGGATTGGAAGAGGTCTTTGAAAAGCTGATTGATAAGACTATTGAGGAGTCCAAAAAAGACCCGTATTTGGATGAAGTACAACAAACTATCAATTTTAGGGTACTCTTCCACATTATGAACTTGGCAGCCCATAAAGAAGTACACCCACAAGTTAATGCCATTGCCAATGAAACCTTGAAAGAACTCAAAGCCACCTTATTGGGGAATGGAAAATCGGCTATTGCAGCAGAAATGGTGAAGCGTATCGATGCCTTTATGGAAAAACCATCCCGTTTTAATGTAATACCTGTTCCAAAAATTCCTGATGGCTCACCCATAGGAATGGACTGCATGGATTAGCAAATACGATATGGAAATAAACTTGATCAGTGATACGGTCACCAAGCCCACCGCAGGTATGTTGGAGGCCATAATGACCGCTAAAGTGGGAGATGATGTTTTTAAGAACGACCCCACGGTTAACGCTTTTGAAGAAAAAGTAGCCAATTATTTTGGGATGGAAGCCGCATTGTTTTTTCCCAGCGGCACAATGACCAATCAAACGGCCATTAAATTGCACACGCAACCGGGTGATCAATTAATTTGTGATAAATATGCCCATGTTTACAACTATGAGGGCGGGGGCGTAAGTTTTAATAGTGGGGTGTCTTGTAAGTTGGTGGATGGTCATCGCGGTATGATGACAGCCCAGCAAGTGGAAGAAGCCATAAATCCTCCCGATTTTTACCACAGTCCTTTGACCTCTTTGGTCTGTATTGAAAATACCACCAACAAAGGCGGAGGGGCCTGTTGGGATTTTGAGGAGCTTCAAAAAATCAGAAAAGTTTGTGATGATCACGGACTCAAGTACCATTTGGATGGTGCTCGACTATGGAACGCACTTGTGGCCAAAAGGGAAGATCCAAAAGCGTATGGAGCACTTTTCGATACCATAAGCGTATGTTTTAGTAAGGGAATGGGATGTCCCGTAGGTTCTGTTTTGGTGGGAAGTACGAATTTGATTGATAAAGCCTTGCGAATTCGAAAGGTTCTAGGAGGAGGAATGCGACAATCCGGATTCTTGGCCGCAGCAGGAATCTATGCCATGGACCATCATGTGGATCGGTTGGTGGAAGACCATAAAAAAGCTGCTGAAATAGGGGAGGTGCTATCAACATTGGATTTCATAAAAAAAGTGGAACCCATTGAGACCAATATTATCATTTTTGAATTGGATGAGTCCAAAATGACCTCAGAGGATTTCTTGGCCGAACTTGCTGAAAATCAAATCTCCATTATCGGTATGGGTCAGGGAAAATTGCGCATTGTCACCCATTTGGATTACACGGATGCAATGCATCAGTACTTTCTAAAAATCCTAAAATCAATTGAGTGATTTGTGTGAAATTAGTGGAATTCGTGTCAGACAAAGTAAGAGGCACGAAGTTAGAAATTCATACATAAAGAAATTAACTAGGCACTTGCTCCTGATCCCTAAAACCTGATTCCTACTTCATAAAAGCATCCATACCAAGAATATTGGGCATGCCCTCTTTGGCCACGGCGGCCAACTCGGCTTCATTCACATTGGTAGCTTTTTCAATGGCCTTGTTTAAGGTAAGAACCAGATAATCCTCCAACTGCTCTTTATCCTCTAAAAGGGAATCATCAATACTAATCGATTTGATTTCGCGGTTGGCCGTTAGGGTCACTTTAAGCAATCCATCTGAAGATTGTTCATCAATCATTACCGTATTCAATCGCTCCTTGGTTTCCTTTACTTTTTTCTGGGTTTCCTTGAGTTTACCCATCATTCCCATGATATCTCCGAACATAACTGCAATTTTTTGTGTGTAGTTGAGGTCAAAAATACTAAATTGGGAGAAATCAAAATGGATGAAACGAATCAATTCGACCCCTTGTATTCTCGGATTATGCATTATTTTTGCAGGCTCTTGCCAAAACCGAAAAGAAGAATTGATGCGAATACAACCCCCAGTAGCCAAAAAGATTCCAACCCAACTGGAAAAACACGGTGATGTACGGATAGACAACTACTATTGGATGAACAATAGGGAAGACCAAGCCGTAATTGATTACCTCAATGCCGAAAACGACTACTATCATAAGATGACGGCGCATACCAAAAAATTCCAAGAGGACCTTTTTTTGGAAATGAAGTCAAGAATCAAGGAGGTAGATTCTTCTGTGCCCTATAAATTGGATGGCTATTGGTATATTAATCGATATGAAGAAGGTAAAGAGTATCCCATATACTCCCGCAAAAAAGATAGTTTGGATGCAGCCGAAGAGATTATGTTCGACTGTAATCAGATGGCCGAAGGCCATGAATTCTTCAATCTAAAAGGCATTTCAGTAAGTCCAGACAATACTTTGGCCTCTTTTGGGACTGATACCATTTCAAGAAGACAATACAACATTCAGATAAAAAATCTTAAAACAGGAGAAATTTATCCCGATATCATTGAGAATACCACAGGAAGTTCGGTTTGGGCGAATGACGGAAAAACCCTTTTCTATGCCAAAAAGGACCCAGTGACCCTGCGTTCTGATAAGATTTTTAAGCATGTGTTGGGAACTTCTTCGGAAAATGATGAGTTGGTACTCCATGAAAAGGATTCTACCTACAACACCTTTGTTTACAAGACCAAATCCCGAAAATATATTGTCATCGGCTCTGTGAGTACCTTGACTTCGGAATATAGAATTTTGAAGGCTGACGACCCGAATGGAGAATTTAAGGTGTTTTCCCCTCGTGATTTAGGTGTGGAGTATTCCATAGCCCATTATGAAGGCAACTTTTACATTTTGACAAACAAGGATAAGGCCACCAATTTTAAACTGATGCGGACCAGTGAAGAAAATACTTCATCAGAGCATTGGGAGGAGTTTATTCTCCATAGACGAGATGTTTTATTGGAAGATGTGGAGATTTTTAGGGACTATTATGTGATTTCAGAGCGTGAAAATGGACTGAATCAAATGAAAATAGCCCGTTGGGATGACTCAGAGAGCTATTATTTGCCCTTTAACAGCGAGACGTATGTAGCGGGAGCCTCAGTGAATTTGGATTTTGATACGGACGAGCTTCGCTATTATTACAATGAGATGGGGGCGCCTTATGCCATCATCGATTACAACATGAAGACCCGGACCAAAAAGGTCCTGAAGGAACAAGAGGTTTTGGGCGGAAAGTTTAATAAGGACAATTACAAGACAGAACGTTTATGGGCCACGGCTCAGGATGGAAAAAAAGTACCTATTTCATTGATATATCACAAAAACACCCCATTGGACGGGACCAGTCCGCTTTTTCAATACGCTTATGGCTCGTATGGAAGTACCATTGACCCATATTTTTCTTCGGTACGATTAAGCTTGTTGGATAGAGGTTTCATATATGCCATTGCCCATGTGCGGGGAGGGGAATATTTGGGACGACCTTGGTACGAGGATGGGAAGTTATTCAATAAAAAGAATACGTTTACAGACTTTATTGATTGCTCCAAGTTCCTTATTGAACAGAAATATACCAGTCCAGAACATTTGTACGCCAGCGGCGGTTCGGCAGGAGGATTGTTGATGGGGGCAATAATCAATATGGCACCGGAGCTCTACAATGGGGTAATCGCGGAGGTGCCTTTTGTGGATGTGGTCACTACCATGTTGGATGATTCCATTCCACTGACCACCGGAGAATATGATGAATGGGGAAATCCGAATGACAAGGCGTATTATGATTACATCAAATCATATTCGCCCTATGACAACATTGAGGCCAAGCCCTATCCCAATTTATATGTGTCCACAGGACTGCATGATTCACAAGTACAGTACTGGGAACCAGCAAAATGGGTGGCAAAAATAAGGGAATTTAAAACCGATGACCACCTCTTGTTTTTGGACACCAATATGGATGCAGGACATGGGGGGGCTTCAGGCAGATTTGAAGCTTTAAAGGAAACGGCAAAGGCATATACTTTTATTTTAGACCTGGAAGGGAAAACCCTTTAAAAATAAAATGCTATTTTTGTGCCGAATGGACTTTTGTCGTTTTAAAAATTCATTCCTTACCTAATACCAGTTATGAAAAAACAGATAAATGCGTGTAGCAATATCCTTGACCTAATTGGAAAGACCCCCTTAGTTAAGCTTAACAAAATTGCAGCTCCCCTTACCGGAAACTTTTATGCCAAATTGGAATGCTTTAATCCTGGACATTCTTCCAAGGATAGAATTGCGGCCTATATCATTGATGAGGCTGAGCGCAAAGGGATTCTAAAGCCTGGAAGTACTATCATTGAGACCACTTCCGGTAATACTGGATTCAGTTTGGCTATGGTTAGCATTGTAAAAGGATATAAGTGTATTTTGGCGGTGAGTTCAAAATCATCCCCGGATAAGATAGACATGTTGCGTTCCATGGGTGCCAAGGTATATGTTTGCCCTGCCCATGTTAGTGCAGATGACCCAAGATCATACTACGAAGTGGCCAAAAGCTTGCACAAGGAGACCGAGAACTCCATTTATATCAACCAATATTTTAACGAACTCAACATAGAGGCCCATTACCGGACCACTGGCCCAGAAATTTGGGAACAGACCAATGGGAACATTACCCATTTGGTGGCCTGTAGCGGAACAGGAGGGACCATATCGGGAATTTCACGTTATTTAAAGGAACAAAATCCCAAAATCAAAATATTGGGGGTTGATGCCTATGGATCAATTCTTAAGAAATACCATGAAACAGGGGAGTTTGACCATAATGAGGTATATCCGTATCGTATTGAAGGATTAGGTAAAAACTTGATTCCTGCTGCCACGGACTTTAACAGTATTGACCGTTACATAAAGGTAACCGATGGTGAAAGTGCCCACATGGCCCGTAAAATTGCCCATACCGAAGGTATGTTCGTAGGCTATACCAGTGGGGCTGCCATGCAGGCTTTATATCAGTTGAACACAGAAGGTGAATTTACAAAGGACAGCAATGTTGTTGTTATTTTCCCCGATCATGGCTCAAGATATATGAGCAAGATATATAGCAACGAATGGATGGAAAACCAAGGCTTTTTTGATATTAAAAATGCTGAGGTGCCTGAAAAAATAGAATACATCAAATAAGAGATATAACTCGGTTGTATTAAAACGGCAATGACTTCATTGTCGTTTTTTATGTAAAAAAATCGTTGTGTGAGCTTCGCAAAAATCTATACTTTTGCATTTGAATCAATTTTAAGGTAGATGAGAGATTTATTTGATAGAATTATTGAAAATAAAGGTCCGTTGGGAAAATGGGCATCACAGGCTGAAGGCTATTTTGTATTCCCGAAATTGGAAGGACCTATCTCCAACAGAATGAAATTCCAGGGAAAGGATGTTATTACCTGGAGTATCAATGATTATCTGGGTCTCGCCAATCTGCCTGAAGTTAAAAAAGTTGATGGTGATGCCGCCCACGAACATGGAGCCGCTTACCCTATGGGTGCCCGGATGATGAGCGGTCACACCGATTACCATGAGCAATTGGAGCGGGAATTGGCAGAATTTGTCCATAAAGAGAAGTCTTATCTTTTAAACTTTGGCTACCAAGGATTCATGTCCGTTATTGATGCTCTTGTTGCCAAGGACGATATCATTGTATATGATGTGGATTGCCATGCCTGTATCATAGATGGCGTTCGACTGCACATGGGCAAGCGTTTTACCTTTAAGCATAACGACCCTGAAAGTTTGGAAAAGAACTTGGAGAGGGCCACAAAACTGGCCAACGAGACCGGAGGTGGTATCTTGGTGATTTCCGAAGGCGTTTTTGGAATGCGCGGAGAGCAAGGAATCCTAAAGGAAATTGTGGATTTGAAGAAAAAGTTCACATTTAGGCTGTTGGTAGATGATGCCCACGGTTTTGGAACCTTAGGAAAAACAGGAGCTGGAGCTGGCGAGGAACAAGGTGTACAAGATGAGATTGATGTGTACTTGGCCACTTTTGCCAAATCCATGGCTGGCATAGGTGCTTTTGTTGCTGCCGATAAAGAAATCATTGAATATTTAAAATACAATCTCAGATCGCAAATGTTTGCCAAATCGCTCCCCATGGTCTATGTGAAAGGGGCCTTGAAGCGATTGAACATGTTGCGTACCATGCCCGAATTGAAAGCGAAACTTTGGGAAAACGTAAATGCACTGCAAAATGGTCTTCGAGATCGTGGGTTTGACCTTGGTACGACCTCAAGCTGTGTTACTCCGGTATATCTGAATGGCAGTATTCCTGAAGCTATGGCCTTAGTCAAGGATTTACGTGAAAATCATGGAATTTTCTGTTCTATTGTGGTCTATCCAGTAATCCCAAAAGGATTGATCCTGTTGCGTTTAATCCCTACGGCTACGCATACCATGGAAGATATCGCCCAGACTTTGGATGCCTTTTCTTCTATTAGGGAAAGACTCGAAAACGGTACATACAAACGACTATCTGCTGCTGTTGCGGCTGCTATGGGTGAGTAACAATCAGTTTGAGCAACTTACTTTTTAGACGAAAGAATCCGTTGTAGTTTTGGAGTATTGATAATATCCTGTAAATCTGGCTCTATTCTAAATTTTTCAATCTGAGTTGGGTCTAGTTTTAAGGTTTTTTCTATAATTTCCACGGTTGCTTCCACTTGATTTAATTTGGCATAGGCGCAAGCCTTTGCATAGTAAGAAGTGGGATCATAGGGATTTATTTCTATGGACTGGTCCAATAAAGATAATGCCTCTTGGTAATGCTGCAAATTGATGAGAATGCTTGCAACCTGGATGAGTAATTGCGGATTCTTTGAATGATGATCCAATGCCTTTCTTCCCAAACTGAGGGCTTTTTTATGTTCCCCAAGGTGTGAATAAGCCATTAATGCTCCAGAATATAGACTGTCCAGGGGGTGTACCGCTATACCTTGCAGATATATATCCACAGCTTTTTCAAATTCTTGTTCCATAAAATAGGCACTTCCCAAAGCTAAATAGATATCTGGATATGCCTTTGTTCTTTGTAATAGTTCCAAGCTCAACTGTATAATCTGATTCCAATCACCTCTTTCCTTCAAGATTAGGATATAGTCATTCCACGACGCCATATGAAATGGATTTTTATTCCGAAAGGCCAGCAAATAGGCTTCCGCTTTTTCCAAGAATCCGGTAGCGAACAAATGTTGATAATAACTATACTGAATTTCTGTGTTATCTGGATGAAAATCCAAAGCACATTTTGCATGATGCAGTGCTTTTGTAAAATCAATCTTAAAAACGGATTCAATATAGGCCAAACTGGAATGTGCCCTAGCCTTAATTTTAGTATTGTCTTTTATCCTTTCTTTATAAAATTCAATTGAGGTCTCTTTGTCTTTCTTGGAAAGCTCCAACAACTCTTGTTCATACTTGTCGCAATGTGAAATGGCAGAATTAAGGTATAATTGGGCTATTTTAAAATCTTCTGCATTAAGGTATTCATGGGCAAATATATTAAGTTGGAAAGATTCGCTGTAGGGCGTTTTTTCTATTCTCGTTAAGTGGAACTTTAAGCCCTTTTGGTTGTGGTTCATACATGAATTTCTTAGAGGGAGACAAAATCCTAAAAAAACCTTTAAATGAACATCTTCGTTTGATGGAAGGGTATTATCAATTGATAACAATTTATTCAGTAAACAAATTTCAACAGAAATCAAACCAAGATTTAAAAAATACAAAATCCATGTATCAAAAACAAAGGCCCATCTCTTAAGAAATGGACCTACGATATCATTAAAAGGTCTTGTATTACCTTACTTTTCGTAGTAAGGTGGCAAATGTCATGGATTTTAAATCTCTAGTAGCCAAACCATCATTAATGGCCTTTATGGCTTCTTCACTGAGTTCTTGCCCATCATCAGTCCCACCATTGAAGAACTGCTCATAGCTTGTGTACATGTCAACAGCAATATGGGAGGTATACGCTTCAGACGGGTAACCCATCATATTTCTAAGAAGCCCCCAACTTGCTCTTCCGCCTGCTTCAATATCTTTTTGGTGCATGGGTTTAAAGACTTCAGATTCTGTTTTCTCATAAGCGTCATAGTTTCCATCTTTGACTTTCATAAAGTTCATTACGGCCAAGGTACCTATGGGCATGTCAAAATCGTCTTCGGTAGCATCTATCTGATGTAGGTAAACACGATAGTCTAAATCCCTGCTTTTGGCTGTCATCTCAAATTTTTGGGCAATCTCCTCATCAGACAGTTCTGGATAAGCAGCACTCCATGCTTTAGCAAAATCACCACCTTCCATCATTTTTACCGGGTCGTTGTACACACTTACCGTAAGATACTGCGAACCTTGTTTTTCGCCCCCAGGGGATAGCCGCCAGAGGTCCCAACCAATACAGTCGCCATTCTTAACACGTTGTACGTGTACTTTTTCCCAAAACGCCTCAGTTTCAGCATAAGCTGATTCCTGCTCATTGTCCACATGCATAAATTCGAAAACCAAATAAAGAGGGCCTTCATCCTGTGCTGAAATTGCAAAAGTACCTAGTACCATTGCAATCATAAATACAAATTTTTTCATTTTAGTGTTGATTAAAAGTTTCACCTTATAAGGTAATTAAAAATATTGATAATCAGCAACTTATATTCTAGTGAAACTTTTTGAAAAGGTGATGGGAATAAACCATTCAAAAGCATCCAAGTGGTGATGAATGGATGTAATCGTATAAAAACAGTTTACGAAGAAATCATAAAAAAAATTGTCCTATAAATCCTTTCGATATGTATGTCTTCTCTTATGGGTCACAGGATCAAAGTGCTTCCACATTTGCCTTATGGCCACATTGTCTTCCAATTCTGGAGTACGGATGCAGTTTACAATTCCTTTTTCCGTAAAGGTTTTGTGGTATTCGTTAAAGATGATGGCTGTTACCCCTTTGTTTTGATAATTGGGGTGAATGCCGATTAAATAAAAAATAACATCCTTGCTTTCTTTTTTGGCTTTCAATAGGTGAAAAAACCCAGTTGGGAACAAGCGTCCATTAGCTTTTTGCAACGCCTTTGAAAATGAAGGCATTACAATGGCAAATGCTACGAGATTATCATCCGAATCCACCACAAATTTGATGTACTCGGGGTTGATAAAGCTGATATATTTTTTCTTGAAGTATTCTTTCTGGATATCCGTAATCTTCACAAAAGAGGATAATCTGGCATAGCTTTCATTGAAAAGGTCGAACATTTTGTCCACCCATGGCATAATGTCCTTGCTGTTCTCAAAATTCATTTCCTTGAGTCCATACCGTTTTTTTACCAATAGATTGGCTTTACCGAATAATTTTGGGTCAGCTGCAGAAGCCAAAAATTTATTTTCCAAATAGCCTTTTTCCTTAACAAACCCATGTTTTTCATAATGGGATTGATAGTATGGGTGGTTGTACCAAGTGATCATAGTCCCGATATGGTCGAATCCTTCCACAAGGACACCTACTTTATCGAGATTGGAGAAACCTACTGGGCCTTCCATATATTCCAACTGGTTCTCTATCCCAATTTCGGCTACCTTATCCAGCAAAGCTTTGGAGACCTCAAGATGATCCACAAAATCAAACCAGCCAAAACGCATTTTCCGAACTTTTTGTTCGTTCACCTCCAACCAGTTGATGATGGCTGCTACCCGCCCAACTATTTCATCGCCCTTATAGGCCAGAAAAAAACGGGCTTCGGCATTTTTAAAGACAGGATTTTTGGTGGCATCAAAGGAGGCCATCTCATCTTTAATGATGGGGGGAACCCAATATGGGGAGTCTTTATAAAGGGAAAAGGGAAATTTTACAAAGCGTTTTAAATCAGCCTTTGATTGAACCTGCTTGATGGTGATCATACATCATTTTTTACAAGCCAATATTAGCAATATTACCTACAGCATAAAAATGTTAAAGAAAAAACTTAGAAATCAATGTCGTCTTTGTTTTTTTTCCTTCGCTTTTTTGATTTTTTCTTATTGGAGTTCCGTTTAATTTTTCCATTCAGATTGCTGCTCTGGCTATCAATCGTTTTGAAACTATCTTTATGAAAGTCCAAGCGGTAAGAAGCACCGAGTACCACAAATAATCGGGAAGGATCATTTTTAAACCCAGATCCCATGTGCAAATCCACCTGAAAATTGGGATTGATCAAGCGGGCCACCCCGGTTCTTAAGATGATATCGGAATACCGGTCCCCCGAAATTCCCTGACCTTCAAAAAAGATACTCCACCTAGGATCCCTAAGTGCATGTGAAAGGGAAAGTGCATACCGCCATTCGGGAAAATCGGTTCCAATACGGTCATAGGCAATGTTAGAAATGAGCACAAATCGTGGTGATAACCTACTTTGGGTGGCAATAGCTCCTCTGTAGGAAGTTGTAGGTTCGCCCGGATAAAACGGATTGTCGCCCAATACAAAATTCACTCCGCCATAAAGAGAAATGGCTGGAATTAAATTTTTCCATTGGAACAGGTTGTTGGCGCGCCAACTGTATAAGTTTGGCTTATTGCGTTCTGGGTTTTTATAAGGATCATAAAGGAGATATTTAACCCCGAGTCGATTACGTGAAAAATCGGCTAGTTTACCTTCAATATCAAAATCAGGATAGTTTATGTTTTGCTTCATAAAGGTTCCTTCCCAATTGATTTCCAATTCTTCAAAAAGAAACCCGTACCTCAGCGCAATGTCCGTTCCAAAAATATTGGAATCTGAATTGAGGTCCGCATTGTCCTGCTGTTCATAAAACAATCCAGCCTCAGCCTGAACTACATTTTTTCCCACTGCATAGGCACTAACGGCCCTACCCGGTCTGTTGGAATTGATGACATCGGTATATTGGGCATTCAAAAAAACAGGAGCAAGAATGAAAAGAAAAAGAGTCTTTTTGAAAAAATAAAAATCCATATAACTGATTTTAATAGTATTTTAAGATACGTTTGGTCGTTTTATGCTACTTACAGTGTAATTTTGATACAATAGTTACGGTTATATGGTTGTACTACAAACGATATTTATCCTCATATTAGTATACTATGCAGCGAAATTACTGCTGAAATGGTTGGCTCCGCGATTGCTGAATTATGCTATGAAGAAGACAGAGGAACGGTTTGGCCAACAATTTGGCAATTACCAAGATTTTGGACAAAAAACCAAAGAGGAAGGAGATACCACAATTTATAAGAAACCTGCCCGAAAATCCAATCCTTCAAAAAAAGTTGGAGAATACATAGATTTTGAGGAAATTGACTAATATTTGTCTTTTCAAAATCTATCCATGAATCTTTCTCCAAAAGCCATTATCACCCACATTTGTGTCGTTGGTTTATTTTTGCTTGCATCTCTGGTGTATTTCTATCCTGTTTTGCAGGGCAAGGCCATTTTTCAATCTGATATTGCCCAATATAAAGGAATGGCCAAGGAAAGGGACGATTTCAAGGAACTTACCGGAGAGGAATCCTATTGGACCAACAGTGCCTTTGGTGGAATGCCCACCTATCAATTAGGAGCTAACTATCCGAACGATTATATTAAAAAATTGGACCGTTTAATTCGGTTTTTGCCCAGACCTGCAGACTATCTTTTTCTGTATTTCATTGGATTTTATATTCTATTGCTTTGCTTAAAGGTTGATTTTCGCTTGGCAGCACTGGGTGCTATTGCATTTGGTTTTTCCACCTATTTGATTATTATTCTTGGGGTAGGGCACAACGCCAAGGCACATGCTTTGGGCTATATTCCTATGGTTTTGGGGGGTATTGTCCTTGTTTTCCGAAGGAAGTATTTCCTTGGCTTTATTTTGACTGCCTTGGCCATGGCCTTGGAAATCAGTGCCAACCATTACCAAATGACCTACTATTTTATGTTGTTGGTGCTTATTTTAGGATTGGTGCAGTTGATCTATGCGATAAAGGATAAAAAACTAAAACACTTTTTCCTATCGGTTGGGATTTTAATTGGTGCTGTAGCACTATCGGTAGCAGCAAATGCCACAGGGTTGATGGCTACCAAGGAATATGCCAATTGGAGTACCCGGGGAAAATCAGAATTGACCATAAACCCAGATGGGACCCCAAAACAACCTTCCAATGGATTGGACAAGGAGTACATTACCCAATATAGTTATGGCATTGCGGAGTCGTTGGATTTGTTTGCTCCACGATTGTTTGGAGGTTCAGGGAATGAAGATTTGGGCAAAAATTCCAAAGCATATGATTATTTGATAGGACAGGGGCTTTCGCCGTCCAAAGCCATACAGCTTTCCAGTGGTTTGCCCTTGTATTGGGGAGACCAACCCATCGTCGCCGGCCCCGCTTATGTGGGTGCCATTGTATTTTTCTTATTTGTATTGGGCCTGTTTTTGGTGAAAGGTAAACACAAATGGTGGCTGTTGGGAGGTGCCGTATTATCGCTTCTGCTGTCTTGGGGAAAGAATTTCCCGGCACTGACCAATTTTATGATTGATTATTTCCCATTGTACAACAAATTTAGGGCGGTTTCCTCGATTCAAGTGGTTTTGGAGCTGTGCCTTCCCGTTTTAGGGATTTTAGGATTACGACAATTGTTCAAAAAATCTATTGATGTGGCAGCGAAAATCAAAGCCTTGAAATGGAGCTTTTTCATCGTTTTGGCCCTAGGTATTTTTATTTTTCTGTTGAAGGCCTTCTTTGATTTTGAAGGTATGCGGGACGAGATGTATCAAGGCTATTTCGGTGATGAGTTAATGACCATGATCCAACGGGATCGTGAAGCGGTTTATGTCAGTGATACCATTCGCTCCTTGATATATGTGACCATGGCTGCCGTGGCCCTTTGGTTTTTTGTGAAGGAAAAAATAGGAAAGAATGCCATGGTACTCATTATGGCGGGACTGGTACTGTTTGATTTGGTGGGAGTAGCCCTTCGCTACGTAAACGAGGACGATTTTGTACGTCAACGTGAAATGAACACCCCGTTCCAAGAAAGTCAGATAGACCACGCTCTCCAAGAAGATGACTCGGTTTATCGGGTTTTTGATCCACAGGAGGGATTGAATGGAGCCCGAACTTCGTATTTCCATAAATCCATAGGCGGCTATCATGCAGCGAAGCCCCGCGCTCTCCAAAATTTGTTTGAATACCATCTGCACCAAAACAATCTGCAGGTGTTGAATATGTTGAATGTGAAATATATCATCCAGCAAGATGAAGAAGGGAGCAGTTTCCCAGCCGTAAACAATGATGCCAATGGAAACGCCTGGTTTGTGGAACAATTACAGCCAGTATCTTCGGCGAACGAGGAGATTGAGGCCCTAAAAGATTTTAATTCCAAGTCGCAGGCTGTGGTTAATACTAAGGAATATCCCCGTTTGACCAAGCTTCGGTATGAAACTGATTCTCTAGCACATATTGACTTAGTGGATTATCGGCCTAATTATCTAAAATATGAGTCCAGCAACGAAAATGATGGATTCGCTGTTTTCTCCGAAATGCATTATCCATCTGGCTGGAATGCCTACATTGATGGTAAACCGGAGGAACATTACAAGGTGGATTATGCCTTGCGGGGCATGAAGGTTCCATCAGGGGAGCATGTAATAGAGTTCAAGTTTGAGCCTCAGGTTATTGAAACAGGAAGTCAGATAACCTTGGCAGCCTGTATCTTATTGGGGTTGATTATTGTGGGCGGTGTTGGATATTCCTTTGTTCCGAAAAAATCCAAAGAATCCTGATGAAAAAAATCTTGGTCATAACATACTATTGGCCTCCGGCTGGGGGACCAGGAGTACAGCGATGGCTAAAGTTTACCAAGTATTTGCCCGAGTTTGGATTTCAACCCATAGTATATGTTCCCGAAAACCCGAATTATCCCCTTGTGGATGAAAATCTTGTTGATGAAGTTTCCAAGGGCGTTCAGATTTTAAAACAGCCTATCAAGGAACCGTACGGATGGGCCAGTTTGCTATCGAAAAAGAAAACCAAAACCATAAGCTCTGGGATAATCCAAGACAAGAATCCTTCCTTTTTGGAAAAGGTCTTGCTTTGGATTCGAGGTAACTTTTTTATTCCAGATGCTAGAAAACTTTGGGTAAAACCTTCTATTCATTATTTGGCCAAGGTGATTGCCGATGAAGGTATCGAAACCATCATTACTACAGGTCCACCGCATAGCCTACACCTGATAGGATTGGGATTGAAGGAAAAATATGCTATCCAATGGATTGCCGATTTTAGAGATCCTTGGACCTCGATTGGCTATCATAAAAAATTACGATTGTCCAAAGCTTCGCAAAAAAAACACAAGCGGTTGGAAACGGAAGTATTGACGTCTGCGGATAAGATTGTGGTCACCAGTGACCACACTAAGCAAGAGTTTGAAAAAATAACGGACAAGCCCATAAAGGTGGTCACCAATGGGTATGATGATGAACTTAAACCGGTAACCTTGGATTCTGGGTTTACGATTTCCCATATAGGCTCCTTATTGACGGGACGAAATCCGATTGCCTTGTGGAAGGTCATCCAAGAACTCATTCAGGAGCATGAAGCTTTTAAAAATGCGGTGAAAATCCAATTGGCTGGGGTAGTAGGGGAAGAGGTTTTGCAATCCCTAAGAGAGTTAGGCTTGGAATCGTATGTAAAACGTTTGGGGTATTTGTCCCATGATAAGGTTTTGGAGGTACAGCAAAAATCGCAGGTATTGTTGTTGCTGGAAATTGATTCCGAGGAGACCAAGGGAATCATCCCCGGAAAGCTTTTTGAATATTTAAATGCCAAACGGCCTATTTTGGCCATTGGTCCAGAAGGATGGGAAGCCGGTAAATTAGTGACTCAAACACAATCGGGGAGTGTATGCGTGCAAAGTGATGCGGCTTGTTTAAAAAATGTACTTTTGGATTGGTTTGCCAGCTATCAAAAAGAGGAACTTCATTGTAACTCAAAAGGAGTGGGGCAGTTTCACCGGAAAGCATTGACCGAAAGCTTGGCAAAATTCATCTAATGGGAGTCGTTTTAAAACAATCCATACAGAATGTTGTGGTGACCTATCTGGGCTTTTTGTTCGGAGCGGTGAATACCTTATTTCTGTATACCAAAATTTTGGCCGATGAGTATTATGGGCTAGTTACCTTTATCTTGGCATCCGGTGCTATTTTAATGCCACTGATGGCCTTTGGAGTGCACAATACCTTGGTGAAATATTACAGCAACTATCAAGATAAGGAAAAGGATACTTTTTTGACCTTGATGTTGTTGGTGCCGTTGCTGGGAACCATACCTGTAGCCTTGATTGGATTATTTTGGTATGAACCTTTGGGAAATTTAGTATCAAAAGTCAATCCCATGGTCAAGCACTATCTGTGGTATGTCTTTTTTATAGGATTGGCCATGGCCTATTTTGAGGTATATTTTGCCTGGTGCAAAGTGCATTTAAAGTCGGTCTTTGGAAATTTCATGAAAGAGGTATTTGGCCGTATTGGTGTGTCTGTTTTATTGATACTTCTATATTTTGACGTTATCACGTTGGACATATTTTTTAAGAGTTTGGTTGGACTGTATCTTTTACGGACAATCATTATCAAGATTTATGCGTATACGTTGCGTTTCCCAAAGTTTGATTTCAATTTTCCCAACAATACCAAAGAAATTTTGTCCTATTCCTTTTTGATTATTCTAGGAGGTTCGGCTGCACTGATACTCTTAGAAATAGACAAGGTGATGCTCAATCAGTTCATCAGCATAGAGAATGTGGCCTATTATGGGGTAGCGGTGTACATCGCTACTGTAATTATTGTCCCATCCAGGGCCATGCACCAAATCACATATCCCTTGACAGCAGAACAATTGAATTCTGGGGACCATTCTGGATTGGAGCGTCTATATCAGAAAACTTCATTGACACTTTTTATCGCTTCCGGAATTTTGTTCGTGTTGATCATATTGAATCTGAACGACCTATATTTACTACTGCCAGAAGCTTACCGGAATGGTTATACCATTGTCTTTTTAGTTGGGTTGGCCAAAGTGTTCGATTCACTTTTGGGAAACAACAACTCTATTTTGTACAATTCCCAATATTATAAAACTGTATTGGTATTTGGGGTCTGTTTGGCCGCATTGACCATTTTGTTGAATTATTTGCTAATTCCTGTTTTGGGATTGGAAGGTGCTGCTTTGGCCAGTTTTGTCTCTATTTTTATTTTTAATCTGACCAAACTGCTTTTTGTGAAGCAAAAATTTGGCATCTTACCTTTTTCCAAAGCTACATTTAAGGTTTTGGCAGTTTTGGTCCTGCTTGCCGTGTTATTTGACTTGCTCCAATTCCCATTTCATCCTATTTTGAACATATTGTTGAAATCGACTTTGGTTGTAGTTATGTACGTGGGTATTCTATATCGCTTTGATATTTCCGAAGATGTTTCAGGTGTACTTTCAAAATGGTTGAAAAAGGAAACCCCGTAGCGGATAAATCCTACTACGGGGTCAAACAACTAACCAACCTAAAAACTCTCGTTTAATTTTTTCTGGAACTTCTGCTATATCTAGCACCGCTATTTCCTTGACTGGAAGAAGTTCTTGCGCTTCGCTTTACAGTTGTCCGTTTAGAGCTGCTACTTTTTACTGTTCTCTTGGGCGCATTACTTCTTTGAACTACGGACCTGTTTGAATCACTTTTATTTTGGGGCCTTCTGTAGGTCTTTGTACTACGCGACACCGTTTTACGATTAGGGGTAGAAGCAACCTGTCTTTTGGTAACGGTTCTCCTATCGGGAGTTCGTGTTACCCGTTTTTGGGTCACAGCTCTGTTATTTCTAGAAACATCATTTGATTTTCTATAGGTATTCCCTTGTCTCATGCTCCGTTGGGGCGTAGCTTGTCTTTTTACGCTGCTGTTAGAGCGATATACATTTGGGCTTCCTTTTCTATCATTGTTTCTGGCAACAGTTCTATTGCTTCTTCCATAATCACGTTCACGTCTTATACTGTGGTTGTCACTTACGGACACTCTTCTATCATTTCTATAGATTTTGTCCCTTCTATATCTATTATCATTTCTATATACCTTTCCAATTCTGGCATAAGCTCTTCTATCGTTGTATCTGTATGGAGCATAATAGGTATAGCGAATGGGGCTATAGTACCTTCTATACGGTCTAGCATATACATTACAGAATCCAACTGTTGGTCTTATGAAATACCTGTGGAAGGGACGGTATACATAGTGTCTGTTGTAGATATTGATATACCCGGTACAGTGACTAAATACACCACCATTATAATAGACATGCAATCCACCAATTCTACGGACCCTGCCATTATTATACCAGATATTTACGTTACCAATCTGTGATACACGACCGTAATAGTCATAAAAGATGGGGGTGTTTTCAACTTGGACTACGGCTCCGTAATCATCGTATTGCACATATGGGTTATAGTTGTATCCTGAGTTAAAGGTAATACCCACATTTCCTATTTGGGCACCAACACCAATATTAACCCTATTGTCCATGTAGAAATCGAACTCTCCATCTGGGTATACTGAAAAAGTCACGCCATCTTCTACAAAGATGAAGGAGTTTCCATATCTCGTGGCGATGGCCACATTATTGTCCAAATTAGCCGCTTGGGCACCTATGGTACCAAAAGCAACTGCTGCTATAAAGAGTACTAACTTTTTCATGCTACAAGGTTTAAAGTTCTAGATGTACCTATTTACATCCACCCAAACAGTAGCAATGAGCGTGCCAAAAACCATAAGTTACTGATAATCAATAATCTTAAGATATGTTAGTTACTCTTTTATAATGAATACCGACCTTCTATTTAATTCGTGTTTGGCATCTGGGCACCGAACTCCGTTGGAACATTCGTTCAGTAATTGGGTCTCTCCATAACCTTTGGCAGAGAGTCTACTGGGAGCTATCCCTTTATCGATGAGCCATTGCATGGTGGCTTGGGCTCTTCTCTGTGACAACCGCATATTAAATGAGTCACTGGATCTAGAATCGGTATGGGATTCAATATGTATTTTTAGTTGTGCGTATTCTTTCATAGCCTCAAGAATTTTAGCCAATTCCACTTCTGCATCAGGCCTTATTTGATATTTTCCATAATCAAAATAGATGGGCTGCAATACTAACCTACATCCAAGGTCGTTTGGCGGACAACCAGTAGGGGACATCTGTATGTCCAGTTGCTCCTCTTCTTTATCGCCACGAATTGCTATGGCCTTTTCCGTAGGGCTATATTCCAATTCGGGATGTTCACCTCTAACGCTGTATTGTCTATTGCAGTCAACCATATCTTCAAAATGGTAAGCTCCATCTGTATTGGTAGTAGTCTGCGCAATTTTTTCGTTATCATCATTCAGCAAAGTCACTAATGCTCCGTTGAGCGGCAGCTTGGTCATGGCATCATAGACAATACCACGGAGTGTCTGTATTTTACAGGATT
This sequence comes from Allomuricauda sp., assembly GCA_050303195.1. Classification (GTDB taxonomy): domain Bacteria; phylum Bacteroidota; class Bacteroidia; order Flavobacteriales; family Flavobacteriaceae; genus Flagellimonas. Next base: position 22,091 of record JBNLBG010000017.1, on the reverse strand, counting down.
CCCTTACCTTATATATGTTATCAGAAGCACTTCCCTTTTCACCATCTCTGTTGGAGGAAAGAAAACCGATCTTCTTTTCTTCGTCAAGTATAAAACCAAAGTCATCGCTACTGGAATTGATTGGCTTTTTTAGGTTTGTCACCTTTTTATAAGGACCAGAATCGTCCAACGAAATGGCAAAAATGTCCAATCCTCCCAATCCAACATGACCATCACTAGCAAAGTACAGGGTGTTTTTATCACTTATGTACGGAAATGTTTCCCGAGCCTCAGTATTGATTTCAGGCCCTAGATTTTTGGGAATTCCATACCTCCCGCCATCTAGAATTTCCACATACCATAAATCAGATTCCCCATACCCTCCATTCCTATTGGATGAAAAGTAAAGTCGCTTTTCATCGGGACTCAAGGCTGGGTGGGCGGTGGCGTATTCATCATTGTTGAATGGCAGTTCGGTTACATGGGTCCAAGTCTGGTATGGGATTATTTCCAAGTTCGTTTGCAAATAAAGGGTCAATTACCTCGACATTGGTTAAGATCTGAGCCCCAGTATTAGAAACATAGAAAGCATACTCTATTTGGCTACAATCATTGTTTACGGTACCCGTCTTTACCATTGCCACTCTTGGTTGGCATGCTGAGAGATCAGTGACGGTGGGGTCGTCTTCCAATACACTGTTATCATCGGAATCATCTTCAACCAGTGCATTAGGGAATCCAACAACGGTGGAGGTGACATGGGCTTGGTTTACAACCTCTCCGTTATTTTTGTCTGCCTGAGTAAGATCATAGGTTTCAAAATAGGACCAAACCTCCCCGATTTCCAGTAGATTATCTCCATCACCGTTAAAACCTGCTTGGGGACCGACCAAAGGATTGATATCATCAATCAAAGGGTCAAAGACCTGAATATTTTCTAAAATATCCCCACCCAGACTTTCATTGGTGACATCAAAACGGTAGCGAATATTATCGCAGCCAGGAGCCAATATCCCCGTTTTGACTATTGCAATGGTTGGTTGGCAGGCTGTTAAATCAGTTATGGTAGGCTCATCTCCTAAAACGCTGTCATCATCGGATGTGTCATTCACGGAAATACCTTGTCCTTGCACATCAGCCGTTACAGTAGCATTCCCGCCGACTTGCCCATTGATTTTGTCCTGTGAGGTAATAAAGTATGCGAAGGTGTATCCCCAGATTTCTCCGGGATCCAGAAAAGTATTATTGTTGTCATCTCCGTTAGAAGGACCAGGCAACGGATTCATGCTAAGTTGGAGATCTATAACTTCAACATTCTCCAAAATTTCGCCATTGGTACTCTCATTGGTTATAAAATAGGTATACTCTATTTGTCTGCAAGGTCCAACCCCTACTGGATTGGGATTGTCTGATTTTATAATTGCAATACCTGGAACATAGGCTATTGATTCATCGTTTTCCAATTCAGTGCTAGTTTTGACATACACCAATTCCTTTGAATTATTTTTCAGATCTTGTATAAAAAAATGGTAAAAACCAACAACTGATGAGCAAAGTATTACATAGAAAAGTCCCAAATGAAACCCTTTCTGCCATTTTGATTTGGAAATGGAGAGAAACATAATTTAAATATTGGTTATTGCTATTTGTTGAATTTGGTTTCCAAGTTTGTGCACAGCAAGAGGAAGCGCATAAGAATCCAAATTGACAAATGATTAGCGCTACGATGTTATAACCATATTTTGTTTTGCGGAGCGGTCAATTTGTAAAAGAGGGGATAGGATTGATAAAAAACGTATATGAATTGACGCTTCTCTTAGAGAACAGTCAAAATAGCAGGATTGGAAATAGGCCACATAAATTGTTAGTGGGAATAAATCATTGATTCAAAATCGCATTATGTTGACTAAATCTTTTCCTTTAGATATTTAGCCGTATATGATTTTTTGTTTTTCACCACTTCCTCTGGAGTTCCTTCCACAATCAAATAACCGCCATTTTCACCCCCTTCAGGGCCTAGGTCAATGAGGTAGTCGGCACACTTGATGAGTTCAATGTTGTGCTCAATAACAATGATGGAATGCCCTTTGCCAATCAATTCGTCAAAGGATTTCAACAATTTTTTAATGTCATGGAAATGAAGGCCGGTCGTAGGTTCATCAAAGATGAACAAAGCTTTTTCCTTGGTATTGCCCTTTACCAAAAAAGAAGCCAATTTTATACGCTGCGCCTCACCACCGGAAAGGGTAGAGGAGGATTGCCCCAGGGTAACGTAGCCCAAGCCCACATCCTGCAAGGGCTGTAATTTGTTTACAATTTTATCTTGTTTGTGCCTTTTGAAGTGCGTTATGGCATCATCAATGGTCATATTGAGGATATTATCAATGTTCTTGCCCTCAAATTGCACCTCCAAGATATCCTTTTTGAAACGCTTGCCACCACAAACATCGCATTCCAGATGAACATCGGCCATGAACTGCATTTCCACAGTGATCTCACCTTCACCTTTGCATTTTTCACAGCGACCGCCATCCACATTAAAAGAGAAGTGTTTGGCTTGATATCCCCGAAGTTTGCTTAACTTTTGGGAAGCAAACAAACTACGGATATCGTCATAAGCCTTAATATAGGTAACCGGATTGGATCGTGAGGAACGCCCAATGGGATTTTGATCCACAAACTCCACATGTTTTATGTGTGCATATTTGCCTTCCATTGCACTGAACTCCCCTGCCTTTTCGCCGTAACCACCAACTTCTTTCAATATGGATGGATACAGTATTTTTTTCACCAAGGTACTTTTGCCACTTCCAGAGACTCCCGTAACCACCGTAAGCATATTTAGGGGAAACGTAACATCGATATTTTTAAGGTTGTTTTCCCGGGCTCCCTTGATTTGAATAAAATGTTTGCTGATCCTCCGCTCAGCCGGCACAGTGATTTCTTTTGAGCCATTTAGATAATCCGCCGTGAGGGAATTGGCCTTTAAAATAGCATCCAAACTTCCCGTTGCCACAACTTCACCACCTAATGTACCTGCTTCTGGGCCAATATCGATGACTTCATCGGCTGCTTTCATGATATCCTCATCGTGCTCCACTACAATAACGGTATTGCCTAAATCCCGGAGGGATTTTAAAACTTCAATCAGATTTTCGGTGTCTCTAGGATGAAGGCCGATGCTAGGCTCATCCAAAATATACATGGAACCCACCAAGCTACTGCCCAACGAGGTGGCCAGATTGATACGTTGGCTTTCTCCCCCGGATAGGGTGTTTGATTTTCGATTTAAGGTAAGATAACTCAATCCAACTTTGTCCAAAAAATCCAAACGGGTTGTAATTTCCTTGATCAATCGTTTGGCAATGGCAGTGTCATGCTCTGAAAGTTGGAGGGTATCAAAAAAAGGAATCAGGCGCTTTATGGGAAGTTCAATCAGGTCCGATATGGATTTTCCTCCCACTTTTACATAATTGGCCTCTTTTCGTAACCGTTTTCCCTTGCAAACCGTACATCGGGTTTTACCACGATATCGAGAAAGCATCACCCTATTTTGGATTTTATAGCTTTTCTCCTCTAGCTGCTCAAAGAACTTTTGGATTCCAATAAAGTGTTCATTGCCATCCCAGACCAATTGTTTTTGATCTTCAGATAGCTCAAACCAAGGCTTGTGGATGGGAAAATCAAATTTGTAGGCAGAATTCACCAATTGATCGCGATACCACCCCATGCTTTCCCCTCGCCACGGAAAAACCGCATTTTCATAAACGGAAAGTGCTGTATTGGGAATCACGAGGTCCTCATCAATTCCTATGACATCGCCATACCCTTCACACTTGGGACAAGCGCCGTAAGGATTGTTGAAACTGAACAGATGTACATTGGGCTCAAGGAACTTCATGCCATCCAGCTCAAACTGATTGCTGAACATCTTGGTTTCGGCACTTTCCAGATTCTCGATGATACATTGACCCTTTCCTTCAAAAAATGCATTGTCCACAGCATTGGCCAATCGGTTGTAAAAATCTTCATCGTCCTTAACAATGACCCGGTCCACGACTAAATCGAATTCCCTTTCAATGTCCTCTGGAGCCTGATCAATACGAATTACATCTCCTTTATATTTAATACGAGCATACCCTTGTTTGGAAAAAAGTTGCAACGATTTTATAGGGTCGCGCTCTTCCTTTATGGTAATAGGAGCCAGCAATAATAACTTAGTTCCTTCAGAAAGTGGCTTTATATAATTAATGACATCGGTCACGGTGTGTTTTTTAACCTCTTTGCCTGAAATAGGGGATAGAGTCTTCCCAATACGGGCATACAACAACTTTAGATAGTCATAGATTTCTGTAGTCGTGCCAACCGTAGATCTTGGGTTGGTGGAATTGACTTTTTGTTCTATGGCAATGGCGGGGGCTATACCTTTTATATAATCAACTTTAGGTTTGTCCAACTTCCCTAAAAACTGACGAGCATAAGAGGACAGACTTTCCACATAGCGGCGTTGTCCTTCCGCATAAAGAGTATCAAATGCCAAACTTGATTTCCCGGAACCCGACAATCCAGTAATCACCACCAATTTATTACGTGGAATAACAACATCGATATTCTTAAGGTTATGGAGCTTGGCACCTTTAATGATGATGTTCTGCTTGGGATCTATGTCGGCAATCGCTGTCATTTGTTAAAATTAGGGCCTCAAAGATACGATACAGGACACTTAATACGTATATTGCATCAGTTAACATATAAAAAAGCGCAAATCACAACATAGTTTTTAGGTCGCCTACCTAATTTTCTATATTTGAGTTGTAATTAAAATACTGATAGGCCTATACAGAAATAATTACTTTTTTAAACTTTCAACTAAATACCTAAAGTCTTTCTTGGAAAGGAAAGACCGTGATATTAACCAAAAAAAGTAATTTGTATGGAACTACAGATTAATGACTCGATTCTAGTTAAGAACTACATTGCTGGAGATGAAAAAGCACTAGAGGCACTCATCAACAGGCACAACCAACGAATTTCCAGTTTTATTTATTCTAAAGTCTTGGATAGGGATGTGGCAGAGGACATCTTCCAAGATACCTTTATCAAGGTCATTAAAACCTTGAAGAAAGGATCTTACAGTGAAGAAGGTAAGTTTTTGCCTTGGGTAATGCGCATAGCCCACAACCTTATCATAGATCACTTTCGAAAGAACAAAAGAATGCCAAAGTTTGAAGGCAGCGATGACTTCAACATCTTCTCCGTGATTAAGGATGAAAAACTAAATGCAGAAAAGCAAATCATTAAAGATCAGATTGACAACGATCTTACGATGTTGATTGATGAATTACCAGAAGACCAGAGAGAAGTCTTGATCATGCGTATCTATAAGGATATGAGTTTCAAGGAAATATCTGAAAACACTGGAGTAAGCATCAATACAGCCTTGGGAAGAATGCGTTATGCGCTAATTAACCTTAGAAAAATCGTTGATCGCAAGAACATCGTTTTAACGAATTAATCGGCATTCTGTCGAACCTTACAATATTTCAATTCTAGCGGCGTTATCTATTTGAAACATTAATGCTAGAATATGGAAAATATTTACTCTGAAGAACAAAAAGCCGTTAAATCGGTAAAAGCGAGTAAAGAAACTATTAATTTCTTACTTAGCTATTCAAAATCGATTCATGTAGTCAGCTACAAAAAACATCCATTTGAAGTGACTTTGAACTAAGTTGCTGTAAAACAGATGCAAAAAGAGCCGCTAATAGCGGCTCTTTTTGTCTTTGAGATATGCATTGATGACCGATTTTCGGCCGATGGTCTTTGTAATAACATCCTTTTCCAGGTCCCAGCCTCTAGCTGGGCAGTACTCCCTTCCATACCAGATGATTTGCAAGTGAAGTCGGTTCCAAAGTTCTTTTGGAAACAATCGTTTGGCATCCTTTTCTGTTTGAACCACATTTTTACCATTACTAAATCCCCAGCGGTACATGAGTCTATGGATATGGGTATCTACCGGAAAAGCAGGTATGCCAAAGGCTTGTGAAACCACAACACTTGACGTCTTGTGTCCAACTGCGGGTAATTCTTCAAGAAGTTCCATTTCCTCGGGAACCTCACCATTATATTTGTCAATCAGGATTTGCGAGAGACCATGGATTCCTTTGGATTTCATAGGGGATAGGCCGACAGGCTTTATGATTTCACGTATTTCATCTACCGAAAGTTTTACCATATCATAGGGATTGTCTGCCTCAGCAAAAAGAATGGGGGTAATTTGGTTCACCCGTACATCCGTACTTTGGGCAGATAATAGAACCGCAATTAACAATGTATATGGGTCTTTATGATCTAAAGGTATGGGAATGGACGGATAAATTTCATCCAATGTTGAAATTACAAAGTCAACTTTTTCTTGTTTAGTCATTTTTGTTTAATTTTGAATAAAAATAATTAAACAATAAAATAGACACTGTACGCATATGAATATGTTAAAAGTAGGGGATAAAGTACCTGAATTTTCTGCAAAAGACCAAGATGGAAATACAATTAATCTCAGTGATTACAAAGGAAGAAAGTTAGTCGTGTTTTTTTACCCTAGGGCCAATACCCCGGGTTGTACGTTGGAAGCCTGTAATTTAAGAGATAATTACAAAGCCTTACAGGACGCGGGATATGAGATTTTGGGAGTAAGTGCTGATTCTGAGCGTAAGCAGGCAAACTTTAAGAAAAAATATAATTTCCCATTTCCACTATTGGCCGATGAAGACCATAACGTCCTTGAAATTTTTGGCGTTTGGGGACCAAAAAAATTCATGGGTAGAGAGTTTGACGGAATCCACCGTACCACGTTTGTCATTAACGGGGATGGGGTAGTGGAACGAGTTATAAACAAGGTAAAGACCAAAAATCACGCGGCCCAGATTTTGGATTAAAAAGAGTTTTATCCAAGAACTGTCACATTAAGCCTGCCTTTGTTGGCAGACAGGCGAGTTGAAAGGCCCGAACTGACAATTTGGGCCGGTTTTACTATCGAGAAGGCGGGAAATCTAAAACAGATAACCGTATGCCTTTAACCCGACACGAATTTCACTAAACATCACAAACAATCCGTGTTGTCTTTTGATGATAAGAGTTCTCTAGCTCCTTGGACTACGCTCAGGACAACAGCTCGAACTGACTTTTATGCCTCTTCTTTTTCCTTTTTGGGAATTACTTTTCGAGTAAAGAGGTGTTTTTCCTTGATTATTTCAGCAATACCTTCTGGCAGTTCTTCTTCCCAGCCTTCTTCACCATCGATGATTTTTTTCAACACATCCCTAGAGAAAATGTGCATGATGTCAGGATCATAATCAATAATGTCCATCACTTTCCCATTGTACTTAAAGAATTTGTACAATTCTTTCATCCTTGGGTGTACCTTTACATTGTTGCTGGTCATAATTTGGCCAGTTTCTGAATCTTTCATGGGGTACAAATACACTTTAAGATCCTTGAAGAACAGTTTTCCAAAAGCTTCCAAGATACCGCCACTCAAATCACGATAATATTTCTCATCAAAAATATCCACAAGGTTGTTTACCCCCATGGTAAGTCCAATTTTTGACTTGGTGTATTTGTTGAAATATTCGACAAGCTTATAATATTCCTGGAATTTGGATATGAGCACGGTATGTCCCAGCGAACATAACAATTCTGCACGGTCCATAAAATCCTGTTCATCAATTTCCCCGGAAGCCTTTAAATTGGACAGGGTTATCTCAAAGACCACGATGGTATTTTCATATTCCACCGTCTGTTCCCGTATAAAGATGTCGTACGATTTTTTGAACATATCCATATTCACCTTGGTCACAGGTCTAAAGCTTCCCCTAAGTGCCAAGATATTTTTCTTGTAAAGGACCGCAGCAGGTAAAAGATTGTTCCCATCAGGGCCAAACATGACCGCATCGGTCATATCATTTTTAATCAGCTGCAAGCTCATCAATCGGTTATCCACCTCCTTAAAGTTGGGGCCTATAAAATTGACCATGTCAATTTCCAAAGTGTCCTTATCTATATGATCGTATAAATACTTCAGTAACTTTTTGGGTTTATGGAACTTAAAAAATGCCCCATACATAAGATTTACCCCTAAAATGCCCAGAGTTTCCTGTTGTAACCGGGCTTCACTTTGTTTGAAACGGATGTGCAGGACAATCTCATCGTATTCCTTTTGGTTGGGATCCAATTGAAAGCGAATTCCCACCCAACCATGACCTTTGTACCGTTTTGAGAAATCTATGGTTGCAACGGTATTGGCATAGGTAAAGAACAAATAATCAGGATTGTTCTCTCGGCTTATTCGTTCCTCCACCAACTTCATCTCATGGTCCAGCATTTTCTTTAAACGTGACTGGGTAACATACCGTCCATCTTCCTCAACACCATAAATGGCATCACTGAACGATTTATCATAAGCGCTCATCGCCTTTGCAATGGTGCCCGAAGCACCGCCGGCCCTAAAAAAATGTCTGGCTGTTTCCTGTCCAGCTCCAATTTCAGCAAATGTTCCGTAGATATTTGGATTCAAATTAATTCTAAGGGTCTTTGCCTTTATGGAAGGGATGTTTTCAAAGGCATTCTCTCTGCTTGGTACGGTAGGCATATCCAATATTTTAGTAGAAAACAAAGTTACACTCTTCATTCAATCTATTAAATAAATAAGTTATAATTTTGATTTTAATGGATGATACGATGACCATTACCTTTTTGGGCACGGGAACCTCCCAGGGCATACCTGTTATCGGGAGTAATCATCCAGTTTGCCTGAGCAAGGACCCTAAGGACAAAAGATTGCGCGTGTCCGTGTTGATTTCTTGGAAGGATTTTAATTATGTAATTGACTGTGGCCCTGATTTTAGGCAACAGATGTTGACCAATCCCATCGACAAATTGGATGGTATTCTATTTACCCACGAGCATGCCGATCATACTGCGGGTATTGATGATATTCGTCCATTTTTCTTTCGTCAGGGCGATATTCCCATTTATGCCCATGAGCGGGTCATTGCCTCTTTAAAGAAGCGGTTCGATTATATTTTTGCGGATGAAAATCGATATCCAGGTGCTCCAGCTGTTCAAGTTGTACCGGTTGTAAAGAACGCCCCGATTGAATTGGGGGGCTTGGAGGTCATTCCTATTGAAGCTTTCCACAATCGATTACAAGTTTTCGGCTATCGATTTGGAGAATTTGTGTACCTCACTGATGTAAAACGGGTGGAGGAAGACCAACTCAAAAAAATAAAAGGTGCTGAAATCTTGGTGGTCAACGCACTCCGGAAAGAGCCCCATCATTCTCATTTTAATTTGGAAGAGGCCATTGAATTTGCCCAAGAAGTTGGAGCGAAAAAAACGTATTTCACACATATCAGTCATGTTATGGGATTTCATGAAGAAGTGGAAAAAGAATTGCCCAAAAACATACATTTGGCCTACGATAACCTACAATTGAAGATATAAAGACCATGAAGAACAAAATTTTTCTCTATCTATTTGTATTTGCCGCTTTAGTGGTGTTATACCAATTTGTGAGCACCAGTAATATGCAAAAAGCCATGACTTCTGATGTGGAACGCTTGGAGGCCGAAGTGCAACTGCTTCAAGATTCCGTACAGAAAAGCCAACTCAAAATATTGGATATGCAATATTTTTCACTCGAAAACAATGATGATGCCTTGGCGTATTATGATCATCTTAACTTGGAAAACCCTACTCGATATATTGAGGATAAGCTTTTGGAGACCAATGAAAAATCGGGTGATAACCCTTTAATTCCTTATGAGGGCATGGAAAGTGATTTTAAAATCAATAAGATTAAGGTGTTGAACCACAAATGGATCATTGTCGATTTTTCGGATGGGAAATATTGGGGTGAACTGTTTATTAAATACGAATTGAAAGATGACTTGAGTGTAAGCTTTACGCCAATGGACCACTTGCTCTATACCCGAAGCAGTTATTAAATTTTGATTTTTGTCATTCTGAACGAAGTGAAGAATCTCCTTTTTTTAGACAAAAAAGGAGGGATTCTTCAAGCACAGTCAGTACTTTCAGAATGACATTTGCACTGCTTAAAGATGCTCCACCAACCACTTTCGGAAGGAATAGAAATTTTGTTGTGAAACGCCATGGCCAATAGGAAATTCCTCATAGGTGAAATCAATGTTCAATTTCTTTAGGAGATCTGGGGTTTTTTGAGCCCATTCCACCGGTATCACCTGGTCCACTTGTCCATGGGACGCATAAATATGGAGTTGGCTATGGTCTTTTTCAGGATAATCTTCCCGTAATATTCGTTCATTGATATAACCACTCAACGCCACTACATTCTTCACTTTTTCAGGAAATGAAAGGGCTACGGCATAACTCAAAATCGTACCCTGACTAAAACCCAAAAGCGTAATGTTTTCTTTATCCAAATCAAAAGCAGCTATAGACTCATCCATAAAAGCCACAATTTTATCCCGGGATTCCTTGGCCTGCTCGTCATCACTCCATTTACCGTATTCCGCATCAAAATTGATGGCATACCAGGCATGTCCAAAAGGGTCCAAATCATAAGGAGCCCTAACCGAAATCACTTCCAATTCCTCAGGCAGTTCAGCAGCAAATGAAAATAGGTCTTCCTCATTGCTTCCATAACCATGGAACATGAATAGACCTGGTTTTTTGCCCGATTTCAGGGATGAAGGTCGTTGCAGGTATTCCAATGATAACGCGGTTGGGGACATTTTAGAATTTTATGAAATAAAGGTAAACCATTTTTGAAAATAAGGACCCAGAACCGGTAGGGGTTTGGTCTTTTCATTGAGCGCTTGAATGAATCCATAGCCCCACAATACCAAATAAAAAAGGTATAAGGGAAGGGCATAGTAAACGACACCCATAAAAGTGAGCGCTATGGCCAAAGCATGAAATAATAGATGAATACCAAACGCTTGGCGAATATGAAATCGGGCAAAAGTATTTTTGGGTTCCATATTCATCGTAATCGCAATTAAACATCCCACGATGGTGATATAGGCTACAATGGCTGTTGTTTTTCCGGGATTGGGCTTACTCAAAATATTAAATTGAAGTTTTATCGTTATTGATCACACCATATACCTTACCCTTTAGCTGCGCTCCCAAGAACATACTGTTTTTGGAGGTGGACAAAATATTTTCCAGGGCAAAGTGGATTTCTTCATCTGGATTAAATAGGGTTAGGCAAGCTTTCTCACCTTCCTTTAAAATAGGTGTATTCAGGTTAAAACGTTTCCTACCTTTTGTTAATAGCGCAATAGTTTCTTCCAGGCCAAGAAGACCGTTCAGGCTTCCAAAAGCGGTTTCCAGACCAAGGGTGCCATCAATGGCATTGTCAAATTCCACGCGTTTTCCTTCAACATCAACAGGGATGTGATCACTGGTGACAAAGTCAATAATGCCATCTTTTAACCCTTTTATGAGCGCTTTATTATCTTTTTTGCTTCGTAGGGGAGGAGATACCTTGAAATTGGTATCAAAATCCTCCAGTGATTCATCCGTAAAGACCAAATTATGGATGGCCACGCTACAACTTACATCCAATCCTTTTTTCTTGGCTTGGGCAATCAATTTCACCGACTCTGCCGTTGAAATAGTGGGGATGTGCAATTTTCCTCCCGTATACTCCAATATAAATAAATCCCGAGCAATTTGAAGTTCTTCCGCCAAGGCAGGAATCCCTTTCAGTCCCAATCGTGTAGAAACTTCTCCTTCATGCACAATGCCCTTTCCTTTGATATGGATATCCTGCGGATGGGAGAAAACCAATCCGTCAAAATTTTGGGCATACAACAACGCAATTTTCAAAAGATTTGGGTTGACCACCTGCTTTTTGAAATCGTAAAAGCCTACCGCACCGACATTCTTCATATCATATAACTCCGCGAGGTCAACACCCCCTGCATTTTTGGTCAAGGTTCCAAGCGGATAAAGGCTTGTGGGCTTCCCAAGACTACGTTCCTTTAAAAATACCACATCAGAACTGGTATCGGGAACTGGATAAGTGTTGGGGTAGAGCACAATGTCCGTAAATCCACTTTTACTGGCTACATGCAGACCGTTGGCAATGGTCTCCCGCTCCTCATGACCGGGCTCTCCAAAACTTACCCCACTGTCAAACCAACCCAAGGAAACATGTAGGTTTTTAAGGTCCACCAATTTTGTATTGGAAGGCGTTTCTATAGAGATGGCAATCTTTTCAATAATCCCTTTTTTAATAAGGATGTCCCGCTTTTTCAGGTGTAACTCCTTATTTTCTGGGCACACGATTTTTGCAGACTTCAGCAGAATGTTCATGTAATGAATTTTTGGATGAGTACCTCGGTCAACGCCAAAAGCAACGCTAAAATAACAAACCATTTCCAATAAGCGGTAATATTGCTTTCTGCTTCCAAATATTCAAAAAGTGATGCGATGGAATCTTGGGTGTTGGTATTTGGTATGTTTTCAACATCTAGATAAATGAGCTTGCTTTCGGCCCTCGGATAGTCAAAACTGATATTTTGTAACAATTGCCCTTCTTGCTTAATGGTATAAATGCCATCTAAAGTAGGGTTTTGGTCAAAGGTCAATCTAACCCGGTTGGGGAAGGTTTGCTGTAAGGGGATAAATTCATAATCCGCTTTTGAAACATTTAAAATTTTGTCGCTTCCCAAGTTTGTCGGGATGTCTACTGTACTGATTTTACCAAGGGTATGGTAAATGTCAGGGCTTTGAAGGCTTGAAGTAGCCATATTATAAAACGTGGGCACAATCAAAGGGGAATTTTTAAAGTTGGAATTGCCGGTTTCCAAAGAGGCAGTAAAAAGGTAGAATCCATCATTCCCGACCAAAAAGGCTTCATTCCCATCCAAAGAAAGTATTTTGGGCATTTGTGAGCGCACTTTAAAATAGATTTTAACGGTAGGGTACTGAAAATTAGTGACTTCTTTTTCAAATACGTTTTTGTACAGTGGATGGTCAAAAGAAATTGAGGTCACCTTGGTGTTGTTGGCCACCTTTTCTGTCATTTGAATACCTGAAAAATTGGATAAAAATGAGTTGTAAGATACCAAATCACTTTCAACGGAAGGAACCACAATAAGCGTCCCACCATTTTCCTTGAACGTACGCAACACGTTTTGCAGACTATTGGGGATGGATTGTAGATTATCCAGAACAACTACGTTTTGCCCATCCAAAGCGCTGTAATCCAATTGATTTAATCGAAATTTTTGGAATTCAAACTCACTGTCGGGATATAGCCGTTCCAAATAATCACTTTCGGAATTACTGATGGCAAGCACCTTTATTTTTTCACGTTCATTAATGTTGAAATAGAATCGGTTGTCATACCCCAATCCATTTTCGGCAATACTGAGCCTTCCATTGATTTTTGTATTTCCAGGAATGGAAAAGAGTACCTCAGCCGTACCATTGGAGGTGAACTTGGCAGCAGATTTTGCGATGAGGGTATCATTATTGAACAAGGAAATGGGCAGATTTTGTTCCTCAGAACCTCCGGAAAGTAACACTGTAAGTGCAGGTTGCTCCGCCAATTCATCCCAGAGGTAAACCGAATCGATAGCCACATTTTGTGCTTCTCTGGGCTGTACAGGAACCAAGTGCACCGAAATTAAGGAATCCACCACTTGGTTATTGGGAGCGATGCGCTGTTGAAAATCTGAAATGACAATCAAATTCTTCACACTACTGCCGGATTTGGAAAATAGGGTACCGGCCTTTAGCCCAATTTCCTCCAGATTCAACTGTTTATGGGAATAAGGGAGGGACAACAATACGTTTTGAATGTCCTTTATGTTGACATTGGCATACGTATTCTCATTGGTGAACAGGCTAAAAACGGTTTCACTATCTATATTCCGAATAAGGTCTTGCACCGCTTTTTCCAGCAGCGATAATCCATTGGTCTTGGCCTGCATGCTGAATGAATCGTCCAAATACACAACAGTTTCTTTCTCTTTCAGTGCCGTCGCTGTGGATGAAAAGGGTTGGGCAAAGGCAATGATGATGGCCGTCATCAACAATAATCGAGTCAACAACAGCAACCATTTTTTAAGGGTATTACTTTTTCTAGATTCAGAGACCACCTTTTGCAGCATGGCCACATTGGTAAAAGGAGTTTTCTTGTACCGGCGTAATTGAAAAAGATGAATGAGGACAGGAATGACAAGTAGTGCGAGAGCCCAAAGAATTTCCGGATGTTTAAACTGCATTCCCAACTTTGATTGAACAAATATAGGGATTAAAATAGTGCAGGCTACTAAATTTCATTATTAAGGGAGTGGTAAAGTTAAAAGGGTGAAGGGTGAAAGTTTCAGCAAAAGAAGAAATAATCGAGCATAGCTTGCTGGCCCAATCCTATGAGATAGGCCTTAATTTCTTCTTGTGCAGCTTCATTGGCCACGGTAACAATGCTCTGCGGACTTTCCAAATCCTCCAATGATTGAAAATGAACCAGTTCCTTGCCATATATTTTCTTTCCAATTTTTTTGGGATTGTCGCACAACCAGGTAAAGTTGATTTGTTGTTCCAAAAGTCCCTGGGCAATGGTTTTTCCTTTGGAACCTGCACCCCAAACCACTAAAGGGCGATTTTTACCATAATCCAACTTCAAAAAATAGTGGAGTTTGATATCCAGAAAATAATTTTGGGCATAATGTTCATGGGTTCTGGAAGTTCTCGTGTCATAATCGCGCCAAAGATGTAGCACCTTCTTGCAGGGAATAATTTTAAATCCCTTTTCATGAAATCTGAAGGTTAAATCATAATCTTCCGGATATCGATTGGATTGAAAGGCACCACAAGCTTCGAAATCATCCCGATGAATCATCCAGCAGGGCGAAGGAATAACACATTCCTTGTAAATTTCACTATAGTTTGTCCCATGAGCCGTCAACTGGTTCAACCAAGCTTCGTAGCGTTCGTATCCATTGCTGATACCACGCTCCGAGAAATACTTGACCTGACCTACGGCCACATGACCTTTTCCTGACTTCAAAAGGGCGTTTACCATCAAGGCCAACCGATTCGGTTTCATAATGTCGTCTGAATCCATTCGGGTGACAAATTCTCCTGAACTTTGTTCGTATGCCGTCCGCAAGGCTGGAATTATTCCCTCACCTTTATTATTGAAGACCTTAATCCGAGTGTCCTTTTCAGCATAAGAACCTAAAAGCTCTAAACTTGCATCATTGGAGTGATCGTTTACGGCGAGTACTTCCCAATTCTGATACGTTTGATTTAGGATGGAATCCAAACATTCTGGAAGAAAATGTGCGGTATCCTTGAAGGGAATACAAATACTTACCTTGGGATTTTGCATGATACAAAGAAAGTAAATCCCAAGGCAAATACATGACTCTAATCAAAAGGTAGTATATCTGGTACTATGTAATTGGTCTTAGCCTCATCGCTGGAAAAAATGTTGAATCCATAATGTTGGTCCAATAATTCTTTAAAGGCAACTTTTAATCTAGGAAACTCCTCAATGAAATCGGCAAAGCTTTTAGATTCTGATTTCTTCATAAAATGATGCACCACTTTGACCGCCGCAACAGTTATTGTGGTATGAAATTTATCTCCTTTGCCATAGATGATATCAAAATCTTTGATACCTGTACAAGTTTTTTCAATAGCTTTTTGTTCTCCATGATTTTGGATATAAATCCACGCCAACCTTAGATGGGCCTCATGGTTAAAAAGCTTTGGGTCCAAACTTGCACTTTCAAAAGCTTCTATAAATTCGGAATCACTGAATTGTGAGTGATGGGTATGATTCTTACCATACCACAGATTTGGATGGATACACGACATCGATTAAAATTTATATTGCTTTGTCCTTGTTGATGTCTTTAAAAGTCAGCATATCCCAGACTCGTTTTGAGGCACCATTGTAGAAACCAGTTTCGTGCTTATATCCTTTTGGATTGTTGAATGTCCCAAATAGGATATCAAAAAGAGAAATATCTGAATAATTATAGGCGTGGATTCCCCTTGCATGATGTATGGTATGGGCTTCAGGTCGTTGAACGATATACCCAATCCACCTTGGGGTTGATATGTTGGCATGTTGGAAGATGGCCAAAAAGGTAGTGATCAGAATAAAGAGCGTTGCTGCTTCAGGGGTAAACCCAGCAACTACGACCAAACAAAGGCTTCCCAACAATGTAAATCCAATCATGTCCATTGGGCTAAAATAAAAGGCGCCATAACTGTCCATACGCTCCGCACTGTGGTGCATTTGATGGAAGATTTTCCATAGGGTATCATTCTTGTGCATAGCATAATGCCAAACGTAAAGCCCAAATTCATAAATCATTATGGCCACAAAGGCACCCCAACCGGCACCTAGTGCAGTTAGGTCAAAAATTTGATAATCCACCAGATACGTATCCCATATCATTGGAAAATAGGTAGACAGATAAAAAAACACGCCAAAGGAAACAAGTCCCCTCAGTTTCCAGTTCTTTATTTTTGGTAGTTCCCTGGCTGGAAAAAGGGCCTCCCAAATCATCAATACCCCATACATTCCTAAAACAATTAGAGAAATAGGGTCGATAAGTACGGCCCAGGGGTTCGGCAAATTTTGAATAATCTCTAGCATTTTTGTCTTGTTTAGATTGTTGTTCTACTTACTAGGCAAAAGTTTTTGCCTTACATTGTAAGGAAAATG
Source organism: Allomuricauda sp. (assembly GCA_050303195.1). Classification (GTDB taxonomy): domain Bacteria; phylum Bacteroidota; class Bacteroidia; order Flavobacteriales; family Flavobacteriaceae; genus Flagellimonas. Next base: position 5,371 of record JBNLBG010000017.1, on the reverse strand, counting down.
CTGTAAGTATGGTTAAACGGCCCACTCATGAGGCGTCTCTGGTACATAGCTGCAGTAGGTTCCTGTTCTAATGGAGTTGGACAAATGCTTGGCCAATTGGGGATGAACCTTTTCAATCTTCCTGATGGAACTTCTGATACGCCAGGTTACTGCCGCCCTCGCTTTTTCAATCGACGCACCGGTTTTTCGAATTTTATGGGACAATCCTGTCACTTGGGAAAGGTGTTCCACCATGGCTTCATATTCTTCCTTCAGCTGATCTGCTTTTTGGTAAAGCCCCATTTCTTCAGCATCTGAAATCCCAACTTTTAAAGATTGAATCTTATTTTTATACTCCTTCAAGGCCTGATCATCGATCATTGAACTTCCACTGGCTTCAAGAACCACACCCATGAGTTCAGAGCAATGGAATTGTTCTTCTGGTCGTTCCAATAATTGTGCAATATCATGGAGTCCCTTGCAATCCTTGATCATAACGGAAGTATGTAAATAGCTCAGTTCCCACAGATCTCCATGATGTATAAAATTTCCTTTTGAGACCGACGCTGGTCTTGGCGTAATAGTTTTGGGGGCTTTCTTTGGGGAATCTCCCGACATAAAGTCCCAAAACGGCTCCAAGTTGCTCTTTACCCTGTAAGGGTTAACCACTTTTTGCCAATTTACGGCTTCTTGATTGGTGGCCTCTTTACCCTTATTAATGTTCTTTTTGAATAGTTCCAGATATTTTCTCCAATTAGCATTCATCTTTTCGGGCTGGGAAAGATGAAAGTATGCCGCTGATAAAAATGCTGTAAAATCAGTCCAGATGGAAAGATGGGCCACTTTCTCTCCTAATTCAATGGCTTTTTGGTAATCACCTTTTTCAAAATATATCAGCATCCCGATGGGCAGATAAGCTTCAGGATGCAAAGGATTCAAATTTCGGGCTTTGATATACAATTCTTCTGCTTCTTCCAAATAGCCCAACCAAACCAAACAATTGGATATAAGAATCAAGTTGTCTGCATCATTGGGATTCATCCGCAATGACTTTCGCAAAAGGTGTTCGGACTTATCATAATCTCCCAAATACAGAAAAGTTCTTCCCAAGACGGCCAAGGAAACATAATCATTTTCATCCAAGTCAATGGCCTTTAAAGCGTAGTCGTGGGCTCCTTTATGACTGACTTCCCAGCGTTCCCACAATTGGCAACTCCATTCATTAAAATAGGAAAGTGAAATTCCGGTATAGGCTCGTGCGAACAAAGGGTCAATTTTTAAAGCAGTTTCAAAATAGTCCCGAGCGATGAGATCACTCTCCACTGTGCCTTTTTTTAATTCTTTTATACCCAATAACCAATTTTCATAGGCGGCAAGTTCAACCGATTCTTTTTTGTAGGAATAGGAGAGAAGGTCATGATCTATTTGCTGTTGCAGTACGCTCACCATTTGTTGGGTAATGGTGTCCTCCGCATTTAGAATAGTTTCCAAAGTTTCATTGTGGTTTCCCGCAAAGACAACTTTGTTATCCCGCGTTCTTATGAGCTGTACGCCAATTTTATAACCGTTACCTGAAGGTCTGAAACTTCCAGTAATGAGGTAATCAGCACCCAATTTATCTATAGATTCTGTATCGGAAATATCGGAAATACCTAAAGTGGAATATTGTGAAATTACCGATAGGCCTATAAACTTTGAGAAATTAATGATAAGGTCTTCTGTGAACCCTTTTATGACCGGGCTCATTGCCGTCTCAGCCCCCATAATTTGAAAGGGTAATACCGCTATCGTAGTCTCCTTATTACCAACCAGTTCCACCTAAAGCACAATTGAATCACAAATATACAAAAGATCATTTGTGATAAACTGGACACGCCAAACACTCCTGCTGTTTTTGTATATCATGTGGGGATGGCTATATAAATGGCCCAAAATCCTGTAATTATGGTTTAAATTGTAAAACGTCTATGCGCGCTTTGTACAACCTACTGTTTCCATTTTCATAGGAGTTGAGAAATTGAATCAAGGATTGCATATTGCGAACAGGACCATTGGGGTTTGTGATTCTTCGGCTCGTAAAATACAGTGTGTTGTTTGCTTCATCCATAAAAGGACAATAGTCCATTTGTTCTGAATTGATAGGTTGGGGCAGCGGCTTGGCCTTAGACCATTGGTCGGAAGTATTTTTAAAACTAATGTACAAATCACCGCTCCCCAGACCATCTTCACGGTTATATCCGCCAAAAATCAGATAATTGTCATCTTTGGAAATGTAGGCATTGTATTCGTAACCTTCTGAATTAATATTCCCATTTAGGGAAATAGGTTCTGAGTATGTCCCATTTTTGAATTCACAAAAGAAAATATCATCCTCTCCTTTGGAGTCTGGTCGGTCACCCGTGTAATAGAAATTCCCATTTTCAGCCACTGCTGGGTAAAACTCGTTATGCTCTGTATTGATGGGTTCTCCCATATTGATGGGTTGGGACCATTCCGAAGTTTTTGAAAGCCGCTCCACATACCAAACATCAAAATCCTTGGTTTTGGAAATGGAATCATGCAAAGGACGGTTTGATACGAAATAGAGCCGAAGCCCATCTGGCGATAAAAAGGGCTCTATGTCTTTATAGGTTCCTGAAAAGGGAGCAATTCCTGGCGCATTCCATTTATCTCCCGTTTTGGCAGCAGTGGAGATCACCGAAACATCCTCGGTTTGGGATTGAATGGTAAAATAGGCTTCGGTACCACTTTCATCCATGGTAAAATCCCTGACCTTGTCAAACTCCTTTAAAATCTCCATGGCTGGATGTACTGTTACTTCACTTTGTCCAAAAGCAATCAGGGAACAAATAGAGAGAATAATACAGAGCCTATTTTTCATTTTTGATGACTTGGTCAATGGCTTTTTCGACCAGTTTTTCCATTTCAGCATATCCTGCCTTGGTCAGATGGACTTCATCCGTGGTTAATGCCTTGGGAAGACCATTACGGTCATCCGCCATGGCAGAAAAATAATCCAAATACATTACTTCCTGTTCATGGGCCATATTCTGGAGCATTGTATTGAGTTTCGGAATCTTTATATTAGGATGAAGCCCCGGTCTCCAAGGGTAGTCGTATGCCGGTAGAACAGAGCACACAATTGGAATAATATTATTGGCTTTAGCCAGCTCAACCATGGAAAGCATATTGTCCCGTATTTGTTCCAAAGTCATGGGACCTGTGTTGCCTGCAATGTCATTGGTGCCTGCCAGAATGACCACGATTTTGGGTTTAAGGTCAATTACATCTTGCCTAAACCGCAGCAGCATCTGTGGTGTGGTCTGTCCACCGATACCTCGATTGATATACGGATTGTTCTTGAAGAAATCAGGATTGGCGTTGGACCAACCTTCGGTAATGGAATTCCCCATGAACACCACTCGAGTTTCATTTTCTGCAGGAGCGGATAATTCAGTATTGGCCTTTTTATATTTTTCCAAATTGGGCCAGTCTTGGGCCATAATCTTTGAAGAGGTTGACAATCCTAAAACAGAAAGCATAAGCCAGAGTATCGTTTGTTTTTTTAACATGTGCTGTTTTTGTTAAAAATAGGAAAATATCGCTATGTCAAAAGCAGGTAGAAGACAAAAATGAGTAGAACAGTGACAATAGCTGCATAAAGCATTCCTCTTTTCTCTTTTTCCTGCTGAATGAACATCATTTTTTTGATACGATTAATATCTCTTGGTGTGGACTTCTTGAAATGTAATTTTGTAATGCTTTTTCTACCGTAGACATCGTCCTTGGATTTGAGTTTCCTTTTTTTGAGCAAACTTCTATTTTCCTTTAAACTTTTGATGGCATGCATCATGCTTCCTTCTCCTCCCATGGTTCTAATGTTTACTTATTAGTTTAAAAGAATTTTAAAATGTTACATTTCACACAAACAAAAACAGCATAACCAAAAAAGGCCATGCCGCAATGTTGAAGGTTATTTTCGATATTTATTTAATACTTGGCACTTTTTCCATTGGCTTGGGTTCTTACAATAAAGTCCCGGATGTCATCATTGGCCTTTTGAAGGTCTTCCCTCCTCAAATACATCATATGTCCAGAACGATAACCTTTAAAATCAAGTCGGTCTTTCATGCGTCCACTTGGGTCTATTTGAGACATTGTGTATTTAGCTGCAAAGTAGGTACAGGCACCATCGTAATATCCAGACTGCACCAACACATTCAGATATGGGTTTTGGGCCATCGCTTGGCGAAGATTATCACGAACATTATCATCGTCATTGTTCCAAGGGTGAACCGGACCGAACATATTATACTTAATGTCTGTTTTGAATCCCAATTCTTCTTGCAAGTAATAGTTAATGGCAGGGGTAAAGCTGTGTAGCCAAGAAGTCAACTCAGGGGAATAGTCAGGGCTGTTCCCAAAAAGTTGCCTGTCAATCCCTAAATAGCGGCTATCCAATCGTCCTATGGTATATCCCCCTTTATCCTTTAAAAGAGCCTTCCAGAAAAAATCTGTGGGGACATCCAAATTATGGTCTATGATGTCCTTTTCCTTCAATCCAGTGTAATAGGCCATCTGTTTGGCAACTTCCTTGCGTTCCATTTCTGGAATGAAGCCACCTTTGGCAATAGCGGGCAATAAGGTATTAATGGTATATTCCTCAACTTCTGGTAACACTTCCAACAAATCCTTGCTTTGTAATGCTGCTGGTAAAGCCTTATGATGCCATGCGGCTGCGGCAAAATAAGGAAGGTTTAAAGCGCTGGAAACTGGGTCGTTGTCACGGAACACTTTGTAATCGGCAGGTGATACCATGATTACCCCATTCAAATACATCCATTGTTGGTTTTGCAGTGCCAAGGATAGTCCCATAACACGGGTTCCCCCGTAGCTTTCCCCAACAATGTATTTGGGCGATCTCCAGCGATTGTTTCGGGTTACGAACGTATTTAACCATTCCGCTAAATATTCAGTATCAGCATTAATTCCAAAGAATTTTTCACGTTTTACCTCCTCACCAGATTCAGGGATAGTACGGGAATATCCTGTATTCGCAGGGTTCACATAGACAATATCGGTAACGTCCAATACGGAATAAGGATTGTGATCAACCCCATAAGGTTGAACTGGGTATCCTTCCTCATCAATTTTAAGAACCCTAGGACCGGTGTAGGCCAGGTGCATCCAAACGGAACCGGAACCAGGACCGCCGTTGAAGGAAATTAGCAAGGGGCGTTCGGCCCTATTTTTAACATTGTTTCTAGTGTAATAGGTATAGTGTAGCGAAGCAATGGGTTCTCCCATTTCATCCCAAACAGGCTGGGTACCTGTTGTGGCGGTATAGTTAATATTTACTCCTTTTATGGTGACCGAGTGCTGTGTCGTCACT
>JBNLBG010000016.1:0-50421 GCA_050303195.1 Allomuricauda sp. | reverse complement strand
CAGGGATTGGTTGGGAATTCTAGAGCAGGGTTCGCTCCCCATTTACCTTAAACAAGAAGACATAAGGCAAGACCAACAACTTTCTATAACCCATGAGGTCTTGGCTCAATATGGCGTTGATCCTAAGACCACAAATGTGGGGTTCAGCCTATACCTCGTCAAGGATTTTGGTGAAATCTACACAGATGATTTTGATTTATCCCTAGAGGTCAAAAATACGTTCGAACAAGGGTTGAGTGGATGTCAAAGTGTTCAATTGTTCGTGCTTTATGATGGAGGTGCCATTGGAATTCCATTGGCCAAAAAAGGATGCGCCTCCAATTTGAATGTATTGGCTTTTGGCAAAACAATCGACGGAAAAAAGAATGACCTTTCTGGTTTTGGGGTTGACTTTATGACCTTTGTAGGTCTTGAATTGGTTTCGAAAGAAGGTATTCTGGAAGTTTTGATCAATGGAAAACCGGTGTATGAAATGAAGGTTCCAGAAACTCCACAGAAAATAAAAGGGATTACGCTCCATTTTGAAGGTGCAGGGGCTTTACAAAATGTAGAGTTGAAAAGTTCCACAAGTGTTTTTTATACTTCAGGTAACAACGCTTTGTGACATCTTTCTTCAACGTAGCTCTTCTAAAATTACGGAATAGTCGTGCTGAAGGTCTTCATGCAGGGCCGGTATTTTCTTTTCAACAAAGTCCAACTGTCGGTGGTATAGATTTTTGAGCGTGGTATTTCGTTGGATGGATGGCCGAAACGATTTCATCTGTTCACAGAAGTACAATAACAACTCCACTTCCGTGGCCTTGTTGCCCGAATAGCGGATGTATTTCTTCAACGTTCTCAGAATTTTCCGGACACTCTTTTTAATGTAGAAATAACTGTTGATGTTGATGTCCGCAAACATTGCATCGATTTCTTCTTTTACGGTTTCAATGTAACCTTCCTCACTATCCGATTCAAACAGCAGATAGGTGAGCAGTTCCTTGTTCTCCTTTTTGAATCGTGCCAATCGCAGGCAGAGTTGCATCACCTCTTCTTGCGATTTGTATTGGAGCTCTTTTTTTAGCTGTGCAACTGTAGCTGCCTTCATAGATTAGCTTCTTAGGTATGATGCGCCATTTACATCGATGATAGTTCCAGATGAGTAGGCCGCTTTATCCGAGGCTAAAAACAAAATGGCATGGGCTACCTCTTCAGGTTGGGCCATTCGCTTAAAGGGAGATTCACGAAGGAGGTTTTCACGTTCTTCAGGAGTGAGTGTCTTCGCCGCCATTTCGGTTTCGGTGAATCCAGGTGCCACAACGCCCACATAAATTTTATGGGGAGCCAGTTTTTTGGCCAAGGATTGACTCATAGCGTTCAATGCAGCTTTGCTGGCACCATACGCAGGTTTGGTCGGTTCACCACGAAAAGCGCCCCGCGAGGAAACATTTACGATATGTCCACCGCCGGTTTTCATCATGGCCTGGGCTGCCCAATAACAAAGATTGGCCACGGCAAAAAGATTGGTTTCAAAGGTCTTTTCCCAGGCATGGGTCCAATGGTCAAAATCAGCCTTGTCAATTTCATGAAAAATGGAAATGCCCGCATTGTTCACCAATACATCCAGATGGCCATACACTTTTACAAAGTCATCAATGAGGGCTTGGGTCTCTTCTTTTTGAGAAATGTCTCGCTTAAAGAGTTGATGCCCTTCACCAGATAATTCCGCTAAAGTTTGTTCGGCGGCCGCATCATAGCTTCTGTAATTGAGGCCCACTTTGGCTCCTTTTTGGGAGAAAGCTATGGCAGTTGCCTTTCCAATGCCTCGGGAAGCTCCTGTGATCAAAACGGTTTTGTTGGCAAAATCCATAATTCTGAATTGATATTCAAAGATAATAGGAAAGTATCGTCTTGAATCCTAAATGGAATTGCATTACTTTTAAAAACATCAAAAATCAGAACCATGCATAAACTATTTCTTCTGCTTTTTCTTGGAGCAGCTGTCCAATTTTCTTCAGCACAAAAAAAGGACTTTTCCTATCTCGATATTTTCGACCTTCAATATGTAACCGACCCACAGATTTCCCCAGATGGGAGCTGGGTGGTGTACCGAAGAATGGGTTTTGATATTATGAAGGATGGTTCTGCAGGTAACCTTTGGTTGATAAAAACTGATGGAAGTCAAAACCAAAAGCTTACCGCCAGGGAAGTTAGCGAAAGCAATCCAAGGTGGTCCCCAACTGGAGACCGTATAGCATTTACCAGCAGCACGGACGAAGGTTCTGAAATTTATATGCATTGGGTGGCCACTGGCAAAGTGGCTAAATTGACGCAACTTCCTTTTAGTCCAAGTTCTCTGACTTGGTCCCCGGATGGAAAGCAATTGGCGTTTTCCATGAACGTTCCCCAAGCTCCGCCCGTTATAGCCAAGATTCCGGCAAAACCGAAAGGGGCAAAATGGGAAGAAGCACCCAGAATTACAGATCGTTTGTACCACGAAGCTGATGGTAGAGGATATATCGCACCGGGGTTCAACCACATTTTTATGATTCCTGCCCATGGAGGTGCTCCGCGCCAAATCACCTCCGGGGATTGGCATCACCGGGGAACATTGTCTTGGGCCAAGAATGGATCAAAAATCTACTTTTCGGCCAATCGGGTGGAAGATTGGGAATACCGCTTCCGCAATAGTGAAATCTATTCCGTTGATGTGGAATCGGGAAATATAGAAGCGTTGACGAACCGCAATGGACCTGATTCCAATCCACAGGTATCCCCCGATGGAAACTATATCGCTTATGTAAGCTTTGAAGATAAAGTACAGGCATTTCAAACGCGTAGGGTACACATTATGAATGTTGATGGGAGCAATCCGCGTGTTATTTCTGAAAATTTGGACCGTTCCGTTTCCGACATTCAATGGAATACCAAAGGAGATGGAGTGTATGTCTATTATGACGATAAAGGGAATGGTAAAGTTGGGCTGGTTTCATTAGATGGAAAGATTACAAAGTTGGTGGATAATGTTGGGGGCACCACTTTAGGGAGACCTTACTCAGGTGGATCGTACAGCGTTTCAAACAATGGCACCATAGCCTATACACAAACCAGACCTGAGTACCCAGCTGATTTGGCGATCCTGAAACCAAGGTCCAAGAACCCGGACAGAATTACCAGTTTGAACAATGCATTGCTCAATTACAGAAATTTGGGCAAAGTAGAGGAGGTTTGGTACAAATCTTCCGTGGATGGACGCGATATTCAAGGGTGGGTAGTCTACCCGCCGAATTATGATGAAACTAAAAAGTACCCCTTTATGGTGGAAAACCATGGTGGCCCCATAGCCAACTATGGTGACCGGTTTTCCATAGAAATGCAGTTGTATGCTTCGGCGGGGTATGTTGTTTTCTATCCTAATCCTAGGGGAAGTACAAGTTATGGAGAGGAGTTTGCCAACTTGCTGTACAACAATTACCCTGGGGAGGATTACAATGATGTGATGGATGGTGTGGACTTTTGCATACAAAAAGGTATTGCACATGAAGACCAACTGTTTGTGACCGGAGGTAGTGCGGGAGGAATCATGTCAGCCTGGATCATCGGAAAGAACAAACGTTTTGAAGCCGCAGTGGTAGCCAAACCCGTTATGAATTGGATCAGTAAAACCTTGACGGCCGACAACTATTTTTACTATGCAGAGCATCGCTATCCCGGCCAACCTTGGGAAAATTTTGAAGGCTATTGGAAATTTTCCCCCATTTCGCTCGTTGGTAATGTACAGACCCCTACCATGGTTATGGTGGGTATGAACGATTTGCGGACTCCACCCAGTGAGGCCAAACAGTTGTACCATGCACTTAAACTTCGGAAAATTGAGACCGTTTTGGTGGAGATTCCAGGAGCAGGTCATGGCATTGCCAACAAGCCCAGCAATTTAATGACCAAAGTGGCCCATACCATTGCGTGGTTTGATAAGTTTAGAACAGATAAGGAAAATGAATAAGAAAAAAAGACATTGGTTGTGGAACCTGCTCATTGTTCTTACACTGATGGTCTGCTTGCTTGCTTTTGTGGCCCACTACAAAAACTGGTACAAAATTGAAGAGGGAGAGTTGCAAATTTTCTCAGGAATCTATCGTCAAAACATACCCATAGTTGAAATAGACAGCATCTTATTTGAGCAGAAACTGCCCGAAATGGAACGCTCCTCTGGGTTTTCATGGTTGGCCAAGGAAAAAGGTGTGTTCAAGGATTCCATTCACCATACCAAGGTCTATGTTTTTGTTGATGATTTACGGCAACATAAAATCAAGGTGGTGCACCACGATTCGCTTAAACTGTATTTTAATATGCAGGATAGTCTTGAGACCCAAAAAATATATGCTATTTTGCAAACCAAAATAAAGGACAACCTCGAAACGTCAAATTGAAATCTTTATTAAGATAGTTTCCTAGCCATGAAAATGATTTTTTTCGGGATTATGTTGTTGCCCTTGTCGCTTTTCGCACAGAACACAATTTCAGTACACGTCAAAAATGTGGATTCCACGAGTGGTCAAGTTAATGTGGCCCTCTACGATTCGGATGAGACCTTTCTGTCTTTCGATCATGTATTAAAGTCGGGCAGTGCCCCGGCCCATGAAGGCATTGTAACGTTGCAAATAGAGGATTTGCCGATTGGGGAATATGCTTTGGCGGTCTTCCATGATGAAAATGGAAATGGTAAATTGGACACCAATTGGTTGGGTATTCCAAAAGAAAAGGTAGCTTTTTCTCGGGCCAAAATGAAGACTTTTGGGCCGCCCAAATACAAAGAGTGTGCCTTTAAGGTAACTTCGGATTATGAGATCAGTATTGATCTTTGACCAAATCGATACACTATGGGAACTATTTTTTTGACACAACTGATGGGAGCCGTTTACGGTTTGTTGGCTGTACTATTGGGTGCCTTTGGTGCGCATGCCTTAAAAAATAAATTGACCCCTGAACTGCTCCATAGTTTTGAGACAGGGGTCAAATATCAAATGTACCATGCCATTGTGTTGTTGGTGCTTGGCTTTAACCTTGGTTTTGACCAACCTCTGGATTCGGCCATTGCCAATTGCTTTATTTTTGGGATACTTTTGTTCTCCTATAGCATTTATGCCCTTTGTTTGGGTGCTGCCAAAGGTGAAAAACTCCGATTTTTAGGACCTGTCACCCCAATTGGTGGACTGCTGTTGGTCATTGGATGGATATTATTGCTCTACAAATTTATTTCGCCCATACTATAGCCATTATTCCACTACAACTGGATTAATTTCTGGATAGAACCATGGTGTATGTTGGTTGGTCACTGCAATCCATTTCCATATACCCTCTTTCTTCTTTGCGGTCAAGGTCATTAAACCAATTTCTCTAAAAGAGGTATCCTTGGGGATTTCCTTTTTGTACCAGAACATTTTCCAAGAATAATAAGCCAGGGCATTCTGGGTACTTATAATCCGTATTTTGGGTTTCCCAACTTCATAGTAGTAGTCTAGCGAATCATTGTGCATCATCATATCATGGAATTTTTGAAGCTCTTGTTTTCCTTCAAAATAATACCCTTGCGAGTTGATCCAAGTGGCATCATCTGTAAATTGGATCATAGCTGAACCCACATCTTTTTGAACCATGGCTTTTTCCCGCTGCAGAATCATTTGGACCAATTGAAGGGAATCTTGTGTTCGTGAGCTCTCTGACGGAACTTTATCTTGAGGATGTTTACAGGACAAAGGAACAAGGAATGGCACAATAAGAAGTGCCCATAGACTTTTCATGGGGTTATAGTCTTAAATACATATTCCCATTGATGGTATTCAAACGGAGACGATGGGCGGCACTGTCAAACTTTCCTTCCACTTTTTGCCCCACATAATTATCCGTCACCTGCAGTTCTAAATTTTCATCAGCGTAGATATTGCCATGAATGGTCTCAGCAATCAACCGTGAATTTTTCATGACCAAATCAATTTCACCATTTATGGTCTTTAGATCCATATCACCAATGTATTTCTTGATTTCAATGTCACCATTGATGAGGTCAGCGGTAAAATCACCTTCAATAATATCAGCGGCAAGATTTCCGTTAATGCTACTTACTTTAAAAGTAGCATTTTTGGGCACGTACAAAACATAATTGAACCGATAGGTATTTTTGGTGTGATAATATCTTTTTTGGCCTTCAGGTCGATTTTTATTCCATTCGTCATAAAAAGCTTCAAAGAGCTCTTGTGGGTCCGAAGTGATATTGATGGAACTACTACTTTCAGTTACCTCCAATTTATAAAACTCTAAATATTTTCCATCTTCAGTGACAATATCGGCCTTAAAATAAACCGTTGGGTTATCCCAAGTTTTTACCTCAATTTCTGAGGCGAATCTAACATCCATATCAATAAACTGATTGGTATATTCAATGTTTTTTTCAATGACTTTTTGGGCATTTAGAGAAAGTCCCATGAGTCCAACCGCTAAAAAGATTGCAAAATTTTTCATGATGCTTCGTTTTTTGATTATTGTTTTCTTAGATAGATGTTTCCGTTGGTGGATTTCAAAGAGATATTGACCCCTCCATTGTTGATGGCCGCATTCACTTTTCGTCCAGACACTGATTTTAATCCGTTCTTTTCCTCGCGCTTCAGTTCAAAATTGGTATAAATGTCCCCATTGGTTGAGCTTAGGGATAGATCTGCAGGAGTGTTCTCGGGAAGGGTGACATCCACGGCGCCATTGGTGGAATAAATGGAAATGGGAGAATCTTGCTTCACTATTCCAAACTCCACGTTAATATCCCCATTTAAGGTATTTGCGGTCACAGGACCGTTTACATTTACGAGTTCAATGCTACCATTAAGCTGGGCATCCGCTTCAATCTCCCCGCTAAAGCCATCTACTTCAATGTCACCATTCCATGTACTTTTTACGGCAATATTTTGGGTTTTTGGCAGAAAGATTTCAGCGCCTTCTGATTTTCTCAGATTTTTTACGATTAGGGTGTTTCCATCCTGCACTACGTAAAAGCCTACTTCGGTGTTGTCATTACCTCCTTCACCCACTAGTCGCAGTCCCTTCGCCCGTTCAGAAATTTCCGGTCTGGTAATGGCCTTAATCAGTAGTTCGTTAGCGGTATAGGTTTTGATGGTAATACCCGATTTAGACTCAATTTTGACCCACTCAATACCATTTAATGATTTGGAATAATCGGTTTGTGCTTGAGCCATTGCAACAAAGGCAAGGCTCAGGATTAGAATTGCAAATTTTCTCATGATTTTCGTTTTTTGATGTTTATATAATATTAGGTAATCCTATTTTAATCTGTTCCTTAACAAAGGGTTGTGTTTCTTCCTCATCCAACAATTTCTTCATGGGGTCAACAGCCTTCTTTTCTTGGATTTTTACCAATTCTTGAATGATTCCTACTTGAATGCTTGGGTTTTTCTCCTGCCCCAAGGCATCAATAAATACATTCTTCACAGTTTCTGATGATGTAAACTTTGAAAGCGCCTCAAAGGCCGTTAAACGTACATTGTCATTTTCATCATGGAGCAGGCGGTTGGCCAAAGCTTTAATAATGGCCTCATCCGGGTGTTCAAATCGCTCAATGTAATTGACACCCTGAATGCGTTTGCTGGCCGACTGGTTTTCCATGAGCGAAAGCATGGCAGTCTGCCTCATTTGTAAAGTTTCATCTTTTAGCGAAGCGATATCCGCATCTACTTTTCGCTGCTGAAGGATGCTTCCCATTTGAAAAGCTACTACCAAAAGGGCAATGCTGGCTGCTATCTTAAGTAGGTCGCTGGCCCAATTGGATGTTTTGTGGGGAGTCAGTGAAACCATTTTTCCCAAGTTGGCTTTTTCGGCCTCCAAAGCTTCCTCAAATTTGCTTCTGAGTCTATTCGAAGGAACCGAAATGGTTTCCGAATCGATGGCCTTCAACAAAATGCTCATTTCCTTCAATTCTTTTTTGCACAAGGAACACTTGGATAAATGTTTTTCCACCATGAGTTGGGTGTCGTTATCCAAAGTGCCATCCAAATAATCAGGAATCAGGTCTAAAACATGGTTCTTTTCCATGGCTAAAGATTTTCTAAATAGATTGTTTTTAATTTTTTTAATACTCTACAAACTTTTGTCTTTACGGCACCAGGAGTACTGCCCATTATTTCTGCCAACTCCTCATACCGGATTTCCTTAAACCGATTTAGAATGACCAACTCACGATCTACAGGATCAAGTTGGTTGAGTGCGAACTGCAATTGCGAATAGTCCTCTTGGGCATCATTCTCTTCCTCCGAAAGCTTGTAGTCAAGCGAGTTAAGATTTTCAAGGGGCCTGTGACTTCTCGTGAAATGACTTTTTAAATTATTCCGCGCTATGGTGAACAGCCAAGACACAAACGCTCCATTTTTGTATGAACTCCTATACTTGATTAACTTGTAAAAAACATCTTGTGTTAGATCTTCACTCAACATACGATCACCGGACATCTTATATAAAAAGTTGTACACATGTTTGTGATGTCGGTCAAAAAGAATCTTGAGCAGATCCAAATTGCCCTCCGCAACTTTTTGCATCAGTATTTCATCTGAAAGTGTTTCCAAGCAATGTTTCTAGTTGGCGTTTGTTTTAAATAGTCAGGAAATTGAAAAAGGTTACACCTAAGGTGATTTTTTTTCGAAAGTTAACCGATGTACCTAAAATAGGTATTCCAGTTATTGGTAGGTCGTTATTTTTATGACGCCACTGCCCCCACGCACACCGTACTCAGCAGCTTCAGGGCCTGTTATAGCCTCAATTTTTTTTACATTGAAGCTGTCGACCAGTTGATTAACGGAACGGAACGAGTTACCCACAATATAGCCATTGAGCACATATAGCGGTTCTGTTGGGGTGCCCCCAAAAATCTGATTGGTGGATTTTATGAAATAGGGTACATTGTTCCTAAGTGTGACTCCCGGTAGTTGCCGAACACGTTGAAGAAGAGTGATATTGCCCTTGTTCCGTTCTTCCAACTCCTTGGAAATGTCTGTATTGTTGGAGGTGCTTTTGACCCCTGAACAACTCGTAAAGATGGAGAGTAATGCTAAAAAACCGATACAAAGGAAACGTGTCATGGAATGAAGTTATACCACAAGCTATTACTTTTTAGTGAATTAAGGGTGAAAAATCAGGAAGATTTAGAGGGTAAATCAACCACAACCACAATTGTCCTGCCCACAGGATTTAGAACTCTTCCTTTTTCCATGAACCAAGGATTTGGGCAATAGAAACTTCCAGACCAGATAACCTACGGCCGCAGCTAAAGTGATATAAACCAGTATGTATTGTACAGTTTCCATTAGCTAAGGATTTGATAGGCGGCTAAAGCTACAAGATACGCAAAAACACTCATAAATGCCAGTTGTACTAAAGGCCATTTCCAAGAATTGGTCTCTCGTTTCACGATGGCCAATGTACTCATGCATTGCATTGCAAAGGCATAGAACAGCATCAAGGAAATCCCAGAGGCCAGATTGAATAATGGTCTTCCAGATGCATCCAATTCCGCGGCCATTCGGTTTTTAATGGTCTCTTCCTCATCACTACCCACACTATAAATCGTGGCCAGGGTCCCCACAAACACTTCCCGGGCGGCAAAAGAAGTCAAGACCGCAATACCAATTTTCCAATCGTAACCCAAAGGTCTCACCAAGGGCTCAAATGCTTTTCCG
The DNA here is from genome assembly GCA_050303195.1 of Allomuricauda sp. Lineage (GTDB taxonomy): Bacteria > Bacteroidota > Bacteroidia > Flavobacteriales > Flavobacteriaceae > Flagellimonas. Next base: position 40,708 of record JBNLBG010000016.1, on the reverse strand, counting down.
GCCTGTCCAATATAGGAGTGCTCCAATTTATAACTGGCAATCTCCTGGGCTTTTGCCCTTTCCGTTAAGTTGCTTGTAATGGTTTGGACGGAATCTTGAACTTGTTTGGAGTTGACGTTACTATCATTGGATTCCACCTCTTGTTTATAGGAATTGATGTGGTTCTGGATGTAATTTTTGCTATAAGTGGTCAACCCGTGTTCCTCAATTCGTTCTGTAACGATGGTTTCTGCATTCCTGAAATCATCAGAATACCCATTGGAGCCCAAAAACCAAAGTACAATGGAAATCGCCAAAATGATCTTACCCGCACCGAACACAAAACTTTTGGTCTTTTCCAGAACGGTATAAGCCACATTCTTGATGAGTGGCAATCGGTAGGTGGGCATTTCCACCATAAAAAGTGACCGACTTTTAATCTTCAATATTTTATTGAGGACCATAGCCGAAAAAAGTGCCATTCCAAACCCGATGAGATACAAAAGCATCAAGGTCAATGCTTGATAGCTCAACCCTAATAAAGAGCCTTCCGGGATAACGAGGGCAATTAAGATCAAATAAACAGGCAATCGAGCAGAACACGTGGTAAATGGTGTCACCAAAATGGTGATGAGCCTTTCCTTCCAATTTTCTATGGTTCGGGTGGCCATGATGGCGGGTATGGCACATGCATTCCCTGATATCAAAGGGACCACACTTTTTCCACTCAATCCAAAGGGACGCATCAATCTATCCATTAAAAATACCACCCGGCTCATGTACCCGGATTCTTCCAATAGCGAGATGAACAGGAATAAAAAGGCGATTTGGGGGATAAAGATCACAATGCCTCCGATTCCTGCAAGGATTCCTTCAGCCAAAAGATCGGTGAAAACCCCAGGCGGCAATGTGCCCTTGATCCATTCGCTGGCATTGGCAAACTGTTCATCAATAAAATCCATGGGATAGGAACTCCACTCAAAAATGGCCTGAAAAATAAGCAGTAGGATAGCGAAGAAAATCACATATCCAAATATCTTATGGGTAAGAATCTTGTCTATGGAGGCACGTAGGCCTTTGGCGGCCATTATGTCGACCTTGTAGGTTTCCTTTAAGGTGTTGTTGATGAACTGATAGCGCAACACCGTTTCTTTATGCTGTAGTTTTTTAAGTTCTTCCTTGGATTTGGTGGAAAAGGAAGTGGCATCCTCGATCTGTTTTTTCTCAATGGGCATAAAGTTGACATCTTGGGTGATGACCAACCATAATTTGTAGAGATCTTCCTTTGGAAAGGTTTTTTGTAATCGGTCAAAATACTCAGGAGCGATTTTTGAAGTATTTACGTTGGGGGCGGTGGACAGACTTTTATAGTCGGCTATGAGTTCTTTGATGCGATTTATGCCGACTTCTTTTCGGGTACTGACCAATGCAATTTTGGTATCGAGTTTTTGCTCCATGGCCTCAATATCTATGGAAATGCCCTTGCGCGACATACGGTCTGACATATTGATGACCAAAATGGTGGGTATGCGAAGGTCTTTGATCTGCGTAAAAAGGAGGAGGTTCCTTTTTAGGTTTTCCACATCACTGATCACCACCGCCACATCGGGGTAATCCTTGTCATTTTTGTTCAGGAGCAATTCCACAACCACACTTTCGTCCAATGAGGTGGTGTTGAGACTGTACGTACCGGGAAGATCAAGAATATGGGCCTTTACCCCTCTGGGCAATTTGCAGATACCTTCCTTTTTTTCAACCGTGATACCCGGATAGTTGCCCACCTTTTGTTTGAGGCCGGTCAATTGATTGAATACTGAGGTTTTTCCGGTATTGGGATTACCAACCAAGGCAACGTTGATATTCTTACTCATAAGCTAGAGGTGTCTTCAATAATATCCAGCTCAATAAGTTGGGCCAAAGATCGTCTAATGGCGATGTGGCTTCCACTTAAATTGATGTAAATGGGATCTTTCAGCGGGGCAACTTGAACCAGTTCAACAGGGTTACCGGGCAAGCAGCCCAGTTCCAAAAGTTTTATGGGAAGAACATGCTCCGAAAAATCTTTTATAATTCCCCTTTGCCCATATACCAAATCCGCTACCGTCGCCACTAATCTTATTTAGATTGAATTTAATTAAGGGCAAAAATAAGTAAAAAAGACAAAACAGAATCCTAAAATGGAAAGAAAGGTTGGTCTATTCCGTATAACTGTTTTTGAGGATTTTGAGGTCTTGGAGAAGTTTGTCGATTTCCTCTGGATCGGTCCCATCATAAAACCCCCTGATTCTTCGTTCCTTGTCCACTAAAATAAAATTTTCGGTATGAATCATGTCGTAGGGGCCACCGTCCCCATCGGTTTTTACGGCCAGATATGATTTTCGAGCCATTTCATAAATCTGTTTTTTATCGCCGGTCACCAAGTTCCATTTGCTGTCGATCACACCCTTTTCCAGTGCATATTTTTTGAGTTGCGGCACAGAATCGATCACGGGCGTAACAGAATGGGAGAGCAAAAGCACATCAGGATCATCAATAATGGCTTCCTGAATCCCCGCCATGTTCTTCGTCATAATGGGACAAATGGTGGGGCAGGTGGTAAAGAAGAAATCAGCTATGTAAATCTTGTCCTTATAATCGTCTTGGGTGATGATCTTTCCATTTTGATTGGTGAATTCAAAATCAGCAATACGGTGATATTTCTTTTTATAGTGCAGTGTACTGTCTACCAAAGTGGGATCTACCATGGAAGGTTGGTATACCGGAAGCATTTTTTTGGGTTGCAAGGCATTGTAGAACAAATAGATGATCACGGCCGAAAGGCAAAGAAAGACAATTCCAAAAAGCTTGTATTTCGCAAAAAAAGATTTCACACCACAAAATTACGGTCGCTGGGAAGATCCATCAAGCAAAAAGCCAAGTTTTGTTGCCAAATCTTTCTTAAAACATACTACCCTTGGTTTTGCGGTTTTTTTATGACTTTGTAAAAGTTTACTTTTGTGCGTTTTAACAAATGACTGCTGATGAGTCCCATATTTATACAGACCATACAATTCTTTTTAAGCCTTTCCTTGCTCATTGTTCTGCACGAGCTGGGGCATTTTATTCCAGCAAAGATCTTTAAGACGAGGGTAGAGAAATTCTATCTGTTCTTTGATGTAAAATTTTCCCTTTTCAAAAAGAAAATAGGGGAGACCGTGTATGGAATAGGCTGGTTGCCCTTGGGAGGTTATGTAAAGATTTCCGGGATGATCGATGAGAGTATGGACACCGAGCAGATGAAGGAAGAACCCAAACCGTGGGAGTTCCGCAGCAAACCGGCTTGGCAGCGATTGGTTATTATGTTGGGTGGTGTTACCGTCAACTTTATCCTGGCTGTGATCATTTATATTGGAATGGCCTATGCTTATGGGGATCAGTATATTCCCATGAATAGTTTACGCGATGGTGTTTGGGTGACCGAGAAACAAATCGGAGATGAGTTGGGTATACAGACCGGGGACAAGATCATTGCGGTGGATGGAAATGAAATTGAATCTTTTGATAATGTCTTTGTGGAATTGATCAATGGAAACAACATTACCATTGAACGTGATGGCCAACAAATTGAAAAGGAAATTCCAATCGATTTTATTGCCACCTTATTGGAAGATGAGGATAAGATTCGCTTTTTAAGCTTTAGGGTGCCCTTTGTAGTGAACAAAATTCCTAAAAGCTCCCATAACAAAACAGCAGGGTTTCAACGTAAGGATGAGTTTGTCTCCATAAACGGTTCAGAAGCCATCTACAGGGATCAAGTAATCGACCTTTTGGAAGAAAATATGGGCAAAGACATCAATGTGGTCGTGAAGCGTGAAGACGGATCTCGTGCCAATGTGGTGGCTAAGGTGAATGATGAGGGGAAATTAGGTCTGGAAGTAGGGGGCTATACCATGAAAGATTTGGAAGAGGACGGTTTTTTTGAAATCAAGACTCAAAAGTATTCCTTTATGGAAGCCATCCCAGCAGGTATAGACAAAGGAGTGTCCACCTTATCCAGCTATGTAAAGCAGCTAAAAAAGATTTTTAATCCGCAGACCGGTGCTTATAAGGGCGTAGGTGGTTTTGCCGCGATTGGAAGTATGTTTCCCGATACTTGGAATTGGGCCGCTTTTTGGTCCACAACCGCATTGATCTCCATTATTTTGGCCTTTATGAACATTTTGCCCATCCCTGCTTTGGATGGGGGTCACGTCATGTTTTTGCTGTATGAAATGGTTACCGGCCGCAAACCCAGTGACAAGTTTTTGGAGTATGCCCAGATGATCGGATTCTTTTTGTTGATCGCACTATTGCTGTTTGCCAACGGTAACGATTTGTATAAATGGCTTTTTAAATAGAAAAGCGAATTTTTTGCTTGTAGTGTTTTAAAGAAACACATATATTTGCACCCGCTTAGGATAAAAATTCCTCCTTAGCTCAGTTGGTTAGAGCATCTGACTGTTAATCAGAGGGTCCTTGGTTCGAGCCCAAGAGGGGGAGCAGAGAAAGCCCATTCCGCAAGGAGTGGGCTTTTTTGTTGGGGTTGGGCGAGAAGTCCATCCTGAACGGAGTCGAAGGGAGCCCAAGAGGGGAGCAGAGAAAGCCCAGTAGGGATTGTACTTACAGAACTTTTAATTGGAGTCTTCATTTTTATCCCACATCATATGAAATATTCCCATTTTGCAATCCTTTTTCACTTGTGATATGGCTTCCAAGTGATTGCAGCCATACTGTTTTGAGGGTAAGTTTTGTCAAGTTCTCCACATGCGAACCAATGAGAAAATATTGGAGTAGCATACAAAATTGTGTCACACCTAACAATGAAATAAAAAGCTTACATAAAGCTATGTAAAAGATTACAACAATGCTTATATTGGGCACCAGAACCCAACCAAGCTATATGAAAAATTATAAACAACAGATTTACGGATCTTTGGGTATACTCATTGTCACCATTTGTATTGTGTGCTACTTGTTATATAGTAATGGTATGTTGATGTAATCAACCAATACAATATAACCAAAATCTAAATTGAATATGGTGTGCGATAACTTTATGCCCTTACCTGCGAAAAGATTTCAGCATGCTTTTGCCAACAACTCAATTATGCACCACTTCCGAGGGAATCCTGAGATTGAACAGCTGCTGGTTCACACCCTGCATGTCCAGTTTAAAGACTTTTACCTCCTTGCTCTGCAGTTTGCTTCCGTAGTTCCGGTAGATTGTGGCCTTAATATAGGTCGGGGTGACCTGTTTGTTGCCAAGATAGGTGGCATTGATCTTCCAGGTGCCCAAGAGTTCATTGTCCAAGAGAAAATCGGCCATGGCGTAGCCCAGCTCTTTTTCTGAACGGATTCTCTCCGGCATCTCTTCTTGCGTATGTTTCCATTCAAAATATTGGTTATTGGGGTTTACGAATTGTAGATTGAACTCCGCCTCGGAGTCGTTCCAGTCAAATACCAAACGGGTACTGCGCTTATCAAAATCTTTCTTTCGCTTTTTAATTTTCAACGAACCATTGTCCAAATCAAAGAGGTTGTCAACCTCCCGCTGCATGATTGCAGCAAGTTCCAGACTGTCATTGGGCAAAAGACCTTTGTCCAAAAGGTAGGAATGCCTTGCATAGAGTGAAGCGGCGGATTCGGGCTTGTCCAGATTGCGGTAACTGTTGGCCATGTCAATAAAGCTTTGGGCATAATTGGGTCGTAACTTGTACACTTTTTTATAGAGGGAATGGGCCTCTTTTTGCCTTCCCTGCGACTCCAATACATAGGCCATTGCCTTCAGCAGCACTGGATTCTCTTCCGTCAGCCCAACATAGGTATCAAAAATGGCATCCGCAAACGCGTTGTCTTTTTCATTTTCGTAAAAGTATCGGTACGAATCCAAATAAAAGAAGGCATGGTTGGCGTATTTGTGCTTATTGTTTTCAAATACGGCCCGGGCAGCTTCCGTTGATTTACTTTCCTTGAGTTCTTTTATATAATTGGGCAAGGAAGCACCTACACCCTCGGCATCCACCACATTTTCAGTAAGGTAATTGTTTCGCAACTTTGCTCGATCATACGGTGTGCCATCTGCCTCTTTTGGGGTTACGGTGCCCATTTTGGTATTGATGACTACAACACCCTTAATTCCTCTTCCATATCTGGCCAACCCTGCAAGTGATGAAATAAAGGCTATTCTTCGAACATTGCCCCGTAATGCACCACACGATATGCTGTTCAAGATCATTCCGTCAACATCAAAAACAACACCCTTATTTTGTACAGCAGGAGGAATTCCTTTGTTTTCTGATAAGCTTTTACGATTCCATTGGTCACTATTCAAAATACCTGTACCTGAGCCACTGCCCCGCATGTATGCAAATAGTATATCAGTAAATAAATCACAGCCTGCGGAAATTCCTGCAAATCTTCCTCTAAGTAAAAAATCCAAAGTGGCAGCTTGTTCTATTTCGTCTTCTGCAATGATTCGTAGTGAGTAACCAGAGGTCTCCTTGTTCAAATACCCATAGGCCGATTTTATGATGTTGGGGTTGGAATCGTACTCCAGTTCCAGCTCTTTTTGACCTTTCAACACTTTTTTTGAAACAGTGACTTCGTCCAATTCTTCAACACGCATCTTCATTTGTATGTTGAGGATTTTGGTGACATCCTCCACGATAACCGATATCGTGTCCATCCCAACATAGGTGAACCGGAGCTCTTCTTTGGGCCGGGCCGTGATTTCGTACATGCCATCTTGGTTGGAACCGGTGCGCTCCCCCGAGGAAATATTGGTGATGTGCACGTCCTGCAACGGACTTCCTAGATGGGTGATTTTTCCATGAATTGACTTTTGGCCATGGGAAAAGGAGATAAAGAATAGAAAAATAACTGTAATCGTAATTGTTTTCAAAATCGTTGGATTTTAATTATACGCTCATTTTTATGGAGGGGGAATTTTTCTGACATTGCATGTAATAGGCTCTGTCTACCTACAAGATACTATTATTTTAATATAGGCTTTGCTAAACCCACAAGAATTGGACCAAAAGACTGTTTATTTATGATTTTTTGAGCTTGTAACAGAAAGAATATAGGGTGGGGAGGCGTTTTTTATTCAGCCAGCACAAATCCACCTTTGGATTGAACATCCATTTTTAGCACTCCATTTTTTGGGATTTTTATCTCCTTCAGATATGTTTCACCTTCTTTATTGTCGCTGTATAAGCTTACCGTTTTACCGGCTAGCATAGGAAGGTTCAGCTGTAATCTTTTGATAGTTTCTTCGGCATTGACACCTGCAATAAACCATTTCTCCTGATGTCGGCGTGCAATGACAGTGTACTTGCCGGGATAACCATCTATGAATCGGGTTTCGTCCCAAGTAGTGGGGACTTTTTTGATAAAATCAATCTCAAATTTTGGAACATCGGTAAGGTTGTTTGGGGTAATGGCGAACATCTGCACCGGATTTTGGAAAAGAATACTAGTGGCCAGTTGAAATCCATCCGTAGTCAAACGCTCTTTGTTTCCCTTGTTTTCTTTGGTGAGGAATTTATTCAATAATACTCCGCCAAATTCCATACTGGCTACACTGTTTCGAATAAATGGGTGGAGCGAGGCATAAAACGCCTCTTTTTCCCGGGTCTCTTGAGAGAAGATCAGCATTTCTGAAGCGAGCACGGCTTCGCTACCCACAAAATTGGGGTACATGCGCTCCCAACCTCGGGGAAGGGTGGCCCCGTGAAAAATAACCATAAGGCCATAGTCATTGGCATCAGAGAGAATACCTTCGTAGAGTCTCATGGTCTCTTGTTTGTCCCCACCAAAAAAGTCCACTTTTAGTCCTTTAACCCCAGCTTTTTTTATCCATTCCATTTCCTTTTTTCGAGCAATGGAGGTGTTCATTTTATTAAAGGGACTTTGGGGGGCATCGTTGACAGAACCGTTTGAATTGTACCATAGGAAAACACCCACACCTTTGGATTGTGCGTAGGCAACAAGGTCTTCCATACGTTCATACCCGATGTTCCTGTCCCACCAGGCATCGATCAGAATGTATTCAAAATTTAGTTCAGCAGCCAAGTCGATGAATTTCACCTGATCGTCATAGTTCATGCTGGGGTCTTGCCAGATAATCCAACTCCATGTTCCTTTTCCATAAACAAACTCTTGTGAAGGTTCGTACAATGGGTCAACCACATCATAGGGGATGGTGGTTTCAACAATTGGTTTTAAGGTTTCGCCCACGGTAAGGGTCCGCCAAGGGGTAACACCGGGAAGTCCAATTTGCGCACCCCTACTTCCAAAGCCATTATTTTGTGCTTGACTTGGATAATCCACTGTGAAAAGTCCATTTTGATAATTGCTTAGATGCGAAGCTGTGTATAAACTGCTCACTCCAGTTTCCGAAATCAGCACCCATCCCATATCTCCCACATGAAAAAGCCCAGGGAAAACATATCCTTCTTCTGATGAACTGTCTACCATGGATGCATCGGGGGCATATCCACTTTCATAACTTGGAGCGGTTCGTGCAAATCCCGTCATTGGCGACATCATAGGGGATAAAAAAGTAGTGGTGGATTCTGGAAATCGGAATCCAGTTATCTCTTTTTCAACAACACAAGCCCTTGTTGGTGCCCAACTGGGAAGCTCATAACGGAAAGCGATGTTGTGGTTACTTACTTGAAAAATGATGGAAATCTCCTTGCCTTCGGAATTCTTCAGCGTATAAGTTAAGGTGTTGGCACTATATTGAATTTTGGATTGCTTTATTTTTTCTTGGGTATATTCTTTTTCTGTTTTTCCATAGATGGACTCAACATAGCTCATTTGGTTTGTAAAGGTACCTTCGTTGGTAATCAATCCCAGAGGAGAATCTTCCAAAAAGGTCTTTTCCTTATAAAGAACACTATAAAAAGGGGAGCCGTTCTGTAGTGTAATCCTAACCTTGAGATTTCCGTCTGGGCTGGCTACGGTGGAATCCTGTGCATAGGTAAAAACTGAAATCAGCAAGGAGAAAAGAATTGAGAATATTTTCATGTTATTTTGATTTTTTGAAAAATAAAGTCAACAAACTGAAGTTGTGAGGCACAAACCTACATTTTTCAAGTGTCCATAAAACACTTGAAAAATAATAAAAAAATGCTTAGGTAAATGAGATGGTGCAGCAATTAAGTTCCTATGTGGCACTAGATATTAACCTTTGAAGTAAACTATTCATTACATGAAGGGAAAGTTCTATTTGGGACCATATTCAAAAGGATATTTTAAATACATAAAAAAGTCCAGAAACATTCTAGGCTTTATTTCTATAAAAACAAGGCTTCTGGCTAAACCAATAGCAAAATAATCGTCAACAAGAATCCGGCACCAGCAAAATAGAGCCCATTTTTATAGATGGGAGCCTTGGGCCTGAACATAAGAAAGGCCGATACAGCAAAAAACAAAAGGGCAATTCCAAAGAAAATGCCTAGCCAGAACAATGGGTTGCCAGTGTGCATTTTATGCAGTTTGTTCATACTTTCAAGAATGGCGGGCAATCTTTTTACCGTGTAGAGTGCTTCTCCGGTTTTCATATTGTAGGTTCCTCCGTTAAAATACATCAGGTCCCCTTCCATTTTATCAATCTTGAATCCTCTTTTTCGTAAAGCTGCGCCCAAGGCCTCTTCTTGGAGATTGGGTTCCAAAGTAGCCTGAATCTGGACTTCACTCTTCATATAATCGGTGTTCCTAAAGGTGAGCACAATGCCGCTAATGGCATAAACGGCCATGATGCCTGCCAAAAAGAATCCTAAATAACGATGAAATTCTCGAAATGTATTTTCTGATTTTCTTCCCATGATTAGAGTGTGAGGGCTAAAATGGCCTCATTAAAAAAGCGGGACCAAATCTCTATAAAGCAATTTGGTCCCTTTTTATCGTCATTTTTTGATTCTGAGGTTATTGTTGTGCCATTTCAAGATTAATGGACAAGTCCACTTCGTCACCCAAAGAAGGGGTGTCGCCACCCACACCAAATTCCAATCTGTTCAACGTGCCCGTAATTTTAAGGCCTGCCTTTAATTTTTGGCTTCGTTGGTCAGTTATGATACCGTTCACTTTTCCTTCCAAAGTAATGGGTTTGGTAGTTCCGTGCATGGTCAAATCCCCGGTCAATGTAAAGGTCTTGTCCCCTGTTTTTTCATAACCGGTGGTTTTAAAGGTAATGGATGGGTGTTTCTCAGCGGCAAAAAAATCATCGCTTCGTAAATGATCGTCCCTTCTGGAATTGTCGGTGTCTATGCTATTTGTTTTAATATCAACGGTAAATTCGGCATCCTCAAAAGTATCGGTAGCCGTTGCGGTGATGTCAAACTCCCCAAAATGGCCTTCAATTTCTGAAATCATTAAGTGGGTAATGGCAAAACCTACTTTGGAGTGGGCTGCATCAGATTTCCATGTGGATTGAGCAGAAACAGCCAAACCGAACAATAATGCAAGAGTCAGTGTTACTTTTTTCATAATGTGATTGAATTTTAGTATTAGTGATTGTGTAATTTATTTCATACGTTCCATTGAATTAGAGCCTTGATCTTTGCTCAAAAGATGCACCAATTTGGTAAAATATTGTGGAATGTTAAACAATTTTCTGTGAACGACTCAGGTTTGCCCCTAATCAACTGGTTTGGAGAAAACTATGGTTAAGGTGTTGTTCATGGGGTTAACTTTGTTGTTGGCGAAACAGTTTTTTTCTAGAGTGTTTTTATCCCTAGTTTTGATTCTTGATTTAATTGGAACGAATTGATTTCTAGAAAAGAACTTTTTTTTCAAATTGTACTTCACATTATTGTGTTGTTGTTTTTCTCTTTTGACAAGAACAGGGAGGCCATTAATGTGGATAGGGCCATATTTTTGTTGTACTACAGTGTAGCAACTGTTGCAGTGACCTATTTTTTAATGCCAAGGTATTTGTACAAAAAGAAATATTGGCAATTCTTTTTGGGCTTCATTTTGGTTGTTACCACGGTGATAGCAATAGAGGAATTGGTGCTGGAACCTCTCTTGTACCCCAATACAAGACGGGGTGATGGATTTCCTGGAGTATATGTCTCTCTTTTGGGGATTTTGCCTGTGATGGTCATACTCTCTGGATGTAAGTTTGGTTGGGATGCCCTACAAAAACAGGCTGAAATTGATGAACTTCAATCCACCATTCAGGAAAGTGAACTTCAGTTTCTGCGTTCGCAAATCAACCCCCATTTTTTGTTCAACAATTTAAACAATCTGTATTCTTACGCGTTGCAGAACTCACCCAAGACCCCAGAAATAATTCTGGAAATGAGTGGAGTACTGCGGTACATGCTATATGAATCCAAAGAGCAGTTTGTTCCCCTAAAAAAGGAAATTGAACAGCTGGACAATTTTATACGTTTGTATAAATTACAGATTGAGAACAGAGGGGATGTTAATTTTGAAACGGTCAATATAAAATCGGGCTATAAGATTGCGCCGCTTATCTTGATCGTGTTCATAGAAAATGCCTTTAAACACAGTCAATCTGGGCAATCTTCCAACATTGAAATAGATATTTCCGTAAGAATGACCGACTCCGTTTTAGAGTTTCGTTGTAAGAACAACTTTGAAGCGGTACCCAGCTTGGATACGGTAGCCAAGGGGATTGGGTTACGGAACGTTCAAAAAAGGTTGGAGCTTTTATACCCCAATAAACACAGGTTGGAGATAAATGAAGAAAACAACTCCTATATTGTGTACCTGAGGCTGGAACTTGAAAAAGCGTAAAGGAATATGAGATGTATTATTGTTGAAGACCAACCGCCCGCCCAACGAATTCTTCAAAAATTCATTGAAGACGTTAGCCACCTTGAGTTGGTCGGGGTATTCTCTGACGGGCTGCAGGCCATGGAGTTTTTGAATTCAAAAACTGTGGACTTGATGTTCTTGGACATCCACTTGCCCAAAATCAATGGAATTGAGTTTTTAAAAAGTATACCAAATCCCCCCCTTGTTATCCTTACCACCGCTTTTTCTGAATATGCTTTAGAAGGATATGATCTTAACGTCGTGGATTATTTGCTGAAACCGTTCTCTTTTCAACGCTTTCTGCAGGCAATCAACAAGGCCAACATAAAACAGGAGCAGGAAGAAGGCGTTTCATCAAATCAAAAAATCAATGAGATTTATGTCAAGTCCAGTCACGAGCATATCAAGGTTTCCACAGACGATATTCTGGTCATTTCTTCTGATTCTGACTATACGGAAATCCGAACCGAGAAAAGAAAGATTCTTTCCAACGAACCCTTGCGCCATTGGGTGGATATTTTGGGGCCGACCCATTTTTTCCAAGTTCATAAATCACATATTGTAAACACCAAAAAAATAGACCGCATATCAGGAAACCTGGTTTACCTTATTGATGGCTCAAAAATACCACTTGGAAGGGCCTATAAGGACCACTTTATGAAAAGCATCTTGGGGTAGGAGCTGATTCTTTCAGCGGTAAACCTATTCATTATGCAATCGATTGTTTAACTCTTGATTATCTTAAAAAAATAACGGATGATCAGCCAAATGCACATAAATATTTACAAATGAACACAACATCAAACAACAGCAAACTAAAATGTATTTTAGCAGTGCTAACTTTGGGGTCGACAGTTTTTATAGGGTACGCCCAGGAAGCAGTGTCAGAAAAAGGTCTTAAGGACTATTATCAAAATCATTTTCCCGTAGGGGTGGCGGTTTCGCCAAGGGCCTTACAAGGGGAAAGTGCCGAGCTGATCTTAAAGCATTTTAACAGCATGACACCTGAGAATGTCATGAAAATGGGACCAATCCACCCAGAAGAAGACCGGTATAATTGGGAATATGCGGACCAAGTTGCCGACTTTGCGGTGAAGCACAACCTAAAATTGCGGGGTCACGCCCTATGTTGGCATAACCAAGCCGGCGATTGGATTTTTAAGGATGAAAATGGGAACCAAGTGAGCAAGGAAGTATTGCTGCAACGGTTAAAGGACCATATTACCACTGTGGTGAACCGATACAAAGGCAAGATTTATGCTTGGGATGTGGTGAACGAGGCCATTTCAGACAAGGAAGATGAGTTTTTAAGGGATTCAGAGTGGTATCAGATCTGTGGTGAGGATTTTATTATCAAGGCCTTTGAATATGCCCATGAAGCAGACCCCGAGCTAAAACTGTTTTACAACGATTACAGTGCGGTGCACCCTGTAAAAAGGGATAAAATCTATAAACTGGTAAAAATGATTCAAGATGCTGGAGTGCCTATCCATGGGGTGGGTATCCAAGGTCACTTTTCTATTTATGAGCCAACGGAAAAAGAGCTTAGGGATGCCATAGCAAAGTATGCTTCTTTGGGCGTTGAGGTTCAGATAACCGAACTGGATGTATCGGTATATCATAAAGAGCATAGCCGAAGGGATCCTTTGCCAAAAGATGAGGATGATGCTTTTAAGCCGGAGCAAGAGCAAAAACAGATGGAGCAATATGAGATGCTTTTCAAGGTTTTTAGGGATTTTGGCGATACGCTCACAGGAGTCACTTTTTGGAACATCTCGGATCGTTATTCATGGTTGGATAACTTTCCGGTGCGAGGAAGAAAAAATTACCCCTTGTTGTTCAATAAGGAGCTTCAACCTAAAAAAGCCTATTACAAAGTAATAGACTTCGAGGAGTGAAAAAACGAAAAGGATATAAAAAAAGCCCAGAAACAATCTGGGCTTTTTTGTTGACTATATTTTGGTATCGTAATCTACTAACCGGTAAAGTACGATAGAATCGCAATCACAATAACCACCAACAATACGGATAGCACAACGTCTATGGTACTGTAACTTCCTTTGGTGGCAGCCCTGTCCTCGGCAGATAATGTGCCAAAGGAAAGTCCTTTGATCAAGGCATAATTTGGAGGATCTGTGGCTAAGGTCACCGAAACACAAAGTGTAACGGAAAAAATAAACATAAAAATGGCCATATGTGCAAAATTTACCGTAGCAAAGGCAAACATAGCACCAGAAACTGCTTCGCCAGCCGCTATTTGGGGCTGAAAATAGATTTCGGAACCCAAACGAAGAATCAGTAATGCCAGACCGGCCAAGAGCGTTGTAATGGCCGCTTTGGAATTCACCCTTTTCCATATAATACCCAACAAGAACACTGCTGTCACTGGAGGTGCAATATAGGATTGAACATTTTGCAAGTATTGGTACATGACCCCACCACCAATTTTGTCCATAATGGGAATCCAAATGATACCAAGCACTACAATAAATCCAGTGGCAACTTTACCAATAGTCAACAATTGACGTTCGGTTTTTTCAGGCCGCAACTTTTTGTAGATATCAATGGTGAAAATAGTGGAACATGAATTGAACACGGAAGCCAATGAACTCATCAAAGCTGCCATAAGACCACCGGCCACCAAACCTTTCAATCCAACAGGAAGAAGGGTCTTGACCAGCATGGGAAAAGCTCTATCGGCACGTTCAACAGAAAAAACTTCTGGGTTTTGAACCGTCAATGCAAAAGCAATGATACCGGGAATCAAGAAAATCAGGATGGGCATCAATTTCAGATAGGCTCCAAAAATAGCTCCTCGTCTACCAATTTTAATGTTATTTGCCGCTAAAGTACGCTGTACAATGTACTGGTCCGTACACCAATACCAAATCCCCACAATGGTTCCACCGAACAACAATCCGGTCCATGGAAAATCTGGGTCGCTCATGGGGCGCCACATATTAAAATGATCTGGACTAACGGAGGTTACGGTTTCTCTAAGTTGACTCCATCCACCTACTTCCTGAAGTCCTAAATAGGTAATGATCAATGAACCTAAAATAAGGATGATGGTCTGAAGGGTTTCTGTATAAATTACAGCTTTCATCCCTCCAATAATGGTATAGATTCCAGTAAAGATGACCACACCGATGGCTCCGTACCAAAACGGAATGCCCAATAGTTCAGATACCACAATACCTCCAGCGTAAATGGTAACCGAAACCTTGGTCAACACGTAGGCAACCAACGAGAAAATGGACAGAAACCAACGGGAACGACTGTCGAATCGTTTCTCTAAAAACTCGGGCATGGTAAATGCCCCACTTCTAATGTAGAACGGGAGGAACAACCAACCGAGCAATAATACGATCCAAGCATGCAGCTCGTAATGGGCCATGGGCGTACCCGATTCAAATCCCGTACCGGCCAATCCCACCACGTGCTCCGAACCAATGTTCGATGCAAAAATGGAGGCTCCGATGACGAACCATCCCACGTTTCGACCAGCCAAAAAGTAGTCCTCGGTATCTTTGTTCTTTTGGGCGACCACCCAAACGGCCACACCGATCAAGGCCAAAAAGTAGATGCCCAGGACTATCCAGTCTGGCCTTTCTAAAACTGATTCCATAATTAGTAGTTGTTAGTTTGCTTAGTTATTTTTATTAGATGTACTGATTGATAATGTTCTCAAACAGTTCCTGTTTACCGCTACGCTTTTTGATGTCTTGGTTTGCCGAGGCATGACCGTGAAGGTCTTCCAGTGTCAACGAACCATCCTCAAACGCTTTTCCGGTGCCGGAATCGAATGAACTATATCGCTCTTTACGAAGACTAATATAATTGGAATTTTCTAATATGTCATTTGCAGCTAACAGAGCCCTTGAAAATGCATCCATTCCGCCAATATGGGCATGGAAGATATCTTCGAGGTCTGTAGAGTTTCTTCGGATCTTGGCATCAAAGTTAACTCCACCACCTTGCAAACCTCCAGCTTGAAGTATGACCAACATCGCTTGGGCAAGCTCATATACATCAACGGGGAATTGATCGGTATCCCATCCATTTTGGTAATCGCCACGGTTGGCATCAATACTTCCCAATAAGTTGTTATCCGCTGCCACTTGAAGCTCATGCTCAAAGGTATGTTGCGCCAGAGTAGCGTGGTTGACCTCAATGTTCAATTTAAAGTCATCCAAAAGGTCATATTTAGTTAAGAAGCCTAGAACCGTAGCGGAATCAAAGTCGTATTGGTGTTTTGTGGGCTCCATGGGCTTGGGCTCAATGAAGAAGGTTCCCTTGAATCCTTGCTTGCGTGCATAATCTTTTGCCATGTGCAGGAATCGGGCCATGTGGTCCTGTTCACGTCCCATATCGGTGTTCAAAAGGGACATATACCCTTCACGACCTCCCCAGAAGACATAATTTTCACCGTCCAATTTTATGGTGGCATCCAATGCATTTTTCACCTGAGCACCGGCATAGGCCACCACATCAAAATCTGGATTTGTGGCCGCACCGTTCATATATCTTGGGTTGCTAAAACAATTGGCTGTACCCCAAAGGAGTTTTACGCCGGACGCTGCCATTTTTTCTTGGGCATAATCGGTAATGATCTGCAATCTTTTTTCAGATTCTGCAAGCGTGTTGCCTTCGGCAATCAAATCAAAATCATGAAAACAGTAGTAAGGAGCACCAATTTTGGTGATGAACTCAAAAGCGGCATCCATCTTGTCCTTGGCCTGTTGAATGGGATCAGCACTGGTCAACCATGGAAATTCTTGGGTTGGCGCACCAAATGGGTCACTCCCCACTCCTGTGAAGGTGTGCCAATAAGCAATGGCAAACCTAAAATGTTCTTTCATGGTCTTACCTCCGACCACTTTGTTTTCATCGTAGTATTTAAATGCTAAGGGATTGTCCGATCCTTTTCCTTCAAAAGATATTTTCCCTATACCTTTAAAAAACTCCTTGTCTCCTTTCGTAATCATAGTTTTAAGTTATTCAATTGTCAATATATTCTTCTAATTGTTTTTTCCATTCGTGATACGCTTCACGGTATCTATCCGCAGGTTCATCAGGCTGATAGGTCAGTTGAATTGCATCTGTTGCGGTTGCCTCACCAATACTTTTAAAATCACCAAAGGCAAAAGCTGCTGCCCTTGCGGCTCCCACAGCTCCTGTGGTCTCCACGATATCGATTCTACTATTGGTGAGCGTGGCAATGGTTCTGGAGAAAACCCCGGCCCGGAACAAGTTATCATTTCCAGCTTTTATGGAGGTAGTGTCGACCCCATCATTTTTAAGAATTTCCATGCCATACACAAAAGAGAAGGCTATGCCTTCCAATGCCGCCCTAAAAATATGGGGAGCTTTGTGCACATTAAAGTTAAGGTTCAACATCCTTGATCCTTTGTTGCTGTTGTTCAACATACGTTCAGCACCGTTCCCAAAAGGCAAGATATAAAGTCCTTCTGAACCAATTGCCACAGATTCGGCCTGTTCGTTCATGCTATTGTAGGAAAGTGCATTGGTCAACTCATTACGAACCCAGCTATATTGAATGCCCGTACCATTGATGCAAAGGAGTTTGCCGATCCTAGTATCACCTTCCGTATGGTTTACATGGGCAAAACTATTGATTCTGGTATGCTCTTTTGTATTTTTTTGGCCCGATATGGCATATACGACCCCAGAGGTTCCTCCAGTGGCGGCAATTTCACCGGGTTCCATTACATTCAGTGCCAACGCGTTGTTGGGCTGGTCACCTGCGCGGTACATAATGGGGATGCCCTCGGGCAATCCAGATTCTTGGGCACCTTGTTTACTGACCATACCTTGCTCTGAAAAAGAGGGACGTATCTCAGGAATAAATGAAGGGTCAATTCCTGCATCTTCCAACAGCCATGAGGCCACATCATTTTGCTTAAAATCCCATAGGATACCTTCTGAAAGCCCTGAAGGAGTTGTTACGCATTTTCCAGAAAGCTTCAGGGCGATATAGTCGCCCGGCAGCATGAACTTATGTATTTTTTTATAGGTGTCAGGCTCATTGTCCTTGACCCATTTCAATTTAGAGAGGGTGAAATTTCCGGGAGAATTCAGCAGATGTTCCACACATTTATCTTTTCCAGATGACTGAAAAAGCTGCTCGCCAATTTCCACGGCACGGCTATCGCACCAAATTATGGAGGGCCGAAGCGGGTTAAGATTTTTGTCAACCGTGACCAATCCATGCATTTGGTATGATATTCCAACCCCTTTTATATCGGTTTTGGAAATGTTGTTATTGGAAATCAACTCTTGGGTGGCGGTGCACAAGTGCTTCCACCACAGCTCGGGGTCTTGTTCTCCCCAACCGAGGTTGATTGATAAAATGGGCATTTCTTTTTTGGGATATTGAGCAATGTCCAGTACACTGCCATCATCGGCATTGATGAGGGCCGCTTTAATTGAGGAACTACCAATATCGAAACCTATCCAGTGCATAAATCAAGATTGAGTAATTTTTAATACAAATTTCCAAATATAAGTATCGAAATCGATTGCATAAATTTATTTATCCAATTATTTTGATGTAGATTGTAGTTTTTTAACAAATAAATTTTTTTCCGTTAGTGGAAGCGTAGAACTTGCAATTGGGAAAAATTATTCTAGAAAGAAACTTAAAGTTAAATTAGTAATTCAAGTCTGTTTTGTTCTTTGACTTGAATACTCCAACCGCATTTTGACAGATGAAGATAAAAAAGGAGGTTACCATTTACGATCTAGCCAAAGAATTGAACTACTCTCCCTCGACTATTTCAAGAGCTTTGAATGACCATAAGAGTATCAGCAAGAAAACCATAAAAATTATTAAGGAGGCTGCTGAGGAGATGGGGTACCGGCCCAATAATTTGGCTGCAGGACTTAGAAACAATAGAAGTAATACAATTGGGATACTCATTTCAAGAATAAATAGGCCTTTTCAGGCATCCTTGATAAGTGGCATAGAGGAAACGGCCAGGAAAGCAGGTTACAATGTGTTGATAAGCCAGTCTAACGATAAGTATGAGAACGAGATTAGTAATTGTAATGCTTTATACGATAGCAGAATTACGGGTCTTGTTGTTTCTCTGGCCATGGAAACTGTTGATATGGGGCACTTTCAAAAGTTTTTAGACAAGGGAATTCCTACCGTGTTTGTGGATCGGGTTCCGGACAACTTTAACTCATATAAAGTGGTAATTGATAATTACACTGCAGGTTATTCTGCAACCAAACATCTAATTGAACAGGGGTGTAAAAGAATTGCACATTTCGCCGGAGCACAACACAGGAGTGTATATGAAGAACGGAAAAAAGGGTATTTAGATGCCCTTAAGGAATATGGACTCTCCATGAAGGAAGACCTTATCATACATTTTAAGACATTGAGCTTTGAAGAAGGTACCAAGGCCACCAAAAAACTCTTAAAGATGTCCAACCCGCCAGATGGCATATTTTCTGCCAATGATACCGCTGCAGTGAGTGCCATAATGTACGCAAAGAAAATGGGGGTTGATGTTCCCCACGATCTCGCTGTGATAGGATTCAATGATGATCCAATAGCTTCCATTGTGCAACCTTCGCTTTCAACAGTATCGCACCCAGCCTATAAAATGGGAGCGATCTCTGCAAGACGCATCCTGGATCACTCTGATCAAAATTATGACACTGACCTTTCTGAAATAACTATTTTGGGTACAGAAATTATCGTAAGGGATTCGTCTTTGAAAAAAGTCCCAAACCTAAAAGCCAAATAATTTGGGTAGCCAGAGGCTCAATTCGGGAAAGATACTAACTAGCCCATGCCAATACAATATACAATACGGCTACCAATGAGAGGCCCCAGTAGCGTTAAATGCTCCGGTAACTTTACCCTCGATTGCCGCGGAATAGATAATAAATATATTACTAGGAGGAATGCTAGTTCATCAATGGTTAATGAGGTATGGTAGAAAAGTCGTATTAAGAAGATGTTTCCAAAGTTTAAGAGGACTCAATTGAGGTGCCACAAAGCAAAGGTATTTACGCTCGAATACTAATTTGGAAAATTTCATGATTTGATTTTAATTCGTATAGTTTTTATGAAAGAGCATCAAATTCCGTAAAAATGTCGATTATTGCAATCGATTGCATAAATCATTTCATTAAACTATGATATTTTTACTTATTTTACTCGGTGCAATTGATTGATTTAACAATTAATCGATTTTTTTTGCCAATTTCAAAATTATGAGACAGTCCATAAAATTAAAAGTAAAGCATTTTTTTGCCATTTTTCTTTTGGTTTCGGCTACATCTTTTTCAATGTCAAGCGGATATGAACTTTGGTTAAATTATAAAAAAATCGCAGATGAAGCTTTGCTGGAGGATTATCGTTCCCAAATACAGTCAGTTTTTTTGGAGGGAGTCGGTGAAACCCATGCCGTCATTAAGAATGAACTCCAAATGGGCCTTGGTGGGTTGTTGGATACAGAGGTGGTTTTTCAAAAATATAACGTGACTGGCAATAAATTGATTGTTTCAAAATATGATGACCTCCCACAAGATTTTAAGCGTATCGTTAAAGTGGAGGGACTTTCCAAAGAAGGTTACATTATTAAAACGGCACAGCTCAATGGCAAACACTATGTTGTTGTTTCTTCGAAAGAAGATATAGGTCTGCTGTATGGAACATTCCATTTTCTAAGACTTTTGCAGACCCATACCGCTTTAACAGGCATTGATATCACGGAAATGCCCAAAGTGGATATCAGGGTATTGAACCATTGGGACAATATGGACAGGACCGTTGAACGCGGTTACGCTGGTTTTTCCATTTGGAATTGGCACACCTTGCCCGGTTACATTGACCAACGTTATATAGATTATGCCCGAGCAAATGCCTCAGTGGGCATCAATGGAACGGTGCTTACCAATGTGAATGCCAATGCACTTATCTTAACACCACAGTATTTGGAAAAGGTAAAGGCCTTGGCCGAAGTTTTTCGCCCATACGGCATTAAAGTATATCTAACGGCCCGTTTTTCCGCACCCATTGAAATTGGAGGACTGGAAACTGCGGACCCCCTTGATCTGGATGTCATTCAATGGTGGAAGGACAAGACCAAGGAAATTTATACCTTCATTCCTGATTTTGGTGGGTTTTTGGTGAAAGCCAATTCCGAAGGGCAGCCTGGACCCCAAAACTATGGTAGAAGTCATTTGGATGGAGCCAATCTTATGGCCGATGCCTTAGAGTCCTATGGGGGATTGGTCATGTGGCGTGCCTTTGTCTACTCGGAGCACGACCCAACGGATAGGGCAAAACAGGCCTATTCCGAATTTCTTCCAGAAGATGGTAAGTTTAAGGACAATGTTTTGCTTCAGGTAAAGAATGGAGCTATTGACTTTCAGCCTAGGGAACCTTTCCACCCTATGTTCGGAGCCATGCCCAATACGCCTTTAATGATGGAATTTCAAATTACCAAGGAATATTTAGGCTTTGCCACTCATTTGACCTTCTTGCCCAAACTGTATGAAGAAGTATTGAAATCAGATACGTATCGAAAGGGAAAAGGATCCTTAGTGGCCAAAGTAATTGATGGCTCATTGGACAATAAAAAACTTACCGGAATGGCTGGGGTTTCCAATGTGGGCACAGACATTAATTGGACAGGGCATCCTTTTGGTCAGGCAGATTGGTATGGATTTGGTCGACTGGCCTGGAATCCCTATATGTCTGCTGAGGATATTGCCGATGAGTGGCTTCGGGTCACCTTCAACAATGATGAAAATTTTGTGGAACCTGTGAAAAAGATGATGGTTGAATCCAGAGAGGCCGTTGTCAATTATATGAACCCACTTGGATTGCACCATATTTTTGATACAGGGCACCATTACGGTCCAGGTCCATGGGTGGGCAATCTTTCCAGACCTGAGTGGAATCCCGTATATTACCATAAGGCCGATAGTGAAGGAGTGGGTTTTGATCGGACAAAAACAGGCAGTGACGCCCTATCGCAATACGCCCCAGAAGTGGAAGAAATGTTCACAAACCTGGAAACCTGTCCGGAAGAATACCTACTGTGGTTCCACCATGTGCCATGGGACTATAGGTTAAAAAATGGAAGGACCCTTTGGGATGGCCTAGGGTTGAAATATCAAGAAGGAGTAGATCAGGTTCGGGATATGATCAAGACCTGGAAGGCCATGGAGCCCTACGTGGATAATTACCGCCATCATCAAGTTTCCATGTTACTCAACATACAGCTCAAAGAGGCTATATGGTGGAAAGATGCTTGCATGAGTTACTTCCAGACCTTTTCAAAAATGGACTTTCCCAAAGAAATGGAAGCTCCAGAACATACATTGGAATATTATAAATCATTAAAATTTCCATACGCACCGGGTATCCGGCCCAGATGGAATTAATCTTATAAACTAATTAATGGATAAAAAAGTAGCCATAGTAACCGGAGGGAATTCGGGATTGGGTTTTGCAACCGCAAAGAAATTTTGTGACAACGGAATACGAACCTATATTATTGGGCGGACCAAGGACCGTACAGAAAATGCTTGTAAGGAAATCGGGGATGATGCAGTACCGGTTGTTTTTGACCTTACCAATTTGGAGGGCATTCCTGCCATAATCGAAGATATTTTCCAAAAAGAGGGTCATATAGATATTCTGGTGAACAATGCAGGAATAAACATGAAAAAGGACTTCACAGAAGTCACCGATGCAGAGTTTAAACAGGTTGTCCATACCAATTTGTTCAGCGTCTTTGCCATTAGCAGGGAAGTGGTTAAAAAAATGAAGGAGACCGGAGGGGGAAGCATTGTGAACATCAGCTCCATGGCCGCACAGTACGGTTTGCCCAAGGTAATTGCCTATTCTTCCAGTAAAACGGCCATTGAAGGCATGACCCGCGCCATGGCAGTGGAATTGGCTCAGTATGGTATTCGAGTTAATTGTATTGCACCAGGTTTCATCAAGACCAAGATGACGGCCAAAGCTCTGGATTCCGATTCAGAACGCAAGAACAAAGTGTTTTCCAGAACCCCCATGGGTAAAATGGGATTGCCGGAGGATATTGGTGACGCCGCATACTTTTTTGCTTTGGATGAGGCCAAATTTGTTACAGGAACCGTTCTGCCCGTAGATGGTGGAAACAGTATTGGATTTTGAGTATAAATGCCAACTATATGATTAAAATGCAACAGACCATGCGATGGTACGGGCCACATGATGGCATTTCATTGGCCGACATTCGGCAGTGTGGTGTCACGGGAATTGTTACGGCCCTTCACCAAATACCCGTAGGAGATGTTTGGGAAATCAAGGATATCAAGGAAAGACAGCAGATGATTCGTGATGAAGGCTTGGAGTGGACGGTCATTGAGAGTTTGCCTGTTCATGAAGACATTAAACGAAGAGGAGGCAATTACCAAAGATATATCGCTAACTATAAAAAGAGTTTGGAGAATATTGCCGAATGCGGTCTAAAAGTGGTCGCATACAACTTTATGCCCATTTTGGATTGGGTTCGAACAGATCAAGCCTATGAGAACATTGATGGAACCAAGGCGCTTTTGTTTGATGAACGGGCCTTTATCTTTTTTGATGTTTTCCTGCTGCAAAGGCCAGGAGCAGAACAGGATTACGGTCAGGATAAGTTGAATGAGGCTATTGCTTATGGGAACACATTGGATGAAGCCGCTCAACAACAATTGTACAAAAATGTGCTGTTGGGCCTCCCAGGCAGTGATGAAAGCTTCACCAAGGAAAAGGTGCTGGAATTGTTGGGAGAGTATAAGGGAATAGACGATGACACTCTAAGAAAAAATCTAATTTATTTTTTATCCGAAGTGGCTCCGGTGGCTGAAAAGTTGGGAGTTCAATTGGCGATTCACCCAGACGATCCACCATTTTCCGTTTTGGGATTGCCCAGGGTAGTGTCCACTGAAAATGACATCAAGGAGATTCTTGCTGGGGTACCCGTTAATGCCAATGGACTCTGTTATTGCACGGGATCGTTGGGAGCAAATCCGAACAACAATCTCCTTCGAATCATAGAACAACATGGAGACCGGATCCACTTTTTGCATTTGCGAAATGTGAAACGGGAAGAAGGGAAACGATTCAGGGAATCGGAACACCTCAATGGAGATAACCCTATGGAAGCCATTGTGGAAAAGTTGTTGTTGTTGATGCGCAAAAACCAAAAAAATCTTCCTATGCGACCCGATCATGGATTTTTGCACTCTTTTGAGAAAGAAGAAAAATATCCTGGGTATTCCTTGATCGGAAGACTAAAAGGATTGGCAGAAATTAGAGGGTTGGAACTGGGCATTGCCTATAAATTACAACAAGCGCAAAAAGAATCATCATAAGATTGAGATGAACAAATAAAAACACAGTTATTAAAACAAGAGTGTTGTTCACATTGATTTTGGCATTTGTATTGGGTTGCAGTTCCGTAGGAAATGACCCAGAAGGTTCTCCAATGGGTGATGGAGACCTAACAGGAGATGATGTGCCTGTTCAAAAACCATTTTTGTACGACGCCACCGAATATCTAAAAGATGTTTCGGACTTTCCCATTGGGAATATTGTCTCTGCCAATAAGTTAACATCCACTTCAACGAATGATACCACCTTCAAACAGGTTTTGAACCAGGAATTCAATAGCATAACATCAGAATATCAAATGAAGATGAATATCATGTTCACTGGTCCTGACACCTATGATTTCAGTGCTGGGGATGTCATTGTGAACTATGCAAAGGAAAATGGGTTAAGGGTCCACGGCCATGCTTTGATATGGCATCAATCCATACCCAATTGGTTGAACAACTTTGCAGGCACCGATGAAGAGTTTGAAGCTCAAGTGGAAGGATATGTAAAAGCTACTGTGGCCCATTTTGCCGAAGCAGAAGATGACGAAGGGAATCCCATAGTGACCTCATGGGACGTGGTTAATGAGTATTTTGATGGAGCCTCTGTAAGAAACTCACTTTTTACCCAACGCATGGGTAACAATTTTCATGAGAAGGTTTTTCTGTGGGCCAGGGAGGCCGACCCTGATGTGAAGCTCTTTTATAATGACTACAACATTGCGGGGCAAGCGGACAAAAGAAATGCCATTATAAATATGGTTATTGATTTTCAGTCCAATGCTATTCCCATTGACGGTATCGGCATGCAAATGCACGTGAACCATGATTGGCCTTCATCAGATTTGCCCATCGCCATCCAAGCAATATCGGATACAGGTCTATTGGTGCACATATCGGAATTGGATGTAAAAGTGAATTATGGAAAGGATATTACATCCTTTACTAAAGAAAGAGCCGCAGCGCAAGAGCAACAATACCAAAGGGTAGGATATTATTACTCTACCATTGTACCGCCCGACCAACAATATGGACTTACGCTTTGGGGCCTTCGGGATCAGGACAGTTGGCTATATGATGGCGGTTCCGATTGGCCTCTGTTGTACGATATTGATTTTAATACGAAAATTTCCCACCGAGGCTTGGTTGCAGGTCTTAACGGGGAAAATCCAGAATAACCAAATAAAGATGAAATAATTAAAAAACCATGATGAAGCTTTTTAGAGAATTTTCATTATGGTTTTTTTGTTGACAATAAGCAGAACAATATGAAACATATAAAACACCTATTATTTGTGGCAGGTTTCCTGTTCGCGGTTGTAGGGAATGCCCAGATTAAACTCCCAAGACTGATCAGTGATGGTGTGGTCTTGCAGCGGGATGAAAAAATAAGGATTTGGGGATGGGCATCACCCAATGAGAAAGTGGAGATGACCTTTAAAGGGAAAAAGTACGAAGCCACTGCTGATAAAAACGGAGATTGGGCCATTCAACTCAATCCACAAAAAGCAGGTGGGCCCTATACCATAACCTTTAAAGGAAAAAATGAACTTGCTGTAAATGATGTGCTTTTTGGCGATGTTTGGCTCGGTGCAGGGCAGTCCAATATGGTAACACCCATGGAACGGGTCAAGGAAAAATACCCAGATGAAGTAGCCAACGCCAACTATCCAGAAATTCGGAATTTCTTTATTCCCACGCTTACCAATGTATCTGGACCCGAAAAAGATTTACCGTCCGGGGAATGGAAACCCGCTGTGGCCGGAGATATTATGCAAATGGGAGCGGTCACCTTTTTCTTCGCCAAAGACCTTTATGAAAAGTATCATATTCCCATTGGAATAATCAACTCCAGTGTGGGTGGTACGCCCATTGAGTCTTGGATAAGTGAAGATGGTTTTAAGGAATTTCCCAAGGATTTGGCAACCATCAAGAGAAATAAGGATGAAAACTATTCAAGTCAATTCACTACAAGACCACCTGCTCCTGATGTTCAGCCTGAAATTCAAGATAAGGGGCTGACGGGTCCAATCAAATGGTATGAAAACGAATACCAACCTAAAGGTTGGAACAATTATTATATCCCCGGATTTTGGGAAGATCAAGGGTTAAGAGACCTGAACGGAGTCGTATGGTTCCGCAGGGAATTGGAAATCCCTGATGCTTTGGTTGGAGTTGAGGCCAAACTTTTTATGGGTCGAATTGTAGATGCCGATGAAGTTTATGTGAATGGCACCAAAATAGGAAATATCACCTATCAATACCCACCCAGAAGATATACAGTACCCGAAGGGGTATTGAAGAAAGGTAACAATCTAATTGTGGTTCGGGTGACCAACTCTGGCGGGAAAGGAGGCTTTGTTCCCGACAAAAATTATGAGCTCACCGCAAAGGGTATCAGTGTTGACTTAAAAGGAGAGTGGCAGTACAAAGTGGGCGAAGTTTTTCAACCTACGCCCAGAACCAGTACCTACAGTCAGTTTTGGGCCCAAAACCAACCCACCAGCCTTTACAATGCCATGATAGCACCATTGACCAATATGACCGTTAAGGGATTGCTATGGTACCAAGGCGAATCCAATACAGGTGAACCTAAAGCCTATGCGGATTACCTCCCTGCATTAATTAAAGATTGGAGGGAAAAATTCAATAAGCCCAATGCGCCGTTTCTATGGGTACAATTGGCCAATTTTCAAGATGTGGACCATCTCCCTGCCGAAAGTAATTGGGCAGAGCTTCGTTTTTCCCAATTTAAGACCCTTTCGGTTCCCAATACGGCCATGGCCGTCATCATAGATTTGGGGGAGTGGAATGACATTCATCCCCTCAACAAAGAGGGCGTGGGCAAACGTTTGGCCTTGGGTGCTTTAAAATTGGCTTATGGTGAAGATGTGGTGTATTCAGGCCCCATTTTCAAATCCACAGAAATCCAAGGAGATAAAATTGTACTCCACTTTGATTCCGTAGGAAGCGGATTGGTTTCCGGTGATGGAGAACCGCTGCACCGTTTTGAAATTGCGGGGCAGGACCAAGAATTTGAATGGGCCGATGCCCAAATTGTTGGAAATACAGTTGTGGTGAAAAGTGGAGAAGTTCCTCGTCCGGCTTATGTGCGCTATGCTTGGGCCGATAATCCCAGAGGTGCCAATCTCTACAATAAGGAAGGATTGCCTGCATCGCCATTTCAAAATTTTGATGATGAAGAACTAAACCAACTGCCTTGGCAAGGGAAAAAGGCGGCCGTGATTCTTACGTATGATGATGCCTTGAACGTTCATTTGGACAATGTGGTCCCTTTGTTGGATTCCTTGAATTTAAAAGGAACTTTTTATGTATCCACGTATTCCGAAGCCTTCCGAAATCGATTGAACGATTGGAAACAGATTACATGGAATGGCCATGAATTGGCCAATCATACCATTTTCCATCCCTGTATTGGCAAGGAAAGCAGACCATGGGTGAAACCAGACTATGATATGGCCACCTATACCGTTGAACGCATGGTGGATGAAATCAAGATCAACAATACCCTTTTGGAAGCTTTGGATGGCAAAAAGGAAAGAACATTTGCCTACACCTGTGGGGATTTTACCGTAAACGGGGATGACTTTTTTATCGATGAACTCAAGGATGATTTGGTAGCGGCCCGAGCCGTGCGTTCGGAAATGCATACGATTGATGAAGTGGACCTTTTTAACATGGACAGCTATGCCATTGTGGATGCCACCGGTGAAGAAATGATAGACCTGGTAAAGAAAGCAGTGGAGACCAACTCCCTGCTCATCTTTCTTTTCCATGGTGTAGGTGGAGAGCATTCCATGAATGTTTCCCTTCCGGCACATAAACAACTGTTGGAATATTTAAAACAATACGATACCGAAGTTTGGACCGCACCGCTCATCGATGTGGCAAAAAATGTAAAAGCATATCAATCCAAGACAAAAACAGAATAGCATGAAAGCAGCCTATTATCTAACATTGATTTTTGTATTGACCAGTTTCTGCGGAAATGCACAATTTTTTCTCACCCAGGAAGAAAGGGACAGCATTTACCAACATGGAAAAGTGAATCATGAGCACATGATGAAACAATTGGGTATTACAGTGTTGCGTCCGGGCCCAAGTGGCGACCCAACATCGCACAACGCGGCCAATTATGATGGATCCAAGGCCAATCCTTGCCCAGAATTACCGGAGGTTTTGGTGACAAATAATGGGAAAAAAGTCAAGGATGCAGATGATTGGTGGAGCACCCGCCGCCCAGAGATAGTTGAGGACTTTGAAAGTGAGGTATATGGCCGATTGCCTAAAAATATTCCAGATGTTACTTGGACTGTAAAGGTTGAGGACAAGGAATTTGTCCGTAGGACACCCGTCATTGCCAAACAATTGGTGGGGCACGTGGATAACAGTTCCTACCCTGCAATCAATGTGGACATCAACGCCATGTTGGTGGTTCCGGCCAATGTTAAAGGACCCGTCCCGGTATTGATCATGTTCGGGCGGCCTTCATTTCCTGCTCCAGCACAGCCTTCGGAAGAGGATATGGAAACTATCAATACATCTTTTAAAGATTTGATGATAAAACATGATCCCAAGCTGAAGGCCATTTTTGACGAATACCCAGCCTATAATCCCATTACAAGATTGCCCGGACCAAATTTCTGGGAACCTATGCCAGAGGGCGACCTTCCCTCAACCGAACAATTGTTGAATGCTGGATGGGGCTATGTTACTCTGGAACCAGCAAGTATCCAGGCAGATAATTCTGCTGGATTGACCAGTGGGATTATCGGCTTAGTGAACAAAGGTCAGCCTCGTAAACCCGATGATTGGGGTTCTTTGAGAGCCTGGGCTTGGGGTGCGGCACGCACCTTGGATTATTTGGAGACTGACCCATTGGTGGATGCCACCAAAGTGGGAATAGAAGGTGTTTCCCGATACGGAAAAGCTGCCTTGGTCACCATGGCTTTTGACCAACGCTTTGCCGTTGGTTTGATTGGGTCTTCTGGAAAGGGCGGAGCAGCATTACATCGTAGGGTTTTTGGTGAAGCAGTTGAAAACCTTACTGGGGTTGGCGAGAGTCACTGGATGGCAGGAAACTATTTAAAATACGGCGCAGCCGAGGCAAGTTTTGGCAGCAAAACAGGATGTGATCTTCCCGTGGATTCCCATGAGTTGATTGCACTCTGCGCACCTAGGCCCACATTTATCAGTTATGGTATTCCCGAACAGGGAGATGCACTGTGGTTAGATCAAAAAGGAAGCTATATGGCAACCATAGCGGCCGGTGAAGTCTTTAAATTATTGGGAGCAAAGGATCTTGGTGTTTCCAATGATTATTTAAAGGAAGAAATGCCACCTCACAGCACCGATATGTTGGATGGTGAGTTGGCTTGGCGCCAACACAATGGAGGACATACGGATTGGCCCAATATGAAATATTTTATCCCATGGGCCAATACGTTTCTTAACTATCAAAAAATACTAGCAGAATAATGCATACATGGAGCAATCCGCTACCTGCAACGGATTAATATTACGTAAATATATAGCCTGTGATCAGATATAAAGAATGGCAACAATTTTTTAAGATATGTTATCTCTGATCAAAAATGAAGTTTTTTGAATGTAAGTTTTACGGACTGTATTGTTGGTTGGCTGTATAAATTCGAGCAAAACCAATAATGCTACCAAGGTTGGCGAACCGAGTATGGAGCCTGCATCAAAAAACAGTTCCACCCAAGAGATGATTAGAGACATCCAACAAAGAATTACCACCATCAATATACGGAATGTCCCCTATATCTTTGCGTATGTGGAACCCAATCGGTAAGAATTGATTCTTGTGGACATTTTGGTACTCCGGAACAATGTTTGATAAGCGGTTAGGTTTATTTTTTGTTCTTAATGCTTCCTTAGTTCCTTTTTTTCAAAATATGTACCTTAGAAGGGTATTTTTAATACTATGAAAGAAGAACTTTTAGAAACATTCAGCACCTATTTTGAGCAACCCCTAATTGATGAGATAAATGAAGTGGGAAAATTGGTGGAAGTCTCTGCGGGAGAGATTATAATGGATATTGGAAATTACATTAGGAGCATGCCATTGCTGATTTCTGGTGCTATCAAAGTTCTGCGCGAAGATGAAGATGGCGATGAACTGTTGTTATACTATTTGGAGCAAGGCGAAACCTGTTCGGTAACCATGGCCTGTTGTATGGGTCATACCCAAAGCGAAATCAGGGCCATCGCCGAAACCGATGCGGTGATCATAATGGTGCCCATACAGAAAATGGAAGAATGGATGGGGAAGTACAAAGGTTGGCGCAATTACGTTTTTGAAAGCTATCACAACCGCTTAAACGAACTCTTACAGACCGTGGATAGCATTGCTTTCAAAAATTTGGATCAACGTTTAGTGGAATACCTCAAAAAGAAAGTTGAGGTTACCAATGACAACAGGATTCGTAACACCCATCAAGAAATTGCGTATGATTTGCACACCTCACGAGTTGTTATTTCAAGATTATTGAAAAAACTCGAAAAAATGAAGAAGCTGGTGCTTCATAGAAGCTATATCCAGATTTTGGACCTGTAGGTATGTACCCTAGGTTACCCAAAGTCATTTTTTAGCACTGTATTTTTGCCTAAAGTTCATAAAATGCTCAAACGGTTCTTTCCTTTTTTATCTTGGATGACCACCTATAACCGCTCCCACTTTTACGGAGACTTAATTGCAGGGGTAACGGTAGGAGTTATGTTGGTACCCCAAGGAATGGCCTATGCCATGATTGCAGGGATGCCTCCCATTTATGGATTATATGCCGCCTTGGTCCCTCAAATGGTTTATGCGCTTACCGGAACCTCCAGACAATTGGCCGTTGGACCGGTGGCCATGGATTCCTTATTGGTGGCTGCAGGTGTAGGGGCTTTGCAACTCACAGGTATTGAAAATTATATTGCAACGGTACTTTTTTTAACATTGTTGATAGGTGGCATTCAATTGCTCCTAGGTCTGTTAAAAATGGGATTTTTTGTCAACTTCTTGTCCAAACCGGTCATTAGTGGATTTACCTCTGCAGCTGCTATTTTGATAGGACTCGGTCAATTAAAACATATTTTGGGAACCGATGTTGCCCAATCCAGTAAAATCCATGTGCTGGTCGTAAACATTTTTGAAAGTTTGGGACAGATCAATCCTTATACAATGGCCTTAGGCATAGTGGCCGTACTTTTAATGCTTTTTATGAGCAGAATCAACAAAAAAATACCAACCCCTTTGTTGGTCATTATCCTTGGTATTTTGGGGGTATTCTTTTTTGGTCTGGAATCTAAGGGCATACGTGTTTTAGGTGAGATTCCCAGTGGACTTCCCTCATTTCGAGTTCCAGATATCCAAATGAATAGACTGGGGCAGCTGCTCCCCATTGCCATAACCGTCGCTCTTTTTGGCTTTATGGAATCCATTTCCATCGCGAAAACAGTGGAGGAAAAACACCCAGAGTACGAGTTGGATGCCAATCAGGAGCTCAGAGCCTTGGGAATGTCCAATATAGCCGCATCTTTTTTTCAATCTTTTTCCGTATCTGGAAGCTTTTCCAGAACCGCCGTTAATGATCAGTCAGGCGGAAAAACAGGAATGTCCCTGATTTTTAGTGCCCTGCTCATTGCAGGAATATTGCTGTTCCTCACACCCTTGTTTCACAATTTACCCACAGCAGCCTTGGGAGCCATCATTATTGTATCCGTTTTTGGATTGATTGATCTTAAATATCCCTTAATGCTGTTGAAAAACCGAAAGGATGAATTCTTTTTGCTGGCAGCTACGTTTTTGACGACCTTATCCATTGGTCTGATTGAGGGAATTCTATTAGGTGTATTGCTTTCCCTTTTGTTACTGGTATATCGAATTTCCAATCCCCATATTGCTGTTTTGGGTAGGATCAGGGGCACAGACTATTTTAAAAATGTGAACCGGTTTGCGGAAGAGGTTGAAGTGGATGCCGATAAACTTATCATACGGGTTGATGCCCAATTGTATTTTGGCAATAAGGATTATTTCAAAAAAGAATTGTACAAGCAGATTCAAAAGAAAGGACCAGCTTTAAAATATGTCATTCTCAATGCCGAAGCAATCAACTATATTGATAGCAGTGCAGCCGTGATGTTGGATCGTGTAGTGCGCGACTTAAAG
Source organism: Allomuricauda sp. (assembly GCA_050303195.1). Lineage (GTDB taxonomy): Bacteria > Bacteroidota > Bacteroidia > Flavobacteriales > Flavobacteriaceae > Flagellimonas. The sequence continues at coordinate 8,322 of JBNLBG010000016.1, read as the reverse complement.
GAAAAAGGAATACAGTTTATCATAACTAGTACCATTGGCCCCACAAGGGATATTTTTCACAAAAGCGGGCTCATAGATAGTATCGGAAGAGAAAACCTTTTTGTACAGACGTTTGAGGCTGTGGACTATTGTACCAATCAAAAGGCAAGAAGTAAAATACAGGAACGGATATCACTACAATCCCAAACCAAGAGTTTGTAACTTTGGTAACAGTGTAGGAGATAATTGATGGTTATTTTTGCAAAAATCAAAATTGATGAAAATAGAACAGATATATACAGGATGTTTGGCCCAAGGAGCTTACTATATAGAAAGCGAAGGTGAAGCGGCCATTATAGACCCTTTACGGGAAGTGAAGCCTTATATAAAAAGAGCGGAAGGGAATGGAGTTACCATCAAATATATTTTTGAAACCCACTTCCATGCAGATTTTGTGAGCGGTCACGTAACACTGTCCAAGGAAACAGGGGCTCCCATTGTTTATGGCCCTACGGCTCAACCTTCTTTTGATGCCATTATTGCTGAGGATGGCCAAGAATTCAAGTTGGGAAAGGTTATCATAAAAGTATTGCACACCCCTGGGCACACCATGGAAAGTTCCACCTATCTTTTAAAGGACGAAAATGGGAAAGACCATGCCATATTTAGTGGAGATACCTTGTTCTTGGGAGATGTGGGAAGACCGGATTTGGCCCAAAAGGCAGCTCACATGACCCAAGAGGAGTTGGCCGGAACCTTGTACGATAGCCTTCGGAACAAAATAATGCCCCTGGCAGATGATGTGATTGTTTATCCAGCACACGGTGCCGGTTCCGCTTGCGGAAAAAATATGATGAAGGAAACGGTGGATACCCTGGGCAATCAAAAGAAGATGAATTACGCCCTAAGGGCCGATATGACCCGGGAAGAATTTATTCAAGAAGTGACCGAGGGACTCTTACCACCTCCACAATACTTCCCCCTAAATGTAAAGATGAACAAAGAGGGGTACGAGGATATAAATGAAATATTGGAACGGGGGACTCAGGCCCTAAGCCCTGAAGCCTTCGAAGTGGCGGCCAATGAAACTGGAGCTGTAGTGTTGGATGTTCGGCATCAAGATGATTTTGCCAAGGGTCATGTTCCACGGTCTATTTTTATTGGATTGGATGGTAGTTTTGCCCCATGGGTGGGCGCCTTGATCGCCGATGTAAAACAGCCCATACTTTTAGTGACCCCAGAAGGCAGGGAAGAAGAGACTGTGACCCGCCTTTCCCGAGTCGGTTTTGATGCCACTTTGGGTTATTTGAAAGGTGGAATCGAGGCCTGGAAAAAAGCCGGCAAGGAAGTGGATACGGTAAAAAGTGTGCATGCCAAGGAATTGAAACAGCTCATGGAGCAAAAAGTGCCTGTGTTTGATGTCAGAAAAGAATCAGAATACAATGCAGAACATGCAGTGGATGCCAACTTGACCCCATTGGATTACCTCAATGATCATTTGGCGGAATTTCCGGAAAAAGAAACCTTTTACATCCATTGTGCGGGAGGATACAGGAGTATGATTGCTGCATCTATCCTAAAAAGCAGGGGCATTCACAATTTGGTGGATGTTGATGAAGGCTTCAGCGCCATGAAAGCAGCCGGAATTCCCATGACTGATTATGTATGTCCAACAACATTGAAATAATTATATCATGCAAAACATAGTACGATTGGCCCTCATGGGCTTTGCGATCCTGTGGGTCTTTTCATGTCAATCACAGCAAAAACCGTTCATCAAAAAAATTGATAAGGCCACTGTTCAATCCGAAGTGGTTGGAAAAGATGTGCAATTGGTGGATGTCCGCACTCCCATGGAATATAGTCAAGGACATATTGACGATGCGGTTAATTTCAATATCAATGATGAAGACTTTGTTAACCAAATTGAAGTACTGGATAAGAACAAACCGGTTTATCTGTACTGCAAAATGGGAGGGAGGAGCAACCGTGCAGCCGAGCTCTTAAAGAGCAAAGGGTTCACACAAATCTATGATTACACTGGGGGATATACGGATTGGAGTTCCAAGGATTAAAGTTCATTCCAAAGTATTTTTTCTAATGTAACCCGCGTTACTGAACAGCAAAGGTATCCTACTTACATTAGTGGCTATAAAACTAAAAGTAAAATGTCGATACTACGTTTTTTGTTCCAGGAACAAAGTCTTCCAGATACCATTAAAATATTGGACAGGGAGGAGTATAAAAAGGCCATTTCCATGGGCAAGGTTCAATTGGTGGATGTACGTACCCGAGCCGAATTTATGTCCGGTCACATTAAAGGGGCAAGCAATATTGATTTTTTTCAAGGCTCTGCCTTTGCGTCCGCTTTTTCTAAAATGAAGAAAGACAAGCCTATCTACCTCTATTGTCAATCCGGCAACAGAAGTCAAAAAGCAGCAAGAAAATTGGTGGAAATGGGATTTGCAGAGGTGTATGACCTTCGAGGCGGCTATAGAACATGGAGCTATTAGGCCATAAAACATAAAAATAAAAACAACCTTCCATCTACAGAATCTTAACTGTGGAAGGTATACAAAGTGTGATTGTGGGCATCGGTTAGGTTTGAACTCCAAGTCGCCGATGACGCTTCCTTTGTCAAACTAGCTTTACCACAAATGGGTATCCCACAATTATTGCTGAAAACGGAATACTCCTAAAGACAAATTCTGTTCAAAGTTGTGCAAATGGAAAATGAAGCCATAATGAAATATACTGTCATTCCTTTACTAGCTATTCTATTTCTTTCTTCATGCAAACAACAGCCGAAAGAATCTGATGTTGTGGAAACTGCACAACCCAATTACTCGGAAATTGGAATGATATACGCCTTGGAAACCCAAAAGGTATTGGGCAAAAACCTGAAAGAGACCGTTCAGAGCAAAGGTGTGGCAGAGGCGGTAGTTTTTTGCAATGAACGAGCCTACCCTTTAACGGACAGTATGGCAACCCAAGTTCATGCAAAAATCAAACGGGTATCGGACAGGGCCCGAAATCCCATGAACAGGGCCAATGACATTGAATTAGATCATATCAATACGTTTAAAAAACAAATTGCTGCTGGAGATTCCATTGTGCCCATTGTGCAGGAAAAAGATGGGCAGGTCCATTTTTACTATCCCATTGTTACCAACAGTTTATGTTTGAATTGCCATGGGACACCCAATCAAAATATTACCCCAGAAGTAGTTGCACATTTATCGCGGTTATATCCTGAAGATGAAGCAACGGGATATGGAGTTGATGAAGTTCGCGGTATTTGGAGTATTGTGTTTGAAGCTTCGGCCCCTTCAAAATAATTCTTGAAAACCTATTTCTTTGGCTTTTTGAAGCCATAGACCAACTGTCCCCAAAATCCTTTTGGAAGCTTTTCATCTCCCGGAAATCCCAATTTAATTTTACCGCCACTTTCCGGAATGTAATTCGTATGGAAAATATAGTCCCAAAGACTAAGGCTTATCCCATAATTCATCCCATACCGATGTCCTTCGGGAAGGTTGTACGCATGATGGTACAAGTGCATCACCGGATTGTTCAAGACATATTTTAAAGGGCCCCACGTCAGTTTTATGTTGGCATGGTTAAAATGTCCGATGGCTATGGCTGCAAAATGGACAATATAGGCCTGTTCTGGCTCAAACCCCCCAAGGATCATGACACCGAAGGTCTTTAAAGGTTTGTAGAGGATATTCTCCATCCAATGAAACCTAAGGTGCGCTGCAAACCCCATTTCTTTTACACTGTGGTGCACTTTATGAAATTCCCAAAAGGCAGGAACCCGGTGCAGAAGTACATGGGTGAACCACTGAACAAAATCCAGAATGATGAAGAAAACCAAAAGCTGTACCCATTGGGGCCAAATGGTGACATCGACTATGGACAAACTTTTTGAAGTAATTCCCAAATCTGCAAAAAGTACTTCCAGTATTTTGTAAACACCACCGATGACAATGGCAAAAATGAAGAAGTTGAAGAACATGTAAAAGGCATCCAGCCAAAAATCCTTTCTAAAAATAGACTGTTCCTTTCGCCATGGAAAGAGAATTTCCAAGCTCCAAACAAAGAGCGAAATGGCGATTAATCCCCAAAAATAATTGGTATACCAGGGTACATCAAACACAATGGATTTCCAAGTCCACCGCACCATGCCCAAAAAACCATTTACAAAAGCATCAAGGTATTCCATAATAGTTATTTAAGCTCATACCATTCAATATGTTCCAAGTTTTGCCGCCGACCTTTGGCCGTTGGCGCATAATTCTTGGCCAAATAGGTCAATATCAATTCTTCATTGGTTCCCAAATCCCATAGATTTTGGGTTTCCTGCATCCATGTTATTGTGGCTTTCCATCCTTCCCGACTCATTCGGTTTTGGGTCACCAACTTGGCTGAATGGCAACTGGTACAGTTCTGAATGGTGGCCTCCATACCTTCATCATCAACAAATCCAGTGGCCACATGCATGCCGTTTTCAATTTTGTCGAAATTTTCAGCAGAATCTTCCACAGGAACCTCTTCAATTTTGGGTTCTGGTTTGCGATTGCCCCAATAGTAGAATCCACCAGAGAGCACCAAAATCAATAGTAAAAAGGAAAGAAGAACTTTGGAAAATGCACTTACCTGTTTTTGAAATTTGTCTCTCATCCTACACTATTTTAACGGCTATTCTGTGACAGGCATTGTTGAGATACCCTTTCGGATTCCAGCTGGGCAATACCATGGGTTGACCTTTTCCGTTGGAGTCCGTGGCTCTCGCCCAAACCTCATAATATCCCTTTTTAGGAAAGGAAACGGTAGCCTTAAAATGTTGCCACGCCAATCGATTTGCCGGTTTTTCAAGGGAACAATTGTGCCAAGTGCTACCAAAATCGATGGAATATTCCATTTTTGAAACTTCAAGCTCACCCGCCCAAGCATGCCCGTTGATGTGCAATACGTGTCCTTCTTTGATTAATGCACCGCTTTTAGGATAGGTAATCAATGATTTCACGGGCATGGATTCAATAATGCACATATCTGAATCCTCAACTTTGCTTCCCGGGGCAACCGTTTCACAAGGCACCCGGTACGAAGTACCGCCCATTTTTTCACCATCATGCACCTTGTTACGCACACTGATTCGGTTGATCCATTTCCCAGAGGTGGAAGCAGGCCATCCCCCACAGACCAACCGCAATGGAAAGCCGTGAGCCAGAGGAATATCCTCCCCATTCATGGCAAAGGCAAGTAAGGTTTCATCCTGTAAGGCTTTGTCCATGGGGACCCCTCTGGAAATGGGCTCCTTGTTCGGGTCGCCGCTCAAATGGGTGTCAGCCGCATGATAGCCAATATATACGGCATCAGAATTGATGCCAGCGTCCTCAAGAACATCACGAAGTCGCACCCCGGTCCATTCGGCACAAGAAACCGCACCCACAGTCCATTGGTTGCCCTTGGCAGGGGGATTGAATTCACTGCGTCCATTTCCACCACATTCCAAGGTCAATTGATAGGTATGGTGTTGGAACTTGCTTTTGAGATCGGCCAGAGAATATGTTTTTTTGTTTTTGATGGACTCGCCATCCAAGGTCAATGTCCATTTTGAAACATCAATAGCTTCAGGAATTCGGCCATTATTCCGAATGAACATGTATTTGTTGGGAGTGATTTTGTCATTGAGCAAATGTGCCTGGGCCTCCATGTTCCAAGGTTTATTGTTTAGAACAACCATTTCTCGGTCTTTGTGGAACATTTTAAAGGGATCGGGATCCTGTAGGCCCAAGGGCGTATATCCTTTGGTCATCAGGTTTCCATATACAATTTCCACACCCAAAATACTGGCCATGGTAGCCAAGGATAGCCCATACGTAAATTGCCTCCTATTCATAAAATAAAAGATTAAATGTACCGTAAAAATAAGTAAAGCTATGTAACCCATGTTACCAAAAGGTTTACTTACATGACGTAGCTTTAGTGATGAAGTTTACAGGAAAGCTGAAATTGTTTTTTAGCTGTTTCTCTACATCACTTTGGTGGAACATATAAACTTACAATTATGAAAAAAAACATGGGCGGAATGGACCGCATAGTACGATTGATTATTGTATTGGTGGTGATTGCCCTTTATTATTTTGGGGTAATTACCGGAACCTTGGCCACAGTATTATTGATATTGGCAGGTATTTTCGTGATAACAAGCTTAATGGGTTTTTGTCCTTTGTACACCCTTTTTGGAGTACATACGTGTAGGGACAAAAATTAGGTTTTTTAGTTGGTTGATGCAAAAAGCCGCTCTACAAGAGCGGCTTTGTTATCTTAATAGGTCCGAAAATTAGGATGTTACGAATTGTTTTCCTGAGGATTATCATGTTTTCTATTTACTGAAGCATTTAAATTTGATGCAAACTTAAAACCAATACATTGTGAAAGCACTTACTCATATTCCATTGGTATCATGGGAGAACGGCATTTGGATGATAGGGGTATTTGCCCTTGTGGTCATTGTTCTCGTAGTGGCAGTTTTGGCCTTGATGAACAGTGGCAACAAATAACTCATTCCAAATTTCTTTTAGCCTGATTTTGAATGAAACAAAAAGCTCATAATTAGGCTTCATCAGGTTGTTCCGCAATGGTAACTAATGTTACTGTGAGAGCGGTTATGCCGTCCTATTTTTGCCTCAAAACACAATACAAATGAGGCATATTTTCACTTTTATTGCATTTGGTTTGATGCAGTTGGCACTTGCCCAAGACCATGTCAAAATTTCTTTGGAAGAAGTTTTGGCAAGGGTGCAAGAGTCCAACTCCAGCATTACGATTTCCGAACAGGAAGCCAAAATGGCCAAATACGATTATAGGTTCTCCAATTCCATTTTTTTGCCACAAATCGCCGTGTCGCACACAGGAATGGCGACTACAAACCCATTGATGGCGTTTGGATCCAAGCTCAACCAAGAGATTTTGACCCAGGCAGATTTTAATCCTGCCTTGTTGAACGATCCCGACCAGATCCAGAACTACGCCACCAAGGTTTCTGTGGAACAGCCCTTGATAAATGTAGATGGGTTTTATCAGCGAAAAGCCGCCAAGACCACTATGGAAGCCAGGGAACTTCAAGCAATGCGAACCAGGGATTATCTCGATTTTGAAGCCCAGAAAGCTTATGGACAATTGCAATTGTCCCACAGAGCGGTCGCCGTACTGGAAAAAGCCCACGAGGCCGCCATGGCAAATTTGAATATGGCACAGAACAGGTATGATCAAGGGTTGCTTCAAAAAGCGGACTTGTTGGAGGTGAAAGTTCGAGTCACTGAGGTTTCCGATCAATTGAAAACAGCTAAGAGCAACGTAAAAAATGCATCGGATTATGTGGCCTTTTTAATGAACGAACTAGGAAATATAATCTATGAACCATCCGAAGAATTAGTACCCGATAGTTTAGGTGACGAAGTAGAAGGTTCTTTGGAAAATAGGGCTGATGTTAAGGCAATGGATTTGATGTCAGAAGTGTACAAAGCAAACATGAAGGCTGATAACATGACTTTTTTGCCGAGGTTGAACGCCTTTGCCAGTTACGAAATGTACGATGACCAAATCTTTCGGGCCGATGCCAAAGGATACATTATTGGGGCAAGCTTGAGCTGGAATGTTTTTAAAGGGTCTCAACGCTTTGCCAAAGCAGGAAAGAGTAAAACAAGCTATGAAAAAGCAAAACAAGAATATGAACAGTACGTCGCCAAAAGTGCTATGGAGCTACAACGCACAAAGCGGATGGTCGAAGATGCCGAGAGCAGGCTCCAAACCTCAAAATTGGCTATGGAGCAATCCGAAGAATCATTAAGGATTCGCACCAACAGATTCAAGGAAGGCTTGGAAAAAACAACTGATCTATTAATGGCCGAAGCCACCTATGCCGAAAAGCAACTGGCATACTTTCAAACCATTTTTGAATACAATCAAGCACAATCCTTATTAACGTTTTTAACCAAAGAATAATTGCAAGATGAAAAACACTACAATATATAAAAGCTTCATTTTGACCATGTCCCTAGGACTTACACTTGTAGGATGTGGAAGTGACGAAAAACAAACTGCGGATACTTCTGTAGCTGTGCCAGTAACCGTTGCCGATGTGGACATGGGCGATAACTCTACCATTTTGGCGGGGAGTGGTCAAATAAAGGCCGTGAACAGTGCTACGTTGAGCACCCGAATGATGGGCTATGTGGAGTCGCTTCCCGTAAAAATTGGCCAAAAGGTAAATAAAGGAGATCTGCTTATTTCCATTAATAAAGGAGATCTGCACGCTAAAAAAGCACAGGTAGA
>JBNLBG010000015.1:14905-50422 GCA_050303195.1 Allomuricauda sp. | reverse complement strand
TTTGTCTGATTTCTTCAAATTAGTCCCAGGGCCGCCCACGAGCTTGAAAGTCACATTATTTTGCGCCAAGATTTAAATTTCATCACTTCTGACCTATCAAAACCTGCCATTAGAAATATTCAAAAACTTCAAAAGAGAATCGCATCGCTAATAAAGTACAATGCATCAACCCATTGAACCTTTCACCCTTCACCTTTCCGTCCTTCACCCTTTACCACTGCCAGTTAATAAAATTTTCATAAGTCAAACCATTGATCTGTTGTCCCTTTACCGGTAACTATTTACCTTTAACCCCACTATGAAACAGTACCACGACCTCCTCAAACATGTGTTGGAACACGGGAATGCCAAGGGCGACCGTACCGGAACGGGAACTTTGAGCGTTTTTGGGTACCAGATGCGATTTAACCTTGCAGAAGGTTTTCCCATGGTGACCACCAAAAAATTGCACCTCAAATCCATTGTCCATGAGCTGTTATGGTTCTTGAAGGGCGACACCAATATTGAATACCTCCAAGAAAATGGGGTTCGCATTTGGAACGAATGGGCCGATGAGAATGGTGATTTGGGACCTGTGTATGGCCACCAATGGCGCAATTGGAACAGTGAAGAAATCGACCAAATCAAGGAAGTGGTGGAAACTCTGAAAAGTAGCCCCAATAGTCGTAGGATGTTGGTCTCTGCCTGGAACCCCAGTGTTTTGCCCGACACCTCAGTTTCCTTTGCCGAAAATGTGGCGAACGGAAAAGCTGCCCTACCCCCCTGCCATGCCTTTTTTCAGTTTTATGTGGCCGATGGCAAACTTTCGTGCCAGCTCTACCAACGTAGTGCCGATATCTTTTTGGGTGTGCCATTCAACATTGCCTCCTACGCTTTGTTCACCCTAATGATGGCCCAAGTATGTGGCTATTTGCCCGGGGAATTTATCCATACTTTTGGTGATGCCCACATCTACAATAACCATTTTGAACAGGTGCACCTACAATTGGGACGTGAACCACGCCCCCTGCCCACTATGAAACTAAATCCCGAAGTAACCGATATTTTCAAATTTACTTTTGACGATTTTGAGCTATTGAACTACGACCCGCATCCGCATATTAAAGGGGTTGTGGCAGTATAAATTTTTTACCAATGCATATCAACGCAATCTCAATGTTTCCAAAATAACAGGAATCATTTGTGGGAATCGAGTAGCGGAGCTATTGCGAACGTAGCGCCATGGTTAAACGTTTGTTGCCTTAGAAATTTGAAATACTAATCAAACTATACTGACCTTATGAAAACAATGACCTGCAAACAATTGGGCGGAGCCTGTGATTTAGAATTTCATGCGAACACCTTTGAGGAAATTGCCGAGAAAAGCAAACAGCATGGTATGGAAATGTTTCAAAAGCAAGACAAGCCCCACTTGGAGGCCATGCAGAAAATGCAGGAGTTGATGAAGAGCCCCGATGCCATGAAAAAATGGTTTGATGGAAAAAAAGCGGAATTTGAAAATTTGCCGGAAAACAATTGAAAGGATTCAATACAAAATGAACAGTCCCAACCCAAAGGTTGGTGACACATTTCAAAAATGAGAGTATTAAAGAGAGGAACCTATTACGGTGCCAAAAAATCCGAAATTGATTTCTCGGGGGTACTTTTTTCCGAATATGACTACCTTTCTCCCCGCACGGATTGGCACCTTCATGAAAATCCATATTTCATGTATGTCTTACAAGGCAACTTGTTTGATATCAACAAAAAGACCAAAACCCATTGCAATCCGGGAAGTTTACTGTTCCATAACTGGCAGGACTCCCATTACAATACCAGGGAAACCTTCCAAGCACGGGGTTTTCATATTGAATTTCCAAGAAAGTGGTTCAACCAACGGAAATTGGAGGTAGACCTTTGGGAAGGCAGCCAATTGATTGAACATCCCAAATTACACCACCTACTTGGAAAGCTTTATTTTGAGTTTAAATGCCAAGATGTTTATTCCGAACTTTCCACAGAATTGCTGTTGCTGCAATTGTGTGAACACTTAAATGCAGTGGAGTTGACAACTTCAAAAGAACCTTCATGGGTGCGCTCCTTACGGCAAATACTGCATGAGGATACCAACGATTTAAATTTAGAATCCCTTTCCAAGCAATTGGGAGTCCATCCCGTCCATATTTCAAGGGCCATTCCCAAATATTTTGGCACCTCGTTGGGCGATTACATTCGTCAGCAAAAAATCAAAATAGCGCTTGCCCATCTCTTGAACAACACCCATTCTTTGACTGAAATTGCCAATATCTGCGGATTTTCAGACCAAAGTCATTTTACGAGAACCTTCAAAATCTATTTCAATCGGACACCAAGCGCTTTTCGTGGACAAGTGCTCCCATAGAGGGTGTTTTGAATGTTAATTTCATTCTATTTTATGGAAAGTAGGATTCGTACTTTGCGGATGTAACATACCAAACAAAAAAGAAACACCCATGACCAAAGTAATCACCGCTATCTGTTTTAGCCTATTGGCACATCACTTGACTTTAGCACAATTAGACTTTTCAAAGGCCAATACCAAAGTAAATTCACTGCTCATACAAATGGACAGCACGATCATATCCGGAAAATATGAGCATATCACAAGTGTTTTGATCGCCCAAAAAGGTGAAGTAATTTTTGAGAATTATTATAACGGTGCCAACCAAAATTCCCTCCACAACACTCGTTCTGCCACCAAAACTATGGCCACATTACTTACCGGGATTGCCCTAAAAAATGGACATATTAATTCTGAAAAGGATAAAATCTTCAAATATCTTCAACATAAGCTACCAGTAGAAAACCCCGATGTAAGAAAAGAGGCCATAACGCTGGAAGACCTGCTCACCATGAGTTCCATACTGGAGTGCAATGATTATAACAGCTTTTCAAGGGGCAATGAGGAACGCATGTATATTATTGAGGATTGGGCCAGTTTTTTTATGGATCTACCCATAAGATCGTACCCGTTTGAGCCTAAACCCGCAGAACAACCCTATGGCAGGGCTTTCAGTTACTGCTCAGCCGGAGCAGCCACCATGGCCGAAATTATTCAGACCGCAGTGGGTATGGATTTGGACGTATTTGCCAAAAAACACCTCTTTCAACCTTTGGGTATTGAAGACTACAAACTGGACCACAATCCAGAAGGCATTTTAAACACCGCAGGAGGTAGTAATTATAGAAGCAGGGATTTTCTAAAATTGATTCAAATGTGCTTGAACAATGGCAGGTGGAACAAGGAGCAAATTGTACCAGAATCTTGGCTTAAAAAAGCCACGTCGCCCAAAGTATCAGTTGATGAAGGTGTTGACTATGGCTATTTGTTTTGGCTAAAGTCTTTTGGAAAGGATACACTTTATCCCGCTTTCTATATGTCTGGAAATGGGGGGCAGAAAATTTTGGCCCTACCCAGTTTAAATCTGTCTGTAGTCATTACCACCACCAATTACGGGAACCGAAAGGCACATGCTTATTCAGATGAACTCATGAATACCTTCATTGTACCTGCAATAGAGCATTGACGGCTTACCTATTTTGAAAAAGACGCCATTTCATTAAAATTTAGTGATATCTTTCAATAGCTATTGGCCTATTTTAGAGGTGCCAATGTGTTTTGCGTCCAGATAAATGCGCTATGGGCAATTCCAATTAAGCTCTAATGAAAGAAAAAGTAGTCACAGAAGTTCGTAAAGCCTTAAAACGCAATAGCGACCCAAAAACGCTGGAATCAGGAAAACGTTTTTTCAAAAAAGGGGAAGAAGCCCTTTTTCACGGTGTAAAAACGGGTGACGTCAGGAAGATTGGAAAGGAGTTCTACAAAAAAATCAAAGACCGTCCCAAACAAGAGATTTTTGACCTGTGCGAAGCACTCTGGAAATCAAAATATCTTGAGGAGGCCATTGTGGCCTGTATCTGGTCCGAATCCCTGCACAAACAATACCAACCCTCCGATTTCAAGACTTTTGAGCATTGGGTAAAAACCTATGTCAACAATTGGGCGGATTGCGACACGCTGTGCAACCATACCGTAGGTACATTTGTAATGATGTACCCCCAATTTGTGGATCAATTAAAGCAATGGGCCAAAACAACAAACCGTTGGGCCAAAAGGGGCGCTGCCGTAACATTGATCATCCCAGCACGAAAGGGACTCTTCTTAAAAGACATTTTTGAGATTGCCGATATACTGCTTTTGGATAAGGATGACCTCGTACAAAAAGGCTATGGCTGGATGCTGAAAGCGGCGAGCGAAGCCCACCAAAAGGAAGTTTTTGACTATGTACTATCCAAAAAAGCGGTAATGCCCCGTACCGCTTTGCGTTATGCCATTGAAAAAATGCCAAAAGCATTAAAGGCACAGGCCATGGAAAAGTAAAATTCTCCTTCGCAATCTATACAAATAATACCCATCTTTAATATATTGACGTCCCTACAAACAAAAAAAATGAGCCACAAAAGAAACATCATTGGAATCAGTGGAAGTGCCAGCCAAAATTCTTCCAACCTCATTCTTTTGGAAAAGATTGCTGAACTGGGAAAAACGGACTTTGATCTAAAAATAGTTGATGATCTAGCGGATTTTCCACTTTTCAGAACCGAATTGACGGACGAAAATGTACCAGAAAAGATTGTTGAATTCCGGAACCAGATTAAAAACTCGGACGGTGTAATCATTTGTACCCCCGAATACGTTTTCAGTATTCCAAGCGGGCTGAAAAATGTTATTGAATGGTGTGTTTCCACAACAGTATTCTCGGACAAGCCAACAGGACTTATCACAGCATCCGCAAGCGGTGAAAAAGGACATGAAGAACTACAGTTGATCATGAAAACCGTAATGACCCAATTTACACCGGACACCACATTGTTGATTCAAGGAATAAAAAGTAAGGTGAACAATGGCGAAATTGTAGATAAGGAAACAAAAAATGCCTTGCAAAAATTTGTGGAATCCTTCATTGCGTTAAAAGAAAAATCAACAGGTCATACAACATTGACCTAATGGCCAGAAAAGGCTTCTTCTTCGTCGCCAACATTAAAAATTAAGTGGTATCTTATTGAGCCCATCGTATTGATGCCAATTACAGCCACTAAAATCCTAAAAAATGAAACGAATCATAGTCTCAGTTGCTTTAGCTGGAGTTTTGATTTCCTGTAATTCTTCAGGCAAAAACAAAACCGACGCATCCTCAGCAACCAAAACCGTAACGGATAGCACTGCAACCCAAGCCAAAACCAACTACGTTGCCATTGATACCGAAGAAGCCTTGATTGCAACCTCGGTAATGGCCGCTCCAGCGGCAAGTCGGGCTGGGTGCAAGGTTATTGGCTACAATAAGGCCGGAGAATTGGTGACCTACCGGGAAGGGAACAACGAATTTATCGTTCTTGCAGATGACCCAAAGAAATCGGGCTTCAATGCCGCCTGCTATCACAAAAGCCTGGAACCCTTTATGGCGAGAGGTCGGGAATTACGGGCCGAAGGAAAGACAGGACCCGAAATTTTTGATATTAGGGAAGCAGAGGCCAAATCGGGTACATTGGACATGGGAAAACCGGGAGCCACCCTACACATCTATTATGGCCCCAACGACCGGTACGACCCCGAAACCTACAAAGTAGAAGGTGCGCAATACCGTTATGTGGTCTATTTGCCTTTTGCCACTGCGGAATCCACAGGACTTCCCGAAAACCCGGTTGATCCAAACCATCCTTGGATCATGAACCCCGGAACGCACAGGGCCCATATAATGATCTCGCCTTTACCGGATAAGAAAGAGTAGTATGCTGCTGTCCCATTACGGAAAAGCGTTAAACGCTAAAAAATTTAGTGGTATCTTTTTGAAATAATCCTTTATCTCCTAATTTAGAACCACATAGGTGTATTATACATTCATATAAACCAGTTGTCGGCAAGCTGCACAAAAAACTGTAACGATTACCAAATAATCGCATCTTTCTAAATGAACACTAACTTTTTTACAATGCGATCAACAGCCATGCTAGCCCTTATAATTTTTGGGGTTAATTTCATTTTTGCTCAAACCTCACTTAATAAAATCGGCCTTATAAATGGTAAATACAAGGTAGGATTCAAACATTATACAAAAATCGATAGTACAAGAACTTACCGCATCCATAATGAATTTAATAATGAATTAATAAACAGACCAATTCCTATTAGTATTTGGTATCCCGCTGATATAAAAAATAGTGGAGGTAAGGAATTAACTGTTTTAGAGTATTTAGAAGTTTTAAAAGAAGAGGAAGAATGGAAAAACTTGCCAAATGAGTTTTTATTGGATTGGTTTCCTTACTTGTGGAATACCCCAGAAAACAAAGCACATCTTTCTGAAAAAACAACTGCTTTTTCCAATGTTACTTTTTTAGAAGGGAAATTCCCTGTTGTAGTTTATGCCCCAAGTTATCAAGCCTCATCAATTGAAAATTTTGCATTATTCGAATATTTAGCAAGTAATGGTTTTGTAGTGATGTCTGGTCCTTCTAGAGGTACGGATACAAGATGGTTAGAAGGTGGAACCACAAAAGATATGGAGACACAATCCAGAGATGTGGAATTCCTGTTAAAAGAAATTTATAAATACAAGACTATCGATTCGGATAACGTTGCGTTAATGGGGTTTAGCTTTGGGGGCTTATCAAATGTTATTACTGTAATGAAAAACCAGAGTATTAAATCTTTGGTAAGTCTGGATGGAACTGAAAGATATAGGTATGATGTACTGGAAAAATCTGCCTATTTTGACCTAAACAAGTTGAATATTCCCTACGTCCATTTTGCACAAAAGGATATACCGGATGTTGTTTTAAAAGAAGATAAAATCCCAGAAGAATTAAATCATAAGTTTCAACTCTACGATTCTTTAAATTATAGTAATGCTTACAGCTACAAATTCCATGATCTAACCCATTCTTATTTCAGTTCTTACGGTGTTTTGTTCAGTAACAGGGATAAACGCCAAGATAAGAGTGACGATAAAATAATGGCTTCTTACAAACAACTATGTGAGCATACCTTAAACTTCTTAAATGCTACTTTGAAAAACGAAGAAGATGCGAAGGAATTCATTAAGAACAGTCCTGAGCAAAACGGTTTCCCGGAAATCATGATTTCAAAAAAAATGAAGAAATCACTTGTGGCAGAATTTGATTATAAGGATTTTAATGATTTGGCATTGCATCAAGATTACCGAGATTTAATCCCCCTCTACGAAAAAACAGTGGCAATACATCCAAATCTAAAACTAGAAGAAGGTATGTTAAATGCCCTAGGGTTTAGATTGTTATTTGACCCTGAAAGAAGAGAAGAAGGCATAAATGTGTTTTTGTTAGCTGTGCATATTTATCCAAAATCGGCTAATTTATGTGACAGTTTAGCTGAAGCTTATTTGTACAAAAAGGATTTCGAAAATGCAATTACCAACTTTAAAAAGTCACTGGAGCTGAATTCCCAAAATCAAAACGCCATAAACCGATTAAAACAACTCGAGGATTAAAGCCAACCGCCTTACTTTTCATAAATTTTACCGCTACTCCCGCAACCACGCCCCAATGCCCCTTAACGCCTCTACCACGCTTTGCACTTCCCTACGGGAAAAGGTATCTTCTTCCAAATAGAACAACATTACCACACCCAGGTCCAAAATTTTGGCAAGCTCCTCGGGTGAGTCGTAGCCTTCCTTAATAAATTCCTTGATCCAATCCTCTTTTTGTGCCATGCTCCAAAAGTAAGTAAGCCCCTTGGAATAAGGGTCATAACAGATTATGACGCTATTCATTTTTGCCTTAACTTGTGTGTTTTAACAATTTCGCAAACCACACCATCATGAAAACCATTACAATCTCTATTTTTGCCATATTCGTACTGCTTGGTTTTGGCAACAAAACCAAAGAATCAACAAAACAAAAATCCATGGAAAACACCGAAGAGGTCGCTGCCCGTCAATTACGCCATGTGGTACTGTTCAAATTTAAGGAGACCTCCTCTGCCGCCGATATAGAGCAAGTACAACAAGCCTTTAACGCGCTACCTTCCAAAATTTCAGAAATAAAAGGCTACGAATGGGGCCTCAACAACAGCCCAGAAAACCTGAACAAAGGCCTTACCCACTGCTATTTTTTGACCTTTGATAGTGAAGCGGACAGGGATGCTTATCTTATCCACCCAGACCATAAGGCTTTTGGAGAAGTGGCAGGTCCCCATATTGCCGATGTGCTTGTAGTGGACTACTGGGCCAATTAAATTTGGGTTTCAAGCAAAGATCATAATCTCTTTTAGCAATCTTTCGCAAATATTGGCATGGCACACTCTTAGTTTATCATACTCAAATTACTAGCTGGAATCCTTCCAAACCCCATTTTTATTGAATATCTTTAAGTGGAGTCCAGAAACCACACAAAACGGGGCGAAACCCAAAAGCCAAACGAGTAGGAAACTAAATTTTAACGTCATGCCAAAATATGTCATTGAGCGGGAAATACCCGGCGCCGGTAATTTAACTCAAGAGCAGCTCAAAGGAATATCGCAGACTTCCTGTGGTGTTCTTAGCAACATGGGGCCAGAGATTCAATGGATACATAGCTATGTGACTGGAGACAAAATCTATTGCGTGTACATAGCACCCAATGAGGATATGGTGCGGGAACATGCCAAACAGGGCGGTTTTCCGGCCAATTTGGTCAGTGAGGTGGCCACCATTATAGACCCTGTAACCGCTGAATAGGCCAATACCTGTTTTGCATTCTCAAAAAACCATTGCCCTAAAAGGTACATGGCAAGGTATATCATGGTAATTGGCAGCCCTACTCTAACTGTAACAAACTTGTTGTCAGTTCGTCTTTGTCAAAAAATAACTGCCATACCATGATTCCTAAAATTGTAATGGTCTTTGCAATACTGTTCGTATTCGCTGGCTGTGACCCAAAAACCAAACAAGCTGAAACACTGCAATCCGAAAGTACCAAACAAGCTTTGCTTATTGGCACCTTCCATTACCACAATCCCGGCGCGGATGTGGCCAAAACCAAAAGTTTTGATGTACTAAGTAATGCCGCCCAGGCTGAGCTGGAAGAAATTTCAGAAAAGATAAAAGCCTACCATCCAGACCAAGTTTTGGTGGAATGGCCCTACGACGAACAACAGAAATTGGACTCCCTTTACCAACTGTATTTAGAGGACAACTATTTTACCAACGACAGCCTTTCCGACTTTTACAAAAAAAACGAAATCTTCCAACTTGCGTTTCGGGTAGCAAAGAAAACTGGGTTGAAATCCGTTCAGGCTGTGGACTATCAAAATACCGATTTCCCTTTTGACAGTTTAATGACGGTGGCAGCCGAACAAAATCAGACCGCATTGCAAAAACAGTTCACGGATGGCATACAACGTTTTACCCAAGAGTTTGATGAAAAAATTGAGTCGGGTGCCTCTTTGTTGGACATCACCTATTATCTCAATACTGAAGAACTCAGAAGGTTCAGTAATGAATTTCAGACCCAAGTGCCGCTCTTGGTAGGTAACCGGAATAATTTTGTTGGGGCCTATCTTGCTTCGGAATGGTACCGTCGCAATCTCTACATGTGGTCCCTGGCCCAAAAAGCCACCCAACCGGATGATCAACGGGTTATGCTCCTCCTCGGCTCCAGCCATATTGCATTGATCAAGGGTTTTATCGATACCAATGGGGATTGGAGCACAGTGGAATTAAAGGAAATCATGGAAAAGCGGTATACTCCTTAGCCTTTGTTCCCGGGTAAGGATTTCTTCAAAAAATCGACTGAAACAGCGTCAATTCAATAATCCTTATCTTTAAAAAGCAAACATTTACCATGATCCTTACCGATTCCCTTTTGGATTTCTTTTTGGAAACCCGTAAACATTCCGAAACCATTTGCCAACCCTTGGAAATTGAGGACTATGTGGTGCAGCCCATAGTGGATGTGAGTCCACCCAAATGGCATTTGGGGCACACCACTTGGTTTTTTGAGGAGTTTATTCTAAAACCCCATGCCAAAGGCTACCAACAGTTCAATGCGGATTTCTCCTTTGTCTTCAACAGTTATTACGAAACCGTGGGCAAACGGGTGGTACGTTCAGATCGGGGAAATCTATCCCGGCCTTCCGTAAAAAAGGTGTATGAATACCGGAACTATGTCACGGAGGCCATTAAGGAATTCTTTTCAGCATCACAGAACGAGGAACTGCAGGGTATTTTGGAAATCGGCATCCATCATGAAAAACAGCACCAAGAATTGTTGCTTACTGACATCAAGTACATTTTGGGCAACAACCCACTTTTACCGGCCTATTCAGATGCATTTGAGGACCATCCAAAAGAGATTCATACCCAAGATTGGATTTCCATGGATGAAGGTGTGTATGGGATTGGACATAATTCACAGGATTTTTGCTACGACAATGAGCTGGGTAGACATAACGTTTATCTACAACCCTATAAAATTTCCAATAAACTGGTCACCAACGGCGAATTCATGGAATTTATTGAAGCTGGGGGCTACCAACACTTTGCCATTTGGCACGCTGAGGGCTGGGATTGGGTGAACCAGAACCACATCACGGCTCCACTATATTGGCATAAAATTGAAGGCGACTGGTGGCATTATACTGCAAAAGGGCTCCAAAAAGTGGATTTGGAGACACCAGTGACCCATATTTCATACTACGAGGCCTTTGCCTATGCCCAATGGAAGGGACTACGATTGCCCACGGAGTTTGAATGGGAGGCTGCCCAAGACTATATGCCTTGGGGCAAGCGTTGGGAATGGACCGAAAGTGCCTATCTACCCTACCCCAACTATACAAAACCCGATGGTGCCTTGGGCGAGTACAACGGTAAATTTATGGTCAATCAAAAAGTGTTGCGGGGCGGTTCCGTGGCAACGTCTGAGAAACATACACGACCTACCTACCGTAATTTTTTCCATCCGCAACTACGTTGGCAGTTTACCGGATTAAGGTTGGCCCAATAATTCCGACTTAGCTATTATGCGACCAAAAACCACGACATTTACATCCATTTTTGAAGAGGAGGTGTATGAAGGCCTCAAGGCCCATCCCAAACACCTATCCTCCAAATATTTTTATGATAAAGTAGGCGACAAACTTTTTCAGGACATCATGGCCATGCCGGAATACTACCTCACGGAATGTGAGTTCAACATTCTGGAAGCGAACAAAGAAGAAATCATCGATCTATTTTCCAGTGATGGAGCACCTTTCAGTCTGTTTGAACTTGGTGCAGGTGATGGTAAAAAGACGAAAATACTGCTTCGCCATTTGGTGGAGCGCAATATCGCTTTTGATTATAGGCCCATCGATATCAGTCAGAATGCACTGGACCAGTTGCAAACCTCCTTACAAAAGGAAATTCCAGACGTGGACATTAATCCCTTGCAGGGTACCTATTTTGATACACTACGTGATATTGGGGAGAGCAATGATCGCAAAAAGGTGATTTTGTTCTTAGGTTCCAACATAGGAAATCTATTGCACCCTCAAGCCGTTGAATTTCTCAAAAACATGAGGGACGTCATCAACCCTGACGACCTTATTTTTATGGGATTCGACCAAAAGAAAAATCCGCAGACCATTTTAGAGGCCTATAACGACAAGGCGGGAATTACGGAAGCTTTCAACAAAAATATTCTGGCTAGAATCAATAAGGAAATGGGGGGCAATTTTAATCTTGATACATTTTTGCATTGGGAGGTCTATGACCCCCAGACCGGAACGGCCAAAAGTTATTTGGTTTCCAAAGAAAAACAAACGGTCCACATAGAAAGTTTGGATTTGGACGTACCCTTTCAGCGTTGGGAAACCATCCATACCGAAATTTCCCAAAAATATGATGATGAAGTGGTGGAATGGTTGGCGGAAAAGGCTGGGCTGCAGATTGCCACCTCCTTTTCGGACAAGGAGGAAAACTACAAAGATTACGTGTTCACCAAATGAACCAAAAAATCGCCATTGAAGTTGGGGGGCTCCAATGACGATTCCATGTCTTATACTTCCAGAACAGCGTTCTCAGTTCCGGCATAATCGTTCCATTGATAACGATCGGCCTCTGCATCGTTTGCATAGGCACCATCAATGATATATCTAAACTCATACGTGTTCTCCTTGGGAAGATCAAAAGTTCCCTTGAAGGTTCCGTTCTTCAATTTCTTCAAAGTGCTGCCTTGGGGGTTCCAATTGTTGAAATCGCCCACTACCTCAACTTTCTTTGCCTCATCTGCAGGTACAGTAAATGTAACCTTGCAAACAGGCTTGCTCTTTAGGTACTGTTTCTTAATTGCCATGGTACTAAAAATTTTAATTCCAGTACAAAGCAATACATAAAACTGTTTATTTACAATTCGTTAAGTTCGATTTATCATATTGATAAAATGCGCCTAACAATTGGGTTACTTTTATCAATTTAATTCTATATTTTTTACCAATTATCCTTTTGATAACCAACGCTTTAAAAGTGTTGAAACAACATCTATTTCTTCTTCTGTATTATAAAAATGAAAGCTTAAGCGGATACCTCCCCCACGGGGTGATGCAACCACATTTTCCTCTGTGAGTTTTTTAAACAACTTTTCATCTCCCTTAATATTGAAAATGGTGCTATGCTGTTTTCTTTCCAGTACACTTTGTTCCAAAAGTCCCAATTCTGAAAAAGCGTTTTTGGCTTTGTTGGACAGTTTTTGTAAATGTGCCTGAATCTCCTCCAAGCCAATCTCATCTAAAAAATTGAGCGCAAATTCGAGGCTACCAAAATTGAAGGAATCCAAATGTCCCGGTTCCAAAGATTTGCAAAATGTAATGCTGTCACGTTTGGACAGATCATTATTCACAGAGCCATTACCGATACCTTTCAACTCAAATTGGTCCATAACGGCATCCTTTACCAGAAAAAAGGCATTACCATAGCCAGCCAACAGCCATTTGTAGGCACTTGTGCCTAAAATATCAAACCCAGATTTCTCAAAATTGAAAGGCTCAGTACCACAAAACTGGGTACCATCACCAATGATCAATAGGTTGGGAAAATCTTTCTTTAGTTGTTTTATAAAATCTAGGTCTATTCGCACCCCGTTTACCCACTGCACCAAACTCAGGGCCAACACGTCAACGCTACCAGATTTCACCTTTTCATACAGGTTTTCTTCCATGTTTTCATCAATGTTCACATACTCCCTCTTGAAATTTCGGATCTCGAAGGGCCAATTCACAGAAGGGTAATCGTTATGGAGCAGCAAGACATTTTTATCCTTGGAAAGACCTTCCAAAAGCATATTCATCCCCAAACTAAAGTTGGGAACCAAAGCCACATTTTCAGGTTTGCAATGAAAAATCCTTCCAACGGTTTTCTTGATTTCGGGCATGTGGGCAAAGCCTTTGGCCTTCATATCGCTGCCTCCAATGAGAAAGTCCAGGTCATGGCCTTGTCGCCATTCCATTAAATCTTCACTTAAAAGACCCGCAGAGGCTGTATTGGCGTAGATACATTGATGTAAGACAGGAAATTTTTTTCTTAGGCTTTGCATTGCTGAAGTATTGGGTACAATTCAATTATATTTGTTGTTAAAGATAGCCATTCCATGTTTTCCTTTGGTAAAAAGAAAAAAACAGAAATAGATATAGAGCAGCACGAATTTCTTGAGAATGCCCAAAAGCGCATCAAACAGAAGAAACGACTGTATTCCCATGCGGTCATTTTTTTGATCGGAAGCCTTTTTTTGGTTCTGGCCAACAAAATCCTAAAATACGGTGAAGCTTACGATTGGTCCATTTGGGTAATCATTTTTTGGACTTTTTTATTGGTCTTGCACACGTTTAACGTATTTGTCACCCACAAGTTCATGGGGCAGGATTGGGAGCGAAAACAACGAGAGCGCTTGGTAGAACAACAGAAAAATAGGATTGCTGAAATCCAAAAGGAAATCGACACAGATTTTCCACTCTCCAAAATCAATAAAAAAAAAGAACAGTGAAGCGACTGATTATTATTGCCGCTGCCGCCGAGAACAATGCTTTGGGGAAGGACAACGATTTGGTCTGGCACCTTCCGGATGATTTTAAGCGCTTTAAAGCCCTAACCACGGGTCATAAGATCATTATGGGCCGAAAAACACTGGAAAGCTTTCCTAGACCTTTACCCAACCGTGAACATATTGTGGTTACCCGAGATAAAGACTACACGCCAAAATTTCCTAGCACGGTAACGCATTCCATTGAGGAGGCTACTGACTTGGTGGCCGACACAGAAACTGCCTTTATTATTGGTGGAGGAGAAATTTACAAACAATCCATGTCCTTTGCCACAGATATTGAACTTACCCGGGTCCATGGAACTTTTGAAGCGGATACTTTTTTTCCAGAAATCGATTCAAATGACTGGGAGTTGGTAAAAGAGGAACATCATCCAAAGGATGATAGGCATCAATACAGTTTTACGTATTTGACGTATCAGAAGAAATAAATCCTAAAAATCCAGGTACAGGATTTGAGCATTGTCATCATCTACCAAATTTTTCAATACCCGAATGGCTTTATTGGAGTAAAAAAGATGTTCTCCGGTATGGTCTTGGGAATTCAATAGCTGGTTTTTCTCCAAAATCGCTTTGGTCTGCCGTGCCACGGCCTCCCCAGAATCAATTAGGGTAATGTGATTGGGAAGTATGTCCTTGAGTAGCGGAATGAGATAGGGGTAATGGGTACAGCCCAATACCAAACAGTCGATATTTTGATCTAACATAGGCTGTAGGTAAGCAAGGAGTAATCCCCGTGTGAGCACTGAATCGATTTGTCCGGTTTCAATGAGTTCCACCAAACCCTTTCCCTCTTGTTCCACCACTGTAATACCTTCTGCAAATAGTTTTGACGTATTATGGAACAGACTACTGGACAAGGTGCCTCTGGTGGCCAGTACTCCAACTTTCTTGGTTTTGGTATGAAGTGCGGCTGGTTTTATGGCCGGTTCAATGCCAATGAACGGAACCTTGTAATGGGTGCGTAGGTAGTCAATGGCATTGGTTGTAGCCGTATTGCAAGCCACAACAATGAGTTTACAATTTTGCTGCAATAAAAACTCGGTGTTCTTTATGCTAAGCTGAAGGATGTCTTCTTTTGATTTTTCGCCATATGGGGCATTGGCACTATCAGCCAAATAGATGGTGTCTTCATGGGGCAACATTTTTTTGATTTCCTTCCAAATGGAAGTGCCCCCAACACCTGAATCGAAAATGCCAATGGGTCCGTGCATGTCCAAAAATAGATACTTAAAATGTTATGGCACAAAAAAACCGCTCTCTCTTTGGAAAAAGCGGTTTGTACCTAGTAAACTATTGTTCTTAGAAACCTAATTCTTGCTTAACAGCTGGCAATAGGTCTTTTCCTTTTGCTACGATCAAACTCAATCCTGGACTGGCGTCGATTACATAATCGAATCCTTGGTCAGCAGCAACTTTTTCAATGGCGTTCTTTGCTTTTTCAGAAATGGGAGCAAAAAGCTCTTGCTGTTTTTTCTGCAACTCTTGCATGGCAGCTTGCTCGGCTTCTTGAATATTTTTTTCGAAACCTTGAAGTTCCATTGCTCTTTCTTCATTCTCCTCCTTGGTCTTGGCAGTGGCTTCGTTGGAGTATTGGGTATACTTATTTTTAAGTTCGGTCATGGAACTTTCTATGTCTGCTCTGTACGTTTCCTGCAATTTTTTCAACTCGGCTTGCGCAGCCTTCATCTCCGGCATTTCAGACAATAATTGCTGTACATTTACGTGTGCAACCTTGCTCTGAGCATTTACAAAACCCGTAGCTGCTACAAACAATACCAAGGCTACAGCGATTCTTTTTACATTTTTCATGATTCTACGTTACTATTTTGATGTTAAATTTAGTGCTCCAATATTTACTGTTGTATGGAATCCTTTTGTTGTTCTTGCGCTTTTTCCCGCTCTTCCAATCTGGCCTTGCGTTTGGCCTCGCGCTCTTCCAATAATTTTTTTCTTCGTTCCTCGTAGGCTTTCTTTCGTTCTTCCCTGAGCTTTAACTGTTCGGCTCTTCTGTCTTCCACTGTTTGGGCATTGGCCTGTTGAATGGAATCGGTTCTTTCTTGTCTTTCTCTTAGGGCATCGCTGATTTCATCTTCGCCTTCCTCTTCGATAAACTGCTCCAACCGATTTTGCTCTTGTTGTTTTCTGTTGGAATCACTTATTTTTCTGGTGCGCCCTATTTCTCTTAAAACCAAGTCACTAATATCGTGCCTTTTTTCGGAGTACAACATTACAACATCTGCTGATTTATCGAAAATAAAATCGTATCTTTTATTGCCTCCTATTTTTTGTACTTCATTGAACACCTGGTCCTGAATAGGCTGAATCAACAGCTTTTTTTGCAGCACCAAATCCCCTTGTGGACCAAAACGGTCTTGTTGATAGTCCAACATTTCCTTTTCCAAAATCTGAATCTCCTCTTCACGCTCAATAATGAGTTCATCCGTCAGCAGCACTTTTTCAGCCATTAAATCTTTCTTCATTTGATCAATGACGCTTTGCTTCAGCTCAATCTCCTTTTTCCATTTTTGTGCTTTGGCTTCCAATTGCTCGGTGGCATCCCTATATTCTTCCACATTTTCGAGGATATATTCCATATCCACATAACCTATGCGCACTCCCCTTTGGGAAAAGCCATAAAAGGATGACATCAAAACAAGTAATGACAAAAGAACTTTGGTATTCATCTTTATCCGCTTTTACATAGAAAATATCGTGCCAAAATAACTAATTAATTTAAAATGAGCTATTTATAAATTACAAAGCGACTATTTTCCTTTGATTAAAACTGCTGCCCGATGATGAAGTGCGTTTGCCAGCCACTTGGTCCCACCGATCCTGGTTGGGCGTCTGTATCGAAACCGTAACCAAAATCAATTCCCAAGAGACCGAATGCCGGCATAAAAATACGTAGCCCCACTCCGGCAGATCTTTTTAATTCAAACGGATTAAACTCACTAAAATTGTTGAAAGCGTTCCCCGCCTCCAAAAATGACAGTGCATAAATGGATGCTGAAGGCTTAAGGGTCAGCGGATATCGTAGTTCTAAGGAGAATTTGTTGTAAATAGTACCCCCATCTCTTTCTGCCCTACCTGTAATTGGATTGGTGCTGAACGGTGTTAGGGAACTGTTTTCGTATCCCCTTAGCTGAATGACGTCCCTACCATCCAATGTAAAGTTTCCAAGACCATCACCTCCCACAAAGAAACGTTCAAAGGGAACGGCGCCAATATCATGGTTATAACTGCCCAAAAAACCAAACTCTGCGTTAGTCCGCAAAACCAGTTTGTCGACCAAATTTGTATACCAATCTCCCTTGAACTTTATTTTGTAGAACTCCAAAAGCTTGAAACGATCCTCCTCCATTAGTTCCAAATTGTTACTCAATTGGGCAAATTCCAATTGCTCGTCTATATCAGTTGGGTTAGAACCAATTTCCAAAAGTCTTTCAGTGGTGGTTCTGATATCTTCCCTAAGTTGTTTGTAGTCCTTTGAACTGAAAAGGGAATACGGCGGGGTAAACTTGGCCGTAACCTCAAAATTGGACCCGGACATTGGAAATATTCTATTGGGTCCTTGGGAGCTTCTAGAAATTCCTAAGGTATAGCTCAACGAATTGGAACTACCGTTACCAAAATTGAACAGTCCATTGTTAAAGTCATTAAAATCGTACAACTGATAGCTCAAAGAATGAGAAACGGTAAAAAAATCATCGGGCCATTGTACCCTTTTGGCCAAACCTGCCGAAACCCCGGTAATGGAGAATCCCCTACTCTTGTCTACATCAATTCTACCCCTACTCGTGAAATCGGTGGCAAATTGTTGTGTACGTGAAAGCGAAAGGTTGAACCGCACCGGCTTTTTACCGCCCAACCAAGGTTCTGCAAAATTTAAACTGTACACACGGAAGGTTCTACTGGCCTGCAAACGCAGAGCGAAGGTTTGTCCGTCACCCATGGGAACCGGTTTGTACGCCTCTCCATTAAAAATATTCTTTAATGAGAAGTTACTGAAGGAAAGCCCAAGGGTTCCAATGAAACCACCACCACCAAAACCACCTTGCAGCTCAATTTGGCTGGACCCTGCTTCCACAAGGCTATAATTTACATCTACGGTTCCTGCATTTGGATCGGGGTTTTGAATGTCCGGCTTTATTTGCTCGGCATCAAAGAAGCCCAATTGGCCCAACTCCCTTATACTCCTTACCAAATCATCCTTACTATACTTTTGGCCAGGTCTTGTCCGCAATTCCCTAAAGATTACATGATCATTGGTTTTGTCGTTCCCTGTAACGGTCACATGGTTCAGAAAGGTCTCTTTTCCTTCTATGATCCTAATTTCAAAATCAATGGTGTCGTTTACAGCGGATACCTCAACCGGGTTGATACTGGAAAACAGATACCCACTGTTCTGGTACAGGTTGGTCAAATCATTGGCATCTGGTTTGGAGTCGTCGGCAATGCGTTCTTTCAACAATACCCCGTTATACGTTTGTCCCTTTCTAATACCCAACCTTTGCGCCAAAAATCTATCTGAGTAAACAGAATTCCCCACAAAGTCTATATCGCCAAAGTAATACTTGTCCCCTTCTTCAACCTTTATTTTTAAATCGATGTTTTTCTCATTGACCTTTATAAAGGTGTCAGAGAGTACTCTGGCATCCCGATATCCTCTTTCAGCATAGGCATCCACCAAATTGGAAAGGTCTTCCTCATAGTCTTCTGCTATGTACTTGGACTTCTTCCAAAAACGGTAGAACTTTTTCTTCTTGGTATTTTTTAGTGATTTTCTGAGTCTCTTGTTCGAAAGTTTCTCGTTACCTTCAAAGGTGATTTTTCGAATTTTCACCTTATCACCCTTGTTTACATTGATCACCATGTTCTCGGTATTGGTGGCCGAGGTATCTGGAGCGGTGGCTATATTCACTTTAGCATTGAGATAGCCTTGTTTTTTGTATTTGTTTTGGAGGTAATTTCGGGTATTGGCAATCAAGCTTTCGGTAATCTTCTTGCCTTTTTTAAGGTCTGTATCGTTGATGATCTCCTCAACTTTACGTTTTTTCACCCCATAGACCGTTACATTGGCCAAGGTTGGACGTTCGGTTATGCTCAATTCAAGGAAAATCTTATCATCCTCGATTTTGGTATAGTACATTTCCACATTGCTGAACAGCTCCAGTCCCCATAATTTCTTGATCACCGCACTGATTTCATCACCGGGTACGGTAATGGGTTGACCAACACGAAGACCCGTATAGGTTTTTACCGTCTGCTCGTTATAGCTTTGCAGACCGGTTACCGAAAGTCCTCCCAAAATATATTGCTTTCCGTCCTCAAAAGGGATATCCTGGGCAAAGCCCTGTCCGGAGAAAAGTAATAAGGGAAGAAGTAACTTAAGGTATGGTTTTATGCAGTTCTTTATACCTTTAATTGAGTTGTTCACTAGTTTTTCCAAATCGTCGTTCTCTATTTTGGTAACTTAATATTGCCTCTACCAAATGATGCTCTCTAAAATCAGGCCAAAATACATCAATAAAATATAATTCAGCATAAGCAATTTGCCATAGTAAAAAATTGCTTATCCTATGTTCACCACTGGTACGGATAAGCAAGTCCACATCTGGCAAGAAATGCGTGTAAAGATGTGTATTTATAACGGTTTCATCAATATTTTCGGGTGAAATTATATTATTTTTAACTTTGGTACTTATCTCTTTTACAGCGCTTTTTATCTCATCCCTAGAGCCATAGCTCAACGCCAGCGTAAGGATCATACCTGTATTTTTTGATGTTTTTGAAATGACTTCGGAAAGTTCTTTCTGGGCTTTTTGGGGTAAAGAATCAATTCTACCAATGGCCTTTAGTTTGATGTTGTTCTTGTTAAGGGTTTCCAATTCCTTTCGTAACGAGGCCACCAAAAGCTTCATCAAGGTCTGCACTTCCACTTTGGGACGGTTCCAGTTTTCTGTGGAAAAAGCATAGAGGGTCAAGCACGGAATCTGCAGCTTCGCACAATTCTCAACGGTATTCCTTACCGCCTCCACTCCATTTTCATGTCCAAAGACACGGAGCTTGCCGCGTTGTTTGGCCCATCTACCGTTACCATCCATAATAATGGCAATGTGTTTTGGCAGTTTCTCTTTGTTAACCTCGTCTAGCGTGTGCATTTTATTGAAAACAATCCTGGCAGGGCTTGCGTCCAAAGGTATACGTTAATGTAAAACCTGTGAAAACATACCAGTCATCGCTCAATATATTGCCGAATCTAAATTGCTCAAAATTGGAACCCTCGGGGTTACTTGCGTCCAAATTGTCCGTAAATGTATACCTGGCTCCAATTTCGGCGCCAAGAATCAGGAATTGACTTAACCGATACTTTGCCCCAACCGTCATTGGAATTGCAAAACTACCTTCTTTTTGGTTAATATCCTGCACTTGAAGGGCATCAAAATACATAAAATCATACCTAAAGTAGGTAAAACCCGTGTAAAGATAGGGTGTGAAGGCGGGTCCGAGCTTATGAAGATTATATTCCACAAAGTTAAATTCCAACCCTAAAGAAGCCTCAAGGATGGAATTATCCACAACATATCCGCGTTGTTGACGGGATTGCATGTGCGATTTTGTGTCGTCAGCTGTAAAATCGCCATACAAAACACTGGCACGCCAAGCATACCTTTTGCTCTTGTTCCATTTAAAGATTCCACCGAATGCCGGGCCGGATGGTAAGATGTAATTGGTCCTTCCCACGTCCCCTATCATATTGACTCCACCGGCAAAGACCCCTATTTCGTAGGTTTGCGCACTCACCTTGAGCATACAGCACAAAAAAATAGCCAAAACTATTCGCATACTATCCAAAAAATTTCATGTATTAAGAGTAAAGGAAGGTCAATACGTATACTGTTAAGATTGTTCTCCTTTGTTAAACAGTTTTTAGTCCCATTTATTGTTTTTGAACCGTTCAATTCCTCCGATCTTCCCCCCAGAGCAATTTGTTGCGGAGTGTTTTCCAAAAACTTTCGGATTTGTATTCAATCATTTTAATGGTAAAATCGGATTTTTTTATCTTGATTTCCTTGCCATTGGGAATGTCAGCAATTCTTGAATCAAGGGACACCAAATGTGTCTTTTCCCTTCCGGAAACCCGTAGCCGTATTTCAGTATCGTCGGAAATGACCAAAGGGCGGGCATTCAGATTATGGGGAGCAATTGGCGTGAGGACCAATGCTTTTGCAGATGGAGCAATTACCGGCCCACCACAACTTAAGGAATACCCCGTGGAGCCTGTTGGCGTGGAAACAATGAGACCATCGGACCAATAAGAGGTCAGGTATTCATCATTCAAATAGGTTTCTACCGTAATCATGGAGGTAGTATCCTTTCGGCTAACGGTGACTTCGTTCAATGCAAAATTGAGACCCTTGAACTCATCCAAATCGGAATTGAGCTCCACCTCGACCAAGGTGCGCTCTTCAACCGTGTAGTGACCAGCCACAAACTCAGTGACCAGCTTGCGGACACTTTCTTTTTTAAAGGTGGATAAAAATCCAAGTCGGCCGGTATTTACCCCCACTATTGGAATCCCATAGTCCTTTATATAGGTGACCGCGCGCAACATGGTGCCATCCCCTCCAAAACTCACGAACATATCAAAAGTGGAATCCAATCCTTCGGATTGCGAAAAAACCCCTTTAAAAAGATCCTTTGAAAAACCGGATACCAATTGAACGAATTTTTCTTCAATATAAACCTCTGCGGGTATCTTTTGGAGCTCATCCAAAAGTTCCAACATACAGGTTCTGTCCTCGTCCAGAAAAGTTTGACCGTAAATAGCGACCTTCATGCTAAACGTTAAGGTATTTTTCCAAATAATCCGACCGTTGCTTTAAATCTTCCAAAAACTGGTCATCACTATTTCCAAAGACAATGGTGTAGTTATATCGTCTGAATGTCTGGGCCACTTCATTAAAGTTTTGGGGACCTATTTTCAATGTAATCTCAACAATGTCGTTTTCCAAACCGGTGATAAAGGCTCCCAACAAACGGGCGTTATTGCTCTCCACTATTTGGGCAATCTCACTGAAGGAATAATCCTTAACCCCGATTGAAATTACAAGAATGGCTCCGGGTTCCTTAAAAAAGGGAGTATCTATGAACATACCCACAATATCTTCTAGGTCATAGTAGCCCGTAATCACTTGGTTTTCATCCAAAATAGGCAATATATTGGCCTCGTTTCTTGAGAACATCTCAAGCACATCCAACCACGAAGTATCCTTGGTCACAAAAAAACTTTCCATCTCAAATCGAAATTCCTCAATCTTTTTCTCCGGTTCAAAACAGGCAAGGTCATTTTCAGACAACAATCCCAAATAGTTGCCATTTTCTGTAATGGCCACATGGGAATACGTGGTCTCTTCAAAAAATTGGATAACATCCTTTAAGGTCTCTGACACCTCAAAAACGGGAATGGTAGTAATAATTTGGTTTTGAATCTGCATAGAATCTCTGTTAGGTGCAAAATACTAATTTTAAATCGCAAAAGGCATGCCTAATTCTTATTTTTGCCAATCTAAAAAAGAACTCCATGACAAAGTTAAGTGTCAACATAAATAAACTGGCAACTTTACGAAATTCACGAGGTGGCAACGTGCCCAATCTTATTACCTCCACCAAGGATATTGAGTCCTTTGGGGCTCAGGGTATTACTGTTCACCCCAGGCCGGATGAACGGCACATACGCTACCAAGATGCCCTAGACCTCAAAAAGGTGGTTACCACAGAATTCAATATTGAAGGCAATCCCATTCCCAACTTTATAGATTTGGTACTGGAAGTAAAACCCACCCAGGTCACCTTGGTGCCCGATGCCGAAGATGCCATTACCTCCAATGCCGGTTGGGATACCATAAAACACAAGGATTTTTTAGTAGATGTAATCAAAACCTTTAAAGCAAATGGCATACGCACTTCCATTTTTGTGGACCCTGATGTTGAGATGGTAAAAGGTGCCGCCGAAACCGGAACAGACCGAATTGAACTGTATACCGAAAGCTTTGCCAAGGCCCATACTGAAGGAAATGGGGAATCTGGCATTGCACCCTTTATTGAAGCCGCCAAAATGGCACATGAGGTTGGTTTGGGAATCAATGCCGGTCATGACCTTAGTTTGGACAACATCAAGTTTTTTAAGGATAATATTCCAAATTTATTGGAAGTATCCATTGGGCATGCCCTTATCTGCGAGTCCATTTATTTGGGGATTGAAAATGTAATCAATATGTACCTACACCGTCTTAAATAACCTATGGAAGTATTACATTCAAAAATTTTGGGAGAAGGAAAGCCATTCATTATCCTACATGGGTTTTTAGGCATGTCTGACAATTGGAAGACCCTGGGCACCCAATATTCGGAGAATGGTTTCCAAGTGCATTTGGTGGATCAGCGCAACCATGGTAAAAGTTTCCATTCTTCGGAATTCAATTATGACATATTGAGTGATGACATTATTAATTATATGGATCATCATAATATTGATTCCACTATTGTGATGGGGCATTCCATGGGTGGAAAAACAGCCATGCAATTGGCTACTTCGCATCCAGAAAGAGTCTCCAAGTTGATTGTGGCCGATATCGCCC
Organism: Allomuricauda sp.; assembly: GCA_050303195.1. GTDB lineage: Bacteria > Bacteroidota > Bacteroidia > Flavobacteriales > Flavobacteriaceae > Flagellimonas. The sequence continues at coordinate 26,672 of JBNLBG010000015.1, read as the reverse complement.
CAAAATTTTATCCGCCACACCACCAATTTATATTCAACGGTCTTTCACATTTGGATTTTAATAGCATATCGGACCGAAGGGAGGCCGATGAGGAGCTTTCAAAATATATCAAGGAAAGAGGGATTCGGCAGTTTTTGTTGAAAAACCTGTATTGGGTTGAAAAAGAAAAATTGGGATTCCGTTTCAATTTTGATGTGCTCAAGAACAAAATGGAAGAAATTGGAGACAACATTCCCTCCACATCAATTTACAATGGCCCTACCCTGTTTGTTCGCGGAGACCGATCAGAATACATACAGCCCAATGACTTCACAGAAATCAAACGGCATTTTCCAAAAGCCGAAATTGAAACCATTGACAAGGCCGGTCATTGGCTTCATGCAGAAAACCCGAAGCAGTTTTTTGAAAAAACCCTATACTTCCTAAATTCATAAAATTCACCCCTTTTTATTATGCATGCATAATTTTTTTATCCATTTTATTGTCTGTATAACAAATTTGACCTAGTTTTGGTTAACTCTGGTTTTACCATAAGTTTAACATGAACTAACTTAAAACAGATTTTGGATATGAAACAGTTGTATGCCTTACTTCCCTTTATAGGCCTATTCTTGATTGCATGTGAAGAAGACACCACCCCAATTGACAACACACCAGACCCCGTTGAATATACTGCTGGAACAGCAGATTTCTCAAATTATGTTGCTGTAGGAAACTCCCTTACTGCCGGTTTTTCGGACAATGCCCTTTTTATAGCAGGCCAAGAGGCCTCATTTCCCAATATGCTGGCCGCCAATTTTGCGCTAGTGGGTGGCGGTGCATTTGAAATCCCATTTATGGCAGATAATCTGGGAGGCGCAACCATTGGTGGCGAAACTGACCTTAATATGGATGGAGCTCCAGATATAGGCAATCGATTAATTTTGGCCTTTACCGCCGATGGGCCAGCTCCCACTCCCGTTTCAGGACAGGGAAGCACCGAAATTACCAACAAGCTTTCCGGGCCTTTCAACAATATGGGGGTTCCAGGTTCCAAAAGTTACGAGCTTTTAGCACCCGGTTACGGTAGCTTGGCCGGTTTGGCTGTTGGGGCTGCTAACCCATACTTTGTGCGTTTTTCCTCATCAGAGAGTGCAACGGTGATTGGTGATGCAGCTGCACAAGGCCCTACATTTTTCTCACTTTGGACAGGAGCAAATGATGTACTTCTTTATGCTACCGGAGGTGGTACAGGGGTAGATCAAACGGGAAATTTTGATCCCAGCACCTATTCTAGAAGTGATCTTACGGACCCTACCGTTTTTGCAGGTACGCTGGACGGTATCCTTCAAGCCATGACAGCCAATGGAGCTGATGGCGTTATTGCCAATCTACCCAATGTAACGGACATACCCTATTTCACAACGGTTCCGCACAATCCTGTTCCTTTGGATGAGGGTACAGCGGCTCTTTTGAATGGAGCTTATGATGCTTACAATCAAGGTTTGCTCCTCGCACAAAGTTTTAGTCTTATCACTGCGGATGAGGTAGCCAAAAGAACCATTTCGTTCCAGGCGGGAGATGCTAACGCAGTTGTTATTTTGGATGAAGATTTAACCGATTTGACAGGTGTTGACCCAGGTCTAATCAATATGCGACAAGCTACTGCTGAAGATTTATTGGTATTGACCTCAAGTACCTTTATTGGTACTTTGGCCAACCCAAATGACCCTACATCTATAAATGGAGTAGCAGTTCCTTTAGCTGACAAATGGGTTTTGACCCCCGAAGAACAAATTGCCGCGGAAAATGCAATTACTGCATACAACCAGACCATTGCAGCCCTGGCAACGGCTTATGATTTGGCTTTTGTTGATGCCAATGCATTGTTGAACGAATTAAAAACAGCTGGTTTTCAACAAATCGATGGAAGCGTGGTCACCGCAACTTTTGCCACTGGAGGAGGATTCTCGTTAGATGGTGTACACCCCTCACCAAGAGGTTATGCCATACTGACCAATGCCTTTATAGAAGCCATAAATGAAAAATACGGTTCCAATTTACCCGGGGTAAACCCCTTGGATTACACTGGACTGTACATTAACTAAACAACGTTTTATTTCATTATCTTAAAGGCACCGTTTTGCATCGGTGCTTTTTTTATTTCAAAAATCTAAAACCTTATTTTATGAAACTAATCTTAAGACTTTTACTGAACGCGCTTGCAGTTGTTGTTCTATCCTATATCCTACCAGGTGTTGGTGTGGATTCCATGGTCACGGCTATCATAGTTGCTGTGGTGCTGAGCCTTCTCAACTTCATTGTAAAACCAATTCTGGTCATCCTAACCCTTCCCATAACCATTGTTACGCTTGGACTTTTTCTTTTGATCATTAATGCAATCATCATACTTATTGCCGCAAATGTCATTGATGGCTTTCAGGTAGAGAATATTTGGTGGGCCTTAATTTTTAGCCTTTTGCTCTCTTTTTTACAGTCCATCTTGCATTCCATTCTTAAAGAAGATGTCTAGAATGTATTTTAGTTTGACATTCAACGCTTTAAAAAGTTGCTGCCAAACCAAAAATGCATTACTTTTGCCACCCATTTTTGAATAGCAAATTAGGCAGGAGATGAATATTACTAAAGAACAGATTGACGATCTTAATGCAGTTGTAAAAGTCGCCATCAGTAAAGAGGACTATCAGGACAAAGTAGAAAAAATCCTGAAAGACTATAGAAAACAGGCCAATATCCCTGGGTTCCGTAAGGGACAAGTTCCCATGGGACTTATTAAAAAACAGTATGGAAAAGCTGTATTGGTAGATGAGGTGAACAAATTGCTACAGGACAATCTGAACAAATACCTTACTGAGGAAAAATTGGACGTTCTGGGCAATCCACTTCCCAAGCAACAAGAAAATTTTGATTGGGAAAACGAAAACCTCGACTTTGAGTTTGAATTGGGATTGGCACCTGACTTTGATGTTCAGTTGAAGACCAAAAAAGCGGTTACCCAATACAAAATTGTTGCCGACAAAAAAATGATCGAGGAACAAGTGGAACGTATCCAAAAACAATACGGCAAACTGGTTTCAAAAGAAGAGGTGGGTAAAAAAGATGAGGTAACTGGTTTCTTTGCCAATGAAGAAGAAGACGTTGACCACAAGACCACCATAGAAATGGATAAGGTCAAAAGCAAAAAAGCCGTTGATGCCCTTGTTGGAAAGAAGGTAGGGGACTCTGTCACCCTATCCACCAAAGGTCTTTTTAAAGAGGATTATCTTTTGTCCAGTGCTTTGGGAATTGCTCGTGACAAAGCGGACAAATTGAATATCGAGGTAACTTTCTCCATTGAGGAAATCAACGAAAGAGAGCCTGCCAAACTGGACCAAGAATTATTTGACAAGCTTTTTGGTGAAGGCAAGGTAACTTCTGAAAAAGAGTTGAAGGATAGAATCAAAGAAGATTCTGAAAAACAGTTTGAGCAACAATCCGACCAAAAATTGTTGAACGACATCACAGAAAAACTCATTGATGATACCAAATTTGAACTTCCCACTGAATTCTTAAAAAAATGGATTCAGATCAGTGGTGAAAATGTACTTTCCGAGGACGAGGCCAAAGAAGAATACGAAAAATCTGAAAAGGGTCTTCGTTACCAACTGATTGAAGGGAAAATCATCCAAGAAAACAACCTTCAGGTACAATTTGATGAATTAAAGGAATTTGCCAAAGGTTTCATCAAATCCCAAATGGCCCAATATGGCCACATGGACCCACAAGAAGAAGAGCTGGAGAACATTGCCACACGGGTTTTGGGCAATCAAGATGAGGTAAAACGTTTATCAGAACAGTTGATGAGCCAAAAGCTATTGAATCTGTACAAAGAGAAGGCCAATCTTAAAGTTAAAGAGGTCACTTATGATGACTTTGTCAAAGAGGCGTATAGCTAATCTTGGGCTAAAAGAAATATTAAGTATCTTTACGGTGCCGAAAAGCCAATTTTTCGGCACCTTTTTTTTAAGAAAAATTGAAAGAAATCCTATGGATTACGGAAAAGAATTTAAAAAATACGCTACCCAGCATCATGGCATAAACAGCATGTACTATGATAAAATCATGAGTACCATGTACCCCATGAACATGACCCCCAATATTATTGAGGAACGCCAGTTGAATGCCATAGCCATGGATGTTTTTTCGAGATTGATGATGGATCGTATCATCTTTTTAGGAACAGGCATCAATGATCAGGTGGCCAACATTGTACAGGCCCAATTGTTATTCTTGGAAAGTTCTGATGCCTCCAAAGACATTCAGATATATATCAACTCCCCTGGTGGAAGTGTGTATGCCGGTTTGGGGATTTATGACACTATGCAATTCATAAAACCGGATGTAGCCACGATTTGTACCGGTATCGCAGCTTCCATGGCCGCTGTATTGCTCTGCGCAGGAGAAAAGGGAAAAAGAAGCGGATTGACCCACTCACGGGTAATGATCCATCAACCCCTTTCTGGTGCACAAGGTCAGGCCAGCGACATTGAAATTGCTGCAAAAGAGGTTCTTAAACTCAAAGAGGAATTATATCAGGTCATTGCGAAACATTCCGGTCAGTCTTACGACAAAGTATACGAGGACAGTGATCGTGATTACTGGATGAAGGCGGAGGAAGCCAAAAAATATGGTATGATCGACGAAATTTTGGTTAGGGAAAAATCGTAAAGAATTACAATTAATTAAATATCAACTACTTAATTTAGAACAAATTCATTTTTTTTTCGTTATTAGTGGTTGAATCATGAGCTAGAGATATATGGCAAAGGAAAACTTGGAATGTTCATTTTGTGGAAGGAAAAAGCCAGAGACCAATTTATTGATCGCAGGTCTTGATGCCCACATTTGTGATAGATGTATTGAACAAGCCCATAGTATTGTTGCGGAAGAGTCCAAACAATCCAAAAATCAAGATCTTTCATCAGAGTTGGTACTTAAGAAACCTATGGAGATCCGGGATTTTCTTGACACTTTCGTTATAGGACAGGAACGCACCAAAAAGGTGATGTCTGTAGCCGTTTACAACCACTACAAAAGACTTTTACAGCCTAAAAGCAAGGACGAGGATGTAGAGATTCAAAAAAGTAATATTGTGATGGTTGGGCAAACCGGAACAGGCAAAACCTTGATTGCCAAAACTATAGCTCGAATGCTCAACGTTCCCCTAGCCATTGTGGATGCCACTGTGCTCACCGAAGCGGGATATGTTGGGGAAGATGTGGAAAGTATCTTGACCCGATTGTTACAAGCTGCGGACTATAATCTGGAAAAAGCGGAAAGAGGGATTGTTTTTATTGATGAAATAGACAAGATTGCCCGTAAAAGTGATAACCCATCCATAACCCGGGATGTTTCGGGTGAAGGTGTGCAACAAGGGCTTCTGAAATTATTGGAGGGAACTACCGTGAATGTTCCACCTAAAGGAGGACGTAAACACCCTGACCAAAAATTCATCGAGGTCAATACAGAAAATATCCTTTTTGTGGCCGGAGGCGCCTTTGATGGTATTGAACGTATCATTACAAAACGCTTGAACATGCAGGCAGTGGGATATGCCGCTTCCAAAGCCGAGGATAAATTGGATAACCAGAACATTCTTCAATATATCATCCCAAAAGACTTGAAGGAATTTGGGCTTATTCCCGAAATCATTGGTAGGCTTCCTGTGCTTACACACATGGATCCTTTGGATGCCAAGACCTTACGTGCCATCCTAACTGAGCCTAAAAACGCCATCATTAAGCAATATGAAAAGCTTTTTGCTATGGATGACATTACGTTTACCATCACGGAACAAGCCTTGAATTACATTGTTGAAAAGGCTGTTGAATACAAGTTAGGGGCTCGTGGACTGCGCTCACTCTGTGAGGCCGTTTTTACTGACGCCATGTTCTCATTGCCCAGTACTGATGAAAACGAGTTCAAGGTTACCAAGGCTTACGCTGAGGAAAAACTTTCCTATGAGACCATCAAAAAATTAAAAGTGGTATCCTAAGCTTAGACTGCTTTTTTGGTCACTTGCTCCAATAGACCTAAACTAACTTGGGAGATGATTTTCTCATCAGAGTACAAATAGTGACCAAAATTTGGAACGACAGCAAGGTCCACTCCCAATTTTTTGGCCCACTCGGCGCTTGGTTTGAATTCATCCAACTCGCCATAAATCAAATGTAAAGGGGTCTTTGGCTTTTTTTCCTCCATCCGTATTCTGGTTGCCGAAATAGCGGTCAGGGATTTCATGGGCAAACCTTTCAAAGCTGCCTTGTAAGCTATGGTTCCTCCCGTGCTGAAAGCCAGATAGTGACTGGGTACTGATTCTTTTTTGAGCAAGTGCGCCACCGCGGTATCTATCCCGCCTTCTACAAAGGCCTTGTGGACATTCTCTTCAGTGGATACGGGAATATCTATGTCCCCCAATTGTTGACAATCGTAAAAAACAATATCATAATTTTGTTGTAGGTACCCAAAATAAGACGCTATCCAAAGGCCTCTTTTGGTTCCCCACATGTCTGAGATAACAACTAGTCTTTCTGCCATAATGTCAATGGTTTAGTGTTTATATAAAAGATTTGATAAGGGAAATTTCAGTAATAATGATAGAATCACCTCTTTTATTTGTTTAAAAGAAACGTTTGTTCGATAAAACGTTCAAACTTACGAAAACGTTTTCGTAAACGCATGTTTAATTGTACAAGATGCGTGTTTTCTCTTATAAATGGCTGATTGCAAGGTGTAAATAATACACCAAGTAGGTGTTAGTTCATTTGGAGCAGCTCATCAATATAATCCCGATTATTGGACAATCTTGGAATCTTATGTTGGCCGCCCAATTTATTTTTTGACTTTAACCAATCATGGAAGAGATTCTTCCGCGCCACATGCACTTTGGGCATTTTTAGGGTAATATTGTTATAGCGTTTGGCTTCGTAGTCTGAGTTGAGTGATTTCAGGGCATTGTCCAAAAACTCAGTAAAATAGGCCACGTCCTCCGGTGGTTTCCTGAACTCAATAATCCACTCATGCCCTCCTTTTTCACTTCCGTTCATGAAAATGGGTGCCGCTGTATAGTCCATAATTTCGGCATCGGTCTTTTGGCATATCTGCTTTAAGGCTTCTTCAGCATTTTCAATAATCAACTCCTCTCCAAAAACGTTAATATGGTGCTTGGTTCTGCCCGTAATGCGAATCCGATATGGGTTCTTTGAGGTAAAGCGAACAGTATCTCCAATCTTATACCTCCACAATCCCGCATTGGTGGTGATTACCATGGCATAGTTGACCCCGGTCTGCACCTCCCAGAGTGGAATGGCCTTGTTATCTTCCTTGGAATCCATAGGAATAAACTCATAAAAAATACCATAGTCCAACATTAACAATAGCTCATCGGAATCATTCCGATCCTGGATACCAAAAAATCCTTCCGAAGCATTATAGGTCTCGTAATAATTGAACCGTTTTCTGGGCAACAGTTTTTTATATTGATTTTTATACGGTGTAAAGCTTACCCCACCATGAAAATACACCTCCAAATTCTCCCAAATCTCAAAGAGATGGTTCTTTCCCGTTTTTTCCAGCACTTGGTTGAGCAATACCAACATCCAAGAGGGAACACCAGCCAAACTGGTCACATTTTCACGGATGCTCTCCTCAATAATGGCCTCCAATTTGGACTCCCACTCGCTCATCAAGGAAACTTTATTGCTGGGGGTGCTACTATATTCCGCCCAAAGCGGCATATTATCAATCAAAATAGCAGAAAGGTCACCAAAAAAAGTACCATTGTCCTCGTAAAGTTCCTTGCTCCCCCCCAAACGTAGACTCTTGCCCGTAAACAATTGGGAATTTTCGTTGTTGTTCAGATAGAGGCACAACAGATCCTTGCTCGATTTATAATGGCAATCTTCCAGAGCCTCCATACTCACAGGAATAAACTTGCTCTTGGCATTGGTGGTACCGCTGCTTTTGGCAAACCATTTTATGGTGGTGGGCCAAAACAGGTTCTGCTCGCCCTTGCGGGTGCGCTCTATCATGGGCGCAACATCTTCATAGCTTACGATGGGCACACGGTTTCGGAATTCATCGTATTTAGGGTTATCCTGAAAGCCATATTGCTTCCCGATCATGGTGTCCTTTGAAAAATCTACCAAATGCCGCAACACCTCATCCTGAACGTCCAAAGGATACTTCAGAAAAAGCTCTATTTGATGATATCGCTTTCGTAAAAGCCAAGAAGCGATGGAATTGAATAATGGTATTGGCATTTTAGGTATATTTAACCAAGGAATTTAGTTTGGTGCAATAGCTAAAATAGCTTTTCTCGCATTCATTTTCAAATCGATAAAAACATTCATTCCAACATGCTATACGAAGGAGTCCTGCGCAAGATGCAAACTGAAAATGGAAAACCTATCCAGTACTATTTGATCTTTGACACCGGCTTCCTGAATGTGAACCAAGCCTTGGATAAGGAACTTCAAATTGATTTCATCAAATACCAATGCCTTAATTGCGGGGAAGATAGACCTATTTACCGACAGGGATTCTGCAAAACCTGCTTCTACGAAACCCCACATGCCGGCGATTGGATCATGAAACCTGAGTTGAGTACCGCCCATCTGGACAAGGAAGACCGTGATTTGGAGTATGAAAAAAAGATGCAATTGCAACCCCATATTGTGTATTTGGCCAACTCTAGTAATGTAAAGGTGGGGGTTACCCGAAAATCACAGGTACCCACCCGATGGATAGATCAAGGGGCGCACGAAGCCATTGAAATTGTGGAAGTCCCCAACCGCTATCTGGCCGGAATCACCGAGGTTGCCCTTAAAGATCATGTGAGCGACAAGACCAGTTGGCAGAAAATGCTCAAAAACGATATTGAGGACCTCGACCTTATAGAATGGAGGGCAAAACTTAAACCTTTTATACCGGAAGAAGCTGCACAGTATTTTATTGCGGACAACACCGAGACCAATTTGGAGTTCCCTGTATTAAAATACCCAGAAAAGGTAAAAAGCCTGAACCTGGACAAAACTCCAAGTTATAAAGGCGTACTTAAGGGAATTAAAGGACAATATCTCATTTTTGAGGACAATACGGTTTTTAATATACGTGGAAGTGAGGGATATTATGTGGGGATAGACATCCATTAAGAAAGACCTAAACCAGTCTTGACAGAAAAAAGGACCCAGAAGGTCTTTTGCTTATTAATAACCAAAACCAAACTGGATGAAAAAATTTCCCAATGCTTTCGTCACACTCATTGCTGTCATCATTTTTGCCTGGATTCTTACCTACATCATTCCGCAAGGAAGCTATCAACGACTAATTGATGAGGTCACTGGAACAACAAAAGTCCTTAACAATTCCTACCTATCGGTTGATTCTGAACATCTTTCTGTTTTAGATTTGATTCTGGCCATCCCCAGGGGGATTATTGGGCGAGCAGATGCCATTGTCCTTATCTTGTTGATCGGTGGCAGTTTTTACGTCATAGAAAAAACCGGGGCCCTCAACCAAGGATTGGTAAAACTGGTGCATGTTTTGGAAGGAAAGGAAGTCATGGCCTTAATCATTGTTTCAGCTCTTTTTACCGCTGCCGGGGCAAGCATTGGTATGCAGGAAGAAGTCATTGCCATGATTCCCATTCTGCTCTTGTTTGGTAAAAGTCTTGGCTATAACACGTTCAGTGTAATTCTCATGAGCTATGGTTCCACGGTAATTGGAAGCTCTTTTAGCCCTTCGAATCCTTTTGCGGTCTTGATCGCCCAAAAAGAAGCTGGGCTGCCATTGCTTTCCGGAAGTGAGTTTAGACTTGTGGTTTTATTGGTTGTTTTTGTGGTTTGGACGCTTTATCTCATCCGATATGCCAATAGAAATAGGATTGAAAAAATAAAGATGCCCTCGGCCCATGAGTCAATGACGGCTAGAAGCAAAATTATATTACTGCTTCTTGGAGTAACCTTTTCCGGTGTCATCTATGGCCTTTTGTTTTTGGATTGGGGCTTTAACCAGATGTCCGCTTCGTTTTTTGCCCTGGGCATTGTAGCGGGGCTTATCGGAAAACTTGGCATTAACACTACAGGGGAAACTTACATTGAAGGATTTAAGGAAATGATGTTTGCTAGTATTCTTCTGGGGCTGGCCAATAGCATTTCATTGCTATTAAAGGAGGGTATGATAATGGACACCATTGTGTATGGCCTTTTTGGACCTTTGAAATATCTTTCACCTTCTGTTTCCGCAGTATTTATGATGGTGTCCCATTCCTTTTTGCACTTCCCGGTACCCAGTTACTCGGGGCAAGCGGTATTGACCATGCCCATTTTGATCCCACTTTCTGATTTGGTCGGGCTGTCAAGACAAACCTGTGTTTTGGCCTATCAATATGGGGCGGTCATGGCCGATATGATCGTGCCCACCAACGGCGCTCTTATGGCAGTTTTGGCTATTTGCAATATCCCCTACAACAGATGGCTAAAATTTGCGCTCAAGCCTACATTACTGATTTTACTGATTGCTGCCATTGCATTGGTTGCAGCAGTGGCCATAGGATACCAGTAGCCTTAATTCAATGGGATGTTCAAAAAATAGTTAGATTAGTTTCCTAAAACCAGCTAGAATAACCATCGAACACTAATGTTAAAGCTCTTTAGAAAAGTTAGAAAACAACTGATTGCCGAAAAAAAATTCAGCAACTACCTCATTTACGCCATTGGTGAGATTTTCTTGGTGGTCATTGGAATACTGATTGCCTTGGCTATTGATAATGCTAACGATAACCGAATCAAACGGGAAAAAGAGCAAGTCTATCTTAAAGGCTTAAAAGAAGAATTTGAAATCAGTAAAATAAAATTAAAAGAACTCATCAAGGTCAATCGGAAAAGCTATGAAGCTGCCCAAAAGATTGTTTTGTTGATGGGCGACGAAAATGGAGCTTCAGAGGAAACATTTTCCCAATTACTTGCTGAAGCCTTCACTAATGATATCTTTTTCAACCCAAACAATTCCCTATTGAATGAAATGATCAACTCGGGCAGCCTTAAGGATATTTCAAACGATACCCTTCGGATTCGGCTCACTAATTGGATTTCTACCATAGATGATATTGCAAATCAAGAACAAATGCTTGGCGAAGAGCGAAACAATACCGTCAATGTGTTTCGGGATGAAGGCTATAGTATCCGCACCTTTTTGGATTACATGGGCATGTCCACTAAATTAGGAATCCCCCCCAATAAGAATCCCGTCAGCAATCTAGGAGCATTGGAATCCGTTGCTTTTGAGAACAACATCTTGCTGTTCATTATAACAAGCCAATCCACAGAAACGGAACATTACAATCCTTTAATGGTGAGCTTGAATGCCATTTTGGAGACTATCAACAACGAGTTGGAACAATAAAAAAAGAGGCTATCTGAAAAGTACAGAAACGTGTCATTCTGAATTCATTTCAGAATCTCATCATTCCAACACAAAAAAACGCCATGGGAACCTGAATCAAGTTCAGGTTGACGCTAGTCTACATTTTAAACTGTCCCGTACGGTATTTGGTGAAATAATTTACAGTCCGAATGCCTCCTTCACTTTGTCCACCATATCCAGTTTTTCCCAAGTGAACAGTTCCACTTCTTTCTGGATTCTTCCATTATAGGGCGATTCAAATATTTTGGTTACGGTCTGTGGTTCTTTTCCGAGATGACCATAGGCCGCCGTTTCCAAATAAATT
>JBNLBG010000015.1:0-14806 GCA_050303195.1 Allomuricauda sp. | reverse complement strand
ACCATACGTTTCCACAAAAAGGGAAGTGGGCTCTACCACCCCAATGGCATAACTCACCTGCACCAAAATCTCATCGGCTATGCCTGCAGCCACCAAATTCTTGGCAATATGACGTGCAGCATAAGCCGCACTTCGGTCCACTTTACTGGGATCCTTCCCACTAAAAGCACCACCTCCGTGAGCCCCTTTTCCACCGTAGGTGTCCACAATGATTTTTCGACCGGTTAGGCCTGTATCACCATGGGGGCCACCAATCACAAATTTTCCGGTAGGATTGATATGATATTTTATTTTATCGTTAAAAAGCTTCTGGATGCTTTCGGGCAACAATTTTACCACTTCTGGTATTAGGATATCGATAATATCTTTCTTGATTTTGACCAACATCGCTTCATCATTGTCAAATTCATCATGCTGTGTAGAAATCACGATGGTATCGATGCGCTGCGGGACATTATCATCCGAATATTCAATGGTGACCTGTGCCTTGGCATCGGGGCGCAAATAGGTGATTTTGTCGCCTTGTCTTCTTAAATCGGCCAACACTTGAAGAATCTTGTGCGAAATATCCAAGGCCAAAGGCATATAGTTATCCGTTTCCTTGGTGGCGTACCCGAACATCATCCCTTGGTCACCGGCTCCCTGCTCTTCCTTACTGTCACGATCTACACCTTGATTAATCTCTTGGGATTGTTCGTGAATCAGTGAAATTACTCCGCAGGAATCGCCACTGAATTTATACTCCCCTTTGGTGTAGCCAATTTGGTTGATCACATCCCGGGCTATGCTCTGCAAATCCACATAGGTATGACTTTTCACCTCACCGGCCAACACTACTTGGCCTGTGGTCACCAACGTTTCGCAAGCCACCTTGCTGTCCGGGTCAAAAGCCAAGAAATTATCCAAAAGTGCATCACTGATTTGGTCTGCAATCTTATCTGGGTGTCCTTCACTAACGGACTCTGATGTAAACAAATATGCCATTATTCTTAGTTATCGAGGCTGCTTTGACCAAAGCTCTGTAAAGAAGTTCCAGACCCTGTTGAAGAGATGCCAAATACCATTTGGCACGAACTGCTTTAGCATTTTTAGAGGTTGCAATCAGTCAAATCTGTCCTCATTTTGAAGGGCAAAAGTACGTATTTGGAACATATTTTAAAACTTTGTTTTCTATCAACTTCTACCGTACCGTTCAAATAGTTTTTTTTCTTTGACTGGATATACTTTGTATATTGCGACACGCGTTAACCTAATCAATAAACACCAACCATTAAACACAAAAATTCATGCATATTGCGGTAGCAGGAAACATTGGCGCCGGAAAGACCACCTTGACCAACTTATTGGCAAAGCATTACAAATGGGAAGCCCATTTTGAAGATGTGGTGGACAATCCGTATTTGGATGATTTCTATACGCAAATGGCCCGTTGGAGCTTTAACCTGCAGATTTACTTTTTGAACAGCCGTTACCGCCAAATCCTAAAGATCAGGGAATCGGGGAAGAATGTAATCCAGGATCGGACCATTTATGAGGATGCCCACATTTTTGCACCCAATCTGCACGCCATGGGACTGATGACCAACCGCGATTACGAAAATTACAAAGGTCTTTTTGAGTTGATGGAAACTCTAGTACAACCACCCGACCTATTGATCTACCTCCGCAGTTCCATTCCCAATTTGGTGAATCAGATTCACAAACGAGGACGGGATTATGAAAATTCCATTTCCATTGATTACCTCAGCCGATTGAACGAACGCTACGAAGCGTGGGCCAACACCTATGAAAAGGGCAAGTTGCTCATCTTTGACGTGGACGACATCAATTTTGTGGACGATCCTGAAGATTTGGGCAAGGTGATTAACCGTATTGATGCGGAGATTCACGGGTTGTTTGAGTAAAAATTTATGCCAAAACCTCCCCCCTTACCCTTTTCCCTGTTTTATTTGATGGATATCGGTATATTTAATTGCTGATAAATTTCCAGTGGTTAAACATTCATGAAAGCTTTAGTGTACGAAAACTTTGAAGGTGCATTGCGCATTCAATCCTTGCCGGACCCCATCCCCAGCGATTATGGTGTGGTGGTAAAAGTGGAAGCTACTGGACTTTGCTTGAGTGATTGGCATGGTTGGATGGGCCATGACCCCGACATCAAGCTCCCCCATGTTCCTGGCCATGAATTGGCAGGCACGGTGGCGGCCATCGGAAAAAATGTTGTGAACTTTAAAATAGGCGACCGGGTTACAGTACCCTTCGTTTGTGGATGTGGTACCTGTTGTGAATGTAAATCGGGCAACCATCAAGTGTGCGACCATCAATCCCAACCCGGTTTTACCCATTGGGGCTCTTTTGCTGAATATGTAGCATTGGATTATGCGGATACCAATTTGGTCAAAATCCCTGAAGAAATCACCTCTGAAACGGCTGCTATTTTAGGATGCCGATTTATCACGGCATTCAGGGCTGTGTTGGAGCAAGGCAAGGTCACCGGTGGGCAATATGTGGCGGTGCACGGTTGTGGCGGTGTTGGCTTATCTGCCATTATGATTGCAAATGCGCTGGGAGCACATGTTATTGCCATTGACATCAATGAAGACACCTTACATCTTGCCAAGGAGTTAGGAGCAGTGGACACCATCAATGCCAAAAAAAGTGCAGATATTGTGGCGGAGGTAAAAGCACTGACCCGTGGCGGAGCGCATGTATCGCTCGATGCCTTGGGAAATCCTACGACCTGTTTTAATTCCATTGCCAATCTCAAAAAACGGGGTAAACATGTTCAAGTGGGATTGATGACCGGAGACCATAAACACCCCAAAATTCCTATGGATATTGTGGTCGCCAATGAGCTGGAAATCCTTGGGAGCCACGGCATGCAAGCCTTCAAATACCCAGAAATGCTGCAAATGATTCAACTGGGGAAACTCCAACCACAAAAACTAATAGAACGGACCATTACCTTGGGAGATGCCATCACTGCGCTTCCCAATATGCATAACTTTGAAAACAAAGGCGTTCTGGTCATCAATACATTTTAAAACAATAAACCCAACCACATGAGAACAAAACACTTCAACAAACTACTAGCACTTGCCCTTTTGGTTTACATTAATCTTCCTGCCCAAGAGTTGGAAAAAGTTCCTTCGGAAGAAGTGGGCCTATCTTCGGAACGATTAAACGTGCTTACTGAAACCTTTCAGGATTATGTGGATGATGGCAAACTTTCCGGGGCTGTGGCATTGGTCGCCAGAAAGGGCAAAATTGCATATTTTGAATCCTTTGGAAAGAGCGATATGGAAAACAACGTGCCCATGGCAAAGAATTCCATCTTCCGGATTGCCTCACAGACCAAAGCCATTGTAAGTGTTGGGGTGATGATTCTTCAAGAAAGGGGCAAGCTACTGATTACCGACCCCGTTGGAAAATACATGCCGGCCTTTATGAAAACTAAGGTTGCTGTCGCCAAAGATGATGGTTCTTATGATATAGTTGATGCTGAACGACCCATAACCATTCGTGATTTGCTTACCCATACCTCAGGAATTGCGTATGGTGGCGGTATTTCCAAAGACCTTTGGGAAGAAGCCAAAATACAAGGCTGGTATTTTGCAGACCGGGACGAGCCTATTCAAGCTACCGTAAACCGAATGGCGGAACTTCCGTTTGAATCACAACCCAGAACGAAATTTGTATACGGATACAACACCGATATTCTGGGTGCTTTAATCGAAGTGGCTTCGGGCGAACCCTTGGATGTCTTTTTGAAAAAGAACATATTGGACCCCCTTGGCATGACCGACACCCATTTCTACCTGCCAAAAGATAAAAGAGACCGCTTGGCCACGGTGTATTCTGCAACCGAAAATGGGTTGGAGCGCGCTCCAAGCCCTGGTGGCATGGTAGGTCAAGGCGCTTATGTGGATGGCCCCCGGAAAAGCTTTTCCGGTGGGGCAGGTTTTTTAAGCACGGCCATGGATTACGCCAAATTTTTGCAAATGATGCTCAACAAAGGAGAATTCAACGGGAATCGAATCATTTCTCGCAAAACGGTGGAGTTGATGACCACCAACCATCTTCCCTTCCCACTTAATGAAGGTCAAGGCTTTGGTCTAGGCTTCTCCACTGTGGAAGATTTAGGACTTCGCGGCACCTTGGGTTCCGAAGGTGAATTTGCCTGGGGAGGCGCCTACCATTCCACCTATTGGGCCGACCCCAAAGAGGAAATGTTGGTGGTGTATTTTACGCAGTTGATTCCGGCCCGAAATATTGACGACCATGGCAAATTACGCGCTTTGGTGTATCAAGCCATAACTGACTAAAATATTTTAGGGTCATTCCCTCACCCAAACGGCCCGTTTGCTCATTATTGGTTTCATTCTGATTGTTTTTCAAGTAGTTTTCAAATAGTAACTCCGCCACTTGTGGCCAAAAATTTGAAAATTATGGAACTCAAGAAAAATCCAAATCTGGAATTGAAACGAAATAGTACCCTCTATTTTTTTATTGGGATGACAGTGATATTGCTCCTGTCCTATTTGGCTTTGGAATGGAAAACATTTTATACCCCCGACGCATGGGATAATGCCGGTCTCAAAGCTCAGGATGAGCTGATTGAAGAAGTGCCTATTACCAAGTTTGAATTGCCTAAACCAAAAATTATTCAAACTCCTCCGGTAATTGAAATTGTACCCGATGACCCGGATATAATCGATACACCAATTGAATCCACTGAAACCAATGAAAATACCGAAATATCCACCATTGATGATATTGAGGTAGCTGAGGAAGATGTGCCCGATACGGTAATTTTTCGACTTATTGAAAATGCCCCTATTTTTCCCGGATGTGAAGTCATTGCTGATGAAGATGAAAAGAAAGCCTGTTTTCAGCAGATGATGCAGAAACATATCCAAAAACATTTCCGATACCCTGAGCCAGCCCAAGAAATGGGACTAGAAGGTAGGGTCAATGTAATTTTCACTATTCAAAAAGATGGCAGCATTGGTGATGTAAGAATGCGTGGTCCACACGAAATTTTAGAGACGGAAGCCGCACGAATCATCTCCAAATTACCGAAAATGATTCCCGGAAAACAACGTGGCACACCGGTAAAAGTGCCATTTTCCATACCCATTACCTTTAAATTGCAATAAGGCATCTTATGAAAAAGCTATTATCACTATACATTCTGGGCTTTGGATTGCTTAATCTATCATTTGGACAAACGTGTTTGGATGTGGACTACAAATTACGCGGGTATTTTTATGTGGGAACAAGCCAAATAGACTCAACGGCTTTGGGTGGATTTTACCAAGATAAGAACATACCCAAGCAAGTTAATTCTAAGATAGATGGAATTTCAAAACCTAATACATTTCAAATAGTTGTACAAACGGATTCCATCGTTACGTTTACCGAAAAAACAACTGGATTCAAGGTTTTCATTGTCAATACTTCCGATTCCATTGTGAAACTACCAGCGCAAGACAGCCGAATCTATCTTAAACGCCAAGTTTTCTATAAGAATAAATGGCAGGACATTGAGTATCTTCCGAGCAGTTGGTGTGGAAATAGTTATCATTCGGTTTTCATTCGTCCAAATGAATATTGGGATTTGGAAGCTCCCTGTATTGAGGGAAAAATTCCAGCAAAATTTAGGTTTCAACTATTAGTTGATAATACTTCAGCAATGTATGCCGACCCAAATATTTATTCAAATGAATTTTATGGAAGTTTCAACAAAAGTCAATTAACAAAAGAAGAAGAGCATGAACCCATGGGTATTATGGACCCTTATGAAAATTAGATTATACTGAAGAATCCAGCTTTTAAAAAACCACATCTAAGATGTGGTTTTTCCTTTTACCCCAAGGGCATCACCTATTTGTTTGGCTATTTTTAGTAGCTTAGAAGGCATTACATGTTAAACCAAACAAACTTGAAAACATTCCAATTTATCCTTTTTCTACTATCCGCAGGGTTGTTTTTTTTAGCCTGTGAGTCCTCAGAAAAACAATCCAAGAAAGATTATACCACTTGGTCATCCTATCTGGGCGGTCCAGACCGGAACCATTATTCCACCTTGTCACAAATCAATAAGGAGAACGTAAAAAACCTGAAAGTGGCTTGGACCTACTCCACGCAGGCAAGTGGCCAAATGCAGATGAACCCCATTGTGGTCGACACGATTATGTATGGGGTTACCGCCGCTTTGCGTGCCGTGGCCATACATGCCGGAACGGGAAAGGAACTCTGGCGTTTTGGAGATTCATTACGATTGAATTTATCCACCAGTAGAGGTGTTTCGTACTGGTCCAAAGGAGAAGACAAACGAATTTTATACACTGCCGGACCCAATCTATATGCTATCAACGCCTTGACTGGCAAATCTATTTCGTCTTTCGGGGATGATGGAAAAATTGACCTTCATTCGGGGATGCCTGATTCAGCCAAGGATAAATTTTTGATTTCCAATACCCCCGGAACCGTTTATAAAGATTTAATTATTATGCCCATTCGTGTAGGAGAAGATGTGGGGTCTGCTCCGGGCAATATTATGGCCTTTAATATTATCACCGGAGCTGTTGAATGGGTTTTTCATACCATTCCGCATCCCGATGAAGAAGGTTATGATACATGGAAAAATGAAGACGCTTATCAAAGTGATATCGTTGGAGCTGCCAACAATTGGACGGGAATAGCCTTGGATGAAGAAACTGGGATAATTTACATTCCAACAGGTTCTGCCTCACCCGATTTTTACGGTGGATTACGTAATGGCAGCAACCTGTTTGCCAATACTTTGTTGGCTTTAAATGCCGAAACTGGGGAGCGCATTTGGCATTTTCAACTGGTACACCATGACGTTTGGGACCGGGACCTACCCGCACCTCCTAACCTCATTACTGTAGAACGAGACGGAAAGAAGATAAAGGCAGTGGCCCAAGTTACCAAACAAGGGTATGTATATGTGTTTGATCGTGCCACTGGCGAACCTCTTTTTGATATTGAAGAAGTTCCTGTTCCTACTTCCACTTTGGATGGTGAAGAAACATGGCCCACACAGCCCATCCCCGTAAAACCGAAGCCTTTTGCAAGGTTGGCAAAGAATTTAACCGAAGCTGATGTGAGCCCGTATGCCGAAAACAAGGAAGTACTCCAAGAAATCATACGCAATATGGACAAACGGGAGTTTGCCCCTCCCAGTTTGGAACCCAATGCACTTTTTCCAGGTCTTGATGGTGCCGCCGAATGGGGCGGTGCAGGGGCTGATCCGGAAGATGGCATCCTTTACGTCAACTCCAATGAAATTCCCTGGTATCTTCAAATGGTAGAAAACGAAGTAGTTACCGAAGAGGCTCCCTTGGGAGAACTCGTTTATAATCGATACTGTGCAATATGCCACCAGAAAGACAGAAAAGGAATGGCTGCAAGTGGTTATCCTTCCCTTATCAACATAAAAGAT
Source organism: Allomuricauda sp. (assembly GCA_050303195.1). Lineage (GTDB taxonomy): Bacteria > Bacteroidota > Bacteroidia > Flavobacteriales > Flavobacteriaceae > Flagellimonas. The sequence goes on along the minus strand of JBNLBG010000015.1, from coordinate 7,335 downwards.
ACAAAGACCAAAATGGAAGTTTCTGAGTTGATTGCCAACGGAAAAGGGATGATGACCGGGTTTCCTCAGATTCCTGAGGATGAAAAAGAGGCCTTGCTCCAATTTCTTTTTGATGAAAAAAGTGAGATGGTCACCCAGGATGCTTCAGAAGCCTATCCTCTCCCCTATAAGTTCAAGGGCTACGCCCGATTTCAGGACAGCAAGGGTTATCCTGCGATTAGTCCACCATGGGGAACCATGCATGCCATAGATTTGAACACAGGCGACTTTTTATGGTCCATTACTTTGGGTGATATGCCCGAAGTACGAGCCGAGGATGACCCCATAACAGGAACACAGAACTATGGCGGTCCTGTAATTACAGAAAATGGATTATTGTTCATAGCAGCCACCATAGATGGCCATTTAAGGGCTTTTGACAAAACAACCGGGGAACTGCTCTGGCAATATAAATTACCAGCTCCTGCCTTTGCTACACCTGCCATGTACCAAGTTAACGGCAAACAATATATTGCCATAGCTTGTGGTGGTGAAAAATTGGGCACAAAACCGGGCAATCAAATAGTAGCCTTTGCATTGGAAGATTAACTGCATAAAAAAACCACGCCTGGGCGTGGTTTTTTCAACTTTTGATTCTTAAAAGTAAGCGCTAACTCTTTGCCTCAGCACTTTTATATTCTTCTACCATTTGCTCCAATTCTTCTTTGGAATCGGCTTCAAACTCTTTTACTTCATCCATTACTTCCCCATCATCCTCAAAGCTTGAAGTTACGATAGCTTTGTATGCTCCATCAGCAGTATTACTGATTTCCACCGTAAATTTTTTCTCGATGTTCTTGGTTTCTTTCATGCCCTCCTCAAAAATGGTGATAACGGTTCCATTCTCTTTAACCATACTCAATTCATCACCCGGTGACAGGCTTACCAAACTTGGCGCAATTACCAAAGCTACAACGGACATCAATTTCAACAAAATGTTCAACGAAGGCCCTGAAGTATCTTTGAAAGGATCTCCAACTGTATCTCCAACCACAGCAGCTTTGTGGGCATCTGTACCCTTTCGGCCATCGGCTTCGATCATTTTCTTTGCATTGTCCCAAGCTCCTCCTGCATTGGATTGGAAAATGGCCATCAACACTCCACAAGTGGTCACACCGGCCAGCAATCCGCCTAACATTTCAGCTTTTCCAATAAAGCCCACGGCGACAGGTACTGCTATGGCCAATAATCCTGGTAAAACCATTTCCTTGATAGAGGCTTTTGTAGAAATCTCTACACATTTTTGGTAGTCGGCATGTCCATCAGCGGCATCAAAAACAGCTCTGTCCTCGGTTGTTGCCTTAGACATATCTGAATCATACTTCCGCATTACAGCCAAAGCAGCCTTCAACTGTGGAATATCATTAAACTGTCTACGAACTTCTTCTATCATGGCCATTGCAGCACGCCCAACTGCATTCATTGATAAGGCGGAAAACACAAAAGGTAGCATCCCACCGATCAAAAGACCGGCCATTACCTTCGGCTTTGAAACATCAATGGACGAAACATGGGCAACCTGCATAAATGCGGCAAATAGTGCCAAAGCGGTCAAGGCAGCTGAAGCAATGGCAAAACCTTTACCTATGGCAGCTGTGGTATTTCCCACGGCATCCAGTTTATCGGTACGTTCACGAACTTCACCGGGCAATTCGGCCATTTCGGCAATTCCACCGGCGTTATCTGAAATAGGCCCGTAAGCATCAACGGCCAATTGGATACCAGTATTTGCCAACATTCCCACTGCTGCAATGGCAATTCCATAAAGACCCGCAAAATGGTGCGAAACCAAAATTGCAATAGCTATCAACAAAATTGGAACCATGGTTGACATCATACCTACCCCAAGACCTGCAATAATATTTGTTGCAGCTCCAGTTTCAGATTGACGTACAATTGAGCTCACCGGTTTAGTTCCTGTTCCAGTATAATATTCGGTTATTTTACCAACACCCAAACCGGCTACAAGCCCTGCTATTGTCGCCCAAAAAATTCCCATTGCCCCATGAGGTAATCCATCAACAGTTTCAGGAATCATGGCGTTTATTATGAAATAAGAAACTATCACCATTAAAATGGCCGAGCCAAACTCTCCAATGTTCAAAGCTGTCTGTGGATTCCCACCATCTTTCACTTTTACAAAGAAGGATCCAATGATGGACATTACAATACCAACAGCGGCCAGCACCAATGGAAGGTAAACGGCGCCCAGTCCTTCAAAATCCGGGGTTACAATAAAAGCTCCCAAAACCATGGTCCCTATGATGGAACCTACATACGATTCGAACAAATCCGCTCCCATACCGGCAACATCACCAACGTTATCTCCTACATTATCTGCAATTGTTGCGGGGTTCAAAGGATGATCTTCGGGTATTCCCGCTTCTACTTTTCCTACCAAATCCGCTCCTACATCGGCAGCCTTGGTATAAATACCACCACCAACACGGGCAAACAGGGCTATGGAGGATGCGCCCATGGAAAATCCTGTGAGTACATTCAAGACCAATGACAAATTATCTGCACCAGGCCACATTCCTTGGTATATCCAGAATAAACTGCTCAAACCAAGAACACCAAGACCTACAACCCCGAGACCCATTACGGCACCACCGGCAAAGGCCACTTCCAAGGCTTTGCCCAAGGAGGTTCTCGCGGCATTGGTGGTCCTAACATTGGCTTTTGTGGCAACCTTCATTCCGATAAAACCAGCCAAAGCGGAACAAATGGCCCCTACAATAAAGGAAACGGCCACCATACCGTTTGAACCTTCTTCATTGCTTCCTTTAAAGAACAATAAGACGGCCACACAGATGACGAAAATGCTAAGAATCTTATATTCCGCCTTAAGAAACGACATTGCTCCATCCGCAATGTTCTTGGCTATTCTTGCCATCTTGGCATCCCCGACTTCCTGTTTTGTAATCCATACGTTTTTAATGAATACGTACAACAAGCCCAAAATACCAAATGCGGGCAAAAATTTTACGATCAAATCCATAGTTTGTAGTTATTTAAGAATTTTTTAATGGCAGCTAATGTAGTAAAATACGGAGTAATAAAAAAAATGCGCTTTTGATTGTTAAAAGCGCATAAATTCGTGGTCTGTGTTATCTATATGGTATAGGTTCTTTTCTTTTTGTGCTCACTTTCCTCATAGCGTTTCACACATTCATGATAAATGGCTATGGCTTCGTTAACATCTCCCCAACCACCGGTATCAACCTTCTTTTTTTCCAAGTCTTTGTACACCTGAAAAAAGTGCTCTATTTCCTTTAATCTATGCGGGTTGAGTTCACTGATATCATCCCTTTTGCTCCAAATTGGGTCTGAAACGGGCACACATATCAATTTTTCGTCTGGCCCTTTTTCATCGGTCATGTGGAAAACCCCTACGGGCTTCACCTCGGCAACCACCATAGGATAGGTTGGCTCAGTACATAAGACCAAAACATCCAATGGGTCTCCATCCAGGGCGAGCGTTTCTGGAATAAATCCATAATCGCCGGGATACATCATGGAAGAAAAGAGGGTTCTATCAAACCTGATCTTGTGGAGTGTAAAATCGTATTCGTATTTGTTTCGGCTACCTTTTGGAATTTCAATCAATACGTCGAAAGTAAGAGGTTCTTTTTTGGACATTTTTGAAGTTTTGTTTTTGCAAAAATAGCCCGTATTACTGGAAACGAGTAAGGAAATTGGTCTTTTTCCTTTAATTAAAAATTAAATCCGAAGGTTCCGGTGATTCCGAAAGGACGTGCATCAGGATTATCCAAGTAATTGCCCCTGAAGTTGAAATCAATCCGTAAAATCTTAAAGATGTTCCCTATCCCAAAGGAATACTCCCAATAAATTTGATCTTCGGGTGCCATTAAAGGGATGTTGGTAGGTGCGCTTAAAGCTTTATTTTCATCAGAGAGTTGCCCCCATGCTCCACGTAGTCCAACAATTTCCCTAAGGTTGAATTTACGTAGAAATGGTATTCTTGAAAACAGTCTTCCATTGAAATTATGTTCCAAGTGTACGGTAGCATAGGTGTCGGTCACGAATTCGTAAAAATCCAGATTTGGGAACACATTGTACAAAGAAAACAGGGTTTGGTTCCCCGGAATCACGCTTAACAGGGACAAGGGCACCTCACCAAAGGTCTTTCCCAATTCTACACTGGTGGTCAATCGACCAAAACCTCCTACTTGCCACGGTTGGCGGTATGAGAATTGAATGCGCTCATAATCAAAATCACTTTCCAAAAAACCACTGATTCCTTTGGTATAGTTCAACACCAAAGTGCTATGATCATCATTGATATTTACCCGCTCAACCCCATAACCAATGGTCCGTTTCCCTGGTGTATAGATCAAGGTGGTATTTAGGTCGAATTGCTTTACTTCTGATGAAATTCCCGTTGGGGATTCCAAATCCACATAATCCAAACTGAACGCATCGGGTAATGCAGAGCTCAAGGTTCGAAAAGATCCTCCCAAACTGATTCTAAAATTCTTGGCCGGTTCCATCTCAAAATTGAGGGTGGACAAGTTAATATTGGTCAATCGATTGTTGGAACCAACCGTTACCAATGAAGAGGAAGCGATACTGCGTCCCAAAACATCATTGGTACTTGTGAGACTCAACCCCAATTGCTCAATATCCCTTCGGTTTCCTCCCGAGACAATAAGCCTTGTTTTTCTATCCAATAAAAATTTACCCGAAAATCCGTGTTTGAACTTTCTATCATCAAAACCGTAGGCCATATACCCCTCCAAACGCCAAAGGTCATTTTGACCAAAATAGGTCCGAGCCCCTCCCCTAAGTCGAATACCTTCGGCATCATTGTAACCAAAAGTGCTATAAATATCTCCAATGTCCAGGTTCCATTTATCAATTTCAATGTAACCTGAGCCCAAAATACTGACAATATCATAGTAGGTTCGGAACTTGGGGACCGTTTTTAGGGTGTCGAGGAGTTTAAAAATTCCCGATTCGTCGTCATTAAGGGTCTCTAGACGGGCATTTTTCCAAAACAAGCTGTCCCGTGCAAACACCCTTGGGTCATACGGGTCGGATTCAGATTTATAAAACGCTTCGGGATGATTTGTATCAAATTTATAATTGTCAAATACGGTAGTACGTTTTCCATAGACCCCACGCGATTTTTCTTTTTTGGAAAAGGCAAAATCGCTCAGCATATAGTCCCGCTTCAACAAAAAAACCGAATCGTTGACCACATCGAAATCTTGTTCAATATAAATTTCCTTTACCCAGTTTATATTGGCACTTTTAGTGACCTGCATATTGATTTTTTTGATGGCAAAGGTGGTATCGCTTACCCAAAAATCTCCCTTGAAGGTAAGTTCGTTCTTCCGTCTAGGGTAATAGATGATGTTATAGCACCATTTATCATCAATATAAGTACTGTCTGAAAGGACATAGTTATAGGTATCAATTCCAGTTTTGGAAAGGGGGCTGGTAAAACTTTTGTCAAAAAAACGGAGGTAGTTATCGTAGATATTATAATCAGAATATAGGTCTTCCACAAAAGCGGTTATGGCTTGGTTTCCTTCAAATCCGGAACTTTTGTTCCCCAAAACGTCTTCTTTTTCCTTATTGATGGTATTATCCCCATAGATTCGGGAAAAATGCTCATTTAAGAAGAAGGGTAAATAGGTTTTTCCAGTAACCCGGGAAGTATCCAAATCTTCAAACATGAATTCGAGCCCCTTGAACAGTTTGCTTTGGATTAGGGCACTGTCGATGGTATTTAAATCGAACTCTATTTTTTCATATTTATCATATTCATATTGTCTGAACATCCGTACTCCGTTCTCGCGTTTCTTCTCCCAAATTTTTCGCAGAAGATCGATGGCCGGATTGTTCTTTTTGGATTGTTTTCCCGTATACACCACCACTTCCTTTAATTGTTCCGTAGACTCGGTCAGGACAATTTCCATCCCATAATTGACTTTTTGTGGCAGGGTCACCTCCATGGTCTCATAACCAATAAAAGAAACTAGAACAGCATCGTAGGTCTCATCAGATTCCAGATAAAAGCGACCATTATCATTGGTGATCGTACCTTCGGATGAATTTTTAAAAATGATGTTGGCAAAGGCAATGGGATCGCCCGATTCATCCAAAACAATGCCTCCAACCTTGGTTTGGGCAGAAACAGCCAAAAAAGACAGGAAAAAGAATACGGTAAGGAATCTCTTCATGTTTTGATATATGGGACCTTAGAAAAACCATAAGGTTTTTCAATTTTACTTCGATTAAATTTGACTAAAAGTAATTTTTTATCAAAAACTGTTCCCTTAAAAAAGCCCCATCAACGAAAGTCGATGAGGCCCAAATACCTTACAAATATAACCAAGTTTATTTATATAAAACCTTTTTTACAGCTTTGATCACATCTTCGTGGTTGGGCAACCATTCAGCCAAAAGTACAGGCGAATAAGGTGCGGGGGTATCGGCTGTGTTGAGTTTTACGATAGGAGCGTCCAAATAATCGAATGCCTTATCCTGAACATGGTAGATGATTTCGGTGGCCACATTGCCAAAAGGCCATGCTTCTTCCAAAATGACCAATCTATTGGTTTTCTTCACGGAATTGAGAATGGCGTCATGGTCCATAGGACGTACAGTACGCAAATCGATGATTTCGCAGCTTATACCTTCTTTCTCCAATTCATCGGCTGCTTTGTAGGCTTCCTTGATGATTTTTCCGAAGGAAACAATGGTAACATCGGTACCTTCTCTTTTGATATCGGCCACACCCAAAGGAATGGTGTATTCCCCTTCGGGCACTTCCCCTTTGTCACCGTACATCTGCTCAGATTCCATAAAAATTACAGGATCGTCATCACGAATGGCCGATTTCAACAAACCTTTCGCATCCGCAGGATTTGAGGGTACTACTACTTTTAATCCAGGGCAATTGGCATACCAACTTTCAAAAGCCTGGGAGTGGGTCGCTGCCAGCTGTCCAGCTGAGGCTGTTGGCCCTCTGAACACAATGGGACATGGAAATTGCCCTGCGGACATCTGCCTGATCTTAGCTGCGTTGTTTATGATCTGATCTATCCCCACCAAGGAGAAGTTGAAGGTCATAAATTCTATGATGGGTCGGTTACCATTCATGGCAGAACCCACACCGATACCGGCAAATCCCAACTCAGAAATGGGGGTGTCCAAAACGCGTTCAGGCCCAAATTCATCCAACATTCCTTTGGAAGCTTTGTAGGCTCCGTTGTATTCGGCCACTTCCTCTCCCATCAAATAAATGGTGTCATCCCTTCGCAT
>JBNLBG010000014.1:6541-57982 GCA_050303195.1 Allomuricauda sp. | reverse complement strand
GAGAGGACCGAACTGGACCGACCGCTGGTGCGCCGGTTGTCCCGCCAGGGGCATCGCCGGGTAGCTAAGTCGGGATGGGATAAGCGCTGAAGGCATATAAGCGCGAAACCCGCCACAAGATGAGATCTCTTTAAAGGGCCGTGGGAGACGACCACGTCGATAGGCCGCAGGTGGAAGTGCAGCGATGCATGCAGCCGAGCGGTACTAATTGCCCGTAAGCTTGCGCAATGCGCCCTCGGAAAGCCCTTGCATACAAACATACTTCGTTGGCTCTTTTTTGGCGCGCAACATGCGCCGTCCCATATTATGTCATGCTTCGGCTGCGCTCAGCAACCGACAATACAACATTGAAGATCTAGGTGGCCATGGCGACGGGGCCCACCCCTTTCCATTCCGAACAGGGAAGTTAAGCCCGTTTGCGCCGATGGTACTGCCACACCAGGTGGGAGAGTAGGTAGCCGCCTTCCTTGAAACCCCTTTGCATTTTTGTGAAGGGGTTTTTTTGTTTTTGAACAGTAGGCACCTATATTTCAGAAATATATTTAATCCGAGATGGAAAATTTATGCATGAGCTTTTTGTCATCAGCTTCGGGTACTTCGGATATGAGGACATAGTTTCCCGGTATCAGATCAGCTTCAAAAAAACCTTTGCTTCCAGCGGGAAGATTGTTCATGCCTCCAAGAAATGTAAATCCTTCGGGTGCAGGCGTGCGTAACCCCCTTGGATTCATCCAATTGAGCCATTGTACTAGGGAGTCCAATGAGGCAGAATTATCGTAACGAACTAGGTTAACATCATGACCAACAAAGTGTTCATAAAGCTTTTGATCTATAAAATTGGTTTCAAAAATGTGATTTCCAGCTGAGATGCTGTCTTTTAGAATCAGTCCATCTGTACTGGAGATATCAATATTTACGGTTGGTGTTGGAGGAATTAAATCTGTGATGTCATTGGATACTATAATTTCTTTAAGCATTCCGTGGGATGTATGCCATTCACCATTGAACATTTTCACATAACATTCCATCATATATCTGCCAGGTTCGAGATAAATGGTGCTTTTTACCGTATGCTTTGGGGATACCAGACCTGTTCCGCCCAAAAACTTTACTTGTTGGAACCATTCTGGCAATTTGCCGAAAGCTATCATGGCACTATCCATTTTATTTTCCATAATCAATTTCATCCCGTCATCAAAAGGAGGCAACAATTCAGCTTTTGTATTTTCAATGGTTATACCTTCTGGATACAAATCCATCATCACAAAATGCACTTCCTGCGATTTGTTTTCATAAACCAAGGTGTTCCATCCTGAGTACAGAGTGTCGGCTACAAAAAATTCCATGCTTTGGGTGCTAATATTCACTTCGCCCTGTTCCAAAGGGGATTTCGACTCAAGTTTGGTCGCTTCTTGTTTTGCATCTTTTTCCTTTGACTTGCACGCAAAAAGTGTGAGCATTAAAATGGAAATGATCAATAGGGTTCTCATAGGTGTACTGTATTAAGAGTTAGTGTTTCACTTCAATACATAGCACTTGAAGAGGCCTTGAGAATAAGGGTTTGGGTACCAAGCCTTTTAAAGATACCAATTTTTAAACAATAAGACGAGGTGAGGTAAGAATTGCTGCTTTAGCGGTAAACGATGTATCTGGAAAGGATGGACCCTAATGGGTTTGTTTTGGAAATAAAAAAACTCCCTGAGGATAATTTAATTTCCTTAGGGAGCCCCATAAAAATGGTTTGGTTGGATATTTACTTTTTAAACTCTGGGTAAATCACCATCTCCTTTTAGCGGTAAATTGGAATGTCCCATGAGATAGGTGTCCACATGATATGCGGCTTGTCTTCCTTCTGAAATAGCCCAAACAATCAATGATTGTCCCCTTCTCTGGTCTCCAGCGACGAATACGCCGGGAACATTAGTCTTGTAATCTGAAACTGAAGCTCTGATATTGGTTCTAGGATCCATTTCCAATCCCAATTGGTCTGCAATAGAAGTTTCTGAACCAGTAAAGCCAAGGGCCAACAAAACTAAATCGCATTCCCATTCTTTCTCGGTTCCCTCCACTTCTTTTAATGTTGGGCGTTGACCAGGAACCTTTTCCCAGACTACTTCCGAGGTGACCAAACCTTTTAGATTGCCTTTATCATCACCGACAAACTTTTTGGTGGAAATGCTAAAAACGCGTTCCGCTCCTTCCTTATGTGAAGAACTGGTGCGCAAACGCATGGGCCAGAAAGGCCATGGCTGTCCTTCGGGACGCTCTGGAGTGCCTTTGGGCATAATCTCAAAATTGGTAACGGAGACCGCTCCATGCCTTATGGAGGTTCCAATACAGTCCGAACCGGTATCCCCACCACCAATAACAATTACCTTCTTGCCTTTGGCTGTTAATTCTTCACCTTCATAGGGGATTCCATCAACTTTCCTGTTGTTTTGTGGAAGAAAATCCATGGCTTGGGTGACTCCTTTCAAGTCGGCACCGGGAATGGGAAGGTTTCGTCTAACGGTGGCACCGCCACACAATACCAAAGCATCGTATTCCTTTTCTAGATCTTTTGCATTAACATCAACTCCGATATGAACCCCAGTTTTGAACTGGATTCCTTCTTTTTCCATCACCTCAAGGCGTCTATCGATGACACTTTTCTCCATTTTAAAATCGGGGATTCCGTAACGAAGCAGTCCGCCAATTTTTTCATCCCGCTCAAAAACGGTAACATCGTGCCCTGCACGGTTAAGCTGTTGGGCAGCCGCCAAACCAGCGGGTCCAGAGCCAATTACTGCCACTTTTTTTCCTGTTCTTTTGGAAGGAGGCTCAGGTTTGATCCATCCATTTTTAAAAGCGGTCTCAACAATATTCTTTTCTATATTCTCAATGGAAACGGGAGGTTCGTTTATACCCAATACGCAGGCTTCTTCACAAGGCGCTGGGCACAATCTACCCGTAAATTCTGGGAAATTGTTGGTGGAATGCAATATTTTGGCTGCTTTTTCCCATTTTCCTTGATACACGGCGTCGTTAAAATCCGGGATTAAATTGCCCAATGGACAACCGCTGTGGCAAAACGGAATGCCACAGTCCATGCAACGCGCTCCTTGATTCCTTAACTCTCCCTCTTTTAAGGGTTTTGTAAATTCCTTATAGTTTTTGATACGTTCTTTGACCGGGGCGTAAGCTTCGTCCTTTCTGTCAAATTCCATAAATCCTGTGATCTTTCCCATGTCTCAAATTATAAGGTTTGCATTTTTTCTTGTTCCAATCGGATAAGTGCCTGACGGTATTCCTCTGGGAATACTTTGATGAACCTTGGAAGATATTCTTCCCACTTTTCCAAAATCTCCTGTGCCAATGGGCTCAATGTCGCATTATAATGGTTTTCAATCAGCTCCTTCAATTGTTTTACATCGTTATCTTCTTCAACAGGAAGTAGATTTAAATCCTCACCATTACATCTTTTCTCAAAAGAGCCATCCTTGTTCAACACATAAGCAATACCACCGCTCATTCCAGCACCAAAGTTTCTTCCAACACTTCCCAAAATAACGGCGACACCACCAGTCATGTACTCGCAACCGTGGTCACCAATACCTTCAACAACGGCTTTGGCACCTGAGTTCCGTACACAAAAACGCTCACCAGCCTTTCCATTGATGTACGCTTCACCCGAAGTGGCTCCATACAGTGTAACATTTCCAGTGATAATATTCTCTTCAGGTTTGAAGGTGGATTTAAAAGGTACCTTTACCACCAATTTAGCTCCAGATAGCCCCTTACCCAAATAATCATTGGTATTTCCATTGACGACCATGGTAAGGCCCTTGGTGGCAAATGCCCCAAAACTTTGTCCAGCAGAACCCGTAAAGTTTAGTTTTAGCGTGTTATCCGGAAGTCCATCGGCCCCATATATCTTTGAAATCTCATTACTAATAATTGCACCCACTGCCCTATCTGTGTTGTGGATAGGAAAATCCAAAGTGGTTTTTTCCTTTCTGAACAATGCTGGGTGAGCCTTGGCAATAATATTAAACTCAATGGATTTGTCAATATCGTGCTGTTGCTTTTCGGTATTGTAAAATTTGGTCCCTTCGGGAACATCAACTTGGTATAAAATAGGGCTCAGGTCAATTCCGGCAGCTTTATAATGTTCAATGGCCTTTTTCCTGTCCAGTTTTTGAACCTGTCCTACCATTTCATTAATGGTTCTGAAGCCCAGCTTAGCCATGATTTCACGAAGTTCTTGTGCCACAAAGTACATGTAGTTGACCACATGTTCTGGTTTACCTTGGAATTTTTTGCGCAATTCCGGGTTTTGGGTGGCTATTCCCACAGGACAAGTGTTCAAATGGCAGACCCGCATCATAATACAGCCAGAAGCTACTAATGGGGCAGTGGCAAATCCAAATTCTTCAGCCCCTAGAAGACAGGCAACGGCCACATCCCTTCCTGTTTTCAATTGGCCGTCACATTCTAGTACAATTCTATTTCTTAGATCGTTGAGCACCAAGGTCTGTTGAGCCTCGGCAATTCCCAATTCCCATGGCAGGCCTGCATGCTTAAGGGATGTCAATGGTGAAGCTCCCGTTCCTCCATCGAAACCAGAGATAAGCACAACATCTGCCTTGGCCTTGGATACACCCGCAGCAACCGTTCCTACACCCACCTCAGAGACAAGCTTTACATTGATTCTTGCATCCCTATTGGCCGATTTAAGGTCATAGATCAATTGGGAAAGGTCCTCAATGGAGTAAATGTCGTGGTGCGGCGGAGGGGAAATCAAGCCCACATACGGTGTGGAATTCCTTGTTTTGGCAATGGCCGGATTTACTTTGGGTCCGGGTAATTGCCCACCCTCACCAGGTTTGGCCCCTTGGGCCATTTTAATCTGTATTTCTTGGGCATTGGTAAGATAGTTGGAGTTGACACCAAATCTACCAGAGGCCACCTGTTTAATGGCACTGTTTTTCCAATCGCCTGTTTGACTTCTATAAAAACGAACCGGATCCTCTCCACCTTCACCTGAATTGCTTTTTCCGCCAATTCGGTTCATGGCAATCGCAAGATTTTCATGTGCCTCCTTACTGATACTTCCGTAGGACATTGCGCCCGTTTTGAACCTTTTTACGATTTCGGTCCAAGGCTCAACTTCCTCAAGTGGAATGGGGTCGTAGTTCGAAAACTCGAACAATCCACGGATGGTCATTAAGTTTTTAGACTGCTCATTTACCAATTGGGAATACTCCTTGTAAGTTTCCGGCTCGTTATTGCGTACCGATTTTTGAAGTTTGGCAATACTTAATGGATTGAACATGTGCTTTTCGCCATTTCTTCTCCAACGGTACTCACCACCAATCTCAATATCCAGATTGGCCGCTAATTCCTGAGTTGTGAATGCTTTCTTGTGGCGCTTGGCTATTTCCTTCTCAATTTCATACAAGCCAATTCCCTGAATACGCGTAGGCGTGTTGGGGAAGTATTTGTCCACTACCTTGGTGTTGATACCAATGCATTCGAATAGTTGGGATCCCCTGTACGAATTCAAAGTGGAAATCCCAATTTTGTTCATCACTTTTAGAACGCCCTTGCCAATGGCTTTGTTGTAATTTTTAATGGCTTCCTCAAAAGTGTATTCCGTGATGTTGTTCTCCTTTATTTGTTCTCCTATGATTTCGTTCACCAAATAGGGATTGATGGCGCTGGCCCCAAATCCGAAAAGTGCCGCAAAGTGGTGAACTTCCCTGGGTTCGGCAGATTCAATGATGATGCTCAATTTGGAGCGTTTGCCCATTCTTCGTAAGCCACTGTTTACATAGGAGCATGCCAATAGGGCCGGTATAGCGGCCATTTCTGTGCTCACCATCCTATCCGATAGGATAATGATGTTGGCTCCTTCGCCAATGGCATCAAAAGCCTGTTGCAAAATGGAATCCAGAGCTTCTTCCAACCCATTGTGCCCTTTTTGCACTTCATACAACATGGAAATGGAAACTACTTTGTAATCTGGGCTAGAGTCGTAATTTTTGATTTTATCCAAATCCTCTTTGGAAATCACGGGGTTTTGAATCTTGAGTTTTCTGCAGTGCAGCTCGTTGATGTCAAAAATATTCTGGTCACTCCCTAGGGTAAGGCTGATGTCCGTGATCAACTCTTCACGGATACCATCCAAAGGTGGGTTGGTGACCTGTGCGAACAACTGTTTAAAGTAATTGTAGAGCAATTGCGGACGTTCAGACAAAACGGCAATTGGGGTATCTGATCCCATGGAACCAATGGGTTCCTTACCTTTTTCGGCCATGGGCATGATAATGGTATTGATGTCTTCCAAGGTATAACCGTAGGCAGTTCTTCGGGTTTCCAAAGGAAACTCTCCGAAAAATACAGGACAATCGTTGTAAGGGATGTCCCGCAAGTGGACCAAATTATCGTTCAACCATTTTTTATAGGGATGCTTTTTGGCGATGGATTCTTTGATTTCCTCATCATTAATGATTCTGCCCTCTTCCATGTTCACCAAGAACATTTTCCCTGGCTCCAATCGCCCGTGGAATTCAATATCCTCAGGATCTAGTTCCAAAACCCCGGTTTCGGAGGACATGATCACATATCCTTTTTTGGTGACGGAGTATCTGGATGGACGTAGTCCATTTCGGTCCAAAACGGCCCCAATGTAGTTTCCATCTGTAAATGGAATGGAAGCCGGGCCATCCCAAGGCTCCATTACACAGGAGTTGTATTCGTAAAATGCCTTTTTGGATTCGGACATTTCCTCGTTCTTTTCCCACGCTTCTGGAACCAACATCATCATTACTTCTGGTAGGGAACGACCAGTCATCAATAGTAACTCCACCACCATGTCCATGCTGGCAGAATCTGATTTTCCGGGCAATACTACTGGAAGGATCTCTTTGATGTCGTCTCCAAACCAATCGCTTTCCATAAGTTCTTCACGGGAACGCATACGGGACACATTTCCTCGAAGCGTGTTGATTTCCCCATTGTGGCACATGTAACGGAAGGGTTGGGCCAAATCCCAAGTAGGGAAGGTGTTTGTGGAGAATCGTTGGTGTACCAAGGCCAAACGGGTCACCACTCTTGGATCCAAAAGGTCTTCATAATACTTGCTGATGTCATTTGGCACCAAAAGACCTTTAAAGATGATAATCTTGGTGGAAAGGCTGGGCAAATAGAAAAATTTACTTTGGGAAAGCTTACTCTCTATGATGGTATGTTCGGTAATTTTTCTGGCGATAAATAGCTTAAGATTGAATTGGAAGTCGTCCAGGGCTTCGCCTTTTGCAATAAACACCTGTTTTACATAGGGCTCGGTTTCTGCCGCTATCCTTCCTGGCACGGAACGGTTAACGGGAACATCTCGCCAACCCAAAAGTTGAAGTCCTTGCTTTGCTATATTTTTCTCGAGTACGGAGATGCAAAAATCCCTTTGGTTTTCCTTTTGGGGAAGAAAAACATTGCCCACAGCATACTCTCCCGCTTCAGGTAAGGTGAATTTACATACTTCAACAAAAAAGTCGTGGGGTATATCGACCAAAATACCCGCTCCGTCCCCTGTTTTACCATCTGAACTTACAGCTCCCCGGTGTTCCAATTTATCCAGGATCTCAAGAGCCTTATGGATAATATCGTTGGATTTTCTTCCTTTTAGGCTACAAATGAAGCCTGCACCACAGTTATCATGCTCAAACTCGGGTAGATATAAACCTTGCTTTTCCAATTTCATCATTACGGTATTTCTTCAAAAATATCAAATCTGATGAATAAAAAACAGGGTTTTTAAACAATCTCCAATAAAAAACCAACGTACTGATTGCAGGGTTAAAAAATATTCAATATCAGAATTTTGCCAATGTTAAATTATGATTATCTCAAAGTGAAGTTGTCTAATTCTAATAACCCACTTCAAAACAGGGGGTAGGGCTTGCATTAACATAAATTAGGGAAGTCTCCGTGTATAATTTTGGGGATTTCCCTTAGAAAATTGACTTTTTAAGACAACAACTCCCTTTTATGTAGGGGCACCTCTAAAAATTAAATTTCTTAGTCCTTTAAGACACTTCTTGAGATGACTATTTTTTGGATTTCTGAGGTTCCCTCATAGATTTGGGTGATTTTGGCGTCGCGCATTAAACGCTCCACGTGATAGTCTTTCACATACCCATTCCCACCATGTATCTGTACCGCTTCCACGGTAGTTTCCATAGCAACTTCCGAGGCGTATAATTTGGCCATGGCGCCTGATAATGTGTAATCGTTTCCTGCATCCTTGTCGCAAGCGGCTTGGTAGACCAAATTTCGGGCGGCCTGTATTTTGGTATGCATATCGGCCAACTTAAAGGCAATGGCCTGATGGTTGGCGATCTCTGTTCCGAATGTCTTCCGTTCTTTGGAGTATTTCAAAGCGAGTTCATAGGCGCCAGCTGCGATTCCCAAAGCTTGGGCAGCAATTCCAATTCTACCCCCGGCCAAGGTTTTCATGGCAAATTTGAATCCGAATCCGTCTTCTCCTATCCGATTTTCCTTGGGAACTTTCACATCATTAAAAATAAGGGAGTGTGTATCGCTTCCGCGAATGCCCAATTTATTTTCCTTAGGTCCCACTTCAAAGCCGTCCATTCCCTTTTCAACAATAAGGACATTGATGCCTTTGTGTCCTTTTTCTACATGGGTTTGGGCTATGACCAGAAAAACTTCTGCACTTCCTCCGTTTGTGATCCAGTTTTTGGTCCCGTTCAAGATGTAATGATCACCATGGTCAATAGCGGTTGTTTTTTGTGAAGTGGCATCACTTCCCGCTTCAGGTTCAGAGAGGCAAAATGCCCCAATGATTTCGCCTGCGGCCAATCGGGTTAAATATTTTTCTTTTTGGGCTTCTGTTCCAAAAGCTTCCAATCCCCAACAGACCAATGAATTGTTCACAGATACCATTACTGAGGCAGAAGCATCAATTTTTGAGAGTTCTTCCATGGCCAGCACGTAGGAAAGGGTGTCTAACCCGCTTCCATTGTATTTTTCGTTGACCATCATTCCCATGAAGCCCAATTCTCCCATTTTTCTAACTAATTCGAAAGGGAATTTTTGGGCATCATCCCTTTCTATTATTCCAGGAAGGAGTTCGCTGTTGGCAAAATCCCTTGCCGCCTGTTGTATCATTAACTGTTCTTCGGAAAGTGTGAAATCCATAAAACTGAAAAATAACCAAAAATATACCGCGAATATAGTTCTATAATGGCAATTTTACATAAAAAGCCCCTAATAAATGAGAATGATTCAAATCTTTTTAGCCTTCTTATGGGTAAATTTTGGTTTTTACAATAATTTATCAATTGAAGATTATGCTGAAAAACTCATTTTGAATATCTTTAACGCAATTGAGAATTACCTCAACCAAAATTTTCATTAACAAACCAAACTTAACATGGAGACCCTTCTGATTGTCATTTTTGTCATAGGATATTTGGCAATAACACTGGAACATAATTTAAAAATTGACAAGCTTATTCCCGCACTGGCGATGATGGCCGTTATGTGGGCGCTCATGTCTTTTGGAATAGATAGTTTCTCCAACTGGTTTGATTCTGGGGAGCACGCGCTTTTAGAAAATTTTACCGCTTTTGGTCATGAGGAGAAAATGGAACTTCTTGAGGAAACCTTGCTCCATCATTTAGGGAAGACCTCGGAAATTTTGGTTTTTCTTTTGGGAGCCATGACCATTGTTGAAATCATTGATTATTTTGATGGTTTTGCCACCATAAAGACCTATGTTAAAACAAGGAGCAGGAAAAAAATCCTATGGATTTTCTCCTTTTTGGCTTTTATTCTTTCGGCTATCATTGATAATCTTACCGCTACTATTGTTTTGATATCCATTCTTCAAAAAATTATTAAGGACAGGGATACAAGATTGTGGTACGCTGGTCTTATTATTATAGCGGCGAATGCCGGTGGTGCATGGTCACCCATTGGAGATGTTACCACAACAATGTTGTGGATTGGCAACAAAGTAACAACAGCCAACCTTATTGAGCATTTGCTTCTTCCATCATTGCTCTGTATGGTTATTCCTTCGTTGATCGCTTCATTTCTTCCTGCGTTCAAAGGAGAAATTGATGTTGAGGATGAAGAACCGTCAAAATCAAAATTTGGAGCAACCATGTTGTATTTGGGATTGGGTGCCATCATATTTGTGCCCATTTTTAAGACCATAACCCATTTGCCACCTTATGTTGGTATGATGCTTTCTTTGGCAGTAGTATCTACATTTGCCGAGATTTATAGTAGCTCAAAGTTTTCTATTTCCACAGTTGATGCCGAAAGCGATGCTGCATCCCACCATAGTCCTGTGCATAGTGCTTTGACCAAGATAGAATTGCCGAGTATCTTATTTTTCTTGGGAATTTTAATGGCGGTTGCCGCTTTGGAATCCTTGGGGATGCTGTTCAATTTTGCAGAGGGATTAAAACAAGGAATGCCTTTGATGGGAACTGAGATGGCTAACACACATGTTTCGGATTTAGTGATTCTATTATTGGGTGTTGGCTCTGCCGTTATCGATAATGTTCCTTTGGTAGCCGCCAGTTTGGGAATGTTCTCCGAGCCCATGAATGATCAATTATGGCACTTCATCGCCTATTCTGCGGGAACAGGGGGCAGTATGTTAATTATTGGGTCTGCCGCTGGTGTTGTAGCCATGGGAATGGAGAAGATAGATTTCTTCTGGTACCTTAGAAAAATTTCATGGTTGGCCTTGATTGGCTTCTTGGCAGGAGCCATTTGCTTTATGTTAATGCGAAATTTGTTCTAAAAAATACTTTAGCTCAAAAATCTCCGTTATTATTGCATATTAAATTGGGGATTTTATATGATTATTTTTCAAGAGGTAGCGGAAGGCGTTGAGGCAGGAGCCTCTATTTCCGAAGAAAAGACACTTTCTGTAATAGATCTTATCGTTAATGGAGGTACGGGAAGCATTATCATTATTATGGTACTTTTTGTGCTTCTGTTTGTAGCACTTTACATTTATTTTGAGCGAATTTTTGCCATAAAGGCAGCTTCCAAAATTGACAAAAACTTTATGAACCAGATTCGTGATCACATCATGAACGGAAAGTTGGAAGCAGCCAAAATTTTATGTGCACAGACGGATTCGCCGGTGGCACGGTTAACCGAAAAAGGAGTTTCCAGAATTGGAAAACCCTTGGATGATATTACCACGGCCATTGAGAATGCGGGAACTCTTGAAGTATACAAACTTGAGAAGAACGTAAGTGTTTTGGCCACTGTTGCCGGTGCCGCACCAATGATTGGGTTCTTGGGAACCGTAATTGGTATGATTTTGGCATTTCACCAAATGGCAAGTAGCGGCGGACAAGCCGAAATGGGATTGTTGGCATCAGGTATTTATACAGCCATGACCACAACGGTTGCCGGATTGGTTGTGGGTATCATAGCCTATATTGGGTACAATCACTTGGTGAACAGAACCGATAAAGTAATCCACAAAATGGAGGCAAATGCCGTTGAGTTTTTAGATTTGTTGAACGAACCCATATAGCAGTTCAATATGAAGAAATTGAAGGGAAGAAATAAGGTCAGTCCAGAGTTCAGTATGTCGTCCATGACAGATATTGTGTTTCTGTTACTGGTATTTTTCATGCTAACGTCCAATGCACCCAATGCATTGGATTTACTATTGCCAAAAGCAAAAGGGAAATCCACCAATACACAGAATGTTTCCGTCACCATAAATAAGGACTTGAACTATTTTGTGAATAACGAGCAGATCAACAAAGAATACATTGAAATTGAATTAAAAAAGGCACTTGAAGGTCAAGAAAAGCCAACAATTATCCTACGAGCGGAAGAAAGTGTGGCCATAAAGGAAGCGGTCAACGTTATGGATATCGCCAATAGGAACAGTTACAAGGTCATCTTGGCTGTGCGGCCACAGTAATGGCATTTTTAGATACGAGACACAAGAAAAAATCATTTACGCTCACCACTCTTCTTTTGAGCGTACTACTCCTATTGCTTTTTTACATAGGACTTTCCTATTTGGATCCACCCATTGAAAATGGGATTGCTATAAATTTTGGTACTATGGATTTTGGCAGTGGTGAGGTACAACCCAAGGAAAAGATACGTTCCCAACCCCAGAGAGTGGAGCCCCAACCTGTTGAGCAAGTGCAGCAGGCAGAACCTCAAGAAGAAACGGTTCAGGAGGAACCTGTTGAAAAGGTGTTGACCAGTGACGATGAGGAGTCCATTAGAATAAAACAACAGCAAGAAGCCAAACGTAAGGCAGATGAAGCAGCTAAAAAGGCCAAGGAAGAAGCCGAACGCATAGAGCGTGAAAAAAGGGAAGCTGAAGAGAAAAAAAGACAGGAACAAGAGGCCAAGAAGAAAAACTTGGATGCTTTGATTGGTGGGATTGGGCAATCCGACGGCACTGCAACAGGTAGTGAGGGAGACGATAATAGGGTCGGGGATAAAGGACGGCCCGATGGGGACCCTTATGCCACAAGTTATTATGGTGCTCCAGGAAGTGGCAGTGGAGGTGGTGGTTACGGTCTTAACGGAAGATCTTTGGTAAGCCAGGGCAAAGTGCAACAAGAATGCAATGAAGAGGGACGTGTTGTGGTTAGAATAACTGTAGATCGGTCTGGTAAGGTCATAAAAGCCGAACCTGGTGTTAAGGGAACCACAAACACAGCCCAGTGTCTACTAACTCCCGCAAAAGAAACAGCTCTTAGACATCGATGGAATACTGATTCCAATGCACCCGCACAGCAGATAGGTTTTGTAGTGGTCAACTTTAAATTGGGGCAGTAGTGACTTATCAGGATACTCTGGAGTGGATGTTCTCGCAACTTCCCATGTACCAGCAAAAAGGCATTGTAGCGCTAAATGCCAAGATGGATAACATCATTGAGTTCTGCAATCTTTTGGAAAATCCCGAAAAAAAATTCAAAAGCATCCATGTGGCAGGCACCAACGGAAAAGGGTCCAGTAGCCACATGCTCGCTTCAATTTTACAGGAAGCGGGTTACAAAGTTGGCCTTTACACTTCTCCCCATTTAAAGGATTTTAGGGAACGGATTAAAATCAATGGCCAAATGGTCGGTAAAAAGTTTGTCACAGATTTTATTGCTGAGCACAAGGCTTTTTTGGAGTACAAGGAACTCTCGTTTTTTGAAATGACCGTAGGCATGGCCTTTTCCTATTTTGCAACGGAAAAGGTGGACATCGCCATAGTGGAAGTAGGCTTGGGAGGACGACTCGATTCCACAAACATCATAACCCCTGAAGTTTCACTCATCACTAATATTGGATTGGACCACACCCATATTTTAGGAGACACACTGGAAAAAATTGCTTTGGAAAAGGCGGGTATCATTAAACCCAGGGTCCCAGTGGTCATCAGTGAACGACAGCCTGAAACGGAGATGATATTCAATCTGATAGCGCATCAGCTCCAATCCGAAATAGTTTTCGCGGATACATTGGATTTGCACGCGTATAAAACCGATTTACTCGGAGAATATCAACAACAAAATATTGGTGGGGTTGTGGCAACCATAAAACTTTTGGAAAATTTTGAAGTTCCAGAGACAGCCATTATAAACGGACTGCAAAAGGTTGTCGAAAATACCGGTTTATTGGGTAGATGGCAGGTTCTGCAAGAAAATCCGATGGTGGTATGCGATACGGCCCATAATAAAGAAGGATTGTATTATGTGCTAAAACAGATTGCCAAACAAGAGTATGACCGGCTCCATATCGTATTGGGGTTTGTAAACGACAAGGATGTAAAAAATGTATTGGCATTATTTCCAAGAGAGGCTAAATATTATTTTGTAAAACCTAATATTTCTAGAGGAATGCCGGTTGAACAGCTTGCTGAATTGGCTGCTTCTCAAGGAATCGAAGGAAAAAGTTTTAGTACAGTGAAAAAGGGATTAAAAGCGGCTTTAGCGGAAGCAAACAACAATGATTTTGTATATGTTGGGGGTAGTACATTTGTTGTGGCAGAAATAGTGTAATTTTTTCTACTATTTCTTTTTTGTATCAGAAAAAGGATACTATATTTGCACTCCTATTTGAAAAAATGGAATAGGGCTCTTAGCTCAGTTGGTTCAGAGCACCTGCCTTACAAGCAGGGGGTCACTGGTTCGAATCCAGTAGGGCCCACAATTTAAAAAAGGCCTCCGAATTTCGGAGGCCTTTTTATTTCCACGCCTTTTAGATGTTGTCTGAAATCCAAAGTCTTTACTTTCTCCCAATGCCATTTTAATTTTTTTTCAATGTTAATATAACATGCCTTAATTGTAAATTAATTTCAAAAGGGGCTAATTTTGTAAAAAAGTGTACAGTGAAAATCAACTGGAAGCCAACAGAGGAAATCAATCGGCTAAATTATTTGTATCTCCTAAATTTGGAGTACGCTGTGGAGCTACAGGTAATTCTGATTCTCATTAGGGAAGACGAGCATTTGATGAAGTATCGTTCCTTGATTACTGTTGAGGTCGACCCCAATAATGGACAAGTATCCATAAATGATGACACTCCTGAACCGCTATATTCAATTCTTGAACGAAACTTACAAGGATTTGATTCCAAGCTTGAAAAGAGCTTGTCCATCCATGAAAAAACCGCACAACCTTCCTTTGTTTCCATTTAGGCTTCTTTTTTTCTTTTGTTTAACGGGTACTTTCCCCCATGCCTTTGTGAAATACCGCTAATCTGCCCTTGTACTGTTAATGGTAATTTTCCCATTTTTAAACAAGGAGAGTTTACAATACTATAATATTTGTTCTTCTGATATTTTTAAAGTTTACAATATTATAATGCCTGGACTTTTTAATTTTTGTGTAATTTGGGATACATGAGAAAGTGCCAGAACAGTAAGTTTTCTCTAGAAGAGCTTACCTATTTGATCAGTCAGTCAGACCGAAATGCATTCAATACCTTGTTCGGATTATTGTGGGAACCGATGTATTTGTATGCGGCTTCAGTGCTAATGGACAATACCGTTGCAAAGGACTTGGTGCAGGAAGTTTGGATTGATTATTGGGAGCGAAGGGAGCGAGTTGAAGTCCAAAACATAAAATCATATCTCTTTAAAGCCATACGATACAAATGTTATAATTTGCTAAGGGACCTAAAATTCAATAAGATACAAATTGAAGCTGCGGCGGCTGTTTTCACCCCATCAGAAATTGAACTCGAAGAAGACGTTAGTCACTTGAACAGAAAAATCATGAATACTATTTCTGATCTTCCCAAAAGATGTCAGGAAGTTTTTATGATGAGTAGAATCAATCAGGTAAATAATAGTGAAATTGCCCAAAGGTTGAATATTTCGCAACGATCGGTGGAAAACCAAATCTCGTTCGCATTGCGCAGACTTCGAAAAGAGCTCTCCATGGCAAAATCGCTTTTTTTCTGATTTTTCTGCGCTTAACGCTAAGTTAACGAAAGCCCTTTAACATTAATAAATCTTTAATATCGCATTTTAAATGTGCGTCATCCTTGGTTTTTGGTACTTATTATTGAAACATCCTCAAAATGAGCAAAAAAAACATAAAAGGGTTAATGGAGAAATACCTGGATGGTACCATTACAAAAAAGGAGGAATCCCTTTTGGAAAAGTTTGATGGACATCTTTTGTCAAGGAACCATAAAAAGGTGTTCAGGAGCAATGAGCACAAAGAACACGTTAAGGAGCAGATAGCTAGAAGGATTAAAGGTGAACCTAAAAGAGGTACTTCGCGTTGGGTAAGTGTTGCCGCAACTATTATGTTGTTGTTGGGTCTCGGATATTTAACATACAAGCGGTATGATGCAGTGCCCCCAGTGGAGCCCATTGTAGAAATTGTAAAGACCACTGAATGGGGCAAAAAGCTGACCCTTACTCTGCCCGACGGCTCCGAGGTTAGGTTGAATTCTGGAAGCACCCTTAAATTTCCAGAACGGTTTGAAGGAGATGTACGGGAAGTGGAACTCAGCGGAGAGGCCTTTTTTGAGGTGACCAAGAATTCTGATAAGCCGTTCATCATAAAATCGGACGAGGTGAGTACCACTGTTCTGGGAACATCATTCAACGTTAACACCTATCCAGAAAACCAACAGATTTCGGTTACTGTAGCCACGGGAAGGGTCAAGGTAGCATCAAGGGACAGCGAAGTTTTTTTGGGCCCCAATGAACAGGGCGTTTTTGATAAGGATACAAAATCCATTTCAAAGGAAAAGATTGATATAGCTTCTTTCATGTATTGGAAAGATGGCATCATACATTTCGAAGATGTGGAACTGTCCAATGTATTGGAGTCTTTGGAGCGCTGGTACGGGGTAACCTTTGTGATGGATAATCACAATATAGGTGGTTGCCACATTACCGCAACCTACGATAATGATGCACTGTCCGAAGTATTGGAAAGTATAGTTTATGCAAAAAAAGGATTACACTACGAGTTTTTGGAAGATAAAAAGATCTTGATCCAAGGTGCTTGTACGGATTAAAAAACCAAACTAACTAAAAACCAGGCCCATGACATAAAACAACATCATAAAAAAGCAGCCTGTCACACTTTGGCGAGCGGAAACAGACTGCCAACAGTTCAATAATTACAAATTTTTATAACCATTAAACATTATGTGAAATTATGAATTCACTGACTATTAAACAATTTATCCAATTGACTTTCCAAACATTTTGCTTGCTGATTGTCCTAGCACTGTTGAATCCAGTGCTTGCTGCTGATGCCAGAGGGCAAAAATTGGACAATTTTAAAGTTGATATTTCTGTTGATGATGCCACGGTTGTTGAGGTATTGCGACAGATTGAAGAACAAACGGAGTTTAAGTTTGTCTATGACCGAAAAGTTAGAAGGTTGGAAAACACCTATGACATTGCCTACAATGGCGTGTCCCTTCGTTCCATTTTGGAGCTTATGGCAAAAGATGCCAACCTAACTTTTAGAAGGATTAACAATACCATTTCTATTGATGTAAGGCCCTACGCTCCCAAAAAGGTGATCGAGGTGGTTTTTATAACTGTCACTGGACAGATCACTGACGAGAATGGGATACCGTTGGCCGGTGCTTCTGTACTTGAAAAAGGCACTGCAAATGGAACCATCACTGATTTTGATGGAAACTTTTCCATTGATGTAGAGAGCGATGCCATCCTTGAAGTTTCGTACTTAGGTTATAAGACCCAAGAAGTTGCTGTTGACGGCCGTACATCAATCAACGTTCAATTAAGCCCAGATGCGACCCTACTGGAAGCTGTTGTAGTGGTGGGTTATGGAACCCAGAAAAAAACAGATGTGACCGGTTCCATTGCATCTGTGAAAAGTGAAGACTTCAACAAAGGAATCGTAACCAACCCGGGCCAACTCTTACAAGGTAAGGTTGCTGGGGTAAACGTTTCAAATATCAGTGGTGAGCCGGGAGCTGCTCAAGATGTTATTATCCGCGGGGTAGGTACCTTGCGTTCAGGTACAACACCGCTCTATGTGATTGATGGTTTTGCTCTGGACAATTCAGGAACGGGAGTGGCCACAAACCCATTGAACTTCATCAACCCACAGGACATAGAAAGCATTGATGTGTTGAAAGACGCTTCTGCAGCAGCTATCTATGGGGCAAGAGCCGCGAACGGGGTAATAGTGATCACCACCAAAAAAGGCAAGGTCGGTAGAACCCAAATGGACTTGAGTGTATCAACTGGATTTTCCACTTTGGCCAACCCAGTGGATGTCTTCAGCGCCAATGAATTCCGTCAGCAAGTTGTAGCTGCAGGAGGTACACTGGATGACGGGGGCGCCAATACCGATTGGCAAGATGAACTCACCCGAACAGGAGTTTCCAAAAACATCAATTTCTCTCTTAGCGGTGCCACGGACAAATTCTCCTACCATGCCTCTCTAGGTGTGAACGACCAAGAAGGTATTCTAAGGGAAAGTAACCTAAAACGTTACTCAGGGCGTTTGAACATGACCCAAAAGGCTTTGGACGACCGCCTAAAAGTGGAGTTTAACATGACTGCCAGTAGAACAGAGAACCTAAGACCTGATGCAAGGTCCATAGTGAATGACATGCTACAGTTGAACCCTACCACACCTCTGTATACCGGAGGGGAGCCCACCTTGTTGGAGAATAGGCTCAATCCGTTGACCCGGGAGCAAATTTTCAGTGATGCTGCTGTCAACCACCGTATCTTGGCCAATATTGCCCCTTCCTTCGAAATTGTTGAGGGTCTTACCTATAAATTGAACTTGGGGGTTGATTATTCCTCCACCGAAAGGGATGTCCAATTTAAACCCTATTCCTTATTGGAAGATTACATCAATGGATCTTTGAACTCTATATACACAACCAACAAGAATACTTTGATAGAGAATACACTGACCTACAATCTTGCTCAAGAAGAACACAATTTAACGCTGTTGGCGGGACATACCTATCAAGAAACCTTTGTACACCAAAAACAATTTCAGTTGGAAGGTTTCTCAGACAACGGTATAGACCCAAAATATCAAGATCAAATAAGTGGGGAAAGCACCCCAACCTATTTGTACACCTTTGCAACCAAGAACGAGTTGCAATCGTTCTTCGGTAGGGTAAATTATGCCTATGATAGCAAGTATCTGTTGACCGCTACAATGCGTGCCGATGGCTCATCAAAATTTGGAGGTAACAACAAATACGGATATTTCCCTTCAGTTGCTCTGGGATGGAACATAATGAACGAAGATTTCCTCAGTTCCGATTCAGCGATCAACAATCTAAAATTACGGGCCAGTTGGGGTAAAACTGGAAACCAAGAGATTCCTTCCAAGATCACTAAATTGAGCTTTACCGATAGCAAGGATGAGAACGATTCTTATCCAATAGAAGGCAATGAAAACTCCATTGAGGACTACCCTTACGGTACCATATTCACACGTTTGGCCAATCCGGACATCCAATGGGAGGTGTCAGCACAAACCAACATTGGTCTTGACTTTGGTCTGTTCAACAACAGACTGTCCGGTACCATAGATTACTTCAACAAAGTATCCGAGAATATTTTATTGGAAGTAACCCCTGCCGATCCCGTGCAACCCACCGATAAATACTGGACCAATATTCCAGATATGGAAATCAAGAACAATGGTATAGAGATAGCTTTGGATTATAGTAGTGATTTCAGCAAGGATTTCACCTATAATATTGGGGGTAACATCGCCTATACCAAGAACGAAGTGGTCAACTCTCCCTATAAAGTATTGACCACTGGTGCCGCACAGGGAGCTGGTCAAACGGGGGCCACCATTAACGGTAACATCAATGGGGAGTCCATAGGGTCTTTCTATATGCAGGAATTTATGGGGATTGGTGGTGACGGCCTCAGTATTTTGTCCGATGACCGTACCATAGTGGGCAGTGCTTTGCCAGATCTTATATATGCTTTTTACCTCAACTTTAAATACAAGGATTTTGACCTTGGGTTGAACTTTAACGGGGTTTCTGGCAACAAGGTCTACAATCATACGGCCATGTCGCTGTTCACAAAAGGATTTTTGGCCTCCAATTTCAATACTACCAGCATTACCACAGAGTTTCCCAATGAGGATATTACCAACTCAAACACGGTATCTACGCGTTATTTGGAAGATGGTAATTTTTTGCGTTTGAACAATGCCACCCTAGGGTATAACCTAAGACCAGAATTGATAGGTATGGATGGTCTCATCAACTCCATTCGTTTGTCCATTACCGGGCAGAACCTGTTTGTAATTACGGATTATAGCGGATTTGACCCTGAAATCAACTCAAATCTTACTATAGGTGGGATTCAAACTTTTGGGATCGATTACTTCAATTATCCAAAAGCGAGAACCCTTGTATTTGGCCTAAACGTATCATTCTAATCAAAAAAACACTTCAAAATGAAGAATAAAATTATAATCGCACTTTTCGGGATCGGTTTATTGTCAAATGTAAGCTGCACCGATTTAGAAGAAGAAGTTATAGATGAATCCCTTGAGGGAAGTGGGCAGGCTGAGGTTGTCAGCGGTGCCATTGCCCCCGCTTACGGACAGGTTTCATGGACTTGGAGACATACCAATTACTATGGTTTACAGTTGATTCCTTCGGATGAGGCCATATTGCCGTATCGGGGAGGGACTGATTGGTACGATGGAGGTAAATTTCTTGCTGCCCATTCCCATGATATTGCACCGAGCAACGATTTGGTGGGTAGTGCCTGGAACGAGGTTACCAAGAACATCTCCAGAACACTTTCTGCCATAGAGGTATTAAGACCCCTCGCCGAGGAAGGTGATGCCGAAGCAGAAGGAGCCCTGTACGAGATGATAGCCCTGAGAGCTTATTTGAACATGCTCACCCTGGACAGTTGGGGATTGGTGTTCAAAAAAGAAACATCAGAAGAACTTTCCGAAATTCTTAGGGGGCAGGACGCCATTGATTATATTGAAAGTGAGTTGTTGTCCGTAGTGGATGTCATCAACACAAGTAGGGGGCCTGGCAGAATGACACAGGCAGCCGTTTGGGGCCTTTTGGCCAGATTGAACCTTAATGCCGCTGTATACCGAGACCCTTACGGAACTCCAAACTTCACTACCGAAGATATGGACAAGGTGATCATGTACACCGATAACATCATTAATTCTGGGGCATTCTCTTTGTCCCCAGAATATTTCGATTTGTTCAATGATGATAACCACGATAACCCTGAATTGATCTTTGCGTTGGATCAGCGTGGTGTGCTAAAAAGGGAACATAGCCGTTGGGCCTACTGGTCGCTTGCAGGGTCATGGTTCCCAAGACCAGAATGGCCCAGTGCCGATGGTACCGATGGCCCGGCCATTACACCGGATTTTTACCAAACTTGGGTAGATGCCTATGGCGGTACAGATCCTGCGGAAGCTGATGCCAGATTCTACCAAATGAATCAGATAATCCCTGAAGCATTACAGGATCTTACCGGACTTTCTCCGTTGAATGATGAAGATCATTACTACTGTATCGCCGCAGAGGATTTTGAAATTGACAGAGGAATCATTCGAGGTGTTATATGGGGACCCAGAAAAGATGAAAATGGTTCTTTTTATACTTGCGATGAAGGCTACAGGATATATCCCGTAAAACAAATCAAAGGGAACGGTCCCGATAAGGATGTGGGCTATGTAAACCATGAACTTCAGGTCGACTTTACCAATGAGGGCAGGTTGCACTCCAAAGGATACCGTGTTTCAAAATACCAGTTCAGTCACACCTCGCCCAATGGTAACAACTT
Organism: Allomuricauda sp.; assembly: GCA_050303195.1. Taxonomy (GTDB): domain Bacteria; phylum Bacteroidota; class Bacteroidia; order Flavobacteriales; family Flavobacteriaceae; genus Flagellimonas. Next base: position 36,657 of record JBNLBG010000014.1, on the reverse strand, counting down.
TAGCAGTGTGGACCTTGTAATGATGCGACTTGCTGAAATCTATTTGATGCGCGCGGAGGCAAAACTCAGAAAAGGGGACAATGCAGGTGCCTTGGCCGATGTGAACACCGTAAGAACATCTAGAACGGCACGTCCAGATCAGACCCCGGAAGCACTTGCGTCCATAGATTTGGAGATTCTTTACCGGGAACGTGGTTTTGAGCTGTATTGGGAAGGCTTTAGGCGAGGCGACCAAATTCGCTTTGGCCACTACGAGGACTCCTGGACAGAAAAAACGGATAGCGATGTACACCATAGATTGTTTCCTATCCCTCAGGATGCCATTGATGGCGCATCCAATGTAGAGGGGTATCTGGAACAAAATGAGGGGTACTAAAAAAGAGCATTTTTGAAGAATTTGCGGCAAGAAGGTTTCACCTCTTGCCGCACTCTTTTTATTGAGGCATAAATAATGAAAAACATGAAATTTCCATTCCAAAAAATTGTAGCAGTAAGTATGTTGATGTGTGCCCTTGGGTGTATATCAAAAAAGAGTGAGGAAAAACCATCTAAAACAGCCCCGGAAGACCCATTGAACATTATTTTTATGATAGGCGATGGCATGGGAGTGCCCCAAATTTCCACAGCCTATTATTTTGGGGATGGAACCTCAAATTTTTCGAGGTTCAAGAGTATCGGTTTCCATAAATCCTCAGCGACCAGCCACCGTATTACCGATTCTGCGGCCGGAGCCACGGCCTTTTCAACAGGTCAGAAGACCTACAAAAGGGCCATTGGCGTTTCCTCGGATACCATTCCACAGGAAACCATACTGGAACAATTGCAAAAACAAGGCTATAAAACAGGGCTAATTAGCCTTACCACCATAACCCACGCCACCCCGGCAAGTTTTTATGCCCATGTGGAAGACCGGGACATGCACGAAGAAATTGCGGCCCAACTGATTGGTGCAAAAGTGGATTTTTTAGCTGGTGGAGGTCGAAAATTTTTCAGTGACCGCACTGATGGAAAACAACTTTTCTCCAATATGCTTGAACAAGGTTACCACTTGGACACCCTACAGCTTTCTGAGCCTGTTTTGGACCAACCCAATGCCTATATTTTGGCAGATGAGGGTCTGCCATCCAAAATAGATGGGCGAAAAGATTTCCTGAATGAGGCCACCACCAAGGCCCTTCACTATTTTAACCAGAACGAGGAACCTTTTTTCATGATGATCGAAGGTTCTTATATTGACTGGGGAGGTCATGCAGAAAATGCCGAAATGGTGATTTCCGAAGTTGCCGATTTTGACCGAACCCTGGGCACCGTATTGGATTTTGTTGAAGAGCACCCCAACACCCTATTGGTGGTTACAGCCGATCACGAAACCGGAGGGGTGAGCATTGGTAAATTTTATGATGTGGACGAAAGCACAGGTGAAAAGAGAGAGGTTCCGGAAAAGGTTGCCGTTTATTTCAATACCGATCAGCATAGCGGGGAGCTTATTCCTGTTTTTGCCGAAGGAAAAGGTGCCGAAAATTTTCAGGGCATCTACGAAAACAATGAAATTTACCATAAAATGCGTAGCGCATTGAACTCTAAACCTGTAGAAAATGAATAAAAGAATCCTGCTCATCTTTATAGCTTTTTTGCTACTATTGGCGGTTGGAGCACTTCAAGCCCAAGACTATAGGGTGCACTCGCACAACGATTATGCCCAAGAACTTCCTTTTTGGTATGCTTATAGCAATAGGGCGGCATCCATTGAGGCCGATTTGTTCTTGAAGAACAACGAACTCTATGTAACCCACAGTGAGGATGAAATACAGCCAGAGCATACTTTTCAAAAACTCTATTTGGATAGACTTCAAGGTTTGCTTCAATCAGGGGAGTTGAGAGAGCTTCAATTGCTCATCGATATAAAATCGGAAGCCTATAAAACGTTGGATAGACTCATTGCCGTTTTAAAAACATATCCATCGTTATTGGAATCAGCTAAAGTCCGATTTGTAATTTCTGGGAATCGACCTAAACCTGCTGAGTATGGCAAGTATCCGGATTTTATTTGGTTCGACCATCAAAACTTGGATGAACTGGAAACTATCAATCTGGACAAAGTGGCCTTGATCAGTGTCGATTTTAAGGAATATTCCGTTTGGAATGGTTACGGAAGGATGACGGCACCTGACTTGATAAAAGTGAAAGCTGCCATTGGAAAAGCCAAAAGTATGGGTAAACCATTCCGGTTTTGGGCTACGCCCGACACCAAAACAGCGTGGGCTCGTTTGGCAAAGCTGGGAGTTGGTTACATTAACACCGATGAGCCTGCTTTTGCTAAGCAATATTTGGATAAACTGGATGAAAATACATTCACAAAAGGGACTCCTGTTGCCATTTATCAACCCAAATACGCTTACGATTCCAGTACACAACCAAAAAATATCATTCTAATGATTGGCGACGGTAATGGACTGGCCCAAATATCAGCAGCCCTAATAGCCAATCGTGGGAATTTGACGGTAACAGGAATAAAGAACATTGGTCTGGTTAAAACAGCTTCCCATGATGATTTGGTTACCGATTCAGCGGCTGGAGGAACCGCCATGGCCACGGGGACAAAAACTAATAATAGGGCCATTGGGGCGGATGCTTATGGTAGTGCATTGACCAGTTTGGTCGATATTACCAATGAACATGGATTTAATACCGCCATTGTTACCACTGATGCCATTTATGGGGCCACGCCATCCTCGTTTTATGCGCACCAAGTTGAGCGGGACAATACCAAAGGTATTGTGGAGGATTTAAAGCACAGCAAACTTGAATTCTTTATTTCAGGAGGACAAAATCAAGAGAGTTCAATTAAGGATGTCTTTGCTTCCCAAAGTTTAGATTCCTTTACCTCCCTTGAAGAACCAACAGCTGTTTATTTGGGGGACAACAAGGTTCCATCCGTCCAAAATGGGCGAAAAAATACTTTTCCCACTGCAGTAAAAAAGGCTCTTGAAGTATTAAATGCAACGGAAAATCCCTTTTTTCTGATGGTTGAGGGTGCTCAAATTGACAACGGGGGACATTCCAACAGCACCAGCGACATTGTGGAGGAAATGCTCGATTTTGATCAAGCTATTGCAGAGGCGTTGCGATTTGCGGACGACGATCAAAACACGCTTGTGGTGATTACCGCAGATCATGAAACTTCAGGTTTTGGAATTGTGGGCGGCAATTTAAGTGAGGGCGAAGTACGAGGTGATTTTTTAACCGTGGATCATACCGGGATTATGGTGCCCCTTTTTGCGTATGGCCCCCAATCCCAAAATTTTGGCGGGGTGTATGAGAATACCGATATTTTTCAAAAGATTTTAAAGGCCATCCTTAAATAAGGGTGGTTTTTCCCATAAACCAAAAACAGAATATCTGTCGATTTTTTCGTGGGGTCCTTTTGTAAAAAGTATCTTTGCAAAAAGTTTGCAATAATGATTGCCACTATTTGCAGAAAAGCCCATTTTAATGCAGCCCACCGGCTCCACAATCCTAATTGGAGCCAAGAGAAGAACATAGCCGTTTTTGGAAAATGCAACAGTCCCAACTATCACGGACATAATTTTGACCTTGAGGTCAGGGTTAGGGGAGAAGTGGACCCTGAAACAGGTTTTGTCATGGACTTGGCGGTGTTGGGCACTTTGATTCATGATGAGATTGAAGAGCGTTTTGATCACAAAAATTTGAATGAAGACTGTCCTGAATTTGAAGGCATTTTTCCAACCACCGAATATTTTGTGAAAGTCATCTATGATATCCTAAAGTCCAAGCTTGAAAAAGAGCAATTACTGCACATTACCCTGCACGAAACACAAAAGAATTCGGCAGAATATGGAGATTGGTAACAAATTTCCGATATTGCACCGCTTTTTAATGGGATATTAGCTCAGTTGGTTTAGAGCGCTGCCTTGACAGGGCAGAGGTCACTGGTTCGAATCCAGTATATCCCACTTTTTCTACTCGTATTCAGCAATCTTTTTTCTAAGTTTTTGGTTACGGCGCTCCAAACGTTTGTTTTGGTGCCGTAAACTGCCCAAAGCCTTGTGTAGGGCCTGCAGACTTTCTTGTTGTAGGCCAATGATTTGTTCTAGGTCTGATTTGGTGTAGGTTTTGCTCATGGTTAACGTTTATATTCAAAAAATACTTTAAAACACTGATTTGAATCTTTTAAAGCAATATAAAGATATTTAAAATATTTTAATGAATATAATAAGGCATAAAATTAAGTGAGTTTCATGTGGGTTCAAGTGGCTATTTTTGAGATGAAACACCTTCCCAATATGGAAAAAGAAGTATTCAATCGCATCAAAGCAGTTTTGGCTGAAAAAGGAAAAACAAATAATTGGTTGGCAGAACAATTGGATATGAACCGAACAACCATTTCAAAATGGTGCAGGAATGATATGCAGCCAAGGGTTGAAACATTGTTTCAGATTGCTAAAGTTTTGGATGTGGATGTTCGGAAGCTTCTTGTTTCGACCAAATAAGTTCAAATAAACAATGGATTTATAGTAAATCCAACACCCGTTCCAAAGCCATTCCACGGGATCCCTTGATTAAAACTATGCCTTTTTCAATCGGATTTTTGCTGAGATGCGCTTTTACATCATCAAAAGATTTGAACTTGCTAAGTGTAGTTTCTGTTTCAAAAAAGGTTTCTCCTACCAGATAAACTTTATTGAATCCCAATTTTTTGGCCAAATCGGCAATGTTTTGATGCTCCTCCACAGCGGTCTTTCCCAGTTCAAACATATCTCCAATAATGAGCGTTTTATTTTCAGCCTGCATGGCATTAAAGTTCTCCAAAGCAGCACGCATACTGGTGGGGTTGGCATTGTAGGCATCCAAAATTATGTTCAGCCCATTTTTTTGGATAATCTGTGAACGGTTGTTTTGGGGTTGATAGGACGCTAGGGCGGTTTTGATATTTTCCAGGGGAACATTAAAATATTTACCTATCAAAATAGCGGCGCAGCAGTTGGGAAAATTGTATTTTCCAATGAGTTGGCTCTCAATACAATTTCCCTCCACTTCAAGAACCACATACGGATCGGCTTCAATAAATTTAATGTTATAATACTGGGGGTCTTGGGTGCTGAACCCCATTTTTTTAATGTAAGGCCCCAATTTTTCAAGCTGAATGGGGTCGTCGGCATTCATGAAAATATAGTTATCGTTGGCCATAAGGTGGTCATACAGCTCACTTTTTCCTTGAATTACCCCTTCAACGCTTCCAAATCCCTCTAAATGGGCTTTCCCAAAATTGGTGATATAACCAAAATCGGGCTGGGCAATGCTGCTCAGAAATGCAATTTCCCCTTTGTGATTGGCTCCCATTTCAACAATGGCAATCTCAGTATCCTTTTCTATGGAAAGTAAGGTCAATGGAACTCCAATGTGATTGTTCAGGTTGCCTTTGGTGGCGATAGTCTTGTATTTTTTCGAGAGTACGGCATTGATCAACTCTTTGGTGGTGGTTTTTCCATTGCTGCCTGTAAGGGCAATGACCTTGGCATTGGATTTTTTTCTATGGTAGGTAGACAATTGTTGTAGTGTTTCCAACACATCATCACAGACAATATGTTTGTCTGAAGTTTTATACCCTTCTTCGTCAATTATGGCGTATGCTGCACCTTTTTCCAAAGCATCTTTCGCAAATTTGTTTCCATTGAAGTTGGGTCCCTTTAAGGCAAAAAAGAGGCAGTCATCCGTAATTTTGCGCGTGTCCGTGCAGATAGTGGGATGCGCTAAAAAAAGCGCATGAAGCTGTTCCATTGTCATAAATCGAAGATAAAAAAAAGCCCCGACCAAATGTCGGGGCTTATAAAAATTTGTAAGATAAGGTTATCTTGCTTTTTTATGTCTTACCGTTTTGTTCTTGGTTTTGGATTTTGATCCCACCCTAGACATGGCACATCTAAATCCGATATCGTCTGTGGCCATATATTGCGGCAGATATCTACGCTGTGCTGGATCTAACCAATAGGCTCTATCTCTCCAAGAACCACCTTTGTATACTCGAACTTCATCATTGATCAACGTGGTTCTGTAATTGGAGGTATCATATTTACGGACAAGTTTACCAGTTGAGTCACGCTCAGCTTTAAACTGGGGAGAATCGTACATTTTTCTGTTATCTTCCTCGTCACTGAACCTGCTAAAGAACCTAGAGGATCCTGGATCACCATCTCTATATCCACGGTTGTCACTTTGGTCAAAATTTGTCCTTAAATAGGTTTCTTCCTCACCCACTGGAACTTCTTTGATTTCTCCAGGAAGGTTCATGGCGACAATTTTTCCATTGGGTAGTGTATCGTAAACGATTTTATCTTCCAATACCTCAACCTTTCCATCTTCTCCAATGGCCTTTTTCATAAAAACATTCCCACGATAGTAGTTGAAGTCACTGATTTCATCATCGACAATAGGTCGGTATACATCCGCTACCCATTCGCTAACATTTCCAGCCATGTCATAAAGACCAAAATCGTTGGGCTTGTATGATTTAACTTGGGCAGTAATATCGGCACCGTCATCAGACCATCCTGCAATTCCGCCATAATCCCCCTTACCTTGCTTAAAGTTGGCCAACTGGTCTCCACGACCTACACGTTGTCCATTTCGGGTGTAATCTCCTTCCCAAGGATATTTTTTTCTACCGCGATAGTTATTGTATTCTCTACTTCCTACAAGAGCCTGAGCGGCATATTCCCATTCAGTTTCGGTAGGAAGTCTATATTCTGGCATAATGACACCGCTGCTTCGCTTGGCAAATGCATTGATGGAGTCACGCTTTTGTTTTCCTTGCAAGGAGTCAATTTCACCGCCATATACAGATTCTGGATTGTTCAGATAGGCTTCTGTACTAAAGGTTCCTTCAACCTCTCCGTTCATTACCCTGTATTTGGTGTCATCGGCCAAAAAGCCTTCTCTTTCCAACATTAATTCGTTTACCCTATCTGTCCTCCACTCTGCAAACTGAGTAGCCTGAACCCAATTAACGCCAACAACAGGATATTCAGCGTACGCTGGATGCCTAAGATAGTTATTGGTCATGGTCTCGTTGAAGCCCAATCGGTTTCTCCATACCAAGGTATCAGGCAATGCTCCATTATAGATATTGGCATAGGTTGGGTTCTCTGGAGGATAGACCTCTTTTAGGTAATCTAGGTATTCCAAGTACATTACATTGGTTACCTCAGTTTCATCCATGTAGAACGATTGAACGTGCTGTTGCGTAGGCGTATTGTTCCAATCGTGCATAATATCGTCTTGGACCTTACCTTTGGTAAAGGTTCCTCCTTCAACAAAAACAGTTCCAACAGGGGTTTCTTGTTCCTTAAAATCCGAATTGTATTGAAATCCACCCTCTTTTGCATTTATTTTCCATCCCGTGGCTCTAGAGACGTTTTTGGAGGACGATGAGGAGTTTTTACAACTCGAAAAACTTCCCATTACAATGGCGCAAGAAAGTACAACTTTGATAAAGTGCTTTTTCATAAATTTGGGCTTGAGTGCTTTATACTTAAGGCTTTACGCCTTCAGTAACTTCAATTTGTTTTGATTTTTTAATCCTTCAATGGCATTAAAACGATGTTTTGGCCATAATATTTTGTGCTCATATAATATTTGTATCAATGCCGTTATCAACATTTGCTACACTTCTGTAACGCATCTGGGTTTAAAATAGTATGGATCGTCTTTGTTTTAACGATTTTATGTGTGATTAGAATGAAAAAAAAGGATTTGATTCATACATTATCTTGTCATTTGTCTAAAATTTATTCAAAAAACGGCACCATACTATAAGAATTTGCCCAAAAGCCCGTTTACATGTAAACGTCTATGACTGTTTTTAAACCTAAGAACTTTACTATTCACTAAATACACTAATACCTTAAAATGAAAAAGTTACTGATATTGGTAGTGTTCCTTGCCGTGGTCCCGCGGTTGAGCGCACAGCAAGAAAGAGCCATTACAACAGCCGTTCCTTTTTTGACCATTTCTGCAGATGCCAGGGCCTCTGGTATGGGTGATATGGGAGTAGCTACCTCTTTTGATGCGTATTCGCAACAATGGAACCCGGCCAAATATGCATTCGCAACCCAAAAAATGGGAGTAGGAGTAAGTTATACGCCCTATTTGGAAACGATTGTCAATGATGTGTCCTTGTTAAACGCCAATTTTTACAACAAGCTCAATGATAGAAGTGCCTTTGCTTTTAGCGTCAGGTATTTTGGTTTGGGAGAAATTGAATTTAGGAGAGATTTTGCGGATGATCCAAGAATCATAAAACCCAATGAGTTTGCTTTGGACGGTTCCTATTCCTTGAAATTGAGCCAATCTTTCTCTATGGCTGTTGGGGGGCGATTTATCAGTTCCAATTTAAGGTTTCAGGATGAAACACAAGACTCACAGGCAGCCAATGCTTTTGCCGTTGATATTGCTGGGTTTTTCCGTTCCAGGGAAATCGCATACAACAATTTTGATGGCCGTTGGAGAGCTGGATTTAATATTTCAAATATTGGAGGTTCCCTGCAGTACGATGAAGGAGGACAGGAAAACTTTTTGCCTACCAACTTAAAATTTGGAGGGGGATTCGATTTTATTTTCGACCAAGACAATGTTTTGGCCCTGAGCACTGAGTTCAACAAACTATTGGTGCCGACCCCAAGAGACTTTACTGGGGATGGCGTTATTGGTCCAGAGGACAACGATGAATACCAAAACATAAGCTTCTTTAAAGGTATTTTTGAGTCTTTTGGAGATGCCCCGGATGGTTTCAGCGAAGAACTCAAAGAGATTACTTGGGCACTTGGTGCCGAGTATCGATTTAGGGAAGCCTTTATGCTACGTAGTGGCTATTTTAATGAAAGTGAAGAAAAAGGATCACGTAAATTCTTTACCCTAGGAGCAGGCTTCAAATTTAAAGCAGCACAGATAGACCTTTCTTATTTGTTCTCTACCTCACAGGTAAAGAACCCTTTGGAAAACACACTGCGTTTTTCGCTTACCTTTAATTTTGGCGAAGAATTCTATAACGATTAGTCCACTATAAAATAGTATTGTGAAAAGCCTGTCCGCCGACAGGCTTTTCTTATTTTTGGTAAAGACCCAAGTGATATGGAAAAAAAACAGATGAGTTTTGAGCTTTCCATCTATGAAGATGTGAGCGAGCTTTCACAAAGTGAACAAAAATTGTTACAAGCCGCTGAACAAGCCCGTGAAAATGCCTATGCCCCCTATTCCAATTTTCAGGTCGGGGCTGCTGTTTTACTGGAAAATGGAGAGACTGTTATTGGGAGTAATCAAGAGAATGCGTCCTATCCTTCCGGACTCTGCGCAGAACGTGTGGCCGTATTTCAAGCTGGGGCAAGATATCCTGGGGTTGCCCTTACCATGTTGGCCATCACTGCTGGGTCAAGAGACCATCTGGTTGATTCCCCTGCCGCGCCCTGTGGTAATTGTAGGCAATCCATTATAGAATACGAGCAAAATCAAAAATCGCCTATTGTTATATTGCTCAAGGCGGAAAAAGGACCTATATACAAATGCAATTCCATGGCGGATATTTTACCCTTGGCTTTCAATAGTTCATTTTTGGGTGATTCTTAAACCAATTCTTTTTCCAAAAGAGATATATATGTATTTTTGCTCTCCCCATTACAGGGGAATTTCAAATAATAACATCGTTGATGAAAAAAATCACCAAAGAAGTTTACCTAAAATGGTATGAGGACATGTTGTTCTGGAGAAAGTTCGAGGACAAGTTGGCCGCTGTATATATTCAACAAAAAGTTAGGGGTTTCCTCCATTTGTACAATGGTCAGGAAGCAGTTTTGGCGGGTGCGTTGCATGCCATGGACCTTACCAAGGACCGGATGATAACCGCGTACCGTAACCACGTTCAGCCCATAGGAATGGGAGTAGATCCAAAACGTGTAATGGCAGAGCTTTTTGGTAAAGTTACCGGAACATCTAAAGGTATGGGAGGCTCCATGCATATTTTTTCCAAAGAACACCGCTTTTATGGTGGGCACGGAATTGTGGGGGGGCAGATTCCTTTGGGAGCTGGACTTGCCTTTGCCGATAAATATTTTAAGAGGGATTCCGTAACACTTTGTTACATGGGGGATGGAGCCGTGCGCCAAGGGTCGTTGCACGAAGCGTTTAACCTGGCCATGTTGTGGCAATTGCCTGTAGTGTTCATCTGTGAAAATAATGGCTACGCTATGGGAACCTCTGTGGCCCGTACAGCCTATACTACCGATATTTGGAAATTGGGATTGGGCTATGAAATGCCTTGCGGACCAGTTGACGGGATGGACCCGGCCATTGTTGCTAAAGAAATGGATAAGGCCATTGAACGTGCCAGAACAGGTGGAGGGCCAACGTTCTTGGAGATGAAGACCTATCGTTATCGAGGGCATTCCATGAGTGATGCACAGCATTACAGAACCAAGGAAGAAGTTGAGGAATACAAGAAAATAGACCCCATTACGCAAGTAAAGGATATTATTCTTGAAAAAGGATATGCTTCTGAAGAAGATTTGAAGAAGATTGACAAAGGTGTAAAAGCTTTGGTGAGTGAGTGTGAAAAATTTGCGGAAGAATCAGATTTTCCACCCGTACAGCAATTGTATGATATGGTATACGAACAAGAAGATTATCCTTTTTTACAACATAAATTATAAGTAGATGGCAGAAGTAATCAACATGCCGAGATTGAGTGATACCATGGAAGAAGGTACCGTGGCTAAATGGCTCAAAAAAGTAGGTGATAAAGTGGAAGAAGGTGATATTTTGGCCGAAATCGAAACCGATAAGGCCACCATGGAGTTTGAATCTTTCCATGAAGGAACCCTTCTTCATATTGGAATAGAGGAAGGTGATGGCGCTCCAGTTGATTCACTTTTGGCTATCATCGGTGAAGAAGGAGAGGATATTTCAGCCTTGCTCAATGGAGGAGGAGCCACCGAATCCAAAGAAGAAACAGCCGATGCTTCTGAGGCTAAAGCCGAAGAAAGTACTACTGAACCTGCTAGTGCACCTGCTGCCATCCCAGAGGGGGTTGAGATTATTACCATGCCCCGTTTGAGTGATACCATGGAAGAAGGAACCGTGGCCAGCTGGTTGAAAAAAGTAGGTGATGACGTGGAAGAAGGCGATATTTTAGCTGAAATTGAGACGGATAAGGCCACCATGGAGTTTGAATCTTTTTACTCCGGTAAATTGTTGCACATTGGTATCCAAGAAGGGGAAGGTGCACCTGTTGATTCCCTTTTGGCCATTATTGGCCCAGAAGAAACTGATGTGGATGCGGTACTGAAGGCACAAGCTGGAGGAGGTTCCGCGGCTAGCGTCCCTAAAGAGGAAGCTGCCCCAAAAGAAGCACCCAAAAAAGAAGAAGCACCTAAGGCAGAAACTGCGGCATCCCAAGATGGAGGACGAATTTTTGCATCGCCTTTGGCCAAAAAAATAGCGGAGGAAAAAGGTATTAGCCTGTCCAATATAAAAGGTTCAGGGGATAACGGAAGAATTGTGAAGCGCGATGTTGAAAACTATCAACCTTCCCAAATTGCTGCCCCAGTGGCGGAAAAAACAGCAGAATTTGCGGCTCCAGTGGCACCAATAAGCTTGCCGGTAGGAGAGGAAAGTGTCGAGGAAGTGAAAAACTCTACTATGCGTAAGGTGATTGCCAAGCGTTTGGGTGAATCGAAGTTCACAGCTCCTCATTATTACCTCACCATTGAAGTGGATATGGACAATGCCAAAGCTTCAAGAGCGCAAATCAACAATTTGCCCGACACCAAAGTGTCTTTCAATGATATGGTTCTGAAAGCTTGTGCAATGGCCCTCAAAAAGCACCCACAAGTAAATACCTCTTGGAACGGAGATACTACGGTCTATAAGCACCATGTTCATATGGGTGTAGCCGTTGCAGTGGATGAAGGACTTGTGGTTCCCGTGATCAAGTTTGCAGACCAACTTAGTCTGACCCAGCTTGGTACAACTGTAAAGGATTTGGCAGGAAGGGCAAGAGGCAAGAAGATCAAACCCGATGAAATGGAAGGAAGTACCTTTACTGTTTCCAATTTGGGAATGTTTGGTATTCAAGAGTTCACTTCAATTATAAATCAGCCTAACTCCGCAATTTTGTCCGTAGGGGCCATTGTGGAAAAACCAGTGGTCAAAAATGGACAAATCGTTGTTGGAAACACCATGAAGGTAACATTGGCGTGTGATCACCGAACCGTGGATGGCGCCACAGGGGCACAGTTTCTTCAGACCCTAAGGGCCTATTTGGAGAATCCGGTGACCATGTTGGCATAAATTGTCAGTTCGAGCGCAGTCGAGAACTTATTATATAGAAGCATCCTTTTAGGATGCTTTTTTTATCTTTAGAAGATTCAAAAAACGCAAAAAATGAAAATGTTCTTATATACATCGGTTTTAATGCTGCTGATGGCCTGTGGTTCAACGAAACTAGTTCAAACTCCATCGCAGGGAGGAGAGCAAAGTGTAACGGTCAATATGGCAAAAAGTGATGAAGGGCCCTTTTCCGATGCTGAACGAATTGATGATATTATGAATTATCTTGCTTCAGATGATTTAAAGGGTCGTGATTCAGGAAGTGAAGGTATTGAAATGGCAGCCAAGTATATCGAAAATTATTTCAAGTCGTATGGAGTAAAGCCCTATTTTGAATCGTACCGAGATACACTTACCAATTTTAAAGACCCTTCCTATAATATTGTGGGGATTGTAGAAGGCAACGACCCTGATTTGAAAGATGAATACATCGTGATAGGGGCGCATTACGATCATATTGGTACCATTGCCCCAGAAAATGGGGATTATATTGCCAATGGAGCCAATGACAATGCATCTGGGACAACCTCTGTTATGGAAATGGCCCGTTATTTCGGTACCCAAAAGACCAACAAACGAAGTTTGATTTTTGCCCTTTTCAGTGCTGAAGAAAAGGGATTGTTGGGATCGGAACATTTAGCCAAAAAATTAAAGGAACAGAACCTTAATTTGTATACCATGCTCAATTTTGAAATGACTGGCGTACCTTTACAAGGTAAGGACTATTTTGTGTTCATTACAGGGTATGAACGCTCCAATTTGGCCGAAGTGAGCAATGCCTATGCTAAGGAAGAATTAGTGGGGTTTCTACCTACAGCAAAAGAATATAATCTTTACCAACGCTCGGATAATTACTCTTTTCACAAAGAATTTGGAGTTCCATCACATACCTTTTGTACGTTTGATTTCACCAATTTTGGGCACTACCATAAAGTTGGAGATGAGGTTGAGCTTATGGATTTTGGACACATGGCAACTTTGGTGAACAAAGTATTACCCGTTATTGAGGGAATAGCCAACGGTCCTGAAAATGAAATCAAGTTGAATTAAATCCAAAATGCCTTCTTGAGTCCTTCTGGTAAAGCGTGGGATAGGGGAGGTAAGAGTTTCTTTTTTCGTGGCTATTCGTGTCGCACGAAATAACAGTGAACTATTAGCAAAAGATTCCCGACGCCTCGGGAGTGACAAAATACTAATTTATGGCAAACATTATCATCACAGGTACAAGCAGAGGGATTGGCTTTGAGTTGGTACAACTTTTTGCTCAAGAAGGGCATAACGTGCTGGCTTTGTCCCGTAATGCCCAGCCTGTTGCAGATTTAAACTTACCTAATGTGCATGCCTTTTCTTTTGATTTGGCCAATCCAACAGATTTTGAAAAAGTAACCGAGTTTCTGGAACAGGAACAGTGGCATATTGTGGATGTGCTTATTAACAATGCAGGGCGTTTACTCAATAAACCTTTTTCAGAAACTACTCCTGCTGAATTTGAGGCGGTTTACAAAGTCAATGTCTTTGGCGTGGCTGAAATGATTCAATCCGTACTTCCTCAAATGGGCAAAGAAGGTCATGTGGTCACCATCAGTTCCATGGGTGGTGTACAAGGGAGTATGAAGTTTCCTGGGCTGGCTGCCTATAGCTCTAGTAAGGGAGCGGTAATCACCTTGACTGAACTTTTGGCTGAAGAGCACAAGGAAACTGGCCCCAGTTTTAATGTGCTGGCCCTAGGTGCCGTACAAACTGAAATGTTGGAAGAAGCCTTTCCAGGCTACCAAGCCCCCGTCACCGCTTTGGAAATGGCCACCTATATCAAGGATTTTGCCTTAACTGGACAAAAATTATATAACGGGAAATTGTTGCAAGTGAGCAATAGTACGCCATAAAAGTTGGTCTGCAAACGAATAATCTGGTCTTTAAATGTAATTTTGTTCCAGTGAACACCACCCTTCAAAAATATCTCCCGGAACGCGCCGTGGCTCCTTGTTTTGAGCTCATCAAAACCCACGGAGTGCATTTAAAGATTGTAAACCATCGGGTTACCCGGCATGGGGATTACCGTAGAATGCCCAACGGATTGCACCAGATTACGGTGAATGCTTCGCTCAACAAATACCGATTCTTGATCACCCTCGTTCATGAAATCGCACATCTGGTAGCGTTTGAACAGCATGGTCGCCGAATAAAACCCCACGGCTTGGAATGGAAGCGTACCTTTCAGCATTTAATGGTTCCTTTTATTAGACCAGAGGTGTTTCCATCACAATTGTTGCCCATCATTGCCAACCATTTTAAAAGCCCAAAAGCGAGTAGTAGCACGGATGCCCGTTTGTCCATCGCGCTAAAAGCTTTTGATCAGGAAGAGCGAACAAACAGCTATGTATATGAGTTACCAATGGGAAGTGTTTTTAGACTATACAATGGTAGGTTGTTCAAAAAAGGGAAAAAGAAGGTAAAACGATATGAATGTGTGGAATTGTCCACAGGCAGGCTATATTTGTTTCAACCCAATGCAGAGGTGGAATTGGTGAGGGACAATCCCGTTGAACCACCGTTCTAATTGATAAAACAAAATGAACAAAAATGTCATTTCGAAATGAGCAAAGCGATTGAGAAATCTCGAATTGATTGTTTTTTAGATTTCTCACATACGTTCAAAATGGCAACGCGAAATAAGTTAAAATGAACAAGAATTATTATGCAGTTTTAATGGCCGGAGGGGTCGGTTCCCGATTCTGGCCAGTGAGTACAACCGCCAACCCCAAGCAGTTTCACGATATGTTGGGAACAGGAAAGACCTTGATTCAAAAGACCTTTGATCGGTTGAATCGATTTATCCCAACGGAGAACATTTTGATTCTCACCAACGAGCGGTACAACGATTTGGTGCTGGAGCAACTGCCCAAAGTAAAACCCGAGCAAGTGGTACTGGAGCCCGCCATGCGAAATACGGCTCCTTGTATTTTATATGCTTCGCTGAAGATTCAAAAAATGAATCCCAATGCAGTGATGATCGTGGCGCCCAGTGACCATTGGATTGAGGATGAGGAAGCCTTTGAAAAAGATGTCGTTGCTTGTTTTGATAAATGCGAAAAGGAAGATGTACTCTGTACATTGGGAATTCAGCCTACCTTTCCCAATACAGGCTTTGGTTATATCGAATTTGAGAAAGGAAGTGACGAAAAGCTCAAAAAGGTGTCACAATTCAGGGAAAAACCGGATTATGAAACAGCCAAAGAGTTTTTGGCCCAAGGAAACTTTCTGTGGAATGCGGGCATATTTATGTGGAGCGTGAAGACCATAGTGGATGCTTTTAAAAAGTATCAACCAAGTCAGTATGAATTGTTTGAAAAAGGCATTACCAGCTATAACACAGCTACAGAGAGAGCCTTTATCCAAGAAAATTATGCCAAGGCGGAAAACATATCCATAGATTATGCTATCTTGGAACAATCCAAATCCATTTATACCTTACCGGCTACTTTTGATTGGAACGACCTAGGGACCTGGGGTGCGCTCTATGATAAATTGGATAAAGACGAATCCGAAAATGCCGTAGTCAACAGTAAAGTGCTGCTAGAAAATGCCAAAAGCAATATGATTCGTTCCCCAAAGGGAAAAATTGTGGTCGTGGATGGATTGGAAGATTATATTATTGTGGATAAAGAAGAGGTGTTGTTGATTTACCCCAAATCCAAACAACAGGATATTAAAAAAGTTTTGAGCCAGGTTAAGGAGAAATTTGGTGATCAGTTTGCCTAGATAAATATGAGTGAACAACAGTTTGGGGAGGGAAAAACTCCAGAGCAAGAAAGCGGTGATGAAGTAAAGAAGGACTTCAAAGGACTTTTGGGCAGCGTTCAAAAGTTTCTATCCGATTTATTGGAAATTCGTTCCAACACAGATGCTGTTGCTACCAAAGAATCCATCATAGCCGATATTCCGTTTAAGGGACACACTTCCTGGATTTTGGTCTGCTCTATTTTTATCGCTTCTGTTGGATTGAATGCAAACTCAACAGCGGTGGTCATCGGAGCGATGTTGATTTCCCCATTGATGGGCCCTATTTTGGGCATGGGGATGTCCTTGGCCATTAATGATATTGATACTTTGCGAAGATCACTCAAAAACTTTACGGTAATGGTGGTTTTGAGTGTGATCACAGCATTTTTGTTCTTCTACCTTTTCCCACTTCGTGATGAGTCTTCTGAACTTTTGGCACGTACCAAACCCGATATTCGAGATGTGTTGATTGCATTTTTTGGTGGACTTGCCCTTGTGATTGCTCGGGCCAAGAAAGGAACCATAGCCAGTGTGATTTTTGGTGTGGCCATTGCAACAGCACTGATGCCGCCCCTTTGTACAGTTGGTTTTGGACTGGCCATTGGCAAACCTTGGTATGCGGCAGGAGCCATGTATCTATTCACCATAAACACCATATTTATTGGACTGGCCACGTTTTTGGTCATCAAGTTTCTGCGATTTCCTATGGTGCGTTATGCCAATTCACATAAAAGGAGATTGATAGCACGGCTGGCTTCCATTACGGGCATTTTGGTGATGATTCCGGCTGGATTTACGTTTTATCAGGTTTTCCAAGAATCGCTTTTTAAGAAACAGGCTCAAGAATTTTTAAAGGAAACCATTGAAGTGTATCAGTTTGAAGGGGCAGGACGATATGTGGATAACCTGACCAAAATTGAGTACGTGGATGGTGGAACCTCGCTTATTGAGGTGGTTTTTATGGGAGACGAGCTGATTCCGGAGAATGTAGTGAACACGTGGCGAGTGCAAAAAAATCAATATGGACGTTTAAAAGATGCTGAACTTCATATCATTCAGGGGGGGAAAGACGACTCGGAAGAAAAGTTCACCTATGTAAGTGAACTGTATGAGAAGAACAAGGCCGAACTCCTCAACAAGGACGAGCAAATACGCCTTTTGGAGGAAGAAGTGGCCAACCTGACCAAGAGCTTTGGGAAGCAAATCCCTTTTTCAATTATAAGTGCTGAAGCCAAGGCCAATTATGAAAATTTATCTGGTTTGGGCTTTTCATATCGAATACAAACCGACTTTGACAAGCTTGATACCATACCAGTTTTTGAAGTAAAATGGAAAGATGGTGTGGGCAGCAATCAAAAAGAAGATGATGCCAAAAAAATGTTGAACTGGTTAAAGTTGAGACTCCAGGATTCCACCCTGGTAATCAATGAAGTAAGATGAGTTTAATTTTTTAACAGTCTCCTGTCTCCTGTCTCCTGTCCGATTCAGTTTCGCTCCTCAATGTACATTTGACGCACCTTTTTAAAGAGTTCAGAGGAATACACAAAATCGGTGACCGCTTCGTTGTCCGTCTTAAAAATCTCTTTGTTGGTACCTTCCCATTCTTTGTACCCATTTTTTAGGAAAATGATTTTTTCCCCGATTTCCATCACCGAGTTCATATCATGGGTATTGATTACAGTTGTAATATCGTATTCTTGGGTAATCTCATGAATGAGGTTATCAATCAAAATCGCCGTCTTGGGGTCGAGCCCTGAATTAGGTTCATCACAGAACAAATATTTAGGGTTCATCACAATGGCACGGGCAATGGCCACCCTTTTTTGCATTCCACCAGAGATTTCAGCAGGATATTTTTTATGGGCATCGATAAGGTTTACGCGTTTCAGTACAAAATCCACCCGATCCTGCATTTCAGATTTGGATTGGGTAGTGAACATATCTAAAGGAAACATAACATTGCCTTCCACGGTCATGGAATCGAACAGGGCACTTCCCTGAAACACCATGCCCATTTCTTGCCTCAGATTTCGACGCTCTTTTGTGGAAAGCTCAGAATAATACTGTCCATTATAACAAATTTGCCCTTCCTCAGGTTCAAAGAGCCCCAACAAACACTTTAGAAAAACCGTTTTTCCCGAACCACTCTGCCCTATGATCAAATTAGTTTTTCCTTTGTCAAATACGGTTGATATGCCCTTAAGCACATGAGCATCCCCAAAAGATTTGTGTATGTTTTCCACTTCGATCATTAGCCAAGGAGTAATTGGGTCAATAGATAGTTCAAGATAATGATAACCACACTGGTCCAAACAAAAGCTGTGGTACTGGCCTTGCCCACCTCCAAGGCTCCGCCTTTCATATAAAACCCATGGTACGAAGGCAAGGTAGCAATGACAAAGGCAAAAACTACGGTCTTGATGAAAGCATAAGTTACATGGAACGAATCAAAGTCCAATTGAAGTCCTTCAATGAATTCGCCACTTGGAGCATAGCCACCAAATACAGCGGCAATCCAACCGCCCAATATCCCTACAAACATGGAAATGGCTACGGCGAAAGGATACATAAACATGGCAATAATCTTGGGAAAAACAAGATAGTTAAGTGAATTAACGCCCATTACCTCCAAAGCATCAATCTGCTCTGTCACACGCATGGTCCCAATGCTGGATGTTATGTAAGAACCTACCTTACCTGCCATGATAATGGCTGTGAATGTAGGGGCAAATTCCAAAATTACAGATTGTCTTGTGGCAAAACCAATGAGGCTTTTGGGCAACAAAGGGCTGTTTAGGTTCAATGCGGTTTGGATGGTAACAACCCCTCCGATAAAAAATGAGATGAATATGATGATGCCCATGGACCCATATATCAACTCATCAATCTCTTTAAAGATAAGGGATTTCATGATGGGCCATTTGGTTGGCTTTTTAAATACTTCCCATATCATGATGAAGTACTTTCCAATCGCTTCAAGATATTTCATGCGCTTAAATTGGACTTGCGGGCATAAAAATAAGAATATTGTTAAGCATTTAACCTTCATTTAAAATTTTAAACAGGATAAATGAATAGCTTTGCTAGCGTTTTGTTAAATCCAACCCATGAAAAAAAACAATCTTATTTTACTCTTGCTTGCTTTCTGTATCACTGGTTTCACACATGGGCAGCGTAGAAAGAAGAATGTAGATGAAAAAACTCCTGTAGAAATTGCCCAGTCACCAAAATTGGTGGTGGGTATTGTGGTGGATCAGATGCGATACGACTATCTTACCCGTTTTTGGAACCATTATGGTGAAGGAGGATTTAAACGGTTGGTAAACGATGGGTTCAATTGCAAAAACAACCATTTCAACTATGCACCTACCAGTACAGGTCCCGGGCATACATCGGTATATACGGGAACAACACCTGCTACTCATGGTATCATAGGAAATAATTGGTATGACAAGGAAACAGGTGAAGAAGTATACTGCGCCAGTGATAACAGGTATCAATCGGTAGGTACTACATCTGAGGCTGGTAAAATGTCTCCCCACAGAATGTTGACCACTACGGTTACTGATCAATTACGTTTGCATACGCAACAACAAGGAAAAGTGATAGCTGTAGCCTTAAAGGATAGGGGTGCGATACTGCCAGGGGGTCATTCGGCCAATGCGGCTTATTGGTTTGAAGGAGGAGCTGCCGGAAATTGGATTACAAGTTCCTATTATATGGATGTACTTCCCCAATGGGTGAGTGATTTTAATGCTTCTGATGCTGTTGAAGCATATAAGAAACCTTGGACAACCTTAAAACCAATTGAAACTTATGTGGAGAGCGGTGTTGACGACAATTCGTATGAAGGAAAGATAGATGGGGAAACCACTACCGCATTTCCCCATGACCTTCCAAGCTTATGGGAAGACAATGGTGAATTTGGGCTATTGCGGATTACCCCTTATGGAAATAGTATTACCGCCGATTTTGCTTTGGCCGCCTTGGAAGGTGAAGATTTGGGAGCCGACACTATAACCGATTTTTTGGCCATTAGTTTTTCCAGTACGGATTATGTGGGGCATTTTTTTGGAGTGAATTCCAAAGAGATACAAGACACGTATTTGCGGTTGGATCAAGATTTAGCTCGAATTTTTACTGCTTTGGATGAAAAGGTAGGAATGGGAGAGTACACCGTGTTTCTGACCGCGGACCATGGAGCCATCAATGTTCCAGCCTATTTGTCGGATCAAAAAATACCAGCAGGCTATTTGGACATGGAAGGAATGCAGGAAGAGTTCAATGAGTTTTTGCAGTATAAATACGGTACAACCGATGTAGTAAAGAACATTTCCAATTACCAAATATTCTTGGACCACAAGATATTATCCAATTTGGATATCGATTTGGATGATGCAGAAGAAGAAATTGCTAAGGAACTGCTCACCTACGAAGCTGTAAATCAAGTCTACACAGGCCATCAAATGTGGATCAATGAGTATACCGAAGGGATTTCCTATATTTTGCAAAACGGTTATAACCAAAAACGTTCTGGGGATATTTTGTTTGTACCAAGGCCTGGGTTTATTTCCTACGGAAGAACAGGTTCTACTCACGGCTCGCCAATGATTTATGACACCCACGCCCCATTGCTTTTCTATGGAAAGGGAATAAAACAGGGTAGTACGGTAGACCGAACAGAGATTCCGGATATAGCACCTACCATTGCGGCCTTGTTGGGCATTGCGTTCCCAAATGGGACTACCGGTAAGCCGATTGGAGAGGTATTGGAATAGTTAACCTCTATCCTTTTGGAGGAACAACTGCATAAAAATCAAATCCAGCCAACAATCAAATTTGTAGCCTACTTCCTTGAATGTGCCAATTTCTTGGAAGCCAAATTTTTTGTGGAATTCAAAACTGCCCTTGTTTGAAGCATCAACTCCTGCAATCATGGTGTGGTAGCCTTTTTCGGTGGCCAACCGAATCAATTCTGTCATGATGAGTGTGCCAACTCCCATTCCCCTGAAGTTGTGATGGGTATAAATGGAATGTTCCACACTAAATCGGTAGGCATCCCAAGGTCTAAAAATCCCGAATGTACCAAAGCCAAGAACGTTTTCTTCCTTTTCAGCAACAATGACGGGCATGTTGTCCTGTAGTTTTTTTTCAAACCATGCCAGCTGCTGCTCATAGGTACGCTCCTTATAATCATATACCACGGTTGAATGAAGAATCTCATGGTTTACTATGTTGAGTATACTTTCTACGTCTTTTTGCTCAGCAGATCTAATAGCTGGTTTTATCATTATTGGAGGATTGGCGTACAAATATTTTTTCTAGGAAAGCGTAAAATTAAACCAATTTCTTTAGCATTACTATTTTGGACTCTTTTTGAACGCTTGCAATCGTTTTGCGGTCAAACTCCTCCAGATCCATTCCATAGGACCATAATAAAAATGGTTCAGCCATAAGGAACTATACCACCATTGCAGTAGACATAGCATTGCAACAATGAGCAATTGATATATTCTTTCTACTTTTCCAAACTCTCCAAAGCCATAAAAAATTAAGGCCAAAAGTGCGGACTGCAGCAAATAATTGCTCAAGGCCATTCTTCCTACCGCCGATAACTTATTAACCATATGTGGGTACAATTTGCTTTTGCAAATGCATATAATGATGCATATATAACCCAATGCCATTCCCAAGCTGCCCCAATAATTAAATTGACCGCCTATGTACATGGAATACTCAATACTCCAATGATGGTGGAAGTTAAACAAGATACCGACTGCCACTAAAAATAGCGAGGGTATACCAACGCAGACCCCAATCTTTTTATAAAGCTTTGCTTCGTATTTTCCGCTGAGAAATCCAGATTTAAAAAAGGCTATTCCCAACAACATTAGACCGAGTATCCGCCATAGATTGTGCTGAAGGAAATAGGTGGTCTGCAACATTTTTGCAGTTTTTGACCGTTGTATCAGTTGGTCCATAAAGCTACCTTGATAGGCCTGAATTTCATGCTCCATAATAGACTGATTCGGTTGCCAACCTCCTGAAAATCTTTCAAGGACTTCCTGTGGGGTATGCAGCAATTCCATCCCATGGTAAATCTCGATGGTACTTGCTATGGAAAATAGAATGAAGCCGCTTGAAAAAAGGATGTTTACTGGAAGTTTTCTTAAAGGATAAACCAAAAAAGCACAACAAGCATAAGGAACCAAAATATCACCATACCAAACTAGATATGCATGCAACAATCCAAAAACCAGTAACCAAGAATTTCTTCTGTAGTGAATGGAGATGGAAGAACCATTTTTTCTTTCGGAGGAAGAGGCAATCAGTAAGATGGATGCTCCAAACAGGATAGAAAACAGGCTCATGAATTTTTGGTCAGCCAAACAATGGCTTACAATCCAGGTCCATAAGTTTACACCGGTTAAATCGCCAAATGCTGTTGGATTTAAATAGGCCTGACCTATCATGGCAAAGCTTTGAACATTCATTAAGGGGATGCCGAGTATGGCAAACCCCCTGAGCGCATCGAGCGTAATTATTCTATGATTCTCTTTCATTTCTGGTGGAATTTGCGGCAAGAACAACAAAACCATATGAAAGAGGGAGGATTTGTGAGACAATGGGATCTATGGCCCGCAGTCCGGTATCAATGGCCAGAGAATCATGCTTTTGGTTGAAGCATTACCATTAGGTCTGAAGAATTGTCACGAGATACAGGAACCTTTAAACCATTGCACATAATCAGTTTTAAATCGCGTGCATTTCCATCAACTTTGGTGATTTTTGAAGGATTTACAATATAACTTTTGTGACATTGAAAGAATACCTTTTTAGGTAACTGCTGATACAAATTCTTTAGCCTGTTTCGGATGAGGTGCTTCTTGGTCAACCCATTCAGGATATAAAAAACCTCCACATAGTTCCCGTCAGATTTAAGGAATAGTATTTGGTTTCCCAAAAGCTTGATTTCAAAAGAACCTGTCTCTGAAAACAATGAGATTTCATCAATGGAATTGTTGTCTTCCAGTTTAGCCAGCAATCGACCATTTATTTTTTGCGTCAACTGTAGCTGATTTTGCAAGGCTTTATGATGTTTATAGGAAACCAAGGAGATTATGGGGAGTATGCCTACAATCAAAGTATGTGATTCCAACCTCAGCAGAAGTGAGGTGAACGATTCATTGGGTTGAAAGGCCAGGTTTAGG
This sequence comes from Allomuricauda sp., assembly GCA_050303195.1. Classification (GTDB taxonomy): domain Bacteria; phylum Bacteroidota; class Bacteroidia; order Flavobacteriales; family Flavobacteriaceae; genus Flagellimonas. Next base: position 13,270 of record JBNLBG010000014.1, on the reverse strand, counting down.
TAAATGGCATTCCAAAGGCCAATGAGCAAGATATCGTAGATGTCATACAAGAATTCCCGACCAAGTGTCCAAGTATCTGCATTCACCCCGTTGGGAAATGCAAGCCTTACCAAAAAAAGATTCACTGGAGCAGCAAGGGCAGTAATAATTCCAAATGGCAATGCTTTTAAAAATCTGTCCAAAAGATGCAGTTTTCCGAATCCATAAGGAGCCAAGACCACTAAAATAAAGAGTACCAATAGTGCCGGAAGCAGTGCATAAATCCAACCAAATCCAATGGGGTGAGGTGTTTTTAGAAATTTCATCAAAGCTGGAAAACCTAAGAATGCATTAAAATACAAATATGGATTATACTCTACGAATGGTAAAAGAGATAAAACTGTACTTAAGCTTGGTTATATAAGCTTTTGTTTCATTTTTTTCCATCGATATGCTCTTATGAATTTCCCTTCTGCTTTGGAAACGTAGCAAGGTTGTCGTTGAAAGAATGCTTTCAAGTAACCAAAAACGGCCTGGAGATATAAAACCGGACTTTTGGCTTGCCAAGCCATTTTTAAGGCTGCTATTTTGGTAAGTACAATCCCGTATCGCATCTTATAAAAAGCCTCCCCTTTGCTTTGAGAATTTTTGGAACTATACCCGTGCCCCGTGGGACGAAGATGTTTCACATGGAGTTCGGGAACGGTCAAGGTTTCAAAATCATGGTATTGGGCCAATAGCACATCCACAGTGTCCCAACCCACACCTGGGCGTAACCCGCCTATCTTGTCAAAACAGGCTTTGTGGTACAATTTTATAGGGCCACGGATATGGGTTTTGTCTGCAATGTTTTCATAGACCCAATCATTTCCTTTTTTGATGTAGAGTAGTCCAGAACACATGCCCAGTTTCCAATTGGCCTGAAAACGGTTCAAAATCTCTTCAAAATAATTGGGGGGTAGAATGATGTCCGCATCAAATTTGCCAATCAAGTTGTAACCTGAAGCATGTTGAAGTCCAAAATTAAAGGTATCCACTACCTTTTTTCCAGGCACATGTTCATCAGCGGATTTACGTTGTACCACTTTTATCCAATCGTGTGCTTGGGCGAATCTTGAGGCAATGGCAAAGGTATCGTCAATAGAATTGTCATCTACAAGGATAACTTCATCCGGTCTTTGGGTTTGTGCCACAAAAGAATCCAAGCAATCCATTAGATAGGTTGCTTCGTTGTGGGCGGGAATGACAATGCTGATTCGCATTTGCTAAAATTCCAAAAAACAATTCACAATTCCCAAATTACTTTGATTGTCATTTCGAACGAATGTGAGAAATCTAAAGAAACTAAGGTGAGATTTCTCAATCGCTTTGCTCATTTCGAAATGACGGTCAGTGCTTCCGTTCGGCGTAAACAATGTAATAGCGGTCGGTAAAAAGACGGAGTAGGGGCCGTAGACCAATTTTTTTGGTGGGGTTAGTCCATTTGGCGGTGTCTTTTATGGTCCACCCCGCTTTTTCTAGGAGCCAATCAAACTGCCAATCCTCAAATTCATGATAATGACGGTCCCACGGGTCGGTCTTACTGCGATAGGCCGACGAAAACCACAACCGTAAGGGAATACTGGCCACCAATTTTTTGGCTTTTATTTCTTTAAGTACGTTAAAAGGTGCCACTAAATGCTCAAAAATCTCAAAAGCGGTTATCACTTCTGCATCGGATTGGGCAACCCTATTAAAGTCCACATCCAAATCCTCACCTTTGGTGTTTTTAACTTGGTAGCCCTGGGCTTTCATGATTTCCGAAAATGGATTTTCAACTCCTAAATCCAAAATGGGCTCTGAAGTTTTAATGTGTTTTTGTAGGAACGCCAGTGTATGTCTGTAGCGTTTATTGGGAAAATTGTTTTCGTACATGTGCTAAAATTCCAAAAAACAAACCAGATATCCCAGAAGTTTTAAGGTTATTGGAATTTGATATATAATCCTTGTTGCTTGTGTTTGATTCTTGAGCTTGGGAATTAGTGTTAGTATTTGTAAACCATGGCGTTCACGTTCATTCCGGCGCCAACGCTCGCAAAGATTACAACATCTCCCTTTTTTAACTGATGTTCTGGCATTTCTCCCTTGGTGACCAAATCGAACAGGGTAGGAACGGTGGCCACAGAGCTATTTCCCAATTTGTGGATGCTCATCGGCATAATATTTTCGGGAACCTCTTTTTGATACAATCGATAAAAGCGTTTTACAATGGCCTCGTCCATTTTTTCATTTGCTTGATGGATAAAAATCTTTTTAACCTTATCGATGCCCACACCACTTTTGTCCAAACAATCCTTCATGGCCTGAGGTACATGGGTGCAAGCAAATTCGTAGATTTTTCTCCCATTCATTTTGATGTAGCGGGTGTTGGCACAGGCATCATCGTCATTGGACTTGTCAAAATAGAGGTAATAGGCTTCTTCATTGGCATAGGTTGCAGAAGCATGGGCCAAAACTTCTCCTGATTTCGGATTTGCCTCAAAGATAGCCGCTCCGGCTCCATCGGAAAAAATCATGCTGTCTCGATCATGTTTGTCAACAACCCTTGAAAGTGTTTCCCCGCCAATGACCAAACATTTTTTAGCCATTCCACTTTTTATAAATGCGGTTGCCTGAATGGCGCTTTCTATCCATCCTGGGCATCCAAAAATCATATCATAGGCCACACATTTGGGGTTTTTGATACGTAAGAGATGCTTAACCCGCGTAGCGAGACTAGGCAATGTGTCGCCTTGAATCTTTCCGAAGGTAAGGTCTCCAAAATTGTGGGCAAAGATGATATAATCCAAGTCTTCGGCATTAATACCCGAATCCTCAATGGCCTTTTGGGCCGCTAAAAATCCCAAATCTGAAGTCTTTAGATCAGATGGTGCATACCGCCGTTCTGCAATTCCAGTAATGGATTTGAATTTTTCTATAATAACGGCATTATCTTGTGGGTAGCTAGAACCGTCATTTTCTAAAAAAGTATGATTTAGGAAGTCTTTGTTTTTTGTGATGATAGATGGAATATAACTTCCAGTGCCTGTAATGCCAATCTCCATGATAGAGGTTTTATCTGAAAAGATAGTAAACAATTCTTTACCTAAATATGCACACGTCTTACCCGTACAATGTCCAAGGCTTAATTTGGTGATTTGTTATAACAAAAAAACCTTGACTTTGTGTTTAAATCAAGGCTCTTTTTCAATATATATCGTGGTTTGGCTATGCTTCTGCATAGGCTTCAATTGGGGTGCAAGTACACATTAAATTACGATCCCCAAATGCTTCATCTGTTCTTCGAGTAGCAGGCCAAAATTTGTTTTCATTAACATAAGGTAATGGAAATGCTGCTTGTTGTCTGCTGTACGGATACTCCCAAACATCATTCGTGACCATTTCCAAGGTGTGCGGTGCGTTTTTGAGCACGTTATTGGGTTGCTCCACACTAGCTTCATCAATTTCCTTTCGGATAGACAACAATGCATCGCAAAATTTGTCCAACTCAGCGAGGCTTTCACTTTCTGTGGGCTCGATCATCAGAGTTCCTGCCACCGGAAAAGAAACCGTTGGGGCATGGAAACCGTAGTCTATGAGTCGTTTGGCGATATCCGTCACCTCAATACCATTGGCCTTGAACGGTCTACAATCAATAATCATTTCGTGGGCGGCCCTACCTCTTTCTCCTGTATATAGCACATCAAATTTGCCTCTTAATCGATCTTTGATGTAGTTGGCATTGAGAATAGCTGCCTTTGTTGCATTGGTTAGCCCTTCACTCCCCAGCATTTTTATATATCCGTAGGAAATCAAGCATACCAGTGAACTACCCCAAGGAGCTGCGGAAATGGCCGTAATAGCTTTTTCACCTCCTGTTTTCACCACAGGATTTGAAGGTAAAAAAGGTTTCAGCTGCTCAGCCACACAAATGGGGCCTACCCCAGGACCTCCTCCTCCGTGGGGAATGGCAAAAGTTTTGTGCAGGTTGAGGTGACACACATCGGCTCCAATGGTCGCTGGATTGGTAAGACCAACCTGGGCGTTCATGTTAGCACCGTCCATATACACTTGGCCTCCATTTTCATGGATCAATTGCGTGATTTGTTTGATGGATGATTCAAATACCCCGTGGGTTGATGGATACGTCACCATCAATGCGGCAAGATTGTCGGAATGCAACTTTGCTTTTTCTTCTAGGTCGGTAACATCAATGTTTCCGCGGTCATCTGTTTTGGTCACGACTACTTTCATCCCGGCCATAACAGCTGAGGCTGGATTGGTTCCGTGTGCCGAAGCGGGAATAAGGCAAATATTTCGATGCCCCTCACCTCTAGATTCATGATATGCGCGAATAACCATAAGTCCGGCGTATTCTCCCTGAGCACCAGAGTTGGGTTGCAATGACGTGGCGGCAAATCCGGTAATCACATTTAATTGTTGTTCCAAGGTCTTGAGCATTTCTTGATACCCTTCGGCTTGGTTCAAAGGCACAAAAGGATGAATGTTGCCCCATTGAGCCATGCTCAAAGGGAGCATTTCTGAAGCGGCATTCAATTTCATGGTACAGCTTCCCAAGGAAATCATGGAATGGTTCAGGGCCAAATCCTTTCGCTCCAATTTTTTGATATAGCGCATCAACTCGGTTTCTGAGTGATAGCTATTGAACACCTCGTGTTCCAAATACGGAGCTTTTCGTTGCAGGGTAGATGGAATAACTTCTCCTACTTCAACATTTTTTTCGCTATGATTTTTGATATCATGGGATTCTGCAAAGCAAGAAACCAATGTTTTTAAATCTTCGTCCGAAACAGCTTCATTCAACGAGATTGAAACCGTATCGGCATCAATATAATTAAGGTTGATGCTTTTGCTTTCGGCAATTTCTTTTAATCGTTTTGAATTCTTGACGGGAACTTTAATGGTATCAAAATATGCAATATTTAACTGCTCAATACCAAGAGACTTCAAGCTTTTAGCCAATTTCTTGGTTTGGGTATGGACTTTTTCGGCAATATATTTTAATCCTTTTGGGCCATGGTAAACGGCATACATCCCGGCCATGACAGCCAAAAGTACCTGTGCGGTACAGATGTTGGAGGTGGCCTTATCTCTTTTAATGTGCTGTTCCCGTGTTTGCAATGCCATCCGCAAGGCACGATTGCCATCGGTGTCCTTGGTCACCCCAATAATTCTACCGGGAATGCTTCTTTTATATTCTTCCTTGGTGGCGAAAAATGCAGCATGAGGTCCGCCATACCCCAATGGAATACCAAAACGCTGGGTGGTACCCACCACAACATCAACGCCCCATTCCCCGGGAGGGGTGAGCAATACCAAACTCAAAATATCGGCAGCAACAGCCACTTTAATCCCGTTCTCCTTGGCTTTTTGTACGAACTCGGCATAGTCGTGAACCTGACCATATTTTCCGGGATATTGGAGCAGGGCTCCGTAAAAATCCGCTGAAAAGCTAAACGTTTCATGGTTGCCGGTGACCAGTTCTATACCCAAAGGTAGTGCCCGGGTTTTAAGAAGGCTTAAAGTCTGCGGAAGGATTTCTTCGGAAACAAAAAACTTGACTACCCCCTCTTTTTTTTGCTGACGTAACCGAAGTTCGAACAACATGGTCATTGCCTCGGCCGCCGCTGTGCTTTCATCCAAAAGGGAGGCATTGGCGATTTCCATTTTGGTGAGGTCGCTTATCATGGTCTGGAAATTCAACAAAGCTTCCAAACGCCCCTGTGCAATCTCAGCTTGATATGGTGTATAAGCAGTGTACCACCCTGGATTTTCCAAAATATTACGTTTGATTACGGATGGGGTCAGGGATTCATGATACCCCAAACCAATATAGGTTTTAAACACCTTGTTCTTTTGCGATAGTTCCTGAATATGGGTCAAGAACTCATGCTCACTGATTCCTTCGGGAAGGGCCAAGGCTTTTTTTAATTTAATATCATCTGGAATGGTCTCGTAAATGAGTTGTTCCATATTTTCCACCCCTATGGTTTCAAACATTTGGGGCAGATCCTTTTCTGCAATGCCAATATGTCTGGCGGCAAACACTTCTGTATTCATCTCAATCCAATAAAGTGCACAAAATTAGGGATTAATTCAATGAAAATAAGCAATTTTGAAGGTCTCTAAACCAAAGTTGTTAACCACAAATTAACCTTTGTGGCCACAGCGAAGAATCTGTTCGATGCGCACGTTGAAATTCATTTTTGATTTTTATCTGGATGCCAGTATCCATGTGGCCTTGGCGGTCATATCCCTAGCCGGAGTAACTTTTTATCTTTTGGATACTTCGTTTGATTTATCCCTATTGGGATTTATCTTTTTCGGGGTGATTGTGTGCTACAATTTTGTAAAGTATGGGGTGGAGGCATATAAATACCTGATTGTTTCCAATGCCTACCATAAAATCATCCAAATCTTTAGTTTTTTGGCCTTTGTGTTTGCTATTTATTTTTTGGTTCAATTGGATCAGGAAATATGGATGGCAATAGCAGCTATGACCCTGCTTTCTGCCCTGTATGCCGTTCCCTTGCTTCCCAGAGCCAAGAATTTACGGAATTTGGGGGGATTCAAAATTTATATTGTGGCCTTGGTTTGGGTGGGATTCACGGTTTTATTACCTGCCATGGATGCCAAAATCGCATTGCATTGGGATATATGGATATTGTTTTTGCAACGCTTCATTTTTGTGTTGGTGATGATCCTACCTTT
>JBNLBG010000014.1:0-6180 GCA_050303195.1 Allomuricauda sp. | reverse complement strand
GCCTTATCACATAGTGATGTTAACTTGGTATTCTTTTTGGAATATTTTGCACAGGTCTTGCAATACAGAACGTGTAGGCGAAGTTTTAGGATTTCCCAAAAACTTGCTTCTTTATATTGCGATTTATTGCAGATATGTGATGCCTCCTCGCATGATATCTTCATAGCTAAAACCAATTTTCATTTAAACAACCCATAAGAGCCGTCCTTGCGCGGTGGATCATTACCCAAAGATTGGACGGATTAATTTCAAGTTCATTACAAATATCTTCAGTACTTATTCCTTGAATGGTTTTCATTTTAAACACCTGTGCCTGTTTTTTTGGCAGCTTTTCAATGCATTCTTGTAGTGCCAATCCCAGTTCTTCATTTTCAAGCACATTATCACCATCCCTACTAAATGGGTCGGCTACTTGTTCTTCAAGCCAATCCCCATCAGAATCCGTGTCCGTAGCATAATTGATGCGCACCTCGGCCTTACCTTTTTTAGAATTTACCTTGCGATAATGATCAATCACTTTTCGCTTTAAGATTGCAATGAGCCAAGTGCGTTCCGCAGCATCACCCTTAAAGTTTTTGGCTGAATTAAGTCCGGCAAAAAAGGTTTCCTGTACCAAATCTTTGGCAATTTCGGCATCACTAACGCGGGCCACTGCATAATTGAACAGATAGTCAGCGTAAAGGTCTACCCAAGTGTCAGGATTTAATTTATGTTCGGCCATTAGTTTGAAACAGATAGCAAAAGTAATGGTTTTCAACAAATAATAACCAACAAATCATGGTTAAGGGGTGGGTGTCAACCTAGAAGTTATTCCATGCTTATGGTGACTAAGGTTTTGGTTTCCATTTCCATACGCATAGATAATTCGTTAGGCATATTTACTTGCACTTTCATGGGAAGAGTGCTCTCGTTGCGCACCATGATATTTTTTTCAATATCATACTTTAATTTACCTGGACCTTGCCCGGTTACACTTAAATTTAAGGACTCTTGCACAGAATTCAATGCTATGTTCTGATTAAGGTCAAAAAGAGCAAGGTTATTCTCTATATCCTTTAATTGGTAATCTATTTTTATGATTATTTCCATAGGCTGCAAATTTCCCATGGGCATGGTCATAGGAATTTCGTTGGTAAATGTATCACCAATTTTGAGGGGGTTTTCTGGAAAGTCAATCTGTTTTAGAACTTGATCAAAGGTAGACCTGAGCATGCTTTTTATTTGCTCATTCAAACCGTCGCCAGTAATAGAATCAACGGCCATGGTACCATCCAATTTATGAAAACCAAAAATTTTTGCTTCCGAAAATGGATTTTCTTTTTGCGGAATAGAGTCTCCATTCATTTTTGAGGTTGTTTCCATTTTTTCATAAAATATGGTAAAAGGAATATTTCCGAGGTCATCTTTTTCACCTGTTTCATTGATGGCGATTATGCTGGTTTTTTGCTCCATGGTCATGGGGAGTTGCATGCCATTCGATTTGAGTTCGTTCAACATGGTTTCATCTCCTTCAAAGTTAATAGTGCCATAAACTTCCGATATGGTCGTGGTAATATATTTTGAATTTGGGAGAAAAACATTCTTGAACACAAAAGTTTCTTGAGAATGTCCTATACCATTGTAGAGGAATACGAGAAGAAATAAAACGCTTTTCATTCGATTATAGCTTTTGGGTTAATAATCCGGCCCTTTCCAGCAGTGCATCAATTTTGGGTTCTGCTCCCCTAAAACGTTTGTAGAGTTCCATGGGATTTTCTGTTCCCCCTTTGGAGAGGATGTGTTCTTTGAACTTATCGGCAATCTCTTTATTGAAAATGCCCTGCTCCTTGAAATAAGCAAACGCATCGGCATCCAAGACCTCTGCCCATTTATAGCTGTAGTAGCCCGAAGAATATCCTCCTTGAAAAATGTGCGAGAATGAGGTGCTCATACATGTTTCCGGAGTTTTGGGGAACAAATCTGTACCCTCAAAGGCTTTGGTTTCGTAGGCTTTCACATCTTTGATGCCCGTGGGGTCGGTTCCATGCCAAGCCATGTCTAAAAATCCAAAACTCAATTGGCGTACGGTGGCCATGCCTTCTTGGAAAGTGGCTGAATCTTTGATTTTTTCAACCAACTCCATAGGTATCAGTTCACCCGTTTCATAATGATGGGCAAAAAGTTCAAGAGCCTCTTTTTCATAGCACCAATTCTCCATGATCTGACTGGGCAATTCCACAAAATCCCAATACACTGAAGTGCCCGAAAGTGAGGGATAGGTAGTGTTGGCCAACATGCCATGCAGGCCATGTCCGAACTCGTGGAACAAAGTGGTAACCTCATTGAAGGTCAACAACGAAGGTTTTGAACTTGTGGGTTTGGTAAAATTGCAGACATTTGAAATGTGAGGCCTGCTGTTTTCGCCATTCAAAGTAAATTGCGCTTTGTAGGATGTCATCCAAGCACCACCGCGTTTTCCGGTTCTGGGATGAAAATCGGCATAAAAAAGTGAGATGAAATTGTTGGATTCGTCATAGACCTCAAAAGTTTTCACTTCATCATGGTATTTGTCAATTGTGGAAACTTCCTTAAAAGTGAGTCCGAACAACATTTCGGCAACTTTAAAAACCCCTTTGATCACATTTTCCAATTTAAAATAGGGTTTTAGCTTTTCATCATCCAGATTGAACAATTTTTGCTTTAATTTTTCAGAATAATAGCCACTGTCCCATTTTTCCAATCGGTCAATATTATCCAGTTCCTTGGCAAAAGTCTCCAATTCCTTAAATTCCCTTTCCGCAGCAGGCTTGGCCTTTTCCAAAAGTTCATTGAGGAAATCCATTACCTTTTCTGGAGTTTCGGCCATTCGTTCCTCCAAAACAAAATGGGCATGGGTGGGATATCCCAGCAAGTTGGCACGCTCATGGCGTAGAGCAACGATTTTGAGGACATTTTTCTGATTGTCCAATTCGTCGCTGTGGAACCCTTTGCTGCCAAAGGCAATCGCCAACTCTTTCCGAAGCGCCCTATTTTTGGCATATTTCATAAACGGGATGTAGCTGGGATAATCCAAAGTGATCATCCATCCTTCCTTGCCTTTGGATTGGGCCAACTGTTCGGCGGCTTCCTTTTCTCCTTCGGGTAGACCTTCCACGTCTTTTTCATCAGTCAACAGAAGCTCATATTTATTGGTCTCCGCCAATACATTTTCACCAAAGGTTAATTTTAGTTTGGCAAGTTCCGCATCGATTTTACGCAGTCTCTTTTTATCTTCTTCCTTTAAATTCGCACCATTTCGACTGAACTTTTTATACCGCTTTTCCAATAAAGTCTCTTGTTCTGGAGTAAGGTCCAAGTTGTCTCGTTGGTCATAGACGGATTTCACCCTTTGGAAAAGCCCCTCATTTAAAATGATGTCGTTACCAAACTCTGATAACAATGGAGAGACTTCTTGGGCTATTTTTTGAATTTCTTCATTGGTCTCCGCGGAATTCAAGTTGAAAAAAACACTGGAAATTCGGTCCAGTTGCTGCCCTGAAAAATCCAACGCCTCCAAAGTATTTTCAAAAGTCGGCGGTTCTGGATTTTCTACAATGGCATCAATTTCTGCCCTAGCATCTTCAATGGCCTGAAGAAAGGCAGGTTTAAAATGTTCGTTCTTTATTTTTGAAAAGGGAGCTTGGTCAAAAGGCTCCAGCAATGGATTTTTTATACTCATTTCTTGAATTCTTTGTTTTTTAATCGCACTACCATGATATCGGTAATAAAATAAGAGAATCCGATAATCCCGGATAATGCTCCCATGGTCAAGGGGGCATACAGCCTTACCGTGGCGCCATAAGTTCTTCTGTTCATAGCTTTTAGGGCCTCATCGGAATATTCGTTTAGGTCTACAAAGCCATTTCCGTTCAAATCAAATGTATTGGCAAATTCTGAGATGAATTGCCATCGTATCTCAATAAGAATCAATAGAGCGGAATAAAGGAAAAAAACCAACAATCCACATTTCCATAGACTTTTTAGATAGGGATTTTGGATTTTCTTCCAGGTAAGAAGAATAAAAAGGATGGCACATACCCCCAGTAAAATTCCAAGCTGGTTGTAGTTCATTTTTTGGGTTAATCTTTTTTCTTGACTTCCTCGGCTCCTTTGATCACTTTGTCCTTTAATCCCTGTTTGTAGGCCTCCATCTTACTCAAAATTTCACTATCCGAACTTCCGATAATCTGTGCGGCAAGAATTCCGGCATTTTTCGCTCCATTTAAAGCTACTGTAGCCACAGGAACGCCTCCGGGCATTTGTAGTATGGAAAGTACCGAATCCCACCCGTCTATCGAATTACTGCTTTTTACGGGAACGCCTATTACAGGCAGAGGCGACAATGAGGCGACCATTCCAGGAAGATGCGCCGCACCTCCAGCTCCAGCAATGATGACAGAATAGCCATTTTTATGGGCATTTTTACCAAAATCAAATAACTTTTCAGGGGTCCGGTGTGCTGATACGATGTCTACATCAACTTCTATCCCAAATTCTTTTAAAATATCAATGGCATCTTGCATAACTGGAAGGTCGCTTGTGCTTCCCATGATCACGGCTACTTTGCTCATATCTCTAGTTGCTTATCACTTTTATAGTTTCCTTTACTTTTTGAGCCACTTCCCGGGCTCGAGCCATATTTTCATCCACAATGGTCACATGGCCCATTTTGCGGAAGGGTCGGGTCTGTTTTTTTCCATAGATATGTGGGGTAACGCCATCCATTTTTAAAATGGCATCTATGTTTTCATAAACCACATCTCCAGTATGACCTTCGGCTCCCACCAAATTTACCATAATCCCGGCCACTTTGCTATCGGTATTACCCAAAGGTAAGCCTAAAATGGCACGGATATGTTGCTCAAATTGATTGGTATAGCTGGCCTCGATGCTATAATGTCCACTGTTATGGGGTCTTGGTGCCACTTCGTTGACCAAGATTTCATCGTTTTGGGTCTGAAATAGCTCCACGGCCAAAATTCCTACGTGTTTCATATGCTCCGAAACTTTAAGAGCGACTGCTTTCGCTTTTTCCGCCACAGCATTTTCAATCCGCGCAGGGCAAATAACGTATTCCACTTGGTTGGCCTCTGGATGAAATTCCATTTCCACTACGGGATAGGTCTTGACTTCACCTTGGGAATTTCTGGCCACGATTACCGCCAATTCGTTTTTAAAATCAATCATTTTTTCGGCAATGCACTCCACATTGGGGAGGTCTTTTAGATCATCCATTTTTCGCACCACTTTTACCCCCTGTCCATCGTAACCAAATTGAGCACTTTTCCAAACAAAGGGAAGCTGCAGTCCGCCATTGGAAATACTGTCCTCAATTTCCGAAGTATAGGCAAAGCGGGTAAAAGGAGCCGTGGGAATCCCATGGTCCGTATAAAACAATTTTTGTGTTGCCTTATTCTGAATAGTCCTCAAGGTTTTGGTGGGTGGGTACACCGTTATGCCCTCGTGTTCCAGTTTTTCCAGGGCATCCACGTTCACATTTTCAATTTCTATGGTAAGGACATCCACGTCCTTTCCAAAGTTGTAAACGGCGTCAAAATCCATGAGACTGCCCTCCACAAATTTATTGCAGGCTATTTTACAGGGAGCTTCGGGGGAGACATCCATCACTTTGGTGTAAATATCCCACTTGCGGGTTTCATAGAGCATCATTTTGCCCAGTTGTCCACCTCCTAAAATTCCCAGTTTAAAGTCCGAAGAGAAAAATTGCATTGATCAGCGAATTGGAATGACAGCAAAAATACGTGAATTCCTTGAAGGGATAAAAGACTAAGGGCAATACCGCCCCCAAAAAATGCTATCTTTGCCAACCTGACTAAAATAATGACGCCTTGATCAAGCTTCACGACAAATTTTTTAAACCTTATCTCAAGGAAGAGCAAATTCTTAAGGCCATAGAAAAAATGGCTGCTGAAATTGCCAAGGACTATAAGGATGAAATCCCGCTTTTTGTGGGGGTGCTCAATGGAGCCTTTATGTTTGTCGCGGATTTTTTGAAAGCCTATCAATACCCTTGCGAAGTTTCTTTTGTGAGATTGAGTTCCTATCAGGGCTTAACCTCAACAGGGATAGTAGAAACCTTGTTGGATGTTCCTGAAGAGATTGAAGGTAAAAGTGTCATCATTTTAGAAGATGTGGTCGATA
>JBNLBG010000013.1:0-59120 GCA_050303195.1 Allomuricauda sp. | reverse complement strand
GAGGATACCGATACCGATGGTGATGGTCAGGGCGACAATGCCGATACCGATGACGACAATGATGGCACTCCCGATACTTCGGATGCCTTCCCAACAGATCCTTCGGAGGATACCGATACCGACGGTGATGGCCAGGGGGATAACACCGATGGGGATATTGACGGGGATGGAATCCCCAATGAAGAGGATACCTATCCAACCGGTGAAATTACCGATGCCGATAATGATGGTGTTCCGGATGAGGAGGATGCCTTTCCCAATGATCCCAATGAAAGTGTGGACAGCGATGGTGATGGCCAAGGTGATAATGCCGATACCGATGATGACGGGGATGGAACTCCAGATACTGAAGATGCTTTCCCATGGGATCCTTCCGAGGATACCGATACCGATGGTGATGGTCAGGGCGACAATGCCGATACCGATGACGACAATGATGGCACTCCCGATACCGAAGATGCCTTTCCACAGGATTCCACTGAGGATTCAGACAATGATGGTGATGGTATTGGGGATAACAGTGATAACGATGATGATAATGACGGCATTACAGATGACAATGATGATTTCCCATCTGTAAGTAAACCTAAAATCATTCCCGCAGAAGCCTTTACTCCCAATGGGGATGGAAACAACGATGTTTGGGTCATACCAGGCATAGACAATTACCCCAATAACACAGTGAAGGTCTACAACCGATGGGGCCATGAGGTATTTGCCACCAATTCCTATCTCAACGATTGGGAAGGGTTCTATAAAAGCAGAAGTGAGAAGCTTCCCGCTGGTTCCTATATGTACATCATCAACCTAGGTGATGGCAGTGCCCCTCTACAAGGTTGGATCTTCATTAACTATTAATCACAAACCAATACAAAAAACACAACATAAAGACATGGAAACAATCAATAAATTGCAAATACTGATAGCAGTTTTGGTCCTTTCGCTCTCGGCAAGCGCCCAACAGGATCCCAACTACACCTTCTACCGCTATAACATGAACATTTATAACCCTGCCTTTGCCGGAAGCTCCGAATCGGCAGAGTTTTCCCTTGGCATAAGGAGCCAATGGGCAGGTATTGAGGGAGCACCGGAAAGCCAAAGTGCCATTTTTGGCATGCCCATGGGGAAAAATGTGGGACTGGGCGTTTCCATCCTAAATGATAGGACCTTTATTGAACAGCAGACTTGGTTGGCCATTGACATCTCTTATTTCATCCAATTGGATGAGGACCACAAACTGTATTTTGGAATCAAGGGAAGTGCGAATTCCTATGATGCGAATACCGATGGGTTGGTCACCTACGGTGTTGGCCAGGATGGTGCCCTGATGGACTATGAGAGCCGTTTCACCCCCAATGTGGGGGCTGGCGCATACCTAAAGCACGACAGGTATTTCTTATCCCTATCGGCCCCCAAGCTTTTGAGCCCTGAACGGTTGCAGGAGCGTGACGGCAATGCCTATCTGGGCGTTGACCGTATGCATGCTTATCTGAGTGGGGGGTACACCTTTCTCTTGGGCAAGAAATTGGACCTGATGACCATAGGAATGCTGCGCTATGTGAATGCAGCTCCGATATCGGTAGAGGCCACCGGAATCTTGGACTTTGGGGAGCGTTTTGAATTTGGGGCCAGTTACCGGTACGATGAGAGCATCAGTGGTCTGGTTTTGTTCAATATCAGCAACGGACTTCGCATTGGTTATGCCTATGAGACTTCTCTCCAGAGTTCGATTGGTAGAATTAACAACAATACACATGAGCTCTTCATGAGATTGAAAATGTAAATCATTTGGTTTGGTTGTGGGATTGCACGTACCGTGCAACATCAATAAAAGCACTGTCATTTTTCTCGACAGTGCTTTTTGCTTCTCCAACCTGTCTACAGATGGACAGAGAAATCAAAAATATGAGAGAATCCCTAGCTGTAACAGACTATCCGACCTATAAAATCCAAAAAGTTAACGGAACATTGGGAGTGTTTCAGACCAGCCAAACCTTTATATAAGTGTTCGTCTTTTAGTTGTAGTAAAAGGGCACAATTACCGTCTTTCATATATTCTCTTGCATTGCCCTCTTTCACAACTACCGTCCATTCAACAAAAAAGGAGCCCAATATTTTGGGGCCCTGAACTGTTCTCCAGCCTGGCCACTGGCCATGGAACGCTTTATGGCATTGAGGGCCGTAAAGGCATCACGGCCATCCACAATAAGCATTCGAAACAGATTCTGCATGGTGAGCGAGGTACTGTAGTCATTTACTGGCCATAGGGAAAGCATGGTGTTGTTGGCCCCGGCCACCAAAAAAGCGGCATTGAGACCATTGATGCCCTCTCCGCCCACCAGAGCTCCCAATCCGGTATCGCAAGCACTCAATATGGCCAAATCCGCTTCCAAATCCAATTGGGCAATTTCTGGGGCAAGCAAAAATGTATCTTCTTTTCCATCCCCTCCGTTGGGTTGGGACATCATGACCCCACTGAACTCAGGAATGATATCCACGGTAAACCCATGGGTGGAAAGCATCAAGTTTTTGTATTTTTTCAACTCTCCGGAGGCACTCAGCCCTTTTAGATAACTCTCTTTCATATTGCTGCCCGTCACCAATTTTACATTGGAATCCAACTGTGCTACGTATTGTACCTCATCCAATGTTCCCTTCAAATAATTAGCCCCTCCAAAGCCCATTTGCTGAAGCTCTGTTTTAAAATTATAATCGCCATTGGCCATTTTTTTGTTGATGGATTCGCTTATCGCATAAAAATCATCCATGCCCCGGGCCGAACCCTTAACATTACCGCTGGGTTGATATACAGCACCTCCCATCACCAACGCCGGTTTTCTATTTGAAGTATAATTCCGGGATTTCAATATTTTCCACACACTTACAGATGGAATATACTTTATATTGTGACTTTCAACAAAGTATTTTCCGTCTGGGCGAATAAAAGCTTCAAAAGGCAGGTAATTGAGTTCATTACTGGCACTTATGATCACATTGGGCTTATTTGACAACAAACCTTGTACCGGTTTCAACGCAAAATTGTACCACTGTTTCAAGAATGCATTTCGGGCAGTGGTCATCTTGGAATCGTCACTTTCCAATAGTTGACGGGTCCACTCTACCTGTGTTCTAAAATCCGATGCCTTGAAACCTTGCTCTTTGTTGGCATAAACTATGAAATTTCCATCCACAATGTCATTGGTATAGCCCTGCATAAACCCATTGTAGGAGGGTGGAATTTTTTTGGTGCGGTCCGTCCATTGCTTTTTCATGGCAATCCAATCATCAATGGGATAGTTATAGTACACCTTGGCCTCATTTTGCGTAATGGCATTGATGATGATTTCGCCTGGACCGGAAAGTGTATAATATAACAACAGGTCATCTGGCCCCAAAAGGGATTGGGCTTCTTGTAAGGTGGCGGATTGGGAACTTAATGAAAGTCGGTCCCGTAAAAACCGACTGCGGTTTTTGTCCTGTACCTCAAAAAGTGCTTGGGCGTTTCCCAATTTTTGATAAGCCATGACCAGACCGCTATAGGCACTGCTTCTTTCGTTCATCAAGGCAAGACGTTGTTTGGGATTCAGGTATTCCTTTACACTTTCGGTCATATCCACCGCCTTTTTAAAATACTGGGCTGCCATCCCAAAGTTGTTTTCCATATAATACATAAAGGCCAGGTTATTGGCCGTGACCTCGGCCAATTCATACTTATTGGCTCGCATATAGGCATTGAACAATTGGTCGGATTGACTTTTGGCCTCATCCTTTCTGCGTTGTTGCCATAACACCATCACATAATTTCCACGGATGGAATTCTCCAGATCAGGGTATCCCCCTTTTTTTGCATATTGAAGGGCCTTGTAGATATGATCAGCGGCCATGGCCCGTTCCGAAGGGGTTACACTGTTCAAATAGTACTGCCCAATATTGTTACTGGCCTGTGCCCGGTACAGATCACTATCCAGCTTTTCTGCCAAAGCCAATAGATCGAACGAAGTCTGTAAGGCAGCTTCCTCCTGTTTCAACTCTGCCTGGTACATCATCTTTAAATACAAAAACTGGGCCTCGCCTTCAATGGAAACTGGAATCTGCCTAATTTCCGTCAATGCCCTATTGATGTGCAATAAGGCCGAACGCACATCATAGGCACCATAAAATATAGTGGCCATGTAATACTGGGCGGAAGCCCTAAAAAAGGCAAAATCTTTTTGTTGGGACTGCGTTTTGGAAAGAAACAGCTCCAATTTCTCCACGGCCTTGGCATTCTCATAAACAATATAGTCCTTTATGCCTTTCCAATACAAACCTAGCGGCTCAACATACGGATTGTATGGTCTCACTTGGCTCAATCGCCCAATGATGTCCTCAATCGCAGGACAATCATTTCCTTTTCTCAACGCACCGATACAGTCGATATAGGAATTTGCCAAGGAAATATCCTGTAGATTTTGGGCCAATAGATTGTTCACCGTGGACACATAATCGTCCATATCGTTTCTGAAAGCGGTTTCCTTCACTACTAAGGCATCTTGCATGGCCTCATACCCAAATTCAGGATAGTTGGCCAATTGAAAACCCCATTTCAGATGCTTTTCTGCTTCGGCAACATTTCCCATAACAAATTGGTACAGTGCCATTAGGCTATGGGTGCCGGAATCCGTTGGGTTGAGTTGCAACATGGCCTGAAAACGGTCTTTGGCCATAAGGTTCTGGCCACGACACAAAAAGTAATATCCATTGAGGGCATACCCTGCATAGTCATTGCTATAATATTGGATCAAGGCCTCTGAATTGGTTTTCATGGCCTTAAAATCCCGTGCCTTGATCCCATCTTGAAACTTTGTGATCAGAGTTTGATAATCAGGTACCTGTGCCCAAAGGATGTTTCCAAACAACAGAATGGGAACAATTCGAAAAAAACATTTCATTTTGGTTCCAAAAAGTTTAATTGCAAGTGCCGTTATAGGTTTCCTTTCGGGTATTTCCATTCGGATATTTGATGGTGACATCGGCCGTCCAACTACTCTCTGTGCTGGTGATGGTGAAGTAGGACAATTGTGGAAAATTACCATTGTACTTTTGGGTCTCGGCTATTTTTTGGTGCCCTATCTCATTCCCCATGGAATCATAGGAGAACACCCTAAAGGATTGCCGGTCCATACCATTGGATTGACTCCGCGTGACCCGAAGCACCACTTTGTTGCCGTTGGAGCAATCACAGATGCGGCCTATGGCCATTTCCTGCGGATTGCCCATACGGTACTTTTCATTCTGGACAAAAGAAAAGTTGGTGACATCCACTCCAGCAATGGTCTCATAGTTCAATGTATAGGTTTTGGGCAGATTGATGAACTTGGACATGTATTCGGCATACCAAGTGGGGCGCATGGCATTTTCCTTGGCTTTTTCTTCCTTCTTGGCAACAAAATAATCATCACGCTTTTTCTGCTTTCTAGCTTCGTTGGCTTCCTCGGATTCTGTAAAGAAAACTGTTTGCAAGACTTCGCAGGTTGCTCGATCATTTTTTTCCAGATAGTACTGATATGCAGGCTCGGCCCTATCCAAGTCCTCTTGGGCATAATACATGCACCAAAGCGTACTATCGGTCGCCCCAAAGACATAAAAGGGATATTCGTTCATGCAAAAATCATCCGTTGGGAAATAGGACTGCGCCTTTTTCCCCTTTATTTTGTCGCTGGTTTCTTGTCCTAATTGCATGAAATAGCGCCATTCCACTTCTTTGCCATCTTTGTTGTTGCCATTCCATTCATAAAGGGTCACCTGTCCGGGGGGCAAGTGCTCATCCTTCCAGTTTTCGGCGGGCAATCCGGTATCAACGGCTTCTTTGGGTTCCAGACCACTGATATCGATATATCGAAATGTTTGGTCGCGGCCAAAAAGAATAAAGTTGTGGTCATTGCTCATGGTTGCTTCAGAAATGTATTCCAAAGAAATGAACTGCATGTTGGAGGTATTCCCCTGCTGCCATACCCTATAAAAGCCCTGGTAGAACCCTTCGGAAAAGAATACCATCCACCCGTGCGAATCGTAGCCCAATATTTGTCTGACCTTATGGTTCTGGAAGTCGGGAAACAAGTCCACATCTTCAATATCCAAAACAAAACGGCGGTACGAATGGTCGACCTTAAAGACAAACTCGCTAAGATCGGGGGCCGCGTCAATATAGGTGAAACTGTCAGGTGGAATTGGCTTTCCATCAAAGGTAAGGGGCATACTTTTTATCAAGCTGCCATCTGCAGTTTTCCAAAGTGTGGCCCTATCATAACCTACCACCAATACCTGACTTTGATCCTGATTAAAATCGATTCCCAAATTATTGGATTTATACCATGGATGCAGTTCTTCCTGCGCCCAAAAAGGGCCTGCGGCCAGAACAAGAATCAGCGTGCAAAAAATCCGAATCATAGTTTACATGTTCTTAATGAGTTCCCCTTTTTTAAAATATCCCTTGCTGTCGACACCTCCATCTTTATTGAACCAAATTCCAAGGCCGGTGCGCTTGTCTTTATCCCACATACCAAAATAAATATTACCCTCATTGGAATAGATGTACTTTCCCAAACCTTGGCGTTCCCATTTTCTCATACCTCCCAAGTACATGTCGCTTTTACCTCCATCAAAGGTGTGAACAACCGGACTGGTCGGCTGAAGCTTGAAGAAATAACCCAAAAGAAGTTGATCATCGCTGGTCTGGAACATGCCAAAACCGCCCAAACAATTGCCCAAGCAATTTTCTCGGTTACTGCTTTTGGACTTATACTCCACATCCATGATTTTTTTGATTTCCCCATTTTTATAGGTCTGTGCCCAATCAATTTCTTGTCCCGTCATCTTAAAGGCATTGCCGTGCATGACATTGTCCTTCATTTCGGCCAATAGAAGCATTCCTGTACTGGGCTCTTCGATCATCTGTACATCTTGGGCCAAACCTTCAAGGTCAAAATAGGTGTATATCCGCATCCCATCGGCACGTATATGCAGATTGGGGCCTATCATTTTGTCCCCTTTGGTAAACCCATAGATTATGCCTCCCTGGGTATCATCCATCTGCAAAAATTCTATTCCGTCGAGTTCTTTTTCAGAAACCTGGGCATTTACTACCAATGTACCCAGTACGGTCATTAGGAACACTACAAACTTTTTCATCTTTGATGTTTTGATCTGTGTTTTATTGAAGAACATCCAACAACTATTTTACTTTTACTCCTTGAAGCCCCTGGCCCAACTTTTCAACGGAAAGGTCCAACAAGGCTACAATGGGCTTTTTGACCTCGGTTTTAAAGGTCTGGGCATCACAATCAATGGTGTTGGTCAACTCCACCGATTTATTTTCCACGGTAAAGAATGCGGCGTACGACGGTACCGTGGTCTTACTTTTTGTGGCCACTACCTTAAATTCTTCGCTCTCAAAAACACCATTAATGGGAACGGCTTCCTTTAGTGCCATCTCAATCAAGGCATTTGGGGAAGCCACCCCGGCAGTCTTGGCCCTGCCCGAAACATAGCTTACCTTGGCCTGGCCAATGCGCAGATAGGGTCCTCCTTTGACCTTGGCCGAACCCAATACGGATTTTGGATTCAAATAAATACTGGGAACATTGATGGCTATTTCGGCAACAATGGCATTGTCCAAGGCCTTTGATATTTTGGGAATGGTGCCGTAGGCAGAGGATGCAAAATCTGCGGCCTGGTTACCATTGACGTTGGTGATACCAGCCAAGAACCCCCCTGTTTTTTCTTTTCCTTTTTTGGTGATTTTTTTCACCCTGTAGGCAAACCCTTCGGGAACTACCATAAGGCTGCCCTCTATCTGTTCTTGGTTGATGTGTGGCCCTTCAATCATGCCCCATCCTTCAAAATACTCAATGTCCGGGATATCCTTGGCCGTCATTACCTCAAGACCTAGATCTTTTAGCTCCGCAGTGTATTCTTGGTAAATCTGATTGGTCAAATCCTGTAAATCTTCAGGGGCCAATCCCTCTACCCCAACTGCCAATCGGGCCGTGGCGTTCCCTTTGTAGGCACCACCCCCAAACTGCCTTCCCCCATGGACTGTTTTTTCAGCTTCGGCAATCATTTGGTAATACACCTTAAAGGTTCTGATGAATATTTTTTTGGGCGCCTCCACAAACTTTTGGGGCTTCATGGTCGTTGTTTTTACACTTTTGGGCGGTAGTTGCTGACCTATCGCTCCACAAGCGGTCAATACTGAAAAAATCAGAAAAATGCGGATTCTATTCATTGGTGATCGATTTAAAATTTTGGTTGTTTATTATCTCACCCTAAAATTGCTGCCCATATCCTAAAGATTCAATACGAAGAATGGCGTATATTTTTGTATTTCAAAGTGGGAAGCCTATGGAAGACAAGGCCACATTCTGTATATTGTACCGGAGTAACGTTATTTGGTTCCACATGCTTTCTCTTTCTTCATGCAACTGCACATGAAATATTTTCTTTTTACGGCGATAGGTTTAATGACTTGCGTGGCATCCGCCCAGGCCGATGCGACGATCATTGATAGTATTTTGAATATCTCGGAACAACAACCCAATGATTCCCTCCAAATCGATTACCTGAACAGAACCTTTTTTGACTATTGCTATCAAAAGCCCCAAATAGCCAAACAACTGAGCCTCATTGCCATTGAAAAAAGTAAAAAGGTCCAAAATCAATACCTGCTGTTCAGGGCACTGCTCAGAAAAGGGGTCTATCATGATATTGTGGGTGAAAAAGATTCGGCTCTCATAGCATATGACAAGGTGTTGGAGAGGGCCAGACCCATTGGAGACCAAGATGCCGTGGCATCGGCGTTGAACAATAAGGGACTCATTTATTGGAATGAGGAGGATTACGATAAGGCCATGGAACAATACCTGGAATCTTACAAAATCTTCAACGTTTTGGGGCAAAAGCGGGGACAAGGGAACAATTTGAACAACATAGGGTTGATCTTGTTCGATCTGGAACGATATCAAGAAGCCCTTTCATACCATAGACGGAGTCTAAAACTAAAATCTGAACTAAAGGACGATTACGGGATGGCAGCGGTATATACCAACATGTCTAAAAATTATGCCATGTTACAGCAAAACGATTCGGCCATTCAGGTCTTGCACAAGGCCATACCCATAAAACAAAAAATAGATGATTTAAGAGGGCTGGCCATTGCCTACAATAATCTGGGGTTGATCATGGGTGAAATAGGCCTACAAGATTCCACAATTTATTATTTGGGCAGGGCAGAGGAAATCTATCGCAATCTAGATTTGAAGAAATTACGTGGTGAAAATTTATTTTCCTTGGGAAGGTACAATGTCAAGGCAGGTCGTTACACAGTTGCGATCAACAACTTTGAACGCTCCTTGGAACTGATGTCCGAAAAAGATTTTGATACTCGACAAAGAACAATTGCCCATTTGGCCGATGCCTATTTTAAAACAGGAAACTACAAGCTTGCTTCTGAAAACTATCAGGAAAGCCTTCGACTAAAGGATAGTATTGCCAAACAAAATGTTCTGGTACAGACCCAGGATATCTTTGAAAAATACAATTCCGCTGAAAAGGAAAAGGAAATACAGCGCCAGCGCGCCGATCTGGCCGAACAGGATTTGATCCTACAGCGACGTAATTATGAAATTATTGGCCTTTTGGCCCTGATTCTTGTTGTGGCCTCCATTACCTACCTTATCTACAAACAGCAAAAGGCAAAGGCTGAACGATTGCGGTTGAAGGCCAATCTGGCTCAAATAGAGACCCAAAACAAGCTTCAGGAACAGCGTTTGCAAATTTCACGGGATCTCCATGACAATATTGGATCGCAGCTGACCTTTATTATCTCCTCTTTAGAAAATATGAAGTATAGCTTTGAACTACCCAAAAAATTGGAAAAAAAATTGGGAGCCATGGAAGTGTTCGCTTCGGCCACCATGACCGATTTGCGTGACACGATTTGGGCGATGGACAAAAATGAAATTTCCATTTCGGATTTGAGAATGAGAATATCCGATTTTGTGAAAAGGGCCAAGGAAGCGACCCAAGAAATAAGTTTTCGTTTTGAGATGGACGAAAAGTTGGATCCCGAGCATGCTTTTTCCTCCAAAATAGGAATCAACATTTATCGCATTCTGCAAGAAGCAGTCAACAATGCCATAAAACATGCCAAGGCCACAGAGATTGCAATACACTTGAATCAAGTGGAAGATGGCTTACAAATGTCCATTATGGACAAAGGAAAAGGTTTTAATCTTAACCAAGTGATCCAAGGCAATGGTCTTAACAATATGAAAAAGAGAGCGGCCGGAATAGGGGCCACACTTAATGTTGAAAGTCAGAAAGAGAAAGGTACCCGCATTATCCTTGAGCTTCCTATAAATACGGCGAATGTCGTATAGCTGAAAAAATGGAGTGCCATATCTTGTAAAATGTACAAACCTGCATCTATAAAATCTATACGATGAAAACAAAGGTTGCCCTAGTTGACGACAATTCTTTTTTGATCAATCCCCTCAAGGAAAAACTTTCTTTTTTTGAGGACATCAAGGTCAAGTTTGTGGCCTATAATGGTACTGAGCTTATCACCAAATTGGAGAAAGACCATAATGTTGACCTTGTTTTGATGGATATAGAAATGCCGGTTTTAAACGGAATCGAGACCACGGAAATAGTAAAGCAGAAATATCCGCACATCAAAATAGTAATGCTCACCGTTTTTGATGATAATGACAATGTTTTTAAAGCCATTAAAGCAGGGGCAGATGGTTATCTTTTGAAGGACGTAAAGGCTGAAACCCTCTACAAGGGCATCAAGGACACCTTGAATGGTGGAGCAGCCATGAATCCCTCCATCGCATTGAAAACCCTAAGATTATTGCGTAATCCGGTAGAATTGTCCCCTAAAAATGAAGAAGTTCCAAAGCTTTCCAAACGGGAAATTGAGGTTTTGGAACAGCTCAGCAAGGGTTTGGGATACGATGTAATTGCCCACAACCTTTTCCTATCTACGGGAACGGTACGAAAACACATTGAGAACATTTATAGAAAACTTCAAGTACACAATAAACTACAAGCTGTGGAAAAAGCTCGACGAAACCAATTGATTTAGGGTTTTGTTTTTATTTAATTTAAAAACATAACGGACCAAAAAGTATTGATCAAAATGTTAAAGTTGAAAAACCAAGAATGTTGTACCTATGTTGTACCAAAATAAAAAGGCCGAGATTTAAATCTCGGCCTTTCCCTTTAAGTACCTTGGGTGGGAATCGAACCCACACTCCCGAAAGAACTGGATTTTGAATCCAGCGCGTCTACCAATTCCGCCACCAAGGCATAAAGCAATTATAGTGGCTTATTTTAATTGCGGATGCAAAGCTAAAAAATAATTTCATTTACCACCAAAAAATACTTTGTTTATTCCTTTAGCAACCCGAATTAATTTATAAATTTGCACCTCTTTATAAAAAAGCGCTTTAAAAAGTTAGTTAACAAGAGTTTGCCATGGCATATCAGGTTCCCGAACCCAAAATTTTTGCTTGCACGCAAAGCGTTGATCTTGGCCAGAAGATAGCAGCTTCCTACGGTGCTGATTTGGGAAAGGTTCAATTTTCCAGATATAGCGATGGGGAGTTTCAGCCTTCTTTCGAGGAATCTATACGTGGAGCACGCATTTTTATCATTGGGTCCACAAACCCAAGCTCGGAGAACCTTATGGAAATGCTCTTGATGCTCGATGCTGCCAAACGGGCTTCGGCCAGGCATATTACTGCAGTAATGCCCTATTTTGGATGGGCCCGTCAGGATAGAAAAGATAAGCCCCGCGTTCCCATAGCCGCAAAATTGGTGGCCAAAATGCTGGAGACCGCCGGTGCCACTCGAATCATCACCATGGATTTGCATGCGGATCAGATTCAAGGTTTTTTTGAAAAACCTGTGGACCATCTTTTTGCATCGACCTTGTTCCTGCCTTATTTGAAAGGGCTGAATTTGGACAATCTCTGCATTGCTTCCCCTGATATGGGAGGTTCAAAAAGGGCTTATGCCTATTCCAAAGCGTTGGAATGTGATGTGGTCATCTGTTATAAACAACGTGCCAAAGCAAATGTGATTTCCCACATGGAACTCATTGGGGATGTAAAGGGAAAAAATGTGGTATTGGTGGATGATATGGTAGATACCGCAGGTACACTGGCCAAAGCGGCCGATTTAATGATGGAGAGGGGAGCGAAAAGTGTTAGAGCCGTTACCACACATGGATTGTTGTCTGGCAAAGCCTATGAAAGAATAGAGGAATCAAAGTTGTCGGAATTGATTGTTACCGATTCCATTCCCATCGATGAGACCAAGAAAAAAATCAAGGTATTGAGTTGTGCCGACCTTTTTGCTGATGTTATGCACAGGGTACACCACAACACGTCAATATCCTCAAAATTTTTAATGTAGCCTTCGACTGCGCTCAGGCCGATAAACTGAGCACTTCGAAAATTAAGTTTTAGAATAAATTAAATATTAATATAGATTATGAAGTCAATTACTATCAAAGGATCCCAAAGAGAAAGCGTGGGCAAGGTATCTACCAAGGCCTTACGTAATGCTGGAAAGGTCCCTTGCGTGCTGTACGGAGGGGATAAGCCATTGCACTTTTCAGCTGATGAAATCTCGTTCAGAGATTTAGTGTACACCCCCAACGCTCACACCGTTGTGATTGAGTTGGAAAATGGTGACAAGTTGAGTGCCGTTTTACAGGATATCCAGTTTCATCCCGTGACGGACAAAATTTTGCACATCGATTTCTATCAATTGTTTGAGGACAAGCCTGTTACCATGAACATTCCTGTTCGTTTGGAAGGAAATTCCCCAGGGGTGCGTAACGGTGGCCGATTGCTGTTCAGAAAGCGTAAACTTTCCATTAAGGCATTGCCAGATCTACTTCCTGATTTCATCACGGTGGACATCTCCAAACTAAGGATTGGGGGTACCATTGCTGTAGAAACCGTGTTGAATGATGACTTTACCATTTTACACCCAGAAAGTACAGCCATTGTACAGGTGAAAGCTTCCAGGACTTCGGTTGATGATGAACTTGAAGATGAAGATGAAGAAGGAACTGAAGAAGGTGCAGAAGGCGCTGAAGGTGCTGCCGAAGGTGGTGCTGAAGCTCCAGAGGCTGAGGCTACCGAATAGTCTTTAGAACATAACAAAAAGCATCCCGGTTTTACCAAGCTGTAAAATTTGGGATGCTTTTGTATTTTTAGACAAAATGGTTCCTAATGTTCCAGTTCATTAAACGCCTTTTTGGCACTCAAAAACCACTATTACAAGAAACTGACCCTATGAAAAAATTCCTTGTTGTTGGCCTTGGAAACATTGGTTCGGAATACGAAGAAACCCGGCATAACATCGGGTTTAAGATATTGGATTTTTTGGCCGAAGAGGAAAACCTCACCTTTGAAAGTGCCAAATTGGGAGCTGTTGCTTCCTTTAAATATAAAGGGAGAAGCATTCTATGCCTAAAACCTTCCACTTATATGAATTTAAGTGGTAAGGCCGTAAAATATTGGATGGAAAAAGAGAACATTGCCTTGGACAATGTGCTGATCATTACGGATGATATTAATTTATCTTTTGGAACGATTCGTTTAAAAACCAAGGGAAGCGATGGTGGGCATAATGGTCTAAAAGATATCCAAAACACCTTGCAAACCTCTCAATATCCAAGATTTCGATTTGGCGTGGGTGCTGAATTCAGTAAAGGGAGACAAGTGGACTATGTTTTGGGGCAATGGAGCCCAGAAGAGGTCAAAGCACTTCCAGAACGATTGAAAAAATCTACAGAGCTTATTCGTTCTTTTGTGTTTGCGGGGGTAAAAAATACCATGAACCAATTCAACGGCACTTAATTAGAATACCTTAAAGTCGAACACCCCGGAATCTGAGCTGTTCCCTTCAGAATCGGTAGTCCGTATTCTCCAATAATATACGGTATCAGAATTCACACTGACCGAGAATTCCATAGTTCCAGAATCTAAAGTACCCATAGAGGTTGCAGGTGGATTTTCTTCTGAGAAAAACAGTTCAAACGAGCTTATATCATTGTCCACATCTGCCCCTTGCCACTCCAAAAGCACTTCATTGGCCAAATCTTTTTGAACCGTGGAACCAGAAATTGGATTTACCAACTGTGCTGGAAAAGGAGCATACGTGGTTTCGAAACCTGCATTGTAAAACAACCACGTTTCACTTATTGCCGTTTGATCGGAATTGGAATTGAATGAGGTAACCGACCAGGCAAAGGGTGTACCTTTTGCAATGGACAAATTTGCCGATGTTGCCGCCGTGGAAATGGTCTGAGGAACGTTCGTATCCAAATTAACCACACTTAACGTATACCTATCCGTGTTGGAAGAAGCCATCCATTGAAAGGTTACTTGGCTCAAGGTTTCGTTTATACTCAACCCAGTAGTACATTCTGAATTTTCTTCGGGAAAAATCAACGATGCCCCTTCGGGAGTTGGTGGCGGGTCATCATTGCCTCCGCAAGAAATCAATAAGGTCAATATGGACCATAGCGCTAAATTCCTGATCATCGTTTTATTAATTTAAACATTTCCTTTACCCCTGCCTTTTCTACCCCTAAATAATAGATTCCTTTGGACAAGGAAGACAAATCCAACTCAAGATTGTTCCCATTGACCGATTTGGAATCTGTCCGAACCAAACGCCCATCCGCAGTAAAAATCTGGATTCCCACATCTCCTTCATACCCATTTAAGTATACTTCGGTAAAAGCGTCTATCGGATTAGGAGAAAGAACAGGGCGAGAAGAGTAAAACAAGGTTTTTTCAACAACCCCTTGACAAGGGAGGTTGGAATACACCCTCAACACATTTTTACCTTCTACCAATGGAAGCTGTAGTTTGGAGGATTGGGTCTGCGTTACCAAACCGTTGAGTTCTACATTATAAAGGTCTGCTCCACTTAAAGTTAGCTCCAATATCTCTGCATTTACAATGGCCGTTGCATCCAATATATCAGGTTCTGTAACGCTGATATCAAAACACGTTTCTTGGAAGGTAACCAGCCCATTGGTGCCTGTAATGCACAATGAATAATTTCCGGCTCCAAGGTTCAGGAAGGTATGCCCATCGGTGAAGTCCACGCTCGATGGTGTTCCTCCCCCATCCAATACAGCCGTATAGGTTATGGAAGTGTCAAATGGTGTTATGGCTATGGAACCGTTGTTGCTACTTCTGCAGGTTTCACTTTGAATTACTATTGCAAAATTGTCTGAAGGAAATTGGTACACAGGACAACCATTAGTATTCACCTCAACTCCTTTTGGTGTGCCCAAGCATAGATCGTCTCCATCATCAAAAACCCCATCTTCGTCTTCATCAGGCCTATAGGTTCCTTCCACACACACATCCATGGAAAAGGCGATCAAAGCACCGCCATCACTTGGGGCGGTATCTTTAATTTCCAGTATCCACTCTCCCAAAATTGATTCCCCATTGAGTGATGCCAAAGACCCCAATGGACTTACTGTTCCTATAATTGCTGGATTTCCGGAGCATTCAATCGGTGCCCCATCATCATCAAAAACTGCATTGATATTGTTCAAGCTCCCACAGGTATTGGAAACTAGGGCAACACGGGTCCCAGCAGGTGAAATTAAATTAATGATCAAATCCTCCAAAAAAGTATGGTCAACCTCCAGACTCACATTGATATCTGAAATGGGAAGATCTTCAAAAAAATGTATTGAACTGGTCACTGTTGGCGTCGCTATGGAAGAAATTTCCATAGGAAGACCATTCCTGGGCTCTACACTTTTACAATCCACCTGAATCGTGGTAAAACTAAATGGAGTACCAAAAGTCCCTGTTCCACAATCGTTGTTTGGACGCACCCTCCAAAAATACTCCGTCTGTTCGTCCAATCCATTTACTTGGTAAAACGTAAAAGGTACTGTTGCAGATGAAACAACATTGGTAAACCCAACATCCGTGGCCACCTCAATATCATAACTTGAATACAAAGGATTGGACTCCCAGCTTAATTGCGGATTCAAGGTAATGGCGGTTTGCATATTTGCAGGTGACGAAAGGACAACATCAGGAAAGGTTCCGTCTGCAATAATGAGGGACAGGGTAATATTCTTCGTTACGGATGCTGAAGTAGATGTAACCATAATATCGTACACGCCTGCCGCGACAGCATTGGTGTTGGAAATAGTCAAGTCCACAGAAGTACCATCCGAACTGGCTTGCGTTGGAGAAAAGGACGCTGACAACCCCGCAGCTACATTGGCGGAAAAAGTTGACGTTTCGCTGAATCCACCAAACGTTTGGTAGGTAAAGGGAATGACTATATCGTTAGGTTGACATACGGTAAAAGACAGCTCTTGAAAGTTCAAGACCACTTCTGATGGGTCAATAGTAAAATCAGATGCGTTGACGGCAAAAAACACATTGTCACTTGCCTTTACCATAATCCGAGCTGAATTGGTAACATCCCCTGCAATAAGCACCTCTTCAGAACCGTCGTTGGGGGTATCATCAGCCAAGATGATGGGAAAACTCATCCCTCCATCCAATGAAAGAAAAATATCCACGGTTTGTGCATTAATGGGTGTACTATTGGTATTGGCCACATCCCAAGTAACTTCTTGTGCGGAACCTGCTTCATACGTTTCATTGGACGCTTGCGATGTTACGACAAAAGGGCCAGCCTTCTTAAAGACATTTACATCGAGGACATCGGAAACCACTTGCCCCCCTCCTACTGCGTTATCCCGAACCGTACATGCAAAACTTAAAGTTCGTTCAATATCGGAAACGGTTTCCCAGGCATCATTTTCCACAGGGTTGACCTGTGATAAATTTCCTTGAGCCACTTCGGTCAATTTGGGGAAATATCGTGCTGGGTCAGTGCTGGGGGGCAATGACCTAAAATTGGCTCCACTGGGATTGGCGGGGCCAAAAGTGCTGGTGGTGACCACTCCATCATTGATCTGTTCCCAAGTATACGTCAGCACATCACCTACATCTGGGTCAGTTGCAATCCCCTCTAATACAAATGCGGTTCCTATTGGAATATTATAATCTCCTACGGGTGTCAATACAGGGGGCGAATTGGTCTGTACCGAGGTCTGCGCGCATGATATGGATTGCAGGTAAGTGGAAATTTGCAATATGCTGATAAAATGAAAGTAATCATCCCCATTGGATGCCACATTGTTACCCGGAACAATTCCAGCATAGCCCATTATGGTACTCCCACTCGCTGGTTCTGTTTGCACCCCCGTTCCTTCAGATTCAAATGACCAGGTGTGGTTGGCCCCAAATTGATGTCCCAACTCGTGAGTTACATAATCCAGATCAAAGACATCGCCTTCCGGTTCAGACGAAGCAGAAAATCCACTTCCTTTTTGGTTGTCGGAACATACCGCTCCAATAAACCCTGCATTACCATTGTTTTGTTCAGGGTCATCCACTCGGTGGAGCAAATGCCCCACATCATAGTTGGCTTCACCAATTGTTGATGTAAGTGTATTTTGCACTTCAGAATTCAGACTACCATTATATGGGTCGGTATCCGGGTCTAGAAAAATGACCAAATCATTATTCGGAATCAATTCCAGCGTAACCCCCAAATCCGTTTCAAACACCTCGTTGATACGAGTCAATGTGGCGTTGATGGCCGCTAGGGCATCCTCCACTGTCCCTCCATGATATTCGGTATACTCCCCTGTAACCGAAATAGCAATCCGGAACTTTCTCAGGAGCTGATCATCCACCAATGGAACAATGGTCTTGCCCGTGCCTCCTCCGGACCCCATCTTATCCTGAAGCATTACCTCGGTCTTACACAAAAAGCTATTCTCTAGCGATGTATTCTCCCCTTTGTTGTATAATACATATGCACTGTCATCATTCCGTACTGGTTCCAAAAAGGCTATTTTTTGATGTTTCAAATCAACCACCATACTTTCAATGCCTTTGTGGGAACTGCTGAGTTTTATCTTGTATTTTCCATTGAGACTCAATCCCGTAAAAGACTTTATTTGGGGATATTTCTCGGCCAATTCCGGGTGAAATACAGGGGTTTCCTTAAGTGCAAAGGGAATCACATTTCCATCACTGTCAGGCAGGTATACGATATGTTTTTCATTTTTGGAAGGCGAAAATTTCTGAAGCTTTTCTTCAAATAGGTTTTTGTCCAAAGAAAAAAGAGCTCGCGCCTTTCCCATATCCTTGATGGAGGCACTCTTTAGGTTGGATTGTTTGGGAACAGATTTCCAATACGTTTGCTGCCCATAAGTACAAAAGCAGCTAAAAAATATGGTTATTGAAAAAACAAGATGTAATTTAGCTTTCATACCAATTTAGGGCGTCAGTCAATTTCAAAAATAAGCCTTTTTTTATTTCTTGATAAGGTGGAAACAATCCAAGACATTTCTCTTTTTAAGCATCTTACAAATCAAACCGTTATTACCATCGGTACTTTTGATGGTGTACACTTGGGACATCGTAAGATATTGGAACGCCTCATAAATAATGCCAAAAATACTGGATTAAAATCCACAGTACTTACTTTTTTTCCCCATCCCAGGATGGTATTGCAAAAAGATACGGATATAAAACTGCTCAACACCATTGAGGAGAAAACCCAGATCATGGAAGGTTTGGGGCTGGATTATTTGGTTATTCACCCATTTACCAAGGCATTTTCGCGACTTTCGGCAACTGACTTTGTTCGCGATATTTTGGTCAATAGCCTCAAGGCCAAAAAAATCATTATTGGCTATGATCATCGATTTGGACGTAATCGCAATGCGAACATCCAAGACTTGATTGCCTTTGGAAATACGTTTGATTTTGAAGTGGAGGAAATCCCGGCACAAGAAATCGATGATGT
The DNA here is from genome assembly GCA_050303195.1 of Allomuricauda sp. Classification (GTDB taxonomy): domain Bacteria; phylum Bacteroidota; class Bacteroidia; order Flavobacteriales; family Flavobacteriaceae; genus Flagellimonas. The sequence continues at coordinate 40,181 of JBNLBG010000013.1, read as the reverse complement.
TTCCGTAAGTTCCACCAAAATCAGGAATGCCCTTATGGAAGGTGATATTACCACAGCCAACAGCTTCCTCAGTTATGCCTATATGCTCACTGGCACCATAAAAAAAGGGAAGGGATTGGGCAAACAGTTTGGTTTTCCTACCGCTAATCTGCACATTGCCGAAGATTACAAGCTTATTCCAAAAAATGGAGCTTATGTGGTTAAAAGTATGCTGAACGGTGAAGTACATTTTGGAATGATGAACATTGGGTTCAATCCTACGGTATCTGGTACCGAAAAAAGTATAGAAGTCAATTTTTTTGAGTTTGAAGGTAACCTTTACGACCAAAAAATAAAGGTAGAGATCTTACACCGCATTCGCGATGAGCAAAAGTTCAGCTCCGTTGAAGAATTAAGGGAGCAATTGAAAAAAGACAAGAGTTTTTCGCTTGACCTAATCTCCAAGTAGATGCTCAATCAGTTTCTTTTTAAGAAAATAGACAACGCCCAACTCGTTGTTTTCCGAATTTTCTATGGACTCTTGGTCAGCGCTGAATGCTACGGAGCCATAGCCACAGGATGGGTACGCAGAACCCTCATTGAGCCCCAATTTACTTTCAGTTTTATTGGTTTTGAGTGGTTACAACCCTTGCCCGGCAATGGCATGTACATCTATTTTGCCCTAATGGGTACACTTGGTGTATTGATTAGTCTTGGATACAAATACCGATTCAGCGCATTTGCCTTTGCATTGATGTGGACTGGGGTATATTTAATGCAAAAGACCTCCTACAACAATCACTACTACCTTTTGATGCTCCTGGCCTTTATCATGGCCTTTTTACCTGCAAACAGAGATGCCTCATTGGACGCCAAGCTGAACCCGAATCTACGATCGCATACCATGCCCAATTGGGTGCGCTGGACCATAATTTTACAATTGTTCATTGTGTACACCTATGCCTCGGTGGCCAAATTGTATGGAGACTGGTTGGATTTTAGTTTCATTGAAATATTGATGAATTCCAAAGATGATTACCCCCTGATTGGCGAACTCCTCCAACAGAAATGGGTGCACAAAATTATCGCCTTTGCCGGTATTTTCTTTGATTTGCTCATCGTTCCTGCCTTGCTTTGGAAACCCACCCGTAAAATAGCCTTTGGTGCAGCCATATTCTTTCATCTGTTCAACAGTTATGTTTTTAGGATTGGTATTTTCCCCTATCTCTCTCTGGCGTTCACTATTTTCTTTTTTGAACCGAAAACCATCCGAAATATCTTTCTAAAAACCAAGGAAATTGTAGTAGACCAAGTTTTAACGGTACCCAAAAACAGAAATTTTATCATTGCGGTTCTTGGGATTTACTTTCTTGTTCAATTGGTACTTCCACTTCGTCATCATGCTTTTAAAGATGATGTGCTTTGGACCGAGGAAGGGCACAGACTCAGTTGGCGGATGATGCTTAGAAGTCGCTCCGGAACCATTGAATATCGTGTGGTTAATACAGAAACCGGTGAGGAAAATCGTATTGATCTTGACGACTATCTCACCAAAAAACAGCGAAGAAAGGTGACCTGTTACCCGGACTTTGCATGGCAATTTGCCCAACATTTAAAAAAGGAATATGCCCAAAAGGGTCAAGACATCCAGGTCTTTGTCACGAATAAGGTCAAAATAAACAATGGTAAATATTACGATTTTATTGACCCAAAAGTTGATCTGGCCAGTGTACCCTGGAGACACTTTGCCCATAATAATTGGATTTTGCCCAGTCAATCAACGGATTCCACAAAAACCAGTAACTAAAAAGGATTGGCTCTTTGGCACAATTGCAAGGGCATGCCCCAAGGATCACGCAGCATTACAATATGGCTTCCATCTTCTAAATTCACCTCCAATTCAAAAGTAGCTCCACTCTCCATCAAACGTTTTTTGTCCTGTTCTGCATCTTCAGAAACAAAAGCGACATGAAAACTTAATGAATTTTTGTTGGAAAAATCAATGACTGGGGCATCGGTCCGTTGGTAGAACTCGATTACCACACGCCCGCTACTATCTTCCAAAAAGGTTACAAAAGGAGGCTTTTTTTCAGCCACTCGCGCCTTAAGGCCCATGTTTGATTCATACCATTCTACAACCGAAGCCGCCTCGGCCACGTTCACTGCAAAGTGCTCAAAAATCATATTGGATTATTTAGTTAGACCTTGTAAAGGTAATTGTTTACGATGTAGGGTAAGATTGGTAAATTCCCTAAATTTGCCGCTCAAAATAAGGCCATGCTTCAATTACAGACCATCAGGGAAAACAAGGAACGTATCATCACCGCTCTAAAAAAGCGCAATATTGATGCAGCACCAATGCTGTCCAAAGTCATCGATTTGGATGAAAAGCGACGTTCCATCCAAACAGAACTGGACAACACCTTGGCCGAATCCAACAAACTTTCCAAGGAAATTGGAATGCTTTTCAAATCTGGAAAAGCACAGGAGGCCAATGTCCTAAAGGAAAAAACTGCGGGATTGAAAGAAGCTTCAAAACAATTGGGGGATAGCTTGAATGCCACTGCGGCTGCTTTACAGGAACAGTTGTACCTCATTCCCAATGTTCCACATGAATCTGTGCCTGCTGGAAGCAGTGAGAATGACAATGAAGAGGTTTTTCGTGAAGGCGATGTGCCTACCCTTACTGAAAATGCATTGCCACACTGGGAGCTCGCCAAAAAATATGATATCATCGATTTTGAACTTGGGGTGAAAATCACAGGAGCGGGTTTTCCTGTTTACAAAGGAAAAGGGGCCCGTTTACAGCGTGCCTTGATTGCCTATTTTCTGGATAAGAATGCCGAAGCTGGCTATACCGAAATGCAGGTTCCCCTTATGGTGAATGAAGCTTCTGGGTATGGAACCGGTCAATTACCCGATAAAGAAGGGCAAATGTACCATGTGCAAGAAGACAATCTGTATTTAATCCCCACTGCCGAGGTACCCGTAACCAATTTGCATCGTGACGATATTTTAGCCGAAAGTGATTTCCCTATCAAGTATACGGGGTACACCCCCTGTTTTAGAAGGGAGGCCGGAAGCTATGGTGCCCATGTTCGTGGCTTGAACCGTTTGCACCAGTTTGATAAGGTTGAGATTGTACGCATGGAGCATCCCAACAATTCCTACCCAGCTTTGGACGAGATGGTGGAGCATGTGAAACAAATCCTTCGGGAATTGAAGTTGCCTTATCGTATCCTTCGGCTTTGTGGTGGCGATTTGGGCTTTACCTCTGCCCTAACCTATGATTTTGAGGTATTTTCCACGGCCCAGGACCGCTGGTTGGAAATCAGTTCCGTTTCCAATTTTGAGACCTTTCAGGCCAACCGTTTAAAACTCCGTTTTAAGGATGAAAATGGCAAAAGTCAATTAGCGCATACCTTGAATGGAAGTTCATTGGCACTGCCACGCGTGTTGGCGGGCATCTTGGAGAACTATCAAACGGATAACGGTATCAAAATCCCTGAGGTTTTGGTTCCGTACTGCGGTTTTGATACTATTGACTAGGGATTTCATCGATTTATTTGGATTCACTTAACAGAATCCCCCACTTTTCTACGTTATATTTGAAATAAAATGAGCTATTGCGATACCTTTTATTTCCCATATCGTACTTTTTCCTACTGACCTTCGCCTATGCCCAGGAAGACTTTCTGGCCAAGCAGTATTTCAATGACGGGGACTATGAAAAAGCCGTGGTGTTTTATGCCAAGTTGGTAGAACAAAATCCTAGGCGCACCGACTATTCCGAAGGACTGGTAGCTTGCTACCAACAATTGGAGCGGTATGAGGATGCCCAAAATTTTCTATTGGAGAAAATTGACGATCCCTATGCCTTTCCCACTTTTTTTATCGAATTGGGCTATAATTATACCCTTCAAAACCAAGCGGGCCGAGCAACGGAATATTACGATAGGGCCATCCAAAAAATTGATGAAAATCCCAATTATGGCTACAGTGTGGGCTATCGGTTTCAAAAATATGCCCTGCTGGATTATGCTGTGAAAGCCTATTCCAAGGCCATGGCCTTAAAGCCTGAATTGAACTATGATTTTCAGTTGGCAAGAATTTATGGGGAGCAGGGTGATATTGAAAAAATGTACCAATCCTACCTGAATCTCATTTGGGAAGGACGCACCTCACGTTCCAACGTACTTCGAAATATTGATGATTTCATTTCTGAAGACCCATCGGATGCCAACAACCTACTCCTACGTAAAGTGTTGCTCCAGAATGCACAGAAAACCCCAGATGTACTTTGGAACGAATTGTTGAGTTGGCTTTTCATTCAACAAAAACAATACAACAGCGCCTTTAGCCAAGAAAAGGCCATTTTTAAGCGTACCGATGAAAACTCCATGGACCGATTGGAGAATTTGGGTGAGATTGCCTTGGAGGACAACGACCTTGAAAATGCCACTACTATTTTTGAATTCATTGTGGACAATGCGGACGAACCCAGAACCCGTCTCAATGCTCAACTCAACCTCATAGACATTGCCTTGATGAATCCAACGGAAAAGACGCTGGATGACGTAGAAAAAAAGTTTCAGGATTTGGAGGCTGAGTATGGAAACCAAAGTAGAACGCTTCAACTTCAGATTGCCTATGCCAATTTCCTCACTTTTAGAAGGGAGCATCCCGAGCCTGCCATAGCTTTGCTCAAAGAAAGTTTGGAACTCCCCATGAATCGTATGGCTGCGGCCTATGTAAAATTGGCCTTGGGCGATATTTTGGTGTACGACCAAAAATTCAATCAAGCCCTGATCAATTTCACGCAAGTGCAAAAAAGCCTAAAAAATGATGTTTTGGGGCAAAATGCCCGCTTTAAAGTGGCACAGACCAGTTTTTACAAAGGAGATTTTGATTGGGCCCTTACCCAATTGAAGGTGCTTCGAGGTTCCACATCGCAACTCATCGCCAACGATGCCATGCAGTTGAGCCTGTTGATTTCGGACAACTCCTTGGAAGATTCCACGAAGACCGCATTGAAAAAATACGCTCGAGCCGACTTGATGGCTTATCAAAATAAAAACACGGAGGCTATCGCTGTTTTGGAAGATATTCTGCAAAATCATAAGGGTGAAAAAATTGAGGATGAGGCCTTATTGAAACAAGCGCAACTTTTGGAAGAACAGAAAGACTATGAAAGTGCGGAGTTCAACTATAAAAAGATTGTGGAATTCTATTCCGATGGAATTTTGGCCGATGATGCCCATTTTGCCTTGGGCGAACTCTACCGAAATATCCTGAACGAGCCCGAAAAGGCAAAAAGTCATTACGAAAAGATCATTTACAACTATCAGGACAGTTATTATTTTCCCCAGGCTCGAAAGAATTTTAGAAGGCTCCGCGGCGATGCGATTAATTAATCCTATTGTCATTCCGGTGCAGGAGGGAATCCCGATGATGGGATTCATTTCGAAATGACTTGTCTTACCCATTGAGTTGTCAAAAAATACATTAATTTTCACCCTTCCAAACCAAAGGCTGATGCTCATATACAACGTTACCATTAACATCGATGAAAGCGTCCACGACGAATGGCTCGCATGGATGCGGGACAAACATATTCCCGATATGTTGAAAACGGGAAGATTTTCCCATGCCAAAATGGTCAAGGTTTTGGTAGAAGAGGAAATGGGAGGTCTCACCTATTCCATTCAGTACACCACGCCAGACCGAAAAACTTTGGAATGCTACTACCAGTTTGATGCCGAACGACTACGGGAAGAAGCCCAAAACAAGTTTCCCAATAAATTTGTGGTGTTTAGAACCGAACTTGAAGTAATCAATCAACAAATACCCTAAAGGCTTGGAATATCTTTTTACCTATGGCACCTTACAGGATCTTCAGGTACAAGAGTATATTTTTGGGCGTATTTTAAAGGGGCAACCCGATTTCCTCTTTGGCTTTAAGCGATTTGAAAACGCTGTTTATGACCGCTATCCCATAGTACTTCAAACCCAAAATGAGAAGGACAAGGTAGCGGGCACTGTATATGAAGTCTCCGTTGTTGACTTAAAAAAAGCCGATATCTACGAAACCAGTGCCTACAAACGGGAAAAATTCCATTTAGAATCTGGAGTTGTGGCTTGGGTCTATATCGAAAATTCCCAGTAACTTGCAAAAAAAACCCTGTGTCTAAAAAGAATAAAAGAAAACTGGGTAACGGTAAAACCAGAAAGGCGGAAAACACACAGGAAGACGGCACTGTAAAAGCCAAGAAACACTTAGGGCAGCACTTTCTTAAAGATGAGGCCATTGCCAAAAAAATAGCGGACACCCTTTCCTTGAATGGATATACCAATGTCTTGGAAATTGGACCTGGCATGGGCGTGCTTACCAAATATCTGCTCATGAGGGGCATCGATTTGGTGGCCATGGACTTGGATGAGGAATCCATTGTGTACCTGAACCACAGTTTTCCCTTGGAACATCCTGAAATATTCAAAAAAAATAATGGACTCAATGTCATTGAGGCCGATTTCCTAAAATTCGATTTACAGGAACTCTACGGAGACGAACAATTTGCCATCACCGGAAACTTTCCTTATAACATTTCCAGTCAGATTGTCTTTAAAATGTTGGAAATGCGAAAACAGGTGCCAGAGTTTTCCGGAATGTTCCAAAAAGAGGTGGCCCAACGTATCTGTGAAGGCCCTGGAAGCAAAACGTATGGTATACTCTCCGTGTTGGTTCAGGCGTATTATAAGGCTGAATATTTGTTCACCGTTCCCCCCGGGGTATTCAACCCACCACCAAAGGTGGATTCTGGTGTATTACGGTTGATTCGGAAAAAAGAGCTCAACCTACCCTGTGACGAACGCCTCTTCTTTAAAGTGGTGAAAACAGCGTTCAACCAACGACGGAAGACCCTTCGCAATAGTCTTAAAACCTTCAATCTCTCCAATAATCTAAAAGAAGATACTATCTTTGACCAGCGCCCGGAACAGCTCAGTGTGGCAGATTTTGTAACGTTGACCCAAAAGATAGCCGATGACCCCGTTTAAACTTACAGACGAGCTTTTAGAAGACATCCGACAACTGATCGCTGATCAAAAGAACAGTAGTCTACAGTCGATGATGCAAGAATTCCACTATGCGGATATCGCTGAAATCGCGGACGAGCTCAATGTGGAGGAGGCCACCTATCTCATCAAACTTTTGGACAGTGAAAAGACTTCGGACATCCTGGCGGAAATGCACGAGGATATACGGGAAGCCGTTCTGAAGAACCTTACCGCCAAAGAAATTGCAGATGAGCTGTCCGAACTGGATACCGATGATGCCGCAGACATCATCAACGAACTTCCAAAGGAACTCGTTCAGGAGGTTATATCTGAGATAGAGGACAGAGATCACGCCAAGGACATTGTGGACCTTTTGCGTTATGACGATGACTCAGCCGGGGGGCTCATGGCCAAGGAGTTGGTAAAGGTCAATGAAAATTGGACCGTGACCACCTGCGTCAAGGAGATGCGGGCCCAGGCCGAGAATGTGACCCGGGTACACTCCATTTACGTGGTGGACAATGAAGGAAAACTTAAGGGTAGACTTTCCTTAAAGGATTTGCTTACAACCTCAGCTAAAACACATATCAAGGATGTTTACATTTCCAAGGTCGATGCCGTAAACGTCAACGAAAAAGGGGAAGAAGTGGCCAAGATCATGTCTAAATACGATTTGGAGGCCATTCCTGTTGTTGATGAGATTGGAAGACTGGTTGGCCGTATCACCATTGATGATATTGTGGACCTCATCCGTGAGGAAGCTGACAAGGATTATCAAATGGCAGCCGGTATCTCTCAAGGCGTGGAAGCTGATGACAGCATTTGGGAGCTTACCCGTGCCCGATTGCCTTGGCTCATATTGGGATTAATGGGAGGACTAGGTGCCGCAGCCATAATGGGAGGATTTGAAGAGATGATCTCCAGACATGCTGTCTTGTTTTTCTTCACCCCATTGATTGCCGCCATGGCCGGTAATGTAGGTGTACAATCCAGTGCCATTATTGTTCAGGGACTTGCCAACAACGATCTCAAGGGAAGTGTAAGCAATCGTCTCATCAAAGAAATGTTGTTGGCACTCTTAAATGGGTTTATTCTGGCCATTTTACTTATGCTGTTCACTTGGATTTGGAAAGGAGCTTTTGCCACGGCCTTGGCCATATCACTTTCATTAGTTGTTGTCATTGTGGTAGCCGGGTTGATTGGAACTTTTATCCCTTTGTTCCTTCATAAAAGAAATATCGATCCCGCCATTGCTACAGGTCCATTTATTACCACCAGCAATGATATTTTTGGAATCTTAATTTATTTTTGGATTGCCAAAATGATTTTGGGGATTTAATTCTCTTGATATGAAATCCATCAACCTAAAACAAAAACATGCTGAATTTACCAAACAATGGCACCCCCACCAGATAGCTGTGGTAGATGAGATGCAAGTGCTCTTGGCCAAACTACAAGGAGAATTTGTGTGGCACGCCCATGAGCATGAAGATGAATTGTTCCAAGTGATCAAGGGCACCTTGTACATGCAATTTCGGGACCGTACCGAGGTAGTGAACGAAGGTGAGATCATTGTCGTGCCCAAAGGAGTGGAACACAATCCCATGACCAAAAATGGCGAAGAGGTTCATATCTTGCTCTTCGAAAAACTCACCACTGCCCATACGGGTGAGGTACAACATGAAAAAACACAGACCCATTACCCAAAAATCTAGGAGTTGTATATTTGACGCATGAAAGTTCTCCACCTGGACACCAACCACCCCCTACTACTAGAGCAGTTTGCCCAATTGGGTTTTGAAAACCATGAAGATTATACTTCCAGTAAGGTAGAGGTTGAAAAAAACATCCATCTCTACGACGGGATTATTATCCGAAGTCGATTTACCATAGACCAACAATTTTTGGACAAGGCCACCAACCTGAAATTCATTGGTAGGGTCGGGGCCGGATTGGAAAACATAGACACCCAGTACGCCAAGGAAAAGGATATTTTTCTAGCCTCTGCCCCAGAAGGAAACCGAAATGCCGTAGGTGAACATACCTTGGGTATGCTCTTGTCCCTTCTAAATAAATTGACCAAGGCCAACCGAGAGGTCAAAAAAGGAAAATGGGATCGCGAGGGCAACCGAGGTACTGAACTGGATGGCAAAACCGTTGGCATTATTGGCTATGGAAACATGGGAAAAGCCTTTGCCAAAAAATTACGGGGTTTTGACGTGGAGGTCATCTGTTACGATATTGTTGGTGGGGTTGGTGATGAAAATGCCCGGCAAGTGGGCATCATGGAATTCCAGCAACGCTCCGATGTTGTTAGCCTGCATGTCCCACAAACTGAACTGACCATTGGAATGGTCAACTCGGAATTTATCAATGGTTTTCACAAACCATTCTGGTTATTAAATACCGCCCGTGGAAAGTGCGTAATTACCAAAGATTTGGTAAAGGCCTTAAAGTCTGAAAAAATATTGGGTGCAGGATTGGATGTGCTGGAATATGAGAAAAAGTCTTTTGAGAATATGTTCATCCAAAAACCAAAGGCCTTTAAGTATCTGCGGAAGGCCAAAAACGTTCTTCTAACCCCACACGTGGCTGGATGGACGGTGGAGAGCAAAAAGAAGTTGGCACAGACCATTGTGGACAAGGTCAAAGCTAGATTTTGCTAAATTTATGCTGCCTAATCCTAACCGTTCCAATTTTGGATAGTGGTGTAACAAAAAATATGTGCCATGACCATAGTCGCCAAAACTCCAGATGAGTATATTAGCAAATTGCCTGAAGACCGGAAAGAGGCGGTGTCCAAACTTAGGGAAACGGTAAAAAATAATCTGCCCAAAGGTTTCGAGGAATGCATCAGTTACAAAATGATCGGTTATGTAGTACCCTATTCGCTATACCCTGATGGGTATCATGTTGATCCAAAGTTGCCACTTCCCTTTATAAATATTGCTTCACAAAAAAATTTTGTGGCGCTCTACCATTCGGGAATCTATGCTGATGAAAAATTGCACGACTGGTTTGTGGGCGAATACCCCAAACACGTAAAGACCAAATTGGATATGGGCAAAAGCTGTGTTCGATTCAAGAACATAAAAAACATTCCTTATGAATTGATTGCTGAACTGTGCCAAAAAATGGCACCTCAAGATTGGATAACCATATATGAACAGAACATAAAAAAATCATGAAAAATAGAGTCACAGGATTGGGAGGCTTCTTTTTTAAGACCAAGGACCCTCAAAAAATAAAAGAATGGTACAGGACCCATCTAGGACTGAATACAGACCAATATGGCTGCACCTTTTGGTGGAAGGACAAGCAGGGGAATGATTGTTCTACCCAATGGAGTCCTTTTAAGGAGGACACCACATATTTTCAACCCAGCGAAAAGCAGTTTATGATGAATTTTAGGGTAGAAAATCTGGCAGAGCTACTTGAGATTTTAAAGAAAGAAGGGGTAACAATTGTTGGTGAAATTGAGGAATATGAATATGGTAAATTTGGATGGATCATGGACCCTGAGGGAAACAAATTGGAGCTCTGGGAACCTGTTGATAAAGCATTTCTATAGATATTGAATTATTTATTACATTTAGAAATCGTTTAACCAACACATTAAAAACCATGTCCGAAGAAAACAAAGACTTAGGAGACCAAGCCGAAGAAGCTGCAAAAGATTTTAAAGAAGAAGCCAAAAAGACCGCCAATGAATTTACGGAAGGCCTTAAAGGTGCTGGTGGTGACAACAAGAAAATCCTTGTGGGAATTTTAGCAATTGTATTGGGAGCATTTGGTGTGCATAAATTCATATTAGGTTATAATAAGGAAGGCGGCATACTATTGGGCATAACCTTGATAGGAATTCTTCTTACCTGTCTCGGTATTGGTATATTCATGATATGGATTTCTCAAATTATAGGACTCATTGAGGGCATCATCTATTTGACCAAATCAGACGAGGAGTTTTACAACACTTACCAGGTGGGCAAAAAGCCTTGGTTCTAAAAAAATAGGCCAGAAAATTCTCTTCTGGCTTTTTTATTTGCTTTCTTTATCGTAATATTGCAATATTAAATTTATATTTGTTTTCACAATAAAACCTATGGGAGCTTCCAAAACACATATTTTTTCTCCAGCTCATAATGAACTGGCCCATGTTGCCAAAGTTTTGGCCCATCCTGCCCGTGTTGCCATTTTGGAATACATCAGCAAACAGGATGCCTGTATTTGTAATGATCTGGTGGATGTCATTGGCCTGGCCCAGCCCACTATATCACAACATTTGAATGAAATAAAAAAAATTGGGCTCCTAGAGGGAACTTATGAGGGCAAAAACCTTTGTTACTGTATCAACCAAGAGCGATGGGAAGAATTACAGCATTCTTTCCATCTGTTCTTTTCCAATATTAATCGTAATTGCTGTTAACTATGAAAACATCAGAATTTCTATCCGTATTAAAGCAACATCAAGACAAAAGTCTGCTATTTGAATACGCTCCATCCAAATTTGTTGGGGCCAATTACCACATCACAGAAGTAAAAAACATTACCATCGACTCAGTTGACTGTGGCGCTGGAACCGACTTTTGGAAAGAAACCATTGTTCAACTTTGGGAAAGTCCAAAAGAAAAAGGCAAAAGAGACTTCATGTCAGTGTACAAAGCATTGGCCATACTCAATAAGGTAGATCGTATTAAACCCATGGTACAAGATGCCGAAATAAAGTTCGAGTACAGTAATGAAGACTTTCATACGGCCCAACTTTTTGTGGACGACTATGCACTCGACCACGATTCCTTAGTGATAAAACTTTCCGTTCAAAAAACAGATTGCAAGGCTAAGGAAACCTGCGTTGTGGGACCAAAGGCAAAAATTAAAGAAGAAGCATCGGCTTGCTGCACTCCAGAATCTGGATGTTGCTAAAAAATCCAATATGTTAATCCGAAGCATGCAGGCTTCCGATTGGGAGCAAGTACACCAAATCTATACCGAAGGTATTGCCACAGGCATTGCTACTTTTGAGACCACTGCACCCAACTATGAGCGTTGGGACAAAGCTCATATTTCTTCGTGCCGTTTAGTGGTTGAGGAAGATGGTGTTATTTTGGGGTGGGCAGCCCTTTCACCCGTTTCCAGTAGATGTGTTTACGGAGGTGTGGGTGAAGTGAGCGTGTACATTGGTGCCAACAGCCGTGGAAAAGGTGTGGGAAAACTGCTTTTGGAGAAACTCATTAAAGAAAGCGAAAACGCCGGATTCTGGACCATTCAATCCGGTGTTTTTCCTGAAAATAAAGCAAGCATAAAACTGCATGAGAAAGTAGGTTTTCGCTATATTGGCAAACGCGAACGCGTAGGTAAAATACAGGGTGTCTGGAAGGACAATCTGCTGTTTGAAAAACGTAGCCGTACCGTTGGTATAGACTGAACATTACATCAACAAAACGCAGTATGAAAAACGTATTGGTCCTTTGCACAGGAAACTCGTGCCGTAGCCAAATGGCTCATGGTTATTTGAATCATTTTCAGAACAATCTGGCAAACATTTACAGTGCTGGGATTGAAACCCACGGACTCAACCCCATGGCCGTGGCCATCATGAAAGAGGATAAGGTGGACATTTCGCACCATACCTCCAACCATATAGACGAATATGCGGGAATTGAGTGGGATTATATCATTACCGTGTGTGATCATGCCAAAGAACATTGTCCTTTTATCCCGGCCAAAAATGCTCGGCGCCTCCACCAAAATTTTGCCGACCCTTCCAAGGTTGAAGGTTCAAATGAAGAAATTAATGAAGCTTTTGTGAGTACGAGAGAAGAAATAAAGGAATTCTGTCACGATTTTGTGCGGGAAGAACTTATGGATTAACAGCCTCAAAACCGTAGTCCATTGGGAGCATATCCCCTATCCTGTAAGAGGACATGTGTCCCCCAAAAACTAAGCATTCAAAGGGTGTGTAGTTTCCATATCTATCAATAACATACGTGGTGTCCTTCACATTTATTTTGAGTGTAGACCTATAATTACTCCCTTTTTTGTGATAGATTACAAATTGATCTCCCAAAAACTGAACTTTCTGTAAATCTCCGGTAGAATCATCTTGGTTTTGCATGAAATTGCTCATCTCAACATTCTTATAGCCTTTTTTCAACCTGAAGTTTTGATTTTCCACATCACCGTACCAACACGCCCGTATGAAATGTCTGGGCGAACCTAAATAAACCCGTTGTCTTCTGGCGTCAATCCTAGAGTCTCCTTCGGAATTATCATAAAAACGAGTAGTTCCATCGAACAGCGTTTGATAAATGTTGTCTATTCGTTTAAGATTTTTTGTTTTGAAGAAAATTTTAAACTCCTCAATATTAAAATGAACAAGGTAGCCCAAGTATTGATTTTGGATAATAACAGGGTTGTCGCTATAGGCTGAAAGTGTATTGTCAGCTGAATTGAAGTAAAGGTGTATATCCTCTTCATTAACAATATCACAAGCCCGTCCTCCACGGGTATCACCCAAAAACTCCAATTTAAAGACTTCCATTTTATCTTTTCGGCTAAAAGGATCGGAGGTAAGTACCACTTCATCCAGATTTTCAACCTCCTCCTCCAATCCTATGTAAAGTGTAGCTCCCTCAGGCAAGTTTGTCATTTTTTTGGTTACATAGCCCAAATGACTGATTACTAGAGTGGCCTTATTTTGATAGGGAAGATGTAAACTAAAACTCCCATCTTCATCCGTCATGGTTCCAATGGAACTCCCGTCATAATACACAGATGCCCCAAAAATGGGCTCTTGCGTCTTTGCATCAAAAATAGTTCCTTGAACCTCCTGGGATTGGATATGGAGTGTAAAACAAAGAAAAAGAATAACTGATAATCTCATATCGAGTGATTATTTCTCAACTCCCATTGTTATTATTGGAAACTCCCTCTGCCATTTTCCGTTCCAATTCTGCTTGAAACTCTTCCATTACAGGTTTCACGGTGTCTTCGGGCAAATCCGCTATTCTGATGTACATTAATCCATCCACAGAATTATTGAACAGTGGATCTACATTAAAGGCCACCACTTTTGCATTCTGCTTGATATATTTTTTGATCAAAACAGGCAATCTGAGGCTTCCCGGCTCCACTTCACTGATCAGCTTATCAAACTTGTTGAGGTCGGCTTGGGTTTCATCAAACACAAATTCCTTATCCGCATCCTTTAGTTGCACTTTGAATTCCTTTTTGGGACGAATGTATTGGGCCACATAGGGATCCCAATAATTAGATTTCATAAACTCAATCATCAAGGATTTGGAAAAATTGGAGAATTGGTTGCTGATGCTCACGCCCCCTATCAAATATTTATGCTCTGGATGTCGCAATGTGGTATGCACAATGCCTTTCCACAGTAGGAACAAAGGCATGGGCTTTTGTTGATATTCCTTTACAATATAGGCCCTGCCCATTTCAATGGATTGTTCCATCATTCCGTAAAGTTCTGGTTCAAAACGGAACAAATCCTGAAGGTAAAACCCATCAATTCCATATTTTCTGAAAATCTCGGAACCCAAGCCCATCCGGTAAGCTCCAACAATGGTCTTTTCATCGTTGTCCCACAGAAAAAGATGGTGGTAATAGGAATCAAACTTGTCCAAATCAATGGCATTGTTGGTCCCTTCCCCTACTTCTCGAAACGTAATTTCACGCTGTCTCCCAATCTCATTCAAACAAAAGGGCATGTCTTGCTGTTGTGCAAGATATACTTCGTAATTTTTGCTCTGTAGCATCCTACAGTCCTTTTCACGTAATCGTTCAATTTCACCCTCCAACACTTTTGTGCTAATGGGCATGGCAATTTTTTTGGGGGGTTTCGGAATTTTTAAACTGGTGGGCACCTTATCCAGTAAACGTTCCTTTTCAAAAACATTGGCCAAGAGGTAGGTTTTCTTCCGAAGTAATTCGGTAAAAGATTCCAAAGTCTCTTCTTCGTTTTGTGTGGTCACCGATATGGGTTGTCCAATTCGTACTTTAATAGGTCTCCTACTTTGCGAAGTAAGCTCCGATGGCAACTTGGCCGTCCGAAACACATCATTCATTTTGGACAGTCTGTAAAACAATCGACTATTACGGGCGTGAAAATAAATGGGCACCACGGGAACTTCTGCTTTGCGTATCAACTTAAGGGCCGCTTCCTCCCAAGGCCTATCCACCACCAATTTACCGTCCCGATATGTGGACACTTCACCGGCTGGGAAAATTCCCAAGGGATGGCCTTCCTTTAAATGTGCCAATGCGCTTTTAAATCCCATAATGCTGCTCTTGGCATCCTTGTGGTCTTCAAAAGGATTTACAGGCATTATGTAGGGCCGCAACGGCTCAATACGGTGCAGCAAAAAATTGGCGATGATTTTAAAATCAGGCCGCTCTTTCAACAATAGTTTGAGCAATAAAACGCCATCAATTCCCCCAAGCGGATGGTTACTGATCGTAATGTAAGGGCCAGATTTGGGCAATCGCTTTACATCCTCTTCCGGAATTTCAAAGTCAATTTCATAATGTTCCAGAATGGCGTCCAAAAATTCCGGACCAGGGAGTTCTTTGTTTTTATTGTAGAATCTATTTATTGTGGTGATCTTGGTGGCCACCATTAAAAGCCATCCCACAAAAGTGCCCAAGAACCCATACTTATCCAAGTGAATCACTCTAGCCACTTCTTTCGCAGAAACCAACCCCATGAACTATCTTTATTGTTTAGGTATTCGTAAAGATAGAAAAATACGGTAATTGGCCCCCTTCAATGAAAAGAAGGGGGCTAAATCTTATTTTACAACGAGCTGTACAGTTTCCTTGCCCCGCTGTTCCACCAGTACGGACCTTCCATTTTGAAGGGATTTTACGGCATTGTCATCAAAATGACGGATAGTATAAAGTGAGACATCTTCATGGCAGACTACCTTGAATTTTCGTTTGAGTTCTTCCAACATCGGCTGAAGTCCATTGAACTTATTGTCCAAACATACTGAAAAGCTAATGGCTGAGTTTTGTATCAAATCAACTTTTAAACGATGGTCATGGAATAGTTTAAAAATCTCACTGATGTTGTCTTCCACAATGAATGAAAAATCCAACGAGGAAAGTTTTAGTAAAACTTGGTTCTTTTTTACAATGAAACAAGGGGTCTTGGGGACAATACCAACGCCTTTGCCCACCGTGGTACCCAAATCCGTTGGGTTCAGGAACGATTTTACATGTAGTGGAATCTCTTTTCGCTGTAAAGGTTGAAGCGTCTTTGGATGAATCACAGAAGCTCCATAAAAAGCCAGTTCTATGGCTTCACGATAGGAAATTTGCTCCAGCAATTGGGTTTCCTTGAAGTTTCTAGGATCCGCATTCAAAACGCCGGGAACGTCTTTCCAAATGGTTACCGACTCGGCATTGAGACAATACGCCAAAATTGCAGCGGTATAGTCGGAGCCTTCTCTTCCCAAAGTGGTGGTGAAGTTATTATCATCACTGCCCAAAAATCCTTGGGTAATGTTCAATTTGGACATATCTACCCTAGCGGATACTTCTGCTTGCGTTCGATCCCAATTTACTTGGGCGTCGCGATAGCTATTGTCCGTTTTGATCAAATTTCGAACATCCAACCAATTGTTGGACAGACCAATCTCGTTCAAGTATGCACTGATAATTGTTGTGGACAACAATTCACCATAGCCCACCACTTGATCGTAGACAAAGGCATATTTGGGCGATTTATTCCAGGTTAAAAAGCCTCTGACCTCTTCAAAAAGCAATTTGACCCTATCATAAATGGGGTGCTTGGCATTTTCAAACAAATCGGCCAGGATGCCATTATGGTAATCAATGACCTCCTGCAATGCGGTAGCTATGGAACCTTTATCCTTAAAATACGATTCGACCACTTTTTCCATGGCATTAGTGGTCTTGCCCATGGCCGAAATGACCACCAACGTATCCTCATGACCTACCTCGTGCAACACCCGCACCACATTCTTGACCGCTTCGGCATCTTTTACAGATGCCCCGCCAAACTTAAATACTCTCATTCAGTATATCTTCTTGTAAAAATTAGTTTAAACGCTCAATATAATTTTTGATGCCTTGTTCATCCAATTGAACCACATCCCAATCCCTGAGTACTTTTGCTCCTTTCTTTTCATAGAATTCAATAGCAGGGTCATTCCAGTCCAGCACCTCCCAGCAAATACGTCTAACGCCAAGTTCATGACCATATTTTATGACCTCATCCAATAATGCTGTACCAAGTCCACTGCCCCGCATTCGCTTGGCAACTATGAGATCTTCCAGATGTATCGCTGGTCCTTTCCAAGTGGAATACCTAGGATACACCAAGGCAATTCCTACGATTTCATTTCCAACTTCCGCTACAAAACAATGGAATTGCTTCTGTTCCCCAAAACCATCTTTTTCCAAATCTTCTTTTGAAATTACAACGGCATTGGGTTCTTTCTCAAAATCGGCCAGCTCTTGTACCAGTGCCAAGACCTGGGCCATATCTTCCTTTTTCGCATTTCTGATTACATATTCCATGATTGTTACAAATAAAACTCAAAGTTATAAATATCTAAAACTTTAGCCTTACGAAATCGTTGTAGTTTCACAAAATGCCCGATATTTGTCCGTAAATAAAACAGCCTTTTCAATGTCTGATAAACAGCGACTCACCATGGGCGAGTTCATCATCGCCAATCAAGAATCATTTCAATATACCTCAGGGGAACTCTCAAGATTACTTAACGGCATCCGTTTAGCGGCTAAAGTTGTAAATCATGAGGTGAACAAAGCTGGCCTTGTTGATATTATTGGTACAGCTGGGGACACTAATATTCAAGGAGAAGACCAACAAAAACTGGATGTGTTGGCCAATGAGAAGTTTATTCAGACCTTAAAGAACCGGGAAATTGTCTGTGGGATAGCGTCGGAAGAAGAAGACGATTTCATCAGCATCAATAGTTTTGACAAACAACACCAGAACAAGTACGTGGTTCTCATTGATCCCTTGGATGGCTCGTCCAATATCGATGTTAACGTATCGGTGGGAACCATTTTTTCCATTTACAGAAGAGTCACCCCAGTGGGCACCCCCGTTACCCTTGAAGATTTTTTACAGCCTGGTAAAAACCAAATTGCCGCGGGTTATATAATTTATGGAACTTCCACCATGTATGTCTACACTACCGGACATGGCGTAAATGGATTTACGTTGAACCCCGCTCTTGGGACTTTTTATCTATCCCATCCAAACATGCAATTCCCGGAAACCGGTAAAATTTACTCCGTAAATGAGGGGAACTACATCCATTTTCCCCAAGGGGTCAAGGACTATATCAAATACTGTCAAAAAGAGGAAGGAGACAGACCTTACACCTCGAGATACATTGGTTCTTTGGTGTCCGATTTTCATAGAAATATGATCAAAGGAGGAATTTATATGTACCCCAAAAGCAGTATGGCACAAAATGGGAAACTACGATTACTGTATGAGTGTAACCCCATGGCGTTTTTGGCAGAACAAGCCAACGGAAAAGCTAGCGATGGGTTTCAACGCATCATGGACATACAGCCCACCGAACTGCACGAACGCGTTCCTTTTTTCTGCGGAAGTAAAAAAATGGTGGAAAAAGCGGAAGAGTTTATGGCAAATGCCCTATCTTAATCTTCTCGTATCACGATTCTGTGGTAATCCTCAAAATCGATTTTCCCTGTGAAAATGGCAATGGATTTATCAATGATATGGGAAGCCGTTTTAGGTGAAAACCCAAGCCCAATGGCATATTTTTCAACAATCCTACGTTCCTGATCATCAATTTCATGGTCTGAAAAAATGATTTGGAAAAATTCGAAAAGCCGCTTGTAGCGTTTTTCACCACTGTGCGGAGTCTCAATCGGGTATTTGTTCTCCTTTTTCATGACCTCTTTGAACTCCTGCTCGGAAATATTCAGTTTAAAGGCAAACTTTTCCAAAACGGCTTTTTCCTCGGGATTAATTTCTCCATCAATGGCAGCCAAACTGGCCAAAGTGGCAAAATGAGCCAAGTTTTTCCTGTGGTCTCCGTGCTCGTATAGATCTAGAATCGGCATATCTCAAATTTTGTGGCACAAATATAAATCTTATCGCAAAAAAAGCAGGCAAAATCGCACCAAAAGAAATTCGT
This sequence comes from Allomuricauda sp., assembly GCA_050303195.1. Lineage (GTDB taxonomy): Bacteria > Bacteroidota > Bacteroidia > Flavobacteriales > Flavobacteriaceae > Flagellimonas. The sequence goes on along the minus strand of JBNLBG010000013.1, from coordinate 20,958 downwards.
ACTTTTCAATTCGCTGTATCATCATCAAACAATGCCGTTAAAAGAGCCTGAACTTTTCCAAATTGCCGAAAACTGGTTCCATCAACAAAACTGGGAACCCTTCCCCTTTCAAAAAGAGACCTGGAATGCCTTTTTGGAAGGAAAGCATGGGCTTTTAAATGCTCCCACTGGAAGTGGAAAAACCTACGCGCTTTGGTTTCCCATTGTATTGAATTACATTAAAAATCATCCCCAATACAAAACCAAACATAAGAAAGGCTTGAAGGCCCTTTGGATAACCCCGCTACGTGCCCTTTCCCAAGAAATAAAACAATCTGCAGAACGGATTACCCAAGATTTGGAGACCCAAATGACAGTGGGCATCCGTACTGGGGACACCTCAACAAAAGAACGGGCCAGACAAAAGACCACCATGCCCGACCTGTTGATCACCACACCAGAAAGTTTGCAATTGCTGCTTTCCTCAAAGGGATATGCCAAGCTTTTTAAGGATTGCTCCGCAATTGTTGTGGATGAGTGGCATGAACTTTTGGGAACCAAACGGGGAGTTCAGATGGAATTGGGCCTATCTCGATTAAAAACGGTTTGCACCAATTTGCGGATTTGGGGTATTTCGGCCACCATCGGTAATTTGGAACAAGCTCGTGAAGTTTTATTGGGGCCATCCTCCGCAGCATTGGAAAACTCTGTCTTGGTCAAGGCCAACCTCAACAAAATAATAACGGTCAAGAGTATTATCCCAAAAGAAATGGAAACCTTCCCCTGGCGGGGTCATTTGGGATTGCATTTGTTGGACGACGTGGTGCCAATCATCAACAACAGTAAGACCACCTTGCTCTTTACCAATACCCGAAGCCAATGTGAAATCTGGTTCCAAAAAATTTTAGAAAAATACCCAGAGTTTGCTGGGGAAATGGCCATGCACCATGGCAGCATCAATAAAGAAACCCGACTTTGGGTAGAGCAAGCCATCCGCAATGAAAGTTTAAAGGCTGTGGTCTGCACCTCAAGCTTGGATTTGGGGGTGGATTTTGCCCCAGTTGAAACCGTCATCCAGATTGGCGGGCCCAAAGGTGTTGCCCGATTTTTACAACGAGCTGGCCGAAGCGGACATCGTCCCGGAAAGGAAAGCGTTATTTACTTTTTGCCTACGCATGCTATGGAACTCATTGAGGCCTCGGCCATGCAAAAAGCAGTTTTGAACAGTGCCGTGGAAGACCGTATTCCCTATTTGAACAGTTTTGATGTGCTCATTCAGTACTTGACCACCTTGGCGGTTTCTGATGGCTTTCTTCCCGATGAAATCTATCCTGAAATCAAACAGACCTTTTGCTATCAAGCCCTAAGTGATGAGCAATGGCGATGGCTTCTCAATTTTTTGGTAATGGGTAGTCAAAGTTTAAGAAGTTACGACGAGTACAAAAAAGTGGAGATTGAAGAAGATGGTAGGCTCAAAGTGAACAGCCGGGCGGTTGCGATGCGACACCGATTTCAGATCGGGACCATTGTGGGCGACGCCACCATTCATGTTCGCTACCAAAAAGGAGGCTACATTGGTTCCATTGAGGAGTACTTTATTTCAAAATTGAGCCCTGGTGATGTATTCACCTTTGCGGGGAGGAATTTGGAATTCATTCGGATAAAAGGCATGTCTGCCCATGTTCGGAATTCCTCAAAACGCACCAATAAAGTCCCCAGCTGGATGGGTGGGCGACTCAGTTTTTCGGCAAAAATGTCGGAGCTGCTCCGGCAAGAATTGTACACGGCCGAACTCCCTTTTTCAAAACAATCTCTAGAAATTCAATCCCTTGCCCCCATGTTTGCTAAGCAACGGGAAGAAAGTAGTGTACCCCTCCCCCACCAATTTTTGATTGAAACTTTTGAGACTAATGATGGCCACCACCATATTTTTTATCCCTTTGAAGGAAGAGCCATCCACGAGGGGATGAGTAGTTTGTTGGCCTATCGTATCAGTTTGTTGACACCCATCACCTGTTCCCTTGCTTTTAATGACTATGGATTTGAATTGCTTTCGGATAAACCCATCGATATTCAAGCCATTTTGGACAACAACTTATTTACTGCAGAGTATATGCTCTCTGACCTTCAAAAAAGTTTGAACTCGAACGAAATGGCACGACGGAAATTCAGAGATATCGCCGTCATCAGCGGTATGGTGTTTACAGGCTATCCCGAAAAAGGGGTGAAAATGAAACATCTGCAAAGCAGCTCCGAGCTTTTGTTTGATGTGTTCAAGGATTTTGAGGACGACAACCTCCTCTACCAGCAAGCTTTTACTGAAACCTTTGAACACCAATTGGAAGAGGGTCGTTTGCGATTGGCCTTGGAACGCATTGCCGAACAAGAGATTGTTTGGAAGCAATGCCAAAACCCCACACCTTTCTCGTTTCCCATCGTCACTGATCGGTTGCGGGAAAAACTGTCCAATGAAAAATTGGCGGACCGTATCAAACGCATGACGGCTAAACTCACCAGATAAATATGAGCATGTCAATTCGAAATGAGGAGTGCAACAACGATTGAGAAATCTCAGCCCATGTCAGATTTCTCACACTTGCTTCGCTAGGTTCGAAATGACAATAGCATTAAATTTGCAATAATGCATTGCCTGTGAGCCACAGTATCCATATAAAAAACCAAAAATTTCTTTTTCACCCTTTGGGTGGGCTATTTTGGGTGGACAAATCTCTTTTATTGATCAGCGATGTACATCTGGGCAAAGTCTCTCACTTTCGCAAGTTCGGCGCGGCTGTTCCCCGAAAGGCTATTCATAAAAATTATGTGCTGCTTGATAAAATCGTGGCTGATTTTCAACCCTTTCAAATTTGTTTTCTGGGCGACCTTTTCCACTCTTCCTTAAACAAAGAATGGGAATTGTTTGAAAATTGGGTGGGTAAAACCCCATCCGAGATTATATTGGTTTCTGGCAACCACGATATCATCGACCCAGAAAAATACAGACAACTCAACATTGAGATTTTCGCAGAACTCGTCATCGACGATTTTTTACTGACCCATCATCCAGAAGAACGCAAGCATCTTTTTACATTTTGCGGACACATTCACCCTGCTGTGAAATTACACGGGTTCGGACGGCAAAAACTTAGACTTCCCTGCTTTTTTAAGAGCAAAACCCAGATGATATTGCCCGCTTTTGGGGAATTTACCGGCACTTACACCCTAAACCCTTCAAAAGAAGATGAAATCTATGTCATTGTGGAGGATAGTGTGGTAAAAGTTTAGATTTCTCGACCATATCCGTCATACTGAACTTGTTTCAGCATCCCATAGTATTGAATACAAGATCTCTCGACTGCCTTCGAAATGACAAAAGCAATTCGAGATAATTCGTGCAATTTCTGTCTTAATTTTTGGCCTAATAATTACTGATAGATTCTTCGCTCCGCTCAGAATGACAGAATCATCAAGAATAGTGGCGAGAAATCCAAAAAACATTTTTCATAAAAAGCATTTCATTTTATCTTTGCCGCAAAGTTTTTGGATTGACCAAAACCTCCATTACTCAACTTTTTGCACAGTCTCCCCCACTTGGGAAACTGCAGGATACTATTGCCCAACCTTTCGACTCCGCTCAAGGTGACAATCGAAAAATCAACATAAAAGGACTGGTAGGTTCGTCCCTTTCCTTTGTGATTTCAGAAGCTTTTAAAACAGCAGAGTACCCATTTTTGTTGATTTTAAACGACAAGGAGGAAGCGGCCTATTACCTCAATGACTTGGAACAGTTGATCGGAGAGAATGATGTGCTTTTTTATCCCGGAAGTTACCGTAGGCCGTATCAAATTGAGGAAACTGACAATGCCAATGTGCTGCTTCGGGCGGAAGTGTTGAACCGCATCAACTCCAGAAAAAAACCGGCGGTCATTGTTACCTATCCCGATGCGCTATTCGAAAAAGTGGTCACCCGAAAAGAGCTGGACAAAAACACGCTCAAAATAAAATTGGAGGACACCCTTTCCCTTGATTTTCTGAACGAAGTCCTTTTTGAATACCAATTCAAGCGGGTGGACTTTGTGACCGAACCTGGGGAGTTTTCTGTTCGTGGTGGTATTGTGGATGTGTTTTCCTTTTCGCATGATGAACCCTACCGCATTGAGTTTTTTGGGGATGAAGTGGACAGTATTAGAACCTTTGATGTTGAAACGCAGCTCTCCACGGATAAAGTGAAGAAAATCACCATCATTCCCAATGTAGAAAATAAGTTTTTGCAGGAATCCCGAGAGAGTTTTCTCAAATACATCTCACCCAAAACGGTGGTTTTTGCCAAAAATCCGGCTTTGATTTACGACCGTATTGATTCGTTTTTTGCCAAGGCAGAAGAAAGTTTTACCAAACTCAGCGAGGAAATCAAACATGCCGAACCCAAAGAACTTTTTGTAGATTCTGTTTTGCTGAAATCGCAGTTGCGGGATTTTGTGTGCGTGGAGATAGGGGTTTCTAATAAGACCCTGAAACAAGTTCAGGGTGACGAAATTCTTTTTCGAACCAAACCCCAACCCTCTTTCAACAAAAAATTTGACCTGCTCATTGAAAATCTCAATGAAAACAGAGATGCAGGCTTTACCAATTACATTTTCTGTTCCTCGGAACAACAGGCCAAGCGTTTTCATGACATTTTTGATGAAGTCGACCAAACCGTGCATTACCAAACTGTGGTTTTTCCTCTCTACCAAGGTTTTGTTGATTACGATTTAAAACTGGCATGTTACACCGACCATCAAATCTTTGAACGGTACCACAAATTCCACTTAAAGAATGGCTACGCCAAAAAGCAAGCCATCACGCTTAAGGAACTCAATAAACTTGAGATTGGGGATTATGTGACCCACATTGATCATGGAATCGGGAAGTTTGGCGGGCTGCAAAAAATTGATGTGGAGGGCAAAAAACAGGAGGCGATCAAATTGATTTATGGCGACCGTGATATTTTGTATGTGAGTATTCATTCTCTTCATAAAATCTCCAAATACAATGGCAAGGACGGTGCCCCACCCAAAATTTACAAACTGGGTTCCGCCGCTTGGAAAAAGTTGAAGCAAAAGACCAAGAGTCGGGTCAAGAAAATTGCATTTGACCTTATTCAGGTCTATGCTAAAAGAAGGTTGGAAAAAGGGTTTCAATGCGCCCCGGATAGTTATTTGCAGCATGAGTTGGAGGCTTCCTTTATTTATGAGGACACCCTTGATCAGGAAAAATCCACCCAAGACGTTAAAAAGGACATGGAAAGTGAGCGACCCATGGACCGCCTCATTTGTGGTGATGTTGGGTTTGGGAAAACGGAGGTGGCCATCCGAGCGGCTTTTAAGGCTGTGGACAACGGAAAACAGGTGGCTGTTTTGGTACCCACCACCATTTTGGCCTTTCAGCACAACAGGACCTTTAAGGAGCGCTTAAAAGATATGCCAGTGACCGTGGATTATCTGAATCGGTTTAGGACTGCGAAGGAAAAAAGAGAGACTTTGGAGGGATTGGCGAATGGCAAAGTCGATATCATCATTGGAACGCACCAATTGGTGAACAAAAATGTACAGTTCAAAGATTTGGGGTTGCTCATTGTGGATGAAGAACAAAAATTTGGAGTTTCCGTAAAAGAAAAACTGCGTTCCATCAAGGAAAATGTGGATGTACTTACCTTGACTGCTACGCCCATCCCCCGTACGCTTCAATTTAGTTTGATGGCCGCTCGTGACCTTTCGGTCATCAATACCCCACCGCCCAACCGCTACCCTATCGAGAGTCAGGTGATTCGGTTCAATGAGGATATTATTCGAGATGCGGTTTCGTATGAAATCCAACGAGGCGGACAGGTGTTTTTTATCCATAATCGCATTGAAAACATAAAAGAAGTAGCCGGAATGATCCAGCGTTTGGTGCCCGATGCTAAAATAGGTATTGGCCATGGGCAAATGGAGGGTAAAAAATTAGAAAAGCTCATGCTTGCCTTTATGAATGGGGAATTTGATGTTTTGGTCTCCACCACCATTGTAGAAAGTGGTCTGGACGTGACCAACGCCAATACCATTTTCATCCATAATGCCAATAATTTTGGGTTGAGTGACCTGCACCAGATGAGAGGTCGTGTAGGCCGAAGCAACAAAAAGGCTTTCTGCTATTTTATCACCCCACCTTACGAGGTAATGACCCCTGATGCACGGAAACGTATTGAGGCTTTGGAACAATTCACTGATTTGGGCAGTGGTTTCAACATTGCCATGAAGGATTTGGAAATCCGTGGTGCAGGTGATCTTTTGGGAGGCGAACAGAGTGGGTTTATCAATGAAATTGGGTTTGAGACCTATCAAAAAATATTGACCGAGGTCATCGAAGAACTCAAGGAAAATGAGTTCAAGGAGTTGTATGATGAAGTGGAATCCGGCAAGGAAAAAACCTATGTGAAAGAGCTACAATTGGATACCGATTTTGAATTGCTCTTCCCTGATGACTACATCAACAACATTACCGAACGTTTGAATTTGTACACCCAACTCAATGAAGTTAGGGATGAGGAGGGTCTACAAAAATACGAAGCCGAACTGGTGGATCGTTTTGGGGAACTTCCTGAAGAGGCCGAAGACCTGCTCAATTCTGTCCGGATTAAATGGATTGCCACGCATATTGGCTTGGAAAAAGTGGTGCTGAAAAAGAGCAAGTTTATTGGGTACTTTATCGCCGACCAACAATCAGGCTTCTACCAAAGTTCTGCGTTCACCCAGGTACTGCAGTATGTGCAAAGTCATCCCCAACAGGCCAAACTCAAGGAAAAACAAACTCGAAATGGACTCCGTTTATTATTGGTCTTTGACCGGGTTACCAGCGTAGAAAAGGCATTGAAAGCATTAGAGCCGTTTGGAACCAATGTCTCCGTAGCTAACTAACAACTAGTTCGAATGTAAATAAATAGTAATCAATTATTTACAAATCTCAGTAAATCTTTTCCTTATTTATCTTAACGAAAAGTTGACATTTCTATCTTCAAATACCTATTTTGCCTCATATTTTTTAACCAAAACAAACTAATTATGAAGAGAACACTTGTAATCTTTTTTTCTGTTATTTTTTTAAGTAGTCAATTAAGCAGTTGTGGTGTCATGTTTGGGGGAAGTCGTTACAATGGTACTTTTGTAGCCAATGGTAGACCCAATGCAGATATTTACATAAATGGCGAAAAAGCTGGTCAAGGTGAAGTTACCAAACTTCTCAAAAGAGATCAACCTGTAAAAGTTGAAATAAAGGAAGATGGATGTGAACCAGTTACAAAAAATTTTGACAATAGGTTTAGAACAGGAAATTTTATTCTTAGTGTAATTACTTGGGGAATCATAGGTCTTGGAATTGATTTGGGCACAGGAGCTTCATACAAGCCCGATCATAGAAATAATCCTTCAATTACAAAGCTTAGTGATAAAAATTACAAGTTTTCCGTTGATTCAAACTGCGAGGAATAATACTACCAAATCGGGTCTATTTTCCAGACCCGATTTTTCTTTTAATCTATTATGAAGTCAATACCTTCTTTTATAAAATCCTTTATTTTACTTGGAGTGATGTTGGTAGCATTAAGCTGTGCATCATCGTACAAAGTTCCTGAACCACAAAACATCAATTTCATCTCATTTACCTCAAATGATAGTCTGAAATTATATTATAAGTACGATTTACTTGAAACCAAGTATGCAAAAAAGGAGCTTAAAAATGATTATAAAGTTATTGCAGTAAAAATTATCAATAACTCCCATAAGGATTACATTTTTGGTGAAGATTTGACCCTGGAATATTCCAATGGAAGAGATGTCTACATTCTTGACCCTGAAATAGCCTACAAATCACTTAAGCAAGGAGCAGCCATTTATTCGCTTTACTTATTGATGACCCCTTTGAATTTATACACCTATCGCACAGACTCCAATGGATTCCAGAAAGAAACAAGCTCTACGCCAATTGGTTTAATATTAGGTCCAGGTCTTGCGTTAACAAACATTATTGGCGCCAGTTCAGCAAACAAGAAATTCAAAACCCACCTTAACGAACATAATCTAGTTGGGGAAAAAATTGGAAAAGGTGAAACCGTATTTGGATTCATCCCAATTAAATCGACCTCATTTGATGCCCTTCAACTTAGAATTGTAAACGATTCCGGTAGTTGATATTTTTGTTGGTGCTTATTTAAAAAGCCTCATACACCTACTTTACAAACTCCCCAATTTGTGAAGGTTCCACCCCATGGCGAAATCAACCCGTTGGATTGTCGTTTTTACCCATGAAAGCTGCACACTATTCCCTGTATCTTTGATTAAAATCAATTATAAACAATGGATAGCCATGACTGAGAAAGGGAAATTTTTAAAGAAATTTAATGAGGCTTTCACCAAAGGGAACACCCAATTCATTGCTGAAAGTGTGACTCAGGATATAAAATGGACCATGTATGGCGATAAAATCATCAATGGTTTGGAAGAATTCAAAAAAAGAAATTGAGTCCATGGTCCAATCCGAATGTGGTCTTGGATTGGATGAAGTCATTACCCATGGCAATACGGCTGCAGTAAATGGCATAATCAATGCCCAAGACCAAAATGGAAAAGCAGCCACATACGCATTCTGCGATGTGTACAAATTAAGTGGATTTAAAAATCCCAAAATCAAAGAAATGAAATCTTATGTGACAAAAATTAAATAGAACAATATGAAAACAAATAAAGTAAAATCGTTTTGGATCAATCTTCCCGTAAAAGATGTGAAAAAATCAAAAGAATTCTTCAATAAACTAGGCTTCCAAGAAACCGAAAACCAACCTAAGAATAATGAATATGCCGGTTTTTACCTTGATGAAAGCAAAACCGTTTTGATGCTCTTTCCAGAGGAACGTTTTGCCTATTTTGCCGGTAACCCTATTGCAGATACCACCAAAGGAACCGAAGCCTACCTTAACATTGACTCGCCTACCAAGGAATACGTGGATGAGTTCGCTGAAATTGTTAAAAGTGCAGGGGGAAATGTGTACGCGGAACCATCTGAAGTGGACGGTTGGATGTATGTCATGGGGTTTATTGATCTAGATGGACACCGTTGGGGAATGCTCCACATGGATATGTCTAAAATGCCTCATACACCTGCCTGACAAATTCTCCAATTTGTGAGGGTTCCAGCCAACGGGTCACTATAAGCAATCCATTTTTCTGGTCCACCACAATAAAATTGCCCCCAAATCCGGCTGCATAAAACACATGCTCGGGTACGCCTTCCCAATGTCGGGGTCCCTTTTGGTTGAGCCACCACATATATCCATAATTCACATTGGGCACCGAAGGTTGTGTCGCTTTTTTGATCCAACTCTCACTTACCAATTGTTGGTCTTTCCACTTTCCGTTGTTGAGGAACAACAAACCAAAACGGGCCATATCCTCGGTAGAAATGAACAATCCCGCTCCCGAGTGTCCCCCTCCCGTTACGGATTTCATTTTTAACCCATCTATCACCGTCCAAGCATGATCATATCCATACCATCGCCATGTGGAGGTAGCGTCTATTTTGTCCATAATCTGCTCTTTCAAGACCATAGGTAGAGGCTTTCGCCACACATGGGTCAAAGCATACGCCAGCACATTTACCCGTACATCGTTATACTCCATAACAGTACCCGGTTCGTTGAGCGTTCTAAATTTCCAATCGTCCAAGCCTCCCTCACTGGGTGGGCGATCGGCCCAATCCTTGCCTCCCCACAGTTCGCCAGACCAATCCGAGTTTTGCTGCAACAAATGCTCCCAAGTAATTTTGGAATTATGGGCGCCATCAAAAGTGCCGTCCCAAATGTAGTCCCCTACTTTATCTTTTACATTTTGAATCAACCCTTGATCTTCGGCCAAGGCTGCCATGGTAGACAAAAAGCTTTTGGTAACGCTGAAGGTCATATCCACGCGCTTAGTATCTCCCCAAGATGCAAGAAGATATCCATCCTTAATGATCATCCCTGCGGGACCTCCCCGTTTTTTGGTGGGCCCTAAAATTTCATGAAACGGTTCTCGTTTAAATCCCTCCAAAATGGCCTGTCGCAAATCACGGGAGCCTGAATATTCATTGTTTTTGGCAAAGTCCATGGCTGTGTTCAATTGCTGAACATCATATTTGAACTGATTCTTTTCAGCGGTTTTCCAAGTTTCATAGCGCGCTGGAAAATATAAATCTTGTGCTACTGACAGATTCAAACTAAAAAAGAACAAGAGAAGAAAGGAGCGTTGTAAAAAATGCTTCATGGGGATATGTTTTTATAGCACCTGAAGGTAGCAATTGTAATTGGAATCCTCCCAATAGCTAACTTTGTATCTTAGCTATTGAATTATGGAAAAATTACCCCAGTATTCCGTTCCCGCACAAACCAAAATTGGCCATGTGCACCTCAAAGTTTCTGATCTTCAAAGAGCCTTGGATTTTTATTGTGGAATTTTGGGGTTTGAACTCACCCAAACCTACGGCGATCAAGCAGCCTTTATTTCGGCAGGGGGATACCATCACCATATTGGATTAAATACGTGGTATAGTAAAGGTGCCCCACCCGCTCCGCAGCGAGCTGCTGGACTTTTTCATACGGCCATTGTGTATCCGACACGAAAGGATTTGGCCGATATTCTTAACCGATTAATGGAAGAAGATTATCCCTTGACCGGGGCCGCGGACCACGGCGTTTCCGAAGCATTGTACCTCAACGACCCCGATGAAAATGGTGTGGAACTGTATTGGGATAAACCAAAAGAAGATTGGCCCAAAAAGGAGAATGGTTCGTTGGATATGTATACCAAATCTTTGGATTTGAATAACCTCTTGGCCGAATTGAAAAAGGACTAAAACCGCTTTCTCAAGACCATTTTGCCATCAGCATCATAGTACCGCCACGTGCCCACTTGTCCATCATTTCGGAAACGGCCCGTGATTTTTTCGGTCCCGTCAGGATAATATTCGGTATAGCGACCATGTTTTAGGCCATCTTTCAAATCCACTTCAAATCTAAGCGTGCCATTGGTATAATTTCTACTGAAGGATTTTGCATTTAAATCAGTAGGATAAATGGGTCCGAGATCAAAAATAGCATCGGTGATTTCTATGGAATTTGATTTTTGGGATTTGGGATTTGGGATTTGATTTTTTTCCTCAAACTGTGCATTTTTCTTTACGTTTTCTACCTCTTGATAGTTGAGCACCAATCGAGTTTCAAACAAATTATCCTCTGGGGTGAGTTGAAATCCAACTTGGGGAAAACAGATGATAAAATCCTTGTTCTTTCTCATTTTTTGTTTGGTGGGAGCATCGGCCAATACGTACATATTATTGTAGAATACGGGAATGTTGCTGTATACAAATACGGCAGACTCCGATTCAAAACGGTCATTGAATTTTCTAAATTCCTCGGAAGTGGACAACGTTTCCCCTGCTACCACATCATCAATAATGCTCTTTAACGTATTGGGATTGTCACTAAAAATGACATACTCGGCAATTTGGGTAAAATAGGGTTTGTCAAATTCCTCAAATCTACTACCCAATAAAATTTTGAAAAATCCTTTTATGGACAGGAAATTAATCTCATGCTCTTTGTAGTTGACCGCCTTAAATTTAACCGGTGTCTTTTTACGAATTTGGTTTAGCACAAAATCCAGGTTGGTTTTGGCCTTTTCCATATCGTTGGCCTTTAAGACAAGGGCCATATCATTTTTTCCTTTGGAAATATGGGATTGAATCTGCAAAAGGGCCACTTCATCCCCGATCCAGCTTACAAAGTTTTCCTTGACATCAATTTTCAGGAACTTTTCTACTTTTTCAATTCCGGCTTGATAGCTTTCAAACTGTTTCGGGTCGTTCTGCTGGATCATCTCAAAATTCTTGTAGAACTCGGCAAAACTTTCAAACCCATAACTGATGTAAAGTGCCGTACGTTTAGGTGCAATATTCGGAATGGTTCGCTCCGCCGTGCCTGATTGTTGAAGGGCCTCCAAATAATTTTCATTAACATAACTGATATTGGTAAACCCATTGGCCACCAAGGTGCTGTGCTTGTCCAAATCAAAATAAAAACCAGAAAAAAGGAAGTTTTCACTGGCCCGTTTTACCCAATCTGAAGGTTGGTCGGTAAATCGTTTTACATAATCATCAAAGTAGTTGTACTGCACATACATGCGAAACAAATCCTCATGCCCCACTTTTTGGTTGATCTCAATAAAATTAAGGTTACGTCCTATGACAGGTTCTTTGTACTGATCAATGGAAGCTTCCACCAGGGTATGGGTGTAGGACGCCACCAGCTGGTTTTTGATGAAGGCCAGATGCATGGTCTCTTTACTTTTTCGATCATGAACTTCCAAAATCTCATGGTCGCGGTAATTACGTTTGCTCAACACATAATCTTCATTGAGCAGGGTATTGAGATAACTTTTGAGCAGTTGCAGTTTGGCAATTCGTTTTAAATCCAAAACATAAAAAATTCCATAATCCTTCGGAGAAATCATATGGATGGAAATGAACAGGGAACGTCCATCAAAAAATTCAAACAGGTTGTGGTTGTCTTGGAAGACCGTATCCACCTTTTGGATATTCTCGGTTAATTCTGCAAAGTAATTGTTCTTTTGAAGGTGTTGCCATGCTTCACTTTCACTGATTTTTTTCCAGCTTTCCACCGGTTGTTCAGATTCCACCACAAAAACTGCATCGCTTGGGATAAGGTAAATAGACTGTAAATTGGTCTTGGGGGAAAGGACAAAAATGTAGGCCAAATAGCATAGATAGAGCACCAAAAGGGCCAACAATCCGAAAAAGATTCTTTTTTTGGTCATTCTTCCAAAAGTGTCTTTTTCTTAAACGGTTTTATGGCCATTTTAGTTTAAGGCACTGTAAAAGAAAGAAATCCTATAGCAATTTAAGATCCTTGATGGTCTTAAAGGCGACATCCACTTGTTCCTCGTTCACCAAGATGGTAAACTCATTGGTGGTTGAAATCACTTCGTAAAGTACAATGCCCTCCCAGGCCAATCGTTGAAAAATGAAATAATAAATCCCGGGAACAGATACATTTTCAGCTGGAAGTTTCACCGTTATGGAAGATAACCCTTCTGCTTTTTGGGTGCAGCGTTCGTGCTTAAAGTATTTTTCCACGACATTGTCCATAATATTGCTGATCACAATATTGATTTCGTTTACCCCACGGGAAGATGTGTAAAAAACATCTTGATTTTCATTGACCTCTTCCAACAATCGAGCCTGTTGCTGCAAAATGGTATCCGAGGCCAAAAACGTATAATCGGTTAAATTGGACCGCACGGTAATCTCCCCTATATTTTTCAGCACCTTTACAATCCTGTGTGTGGCCCTAAACTCCAAATCGTCGGAAAGACGCTTGAGCGCCATTACAATGGCCCCATCCTTTACATCTTTGCCCAATGCTTCAGCAATTTCGGGCTTTATTTGTCGGGACAAGGATGTAAGGTTGATGATTCCTTGTGCAAGAGCTGTTTGCAAAAATGGCTTTTTTTTAATGTAATGCTCAACTACAGCAGAAATTGTTTTCATTCTTGTTTGGTTTGATTTGGTACAAAAATAACATATTGTTACAAAACAAACAAACGGTTAGAAAAAATAAAAAGCGTTTTCCAAGTGGTCAATTTCAAAATTGGTTCCTTTCTGGATGACCGTAATCACATCAAACCGCACCTCAACATCCAAATCTTTTTCTTGGACATAATGGTCGGCGGCCAAGACCAGAAGCTGTCTTTTTTTTGCGTTGATAGTGGTGGAAACATCCTCCAAAAACCCCATTTTTCTTGACTTTACCTCTACAATGGCGAGGGTTTCCCGCTGTCTTGCAATGATATCTATTTCAGCTTTTTGATAGCGATAATTTTGAGCACAAATTTCATACCCGTGTTTCAACAAAAATGCTACGGCCAGTTGTTCGCCTTGCTTCCCAAATTCGTTATGCTTTCCCATAGAATTGGAAAAATATTGAAAAAAATGTGCAGTTCATCGAAAAAATTGGTAGTTCACAGTGATTAGCGCGTTTAGATTGTAATTTGTTGGCTGAATTGAACCACGCCCAACGTTAGCTAAACATATAGTTTCCCCAAAACTATGTACCAAATTAACGCCAGACATTGCTATGGAATACTTCATTAATTGTAATTCCTCAACGTTGGCGCCGTATACAATTCCCTTGGATGAGTTACGTGCTGCCCACTTGTACAGGAGGCTTGGTTTTAGTGCCTCAGTACAGACCATCAACGCTGCTGTTGGACAGACAGCAGGAACTTTAGTAGACAACTTAATAGATCAAGCCCTTGCGGCTCCAGTAGTTCCAGCCCCAGCTTGGGCCGATTGGACAAATGCCAATTATCCGGAAGATGATGATCTTGCCGGGCAAATTAGAAGAGCTCAGGTGGAAGAATTTTCAACCGCCTACGGGAATTCACTTTTAGACAATAGTGTAAGAGATCGCTTGAGTTTCTTTTGGAGCAACCACTTTGTTACCGAATTGGATGTGTACAATTGCAACCAATTTTTGTATTACTACATAAATTGCCTGCAACGCAATGCCCTTGGTAACTTCAAGACCTTTGTGAGTGAAATTGGCCTTACCAGTGCCATGCTGTTTTATCTGGATGGTGTTCGAAACCGTGGAAACAATCCCAATGAGAACTACGGTCGCGAACTTTATGAGCTTTTTACCTTAGGAGAAGGCAATGCCTACACTGAACAAGATATTATTGAGACCTCCAAGGCACTTTCCGGATATACAGAGACTGGTGAAGAAGGCTGTACTCAAGTAACTTTTAATCCTGAGGATTTTAATACCGAAAACAAGACCATCTTTGGTCAAACCGGAAATTGGGGCTATAACGATGTAATAGACATTCTTTTTAATGAAAGGCCCAACGAAATAGCTGGTTTCATTTGCAAGAAATTATACGAATATTATGTGCACCCAGATTCATCTGGAGAAGAAGGCGGCAATGCACAGGATATCATCGCGGGGATGGCCCAAACCTTTATTGCCAACAACTTTGAGATTGCCCCCGTATTGCGCCAATTGCTGAAGAGTCAACACTTTTTTGATGAAACGGCTATCGGTGTTATCATAAAAAGTCCATTTGACCTCTATTTGCACTTGGTCAAGGAAACAGGTTTCACCTATGATGATACCACCGTCTACAATATGATAGATTCGGCCGCCTTAATTGGCCAAGAATTATTTGACCCCTACGATGTTGCCGGTTGGCAGCGAGATCGCCAGTGGATCAATACCAATTTTATTATTGGACGATGGCTAACCGTTGAAATGTACTTGGAACGATTCTATCAAAACAATGCGGAACAATTTAGGGATTTAGGACTGGTATTATCCGGCAGTGCTGGACAGACAAGTAATAATCCAGATGAGGTAGCAAGGCCAATCATTGACTTTTTTACCCCAAAAGGCTTATTGACGGATGCAGATTACGACCGAGCTTACACTGCCTTTAGAAGCGATGTACAAGAACAGTATTATGAAGGCGGAACTAATGCCTCATGGACTTTACTTGGATGGGAAACAGGACCATCCCAAGTTTTCTTACTGTTACGTCATTTGTCCAGAGAACCCGAATTTCAACTTAAATAACCCTACAATTATGTGCGACAATCATCACACCCACCATACATCACCCCACAAAGGTCTAGAACACGAAGGCCATGATTTGGAACACAAAAACTGGAGCAGACGATCCTTTATCCAAGCATTGGGCATTGCAGGTTCTGGATCCATGTTTTTGGGAAGTAATTTTATTTCCGCTTCCGCTCCCTCACCCCTAACCGCTGCAATTGCAGCGGCCGAAACTGACAATATATTGATTCTTATTCGACTGTCAGGGGGAAATGACGGATTGAGCACGGTCATCCCAATACAACAATATGATACGTATGCCAATGCAAGACCCAATATCTACATCCCTGAAAGTAAAGTCCTAAAACTTACCGATGAGTTTGGTGTGCCTACCTACATGAACGCTTTGGAACCTCTCTGGGGCGAAGGCCAATTTAAGGCTGTTCACGGTGTAGGATACGAAAACCAAAGTCTGTCCCATTTTACCGGGTCCGATATTTTCGCGAATACCGACTTGAACACCACAGGATTCAGTGGTGAGCCTACCGGTTGGATGGGTAGGCACTTTGAAAATATTTATCCTGATTATTTGATCTATCCACCAGAAGCTCCGGCTGCCATCCAAATTGGAAATTTGGCCAATTTGGTTTTCCAAGGAAATGAAACCAACTATGCCTTTGTGACCAACAATGTGGATCAATTACAACAAATTGCAGAAACGGGATTATTCTATGATATTGAAACCGCGCCATTTGACGACTGTATGTACGGTGATCAATTGCGATTCTTACGCGGTGTGGCCAATACCACGTACGAGTATGCCGGAAAAATCCATGAAGCTTATGAACGCGGGGATGCCTTACAATGTGTTGAATATCAGGACAACGGTTTTGCCCGTCAATTGGAGCTTTTGGCCAAATTGATAAAGGGAAATCTTGGAACCAAAGTCTACATGATTTCCATGGGTGGATTTGACACGCACGGCAATCAACCCATTGTACACGAAAGATTAATGTCCAACCTTTCCATTGCCATCCAAAATTTTTATGAGGATTTGGCCTGTACCGAGCAAGACGACAAAGTGTTGAGTATGACTTTTTCTGAGTTTGGACGACGAATCTTCGAGAATGGTTCAAATGGAACCGACCATGGAAAGGCAGCACCAACTCTTTTCTTTGGATCGGGTCTCAATGGCAGTGCCTTTGTGGGAGACCACCCTTCTTTGGATAGCCCCAACAGTCGTGGTAATTTGGAATATACCATGGACTTTAGAGATCTCTATGGAACCGTATTGGCCGAATGGTTGTGTATCCCCAGAACAGACGTTGAACAACATCTCTTGGGGTATCAATATAGAGCTATTGACCTTGGCTTTAATTGTAGCGGTGAAGAATTTGATGATATTGCCATGGACAATGACCCACCAACCTTCCCAGATACACCACCAAGTGATGATGGCATGACCCCACCAGATCCAGAATTGGTGAACAACATTGTACATGCACCCTATTATCCACCTACATCACCGCGGATGCCCCATATCCATTTGGATATGCCTTTTGCCGCCCATGTAGATATTGAACTTTTCAATATCCTAGGACAAAAAGTAGGCACTGTTTTTAATGAAATGATGCTGGAAGGTCCTACCGAAATCAACATTAGGGAACGTGTCCGGGACAGTCTGTCCACTGGAAAGTACATCTATCGCATATCGGTAGCGGACCAACGAATGAGCAAATCCGTAATGATCATGTAAACAAGCGGAAGATCTATATCATCCATTTCGGGAAACCTCCAATAGTGCTTCACCCCACCCCAATTTAGGGAGGCACAATTTGGAGGTTTCCTTTTTTAGCGTATATCTCGTTTTTGGCTTCTCTTAAAATGAGTATTTTTGAGGCTTAATTCAATTTGTACATGTCTCAGACAACAACCCCTTCAAGATATACCATTACTTCGGCTCTGCCCTATACCAATGGACCCATCCATATTGGCCATTTGGCAGGCGTTTATGTTCCCGCAGACATCTATTCCAGATATCTTCGCTTAAGAGGTCACGATGTTGCCTTTATCTGCGGTAGCGACGAACACGGTGTGGCCATTCCCATGAAGGCCAAAAAAGAAGGCGTTACCCCCAAGGAAATCATTGATAAGTACCACAACATCATAAAAAAGTCCTTTGCCGACTTTGGAATCTCTTTTGACAATTATTCCAGAACCTCGGCTGAGGTACACCATGAAACGGCTTCTGATTTTTTTAAAAAGCTCTACGATCAAGGGGATTTTATTGAGGAGGAGACCGAGCAACTCTATGATGAAGAAGCACAACAATTCCTGGCCGATAGATTCGTGGTAGGCACCTGTCCCAGGTGTGGTCATGAGGAAGCGTATGGCGACCAATGTGAAAATTGTGGCTCGTCCTTGAACGCCACAGACCTCATCAACCCTAAATCCACCATAACAGGTGGCGTTCCCGTCCTAAAAAAGACCAAACATTGGTTTTTGCCATTGGATCGCTATGAAGGGTTTTTGCGGAAATGGATTCTGGAAGGCCATAAAGCAGATTGGAAACCCAATGTGTATGGGCAATGTAAATCTTGGATAGATGAAGGCCTTAAGCCCCGTGCCGTTACCCGCGATTTGGATTGGGGAATCCCCGTCCCTGTGGAAGGCGGTGAGGGCAAAGTGCTTTATGTGTGGTTCGATGCCCCTATTGGTTATATTTCATCCACCAAAGAATGGGCAGAGCGCGAAGGAAAGAATTGGAAACCCTATTGGATGGATAAGGACACCAAATTGGTTCATTTTATTGGGAAGGACAACATTGTTTTCCACTGCATCATTTTCCCAAGTATGCTCAAAGCCCATGGTGATTTTATTTTACCCGAAAACGTTCCCGCCAATGAGTTTTTGAATCTGGAAGGCAACAAACTTTCCACTTCCAAAAATTGGGCAGTATGGTTGCATGAATATTTGGAAGAATTCCCGGATATGCAAGATGTGCTCCGCTATGCATTGACGGCAAATGCCCCTGAGACCAAGGACAACGATTTTACCTGGAAAGATTTTCAAGCACGAAATAATAACGAACTGGTGGCCATTTTTGGCAACTTTGTGAACCGAGTGGCCGTCTTGACCCATAAATACTATGATGGAGTTGTTCCAACTCCCAACACATTTGAAGCGATTGATAAAGAAACCCTGGAAGCATTAAAAAGCTATCCTGAAATCCTATCCAATTCCTTGGAACGCTACCGTTTCCGAGAGGGTAGTCAGGAGTTGATGAACTTGGCGCGCTTGGGGAATAAATATTTGGCAGATGCCGAACCTTGGAAACTCATCAAAACAGATGAAGAACGGGTAAAGACCATTATGTATGTGGCACTTCAGATTGCGACAGGATTGGCCATTCTCAGTGAGCCTTTTTTACCGTTCACTTCAGAAAAATTAAAGGGCATTCTAAATGTCAGGTCGAGCGCAGTCGAGACCGATTGGAATAGTTTAAAATCAAAGGAAACATTGCTCCCCTCTGGCCATCAAATCAACCAAAGTGAATTGCTGTTCCGCAAAATTGAAGATGCAGAGATTCAACAGCAATTGGACAAACTGGAAGCCACCAAAAAAACAAACGCTCAAATGGAAAAAGAGGTAACTCCACAAAAAGACACCATCACTTATGATGATTTCAGCAAACTTGATATGCGTGTGGGTACCATTATCGAAGCTGAGAAAATGCCCAAGGCCGATAAACTTTTGGTTTTGAAAGTGGATACAGGTCTGGATACCCGAACTATTGTTTCTGGAATTGCCAAGAGTTTCAAACCCGAAGATATTGTGGGTAAAAAAGTGACCGTTTTGGTCAATTTGGCCCCCAGAAAACTCCGTGGTGTGGAAAGCGAAGGCATGATTTTGATGACGGAAAACAAAGAAGGTAAAATCGTATTTCTCAACCCGGATGAAGATGGGGTTGGAAATGGGGAGGCCATCAGTTAAATTCCCATACAGCTCAAAAAGCTATTTTTCATGGGCTTCCGGCACTTATGAAAAAGTTCTAGCCTGCTTAATATTTTAGAAGAAATGCAACTTGTCCCCTACATTGTAAACCATACCCAACTTTCTGAAAAGAGTGTTGAAAATACTGTAGCGCTCTTGAACGAAGATTGTACCGTTCCCTTTATTTCTCGATATAGAAAGGAACGAACGGGTAATCTGGATGAGGTTCAAATAGCTTCCATTGTTGAATACAAAGCCCAATTTGAAGCGCTGGAAAAAAGAAAATCGGCCATCATAAAAGCCGTTGGAGAACAAGATGCACTCACTCCCGAGTTGCAGACAAAGTTTCAAAACTGTACCGACCTCACCAGTTTGGAAGACCTGTACCTCCCCTTCAAGAAAAGCAAAAAGACCAAGGCAGAAACGGCCCGAAAAAATGGTCTGGAACCTTTAGCCAAGATCATTATGGCGCAGCGAAGTGATGAAATTGAGTTCATCGCTTCAAAATACCTCAGCAAAGAGGTCGTTAATGAAGATGATGCGCTCGAAGGGGCTCGTCATATCATTGCGGAATGGATCAATGAACGGACCGATATCCGAAATCAGCTTCGTAATCAATTGGAACGACATGCCCTCATCACTTCCAAGGTCATCAAGACCAAAAAGGATGATGAAAAAGCCCAAAAATTCCGGGATTATTTTGAATGGAGTGAACCGTTGAACCGTTGCCCATCGCATCGGTTTTTGGCTATTATGCGAGCCGAAAAAGAAGGTTTCATCCGCGTTAAAATCGAAATTGATGATGAAAGGACCCTCCAAAACATGGAAAAACGTATCATCAAATCCAACAACGCCTGTTCAGAACAGATTGAAGTGGCGATTGCCGATGCTTACAAACGACTTTTATTTCCCTCGCTCTCCAATGAGCTTCTAAAAAGTGCAAAAGAGAAAGCGGATGCGGCTGCCATTCAGGTGTTCTCCAAAAACCTAAAGCAATTGCTCCTTGGTGCCCCACTTGGCGAAAAACGTATTTTGGCCATTGACCCAGGGTTTCGGACAGGTTGCAAAGTGGTCTGCTTGGATGAACAAGGTGATTTAAAGCACAACGAAACTATTTACCCCCATCCACCACAACGTGATATTTCTGGTGCCATCAAAAAAATAAGCTCCTTGGTAGATGCCTATAAAATTGAGGCCATTGCCATTGGTAACGGAACAGCCTCTCGCGAGACAGAGCAATTGGTAAAACGTATTTCTTTTAAAAATCCTATTGAGGTTTTTGTGGTGAGTGAAGCTGGGGCTTCCAT